>NZ_SEBS01000013.1 GCF_004211145.1 Flavobacterium sp. | reverse complement strand
CTTTTAGACAAAATACGGAAGCGGTTTTTCTAAAAAGTGTAATTTTAGATAAAATTTACCGCAATGACAGCTCCGGGAACTCTTACCGTAACCAACGACAATAAAATAGCAACTATAACCTTTGGACATCCGTCTGGAAACTCATTTCCCGCTGCGCTCTTACAGCGATTGACAGATGCGCTGGAAATGCTCGGTCGGGACGCCGAAGTCTCTCTAATCGTATTGCGCAGTGAAGGCGAAGGCGCGTTTTGTGCTGGCGCCTCGTTCGATGAATTACTCGCCGTAATTGATCTTGACGGTGGCACAAAATTCTTCTCGGGTTTCGCCAATGTGATCAATGCGATGCGCGTGTGTCCGAAACTGATCGTCGGGCGAGTTCAGGGAAAAGCGGTCGGTGGTGGCGTGGGTTTAGCGGCTGCGTGCGACTATGTTTTTGCGACCGAAAATTCGCTTGTCAAACTATCGGAACTCGCCATCGGAATCGGCCCGTTCGTAATTGCGCCAGCCGTGGAACGAAAAATCGGACTCGCGGGATTATCGGAGCTTGCCTTGAGCCCGACCGAATGGAAAAGCGCGCACTGGGCAAAAGAAAAGGGCCTGTATCCAAACGTTTACAAAGACACCGAATCCATGGACGGCGCGTTAAAATCGTTCTCCGAGAATCTCGCGTCATACAATCCCGAAGCGCTTCGCGAAATGAAAAAAGCACTGTGGAATGGCACCGAACATTGGGGACAATTGCTGTACGAACGCGCGGCGATCTCGGGAAATTTGGTGTTGTCAGGCTTTACGAAAAACGCGCTCGCACAATTCAGGAAATCGTAATGGTACTCACGAAAGAAGAAATGGAAAAACTTCGCTATCCGATCGGGAAATTCGAAAAACCGACCGGGATTACAAGCGACCTCATCGAAAAAGCAATCGCCGAGATCGAAAATTTTCCGCTTAAATTACGTCTCGAAACGCAAGATTTATCCGACGATCAACTCGACACGCCGTATCGCCCCGAAGGTTGGACGGTTC
This sequence comes from Flavobacterium sp., assembly GCF_004211145.1. GTDB lineage: Bacteria > Bacteroidota > Bacteroidia > Flavobacteriales > Flavobacteriaceae > Flavobacterium. The sequence goes on along the minus strand of NZ_SEBS01000013.1, from coordinate 98,230 downwards.
GTCAAGTCGTACATCATTGCGCCGACAGCCACATGAATGCGATCACGCGCTTCAAATTGGCGTTGACTGAAGATAAACCCACGATAAAACCGTACGAAGAAGCGCTTTGGGCCGAACTTGCCGACAGCAAATTACCGATCTCACCCGCTTTGCAAATGCTCGACGGAATTCACGGCCGCTTGTCGGTTTTGCTGAAAAGTCTTTCCGAAACTGATCTGCGTCGCACGTTCATTCATCCCGAACACGGAAGGGAAATCCCGATCGAACAATTGATTTTCACATACGCCTGGCACGGAAACCACCACTTGGCGCACATCACGAGCCTCAAAAAACGAATGCGATGGAGCTGATCGCGGACAACTTACGCCACATTTTTGCCTTAGGCGTTTAATGCTTACCTTTGCCGGGTCGCGCCACATGGCCGAACTCAACGACGTTAAAATCCAGATATGCCCAATATCCGCATCACAAAGCAATTCAATTTCGAGACCGGCCACGCGCTTTACGGCTACGACGGCAAGTGCAAAAACGTGCACGGTCACAGCTATAAATTGTCGGTAACTGTAATCGGGCAGCCGATCGAGGATTCGTCGAACGTGAAATTCGGGATGGTCATCGATTTTTCAGACCTCAAGAAAATCGTGCGCGAGGAAATCGTCGATGTGTTCGATCACGCGACCGTTTTTAACGGAAACACGCCTCATGTCGAATTGGCCGACGAATTGAAATCGCGCGGACATCACGTGATTTTGGTCGATTATCAGCCGACGAGCGAAAATATGGTCACCGATTTCTCGCACAAGATCAAAGCGCGACTTCCGCAACACATAAAACTGCATTCGCTGCGCCTTCAGGAAACGGATTCATCGTACGCCGAATGGTTCGCGAGCGATAACGAAATTTAAGTCATGAACGAAAACGTCCTTCCGAACGCTCATTCAAAATTTATAATTTATAATTTATAATTATAAATGCAGATTCCGCCGAACAAAAAAGTCTACTTTGCCTCTGACCAACACTTGGGCGCACCCACGATGGAGCAAAGCCTTCCGCGTGAAAAGCGTTTCGTGGCTTGGCTTGACGAGGTTAAACACGACGCGGCCGCGATTTTCATCCTGGGCGATCTGTTCGATTTTTGGTTCGAATACAAGCGCGTCGTGCCAAAAGGTTTTGTGCGCGTCTTGGGGAAATTGGCTGAGATTCGCGATTCGGGCATTCCGATCTATTTCTTCGTCGGCAACCACGATTTGTGGATGAACGATTATTTCGCCAAAGAACTCAACATTCCCGTCTATCACGACAATATGGAATTCACGTTCAATGAAAAGCATTTTTTGATCGGGCACGGCGACGGAAAAGGTCCGGGTGACAAAGGGTACAAGCGCATGAAAAAGGTATTCACGAATCCGTTTTCGAAGTGGTTGTTCCGATGGTTGCATCCTGATGTCGGCGTGAAACTCGCACAATATCTTTCGGTGAAGAACAAACTGATCTCCGGCGACGCCGACGTGACGTTTCTGGGCGAAGACAAAGAATGGCTGATCCAATATTCGAAGCGAAAACTTGAAACAAAACACTACGATTACTTGATTTTCGGGCATCGCCACTTACCGATGATCATCAAAGTCGGCGAACATTCGTCGTACGTAAACCTGGGGGATTGGATTTCGTATTTTACCTATGGCGTGTTCGACGGCGTTTCGTTCGAATTGCTCAAATACGAAAACGAGCGCACCCAACCACAAACCAAATTACCATGACAGAACATTTAGAACATAGGCTTCCCGTTGAACTTCTTGAGAAAAGCGTCCAAAGCGGCAGCGAATACGGCTGGAAACAAGAGGATTTTTTAGACGTCGTCGAGGCTGCGAGGAAACTCCAATTGGCTATCGAAGGCGGAATGGTCCAATACGTTTTCGAAGAAGGAACGTGCGAATTACATTGGCTACATTATTTCACCGACGAATTCAAAAAAGGCGAGAACTGGGCCGCATATTGCAACAGGACCGCTAAAGAAGCGTCTGAAAGTTTCAAGAAAATCATTTCAAAAGACATCAAGAAAGACGCGATAGAAAGTTTCGAGCTTGCCAAGACAAAATCGTTGGAGCCGACCGATATAGACGACTTCAAGATATTCATCCTGTCATTCGAGGACAAGTCGAGCATGCCGGCGCCGACTCCGCCCCCGGCGCCCGAAAGCAAGCCGAAGCATAGATCAAGGCGCTAATTTCGTCCGATCCCGAACACGAATTTCTGCAATTGCATGCGAAACAAAGTTCCTTGCACTAGGTCTTTGATTCCATTCAATTCGTACATGGAAACCGCCAAGTCGATTTGTGAAACCGGCGTTTTGAGAAGGAATTTCACACATTCGTGGCGCATTGCGCAACCGTCGCATGTGTTTTTCCTGCAGCTGTCTTCGATGAGCCTGGCGAACGTTTCGAGCTCTTCTTCGCTGAAGTAAAATCCGGTTTCCTTGAACACCAATTGCACTTTGTCGGTTACGATCCCGTCAGATTGTTTCCAGTAGAATGAAGTTCCGTGATCGTTTACATATATGGGTTCGATTTGTCGCATAGCAGGGATTTTTACGTCGGCTTTGCGCAAATATAGAAATTATTTAAATTCGTTCTAAATAATAATCTGGCTTTTATCAACCGATCGATCGAATATCTTTCACTCGAAGTTGCTGCGTAATCGTGCCGTTCCACTCGTTTTCGTCGATACAATAAACCGCTTCGAAAGGCTGTTGATTTTTCACGACATCCAATTTGCTTCCCAATCCGAACGCGATGCCCGAAATTCCACCCGAATCGCGTTGCTTCACGAACAGTTTTAAATGCTTTTCATCCTCGCCTATCCGCTTGGCAAAACCCGTGTCATACAGATTTTTCGTCAGGAAAACCGGCGTCATATTTTGAGGCCCGAAAGGTTCGAACTGCTTCAATATCCTGAAAAATTTAGGCGTGATGTCGGCGAAATCGATCTCGGCGTCAACCGAAATCTCGGGCGTCTTCAAATCAGGATGTAATGTTTCTGAAACCACTTTTTCAAAAGCTTCCTTGAACAGCAAATAATTTTCCTCTTTAAGTGTCAAACCAGCCGCATACATGTGTCCGCCGAATTGCTCGAGATATTCGGCGCAGGCTTCAAGCGCGTTGTACACGTCGAAACCGCGAACCGATCGGGCCGAAGCCGCGAGCTTTCCTTCGCTTTTCGTAAACACCAGCGTCGGCCGATAATAGGTTTCGATCAAGCGCGACGCGACGATCCCGATCACGCCTTTGTGCCAGGTTTCGTGAAAAACGACCGTTGAGGAACGTTCGCTCTCCTCATTTTCGATGATCTGGCGCAACGCTTCCTCGGTAATCCGTTTGTCGAGACTTTTGCGGTCGACGTTATACTTTTCGATTTCACCGGCATAGATTTTTGCCGTCTCAAAATCGGTTTCCGTGAGCAGATCGACTGCGTGATGGCCATGTCGGATCCGTCCGGCTGCATTGATCCGGGGCGCGATGATGAACACGACGTCGGTAATATCGAAACTGCTTTTCTTGGCTTGGTCGACCAACGCTTTTATGCCGGGACGCGGGAATGAGTTGATTACCTGGAGCCCGAATTTAGCGAGGATCCGGTTTTCGCCTGTCATCGGGACAATGTCGGCCGCGATCGCAGCGGCGACCAAATCGAGATACGGAAGCAAATCCTCGATCGTCTCTCCGCGATTCTTCCCGAGCGCCTGAATCAATTTGAATCCGACGCCGCAACCGCACAATTCATCGTACGGATAATCGCAGTCGGCGCGCTTCGGGTCTAAAATAGCGACGGCATCAGGCAAAATATCGCCCGGCCTGTGGTGATCGCAAATAATGAAGTCGATGTTTTTCTCTTTGGCGTACGCGACATGTTCAATCGATTTTATGCCGCAATCGAGCGCGATGATGAGCGAGCAACCGTTGTCGTCGGCGTAATCGATCCCGAGATAGGAAACGCCGTAACCTTCCTTGTACCGGTCGGGAATATAGGTCGCGATGTTCGGATAATGGCTTCTCAAATACGAGGAAACCAATGAAACCGCGGTCGTTCCGTCGACGTCGTAATCTCCGAAAACCAAGATATTTTCGCCGTTATCAATCGCCGATTCGATGCGCGCGACGGCCTTGTCCATGTCTTTCATCAGGAATGGATCGTGCAGGTCTGAAAGTTCGGGCCTGAAAAATTGTCGGGCCTCGTCAAACGTCTCGATCCCGCGCTGCACGAGCAGTTGCGCCACGAGTGGTTCGACATTCAAGGATTCGGCGAGTTGCCTTGTGGTTTGGGGATTGACGGGAGAAGGAAAAGTCCAGCGCATAAGATTGATTTTGAATGGAGTCGATGGGATAAAAGTACAGATTTTTTGCATAAAATCGGTGAATGTTTAAAAGTTTTGAGGTGTGTGTTTTTTGTGATTTTAGGCAGAAAACATGTAGCGAAATGTCTTCGAAAATGTTTATTTTCGTTAGACCTAACAGATTTTAAAAATCTGTTAGGTCTGCAAAACCCGATAAAGCGGAGATTCCCATTTCACATCCGATAACAACCTTCAACCAAACTTCTCATGTGCAAATCCCAACTCGCGACATTCGCACCTAAAAAACCATGATCATTCAAGGCCAAATCGTCGACATCCAAAATCGAAACATTTTTCCCGGTGAAATCACCGTCGAGAAAGGAAAAATCACGTCAATAATCCACAAAGACCACGACGTCGACACCTTCATATTACCGGGTTTTATCGACGCGCACATCCATATCGAAAGTTCAATGCTCGTCCCAAGCGAATTCGCCAAGATCGCGGTCACGCACGGAACGCTCGCCACGGTTTCGGACCCGCATGAAATTGCGAACGTGTTGGGAATCGAAGGCGTCCGATTCATGATCGAAAACGGGAAGAAAACGCCGTTTAAGTTTCATTTCGGCGCGCCATCGTGCGTTCCCGCGACAGTTTTCGAAACCGCAGGAGCTGAAATCGACTCCGACGGAATCGCCGCGCTTCTCGCCTCGCCCGATATTTATTACCTCGCCGAAATGATGAACTACCCAGGCGTGATTTTCGATGATGCCGAAGTCCACAAGAAAATCGAATGGGCGAAACATTTCAATAAACCGATCGATGGACACGCGCCCGGATTACGAGGCGACGACCTCAAAAAATATATTTCGGCGGGAATAACGACTGATCATGAATGTTTCACGTTCGACGAAGCGAAGGAAAAACTCGGGCTCGGCATGAAAGTCATTATCCGCGAAGGAAGCGCCGCCAAGAACTTCAATGCGCTCATCGATTTGTTGCCCGACAATTTCGAGAACATGATGTTTTGTTCCGACGATAAACATCCCGACGATCTGCTCATCGGACATATAAACGAACTTTGTGCAAGAGCCGTCGCCAAAGGGATCGACGTGTTCAAAGTGCTGCAATCGGCTTGCGTGAATCCCGTGAAACACTATAATATGAACGTCGGCCTGTTGTGCGAAGGCGATCCGGCTGATTTTATCGTCATCGAAGATTTGCGAGAATTCAAGGTCTTGCAGACGTTCATCAACGGTAAATCAGTCGCGAAAAACGGTGAATCGTCCATTGAAAACGTGGCGTTCGAGAAACCCAATAATTTCAACATCCGACAAAAAAATGTAACCGATTTCGAAATCGATGCGACGTCCGAAACAATCCGCGTCATCGAAGCGTTAGACGGACAATTAATTACGAACGAATTGCATCTGACGCCGAAAATCGAAAATGGAAAATTCGTGTCCGACGCCGAAAACGACATCCTCAAAATCGTAGTCGTCAACCGATACAAAGAAGTACTACCGGCTGTCGCGTTCATCAAGAATTTCGGATTGAAACAAGGCGCAATCGCGGGTTCGGTCGCGCACGATTCGCACAATATCATCGCGGTCGGAACGTCGGACGAGGAAATTTGTTCGGCCGTAAACCTGATCATCGAAAATTCGGGTGGCGTTTGCGCCGTAAACAAATCCGACAAAAAAATCCTGCCGTTGCCCATCGCGGGAATCATCAGCGATAAAGATTGCGTCGAAACCGCGAAATTATATCAGGAAATCGACGCGATGGCGAAGGAAATGGGAAGTGAATTGAAAGCGCCTTTCATGACGCTATCGTTCATGGCGTTGCTCGTGATTCCCGATTTGAAGTTGAGTGACTTGGGCTTGTTCAGCGGGAAACAATTTAGGTTTGTGGATTTGGGTGTTTGATTTTTAAACAGTTAAGATAGTTAAGGAAGTTAAAAGATTGTGCTAATAAGAATAGTTCACCTATTCGAAAACTATTGATTCACTTAACTATCGTAATGGTTCAAAAAAAGTTTTTGCCTTAGCGACAAGCGGTTTCTTTTACGGATACGGATTTGAACGTTGAAGTAAGCGTCAGACTTAACTATTCTTAACTACCTCAACTGTTCAAAAACTTTTACGTTAACCGCTTAAAAACTCTTACGACTCCGCAACCAAGTTGTCGCGCGTATTCTTCTGAACCGCAATCGCCCCGAAAACCGCCAACAGATACGCAAAAGCATAAAACCCTTTCTCACTTGGTAGAATCGTCGCGTTCCACAATCCGATGATCAAAAGCGCGATCGCCATGATCGTTCCCGTCCAGCAGATTCCGTAGTAAATATCGGTTACGGGAATGCTCTCGATGCGGTCGCGAACCGCTTTCTGCAACGAGATCACGGCAAAGATGCCGAACATCAGAACCGTAAAATAATATCCTTTTTCATTGAGTTCCATGTCGGCGCGTGCAAGCCCGACGATGTACCCGATTATTCCCGCCGACAACGCGATCCACGATGCAGCGATGAATGCATTTGAAACTTTCTGTGCCATGATAAATGTGTTTGGTTCACGCCAAAATTATCCAATTCGGTTGAAATTCAACAAATTCGCAAAAAATTTAAAAGTATTTTAAGGATTTCGGTAAAGCGTCCGCTTATGATTTACCAATACGTGATTTCGAAAATCAGGCGTTCGATTATTGATCCGTCGGCACTTTTCTCTATGGCGACGAGATTGCCTCGTGAGTCGTACAAATAATTTTCTTCAACCTTGTATGGAAATTTAGCGCCGCGCTCGACGTACATCGGGAATTCTTCGAACATCGTTGTGCTCATGATGTGGACATTCTTCTTGGAAACTCGGTTCAAATCGTCGTATTGAATGTCCACTTTTATGGAATCACCATTTCGCTTTGACAGCAAACGTGCCAGGTTTCCTTTTTGATCGTACGCGAAAGTCGCCGAGGAATTCTTCGTTGAATCTTGGGGTTTGCTATTTATTTTCCGAATCAATTTATCGCCTTGATATTCGAATTTTTTAACCGACTCCAACTCAAATTTACCCTTAATGAAGTAATGCAGTTTTATTTCTGACAAATTTCCCGACTCATCATAGGCGAACTCATATTTCGAGCCCGGCCGTTCGTTGACGGTTCCCAAATTCACAAAAAGCCGATATTCCTTGAGTTTTTCACCGTCGAACACACTTTGCCTCCTCGACGACAATTTGCCGAATTGATATTCCGTGACAAGGATTTGACGCCGTTGCTCATCATACTCGAAAACCGATTTCACATTATTGATCGTATCCTTTCCGAGCACCGTCCAATTGTAAGTACTTGTAGGTTTACCGTCTTTCGCCAAAAGCCGTTTGATCGATAGCCGCTGACCCTTTAAAGATTCAGGTTTGTGATTGGTCTGGATTTCCGACGAACCGATGTATTGATAATCGTAAGTCGATTCGCGTTTCGCTTGCAACGAGAAAGAAATATAACGACTCACCTTGCCCTCGACGTATTCCATTATTGCTAACGTATCAGGCCGGTTCGACATTTTCGCCCGCATCTTCACGACGCGCTTTATCTCGGTCTTGACGCTGTCGCCATAATGCTGAATCGTCCGATAAGGTTTAGGTTCCGCATCGAGTGCCGGAGTTTGGGCGTGCGCACCAAGTGAAAAAATCGTCGATATGAAAAAAATCAACTGACGCATTGCCGATAATTACGTTCTCTTTCCGGCCACGACCGCGACGATTTCCCCTTTCACGGTTCCTTTTTCAAAGTGCTTCAAGACCTCCGAAGCTGTTCCGCGTGCGGTTTCCTCGTGCATTTTCGACAGTTCTCGAGAGACGGAAACCTGTCGGTCTTCTCCAAAATATTGCACGAATTCGCCCAAAGTCTTGACTAATTTGTGTGGAGAAACGTAAAAAATCATCGTGCGGGTTTCCTCGGCGAGTGCCAAATAACGTGTTTGTCGGCCTTTCTTTTCGGGCAAAAATCCCTCGAAGATAAAACGGTCGTTCGGAAGTCCTGAATTCACGAGCGCCGGAACGAAAGCAGTCGCGCCCGGTAAACATTCCACGTCGATACCGTTTTCAACACAGGCGCGCGTCAATAAAAATCCGGGATCTGAAATTGCGGGCGTTCCCGCGTCTGAAATCAACGCCAACGTCTCGCCCGATTTCATGCGCGCGATCAATTGCTCGACGGCGCGATGTTCGTTATGCATGTGATGCGAGATCATGTGCGTCCCGATGTCGAAATGCTTTAGGAGCTTTCCCGAATTGCGCGTGTCTTCGGCCAAAATCAAATCGGCTTCCTGAAGCACGCGAATCGCGCGGAACGTCATGTCCTCGAGATTGCCGATCGGCGTCGGGACAAGGAACAGTTTTCCCATTTATTGGAATCTTTTCTCTACGATCTCGATGAAACGCTGCTCGTATTCTTCCTTGCCTTCCCAATTTCCGTAGTCAGGTTTCACGATGTTTTCGATGAAGTTCTTGGCATCGCCGAAATTATCGAACGTAATAAGCTGCGACAACACGCGGTTGTAATCCTCGCTCGAATTGTTGAACAGGTTTTTCATGAACGCGATGCGGTCGTTGAGCCCGATCGTGATGCCTTTCGACAAGCGCTCATTCAATGAAATCGTGCGGTTGTCGTCTTTGTTTATGGGAATCACGTTCGAATTGTCGAACGAACGCGTAATCGGGATCACTTCTTTTTTCGGTTCTTCGACAGGCTCGCTCGTGAAACTCAAATTCGGTTTGTCCTCAGGCTTGTGCAAGTCCTCGGGTTTCACGAAAACAGGATCGGCATAGTCTTTCCCGAGCAGATCATCGAACGTGAAAGTCGGCGATGGCGTGTCTTCTTTCTTGATTTCGTCGTCTTTTGCATCGAACGACAATTCGAACTTCGGCGTAAAGAAATCGTCTTGTTTCGAATCGGCGGGAACTTCGGTATTCGTTTCCGCTGCCGGAACATCTTCAGGTTTCGCTTCCCAGAATAAAGCGCTGGCTGCGTTCGCTTCTTCGGCAAACTTGATTTCTTCTACGGCCTCGGGTTGGTCGAGTTGCGTTCCTTCTTCAAAAGTCGGCGATTCGATTTCCTCGGTTTTCGGTTCTTCCGAATCTTCTTTCGGCTCTTCCGATTTCGGTTCTTCCGAATCTTCAGTTTCCGGTTCGGGTTGTTTGAACACTATTTCATCCGAATCATCTTGGATTTCTTCGGGTTTGTCTTGTTGTTTTTCTTCAGGTTCGTCAGTCGGTTCCTCCGATGCCGAGATTTCCGTTTCAGCTTCGGCAGCGACTTCAGCTTCTTCTTGCGCCTCGACTTCCGCTTCCGGTTCTTCCACTTCTTGAGTTTCGTCGTCCGAATCTTGGTTTTCCGACTCTTCCCGTTCCGACAAATCGGCCGTAAATTCCTCGCTCACGTTTTTCGACGCCGCCAAATTCTCGACCATCGCTGAGATCTCATTGGCCGCCGGAACTTCTTCCTCGGCAGGAATTTCACCGACGATTACTTTTTCTTCAGCCTCGTTTTCGAGTTTTTCCTCGACTTCGGCCATTCCGATCGTAGGTTTTGCATCGGCGAAATGCTCTTCGGCAAAGCGCAGCACCGACAATTTTTCATACAACTTTCGCGCTTCTTCGTGCAAAACGGCAATCTCCGATTTGTTCTTGAGCTGTAAAATTCGGTGGGCAAGGCTTATAAGTTCGGCTTCGAGCTTCTTCTTCATGACTTGGAGTTTATGGTGTGGTTAAGGCACAATCTAAAAATGGCGTTCCTGTTTTATTTGAAGCAAAATTTCCTACTTTTGGAAACGGCCTCAAGGCGTAAAAATATAAAAATTACGATACGGTTTCGGCTTGCACTATGAACTTGTTTCAACATTTTCATAACAAGCGAAATCGATTCACTTATACTGCGAAATTTACGAAATGTTTCTCGAAAATACAGTTAACCATAAAGAACAATTTGGCTGGATAGAAGTCATTTGCGGCTCGATGTTTTCAGGTAAGACCGAGGAACTCATCCGACGGCTCAAACGCGCCCAGTTCGCCAAGCAGAAAGTCGAAATCTTCAAACCCGCGATCGATACGCGTTATCACGATGAAATGGTCGTATCGCACGACTCGAACGAAATCCGATCCACGCCTGTTCCCGCAGCTGCGAATATTGCGATTTTGGCCCAGGGTTGCGACGTCGTCGGGATTGACGAGGCGCAGTTTTTCGATGACGAGATCGTTCGCGTGTGCAACGATTTGGCCAATCAGGGAATCCGCGTGATCGTGGCCGGACTCGACATGGACTTCAAAGGCAATCCGTTCGGGCCGATGCCGGCACTCATGGCAACCGCCGAATATGTAACGAAAGTCCACGCCGTTTGCACGCGAACCGGGAATCTCGCGAATTATTCCTTCCGAAAATCAGATTCCGACCGGCTCGTGCTTTTGGGCGAAACCGAAGAATACGAACCCTTGAGCCGCGCCGCATTTTTCTCGGCCATGTGGCAAAACAACGACCAGCCCGGAACTTCGCCAAACGATCCGCACCGCAAAGAACCAAACGCTTGATCGTGACTTTAAAAAATATCGTTCCCGTCATATCGGCCCATTGGGTCGGGGATTTCGACGGGTTTCCCATAGATAACATTTCCATCGACAGCCGATCGCTCCAAAACGGAGCCGGAACGCTATTTTTCGCACTTTCGGGCCCGAACAATGACGCCCACAATTATTTGGGCGAACTGCTCGACACCGGCGTGATGAACTTTGTCGTAACGCGTATTCCCGACGAAGTGAAAGGCCAGGCGAATTTTCTTGTCGTACCCGATTCCTTGCACGCATTGCAGCAATTTGCGGCTTGGTATCGCGGCCATTTCAAATTTCCGGTGATCGGGATTACGGGCAGCAACGGAAAAACGATTGTCAAGGAATGGCTGAACTTTTTGCTTGGTCCCGATTACAACATCATCCGAAGCCCGAAAAGTTACAATTCGCAGGTCGGCGTGCCGTTATCAGTAATTTCGATCAACGAAAAACACAATCTGGGAATTTTCGAGGCCGGGATTTCGACCGTCGGGGAAATGGAAAAACTGGAGCCGATAATCGCGCCGACGATCGGGATTCTGACCAACATCGGAACCGCACACGACGAAGGTTTTTTGAATATCGCCGAAAAAATCAAGGAAAAATTGAAGCTGTTCAAAAATTCCGAACTGCTGATTTACAATAAAAATAAAACGACCGAAACCTTCATAAGTTCCGACACGAAACGGTTTTCCTGGAGTTTCAAAGACGAGACCGCCGACGTTTTCCTGTCACGCCGATCGGTCGACGAACGCACTTTCGTTTCCATCGTTTGGAATGAACGCGCGTTTGAGGTCGAGATTCCATTCCGCGACGACGCGTCGGTTGAAAATGCCGTGCACTGTTTGATGGTCTTGCTGCATTTCGGGTACGACAACGCGACGATAAAGAACCGGATTTCGATGTTGTTTCCCGTTGAAATGCGATTGAAGGTCAAGAACGGAATCCAAAATTCAACGATCATCGACGACAGTTACAGTTCGGATTTCCAGTCGCTCAAGATTGCGCTTGACTTTTTGGAAACGCAGAAACAGCACAAGAAGAAAACGTTGATTTTGTCGGATATCTTCCAAAGCGGATTGACGAACGAGGAATTGTATTCGCGCGTTTCGCAACTCGTAATTTCGAACAAGATCAACCGCGTGATCGGCATCGGAGCGACGATTTCAGCGTTCAAAAATAAGTTCGTGAATTGCATCACGTTCGATACGACGAATGAATTTTTGGCGGCGTTCGACGGACTGAATTTCGGGCAGGAAACGATTCTGGTAAAAGGCGCGCGCCAGTTTCGGTTCGAAAAAATCGTCGCGCTGCTGGAAGAAAAAACGCACGAAACGGTTCTAGAAATTAACCTCAACGCGATTTCGCACAACCTGAATTTCTTCAAGTCGAAGCTCAAACCTGAAACCAAAATGATGGTCATGGTCAAGGCGTTCGGTTATGGAAACGGCGGTTTCGAAATCGCGCGATTGCTCGAACACCATAAAGTCGATTATTTGGGCGTCGCTTTCGCCGACGAGGGAATTTCACTCAAAACGTCGGGCATTTCACTGCCGATCATGGTCATGAATCCTGAATCGACGAGTTACGCCTCGATCATCCAATACGACCTCGAACCTGAAATCTATAGCTTCAAAGGCCTGGACGCGTTCATAAAAATGGCGTCCGAAAAGAAACTCGAGAATTATCCGATTCATATCAAACTCGACACGGGAATGCATCGTTTGGGTTTTGAGGAAGCTCAGGTTGAGGAGTTGATTTCGGTGCTGAAAAACAACAAATCGGTAAAGGTGAAATCGATTCTTTCGCACATGGCCACGAGCGACGATCTGCAACATCACGCATTCGCGTTGCAACAAATCGCGTTGTTCGAGAAACTGTCGTCGCTTATGATCGCCGAACTCGGAATCGATCCGATCCGACACATCTTGAATACGTCGGGCATCAGCAATTATACCGAAGCGCAATTCGATATGGTTCGTCTTGGCATCGGATTGTATGGCATTTCGAATGATGCGTCGGAACAAAAATATTTGGAGAACGTCGGGACTTTAAAATCAATACTTTCTCAAATCAGAACGATTCCTGCGGGCGACAGCGTTGGTTACGGCAGGCGTTTCATCGCCGATCACGACACGAAAATCGCCACGATCCCAATCGGATATGCTGACGGAATCTCACGACTTTGGGGCAACGGCGTAGGATTCGTGACCGTGAATGGCAAAAAAGCCGCAATCACAGGAAGTGTCTGCATGGACATGTTGATGGTCGATGTCACGGGAATCACTTGTAAAGAAGGCGATCCAGTTACGATTTTCGGCGAAAACCCGACGGTGATTTACATGGCGAAACAACTGCAAACCATTCCATATGAAATTCTTACGAGTATTTCGCAACGTGTGAAGCGCGTTTTTTATCGAGAATAAATCGAGAAAAATGTTAAGGTTTTTAACATTTTTAATTACCTTTAATTTATAATCTAAAAACAAACAATATGGGATTTTTCAGTGATTTTAAAGCGTCGCTCATGAAAGGCGATGTGTTGAGCCTGGCAACGGCTGTTGTCATTGGCGCAGCGTTTGGTAAAATTGTCAGTTCAGCCGTTGACGATATCATTATGCCGATCGTCGGCTTGATCACAGGCGGAATCGACTTTACCCAGAAATTCATTACGCTCGACGGCAATTCGTACGACAACCTCGCACAAGCCAAGGCCGCGGGAGCCGCAGTGATTACATACGGAAATTTCGTTCAGGCCATCATCAATTTCATTATCATCGCATTCTTCATTTTCGTCGTTTTGAGAGCCGCCGAAAAAGCCCGTAAAAAAGAAGCCGATGTTCCTGCCGCACCGCCCGGCCCGACGAACGAAGAAAAATTGCTCATGGAAATCCGTGATGCTTTGAAAAATCGTTAAGAAAGACACCGTACGCTACATTACATATTCTAACTAAACCACGCTCGAAAGGCGTGGTTCTTTTTTATGGAAATTTATGATTTAGTGCAGAAAACATGTAAAAAGCATTCTCGGGATTTCGTTATTTTTGTAGACCTAACAGGTTTTAAAACCTGTTAGGTCTTCACGCGCGCGAAGCGAAATACAAAATACACCTACACCGCTACCGCAGTAAAAAAATCAACGAAAATCCATTAAATCGGTCTCATCGGCGTTTCCTTTTTTTAAGTATTTTTGCACAACAAAATCCCATATTATGAAAGTTGCCGTCGTTGGCGCTACCGGAATGGTAGGCGAAGTCATGCTCAAAGTTTTAGCCGAAAGGAATTTCCCGATTACCGAATTGATTCCGGTCGCATCGGAACGATCTATCGGAAAAGAAATCGAATACAAAGGCCAAAAGTTCAAGGTCGTGGGCATGCAGGACGCGGTGAACATGCAACCGGATATCGCGATTTTCTCGGCAGGCGGAGGAACTTCACTCGAATGGGCGCCGATTTTCGCTGCGGCGGGAACTACGGTAATAGACAATTCATCGGCCTGGAGAATGGATGCGACCAAGAAATTAGTCGTACCTGAAATCAACGCAAGCGAGCTTTCAAAAGACGACAAAATCATCGCAAACCCGAATTGCTCAACGATCCAAATGGTGTTGGCACTCGCGCCTTTGCATAGGAAATACAAGGTGAAACGCGTCGTGGTCTCGACGTATCAATCGGTTACGGGAACCGGCGTGAAAGCCGTGAAACAACTCGAGGACGAATACGCCGGAATCGAAGGCGAAAAGGCCTACAAGTATCAAATTCACAAAAATATCATCCCGCAAATCGATGTGTTCGAGGAAAACGGATACACGAAAGAAGAGATGAAAATGACACGCGAGACGAAGAAAATTTTGTCCGACGATTCGATTCACGTGACGGCGACGGCGGTTCGTTTGCCAATCATCGGCGGACACAGCGAATCGGTGAACGTGGAGTTCGAGAATGATTTCGAGGTTGCCGATGTCCGAAAGTTATTGTCGGAAACTCCGGGAATCATCGTGCAGGACAACATTGATTTATTCGAATATCCGATGCCGCTGTTCGCACATGAGAAAGACGAGGTTTTCGTAGGCCGGATCCGACGCGATGAAAGCCAACCGAACACGCTCAACATGTGGATCGTCGCAGACAACCTGCGTAAAGGCGCGGCAACGAATGCGGTTCAGATCGCGGAGTATTTGGTTGCCAATCAACTTGTTTAATTTTCGACACAAAGACACGAAGTCACAAAGACACTAAGGCCGCTCACGCGGCTTTTTTTTATTGTTGAGCAAAAACCGGTGTGACTTAGACTTCGTGTCTTCGTGGCAAAAACAAACGAACACGCGTTTACACACCCAATGCCGTTGTTACCCAAAAAAAGACGAGGTTTTCATGTACCGGATCCGACGCGATGAAAGCCAGCCAAACACGCTCAACATGTGGATCGTCGCTGACAATTTGCGTAAATGCGCCGCTACGAACGCGGTTCAGATCGCGTTTGGTCGCCAATCAACTTGTTTAATTTTCGACACAAAGACACTAAGTCACAAAGACACTAAGGCCGCTTGCGCGGCTTTTTTTTAGTAGTAAACTCAAAGAACTTCGTGTCTTCGTGCCTTCGTGGCAAAAACAAACGAACACGCGTTTACACATCCAATGCAAAAACCGATGTGACTTCGTGTCTTCGTGTCAATGCAAAAAAAAGTTAAAAAAACAGTCTCCCTTTCCTTCCTTCCCTACTTTTACCGCGTGAAGCAAAAATTCGCCATATTCAATCTACTTGCCGCCATCGCTATCCTATTTTCGGTAGCCTTCCAATCGGTGCACTCTATCGAACACTTGGCCGAAGAATTCGCGTCCCCAAAATGCCAGCACGAAAAAACAAACGCAAAGCACGAGCTGTCGCACCAGCACCACAAAGACGACAATTGCTTCGTTTGCCATTTCAACTTCAGCGGGTTCATAAGCGCGAAAATCACGAGAGTTTTTACACAGAATCCTGAAATCCATCAGGCCTATTCGTATTTCCGATCGAAAGAAATCACTTCGTATTTCATCGGAAGTTTATTCGCACACCGCGGCCCGCCTTCCTTTATCGCATAAAATTCGAATCCCGTAAGCAATCGGGGCAATCTTGTTTTTAACGATAAAATCATCACATGAAATATTTTTTATTGGCCCTTTTCGGGGTCTTTTCGGTCGTTGTCAATGGCCAAAATACACTGTCGGGAACAGTTCGCGACGAAAAACAACAACCACTTATCAGCGTTTCGGTCTATCTGCCTGATTTGCACAAAGGCACGGTCACCGATGTGAACGGACGATATAATTTCAACGGAATTCCGACCGACAAATTGCGCATCGTGTTCACGTACGTCGGCTTCGAAACGCAAAACGCAACGGTTTCCGTAAGCCAATCTCCGTTTGATGTCACGATGCGCGAAAGCGAACACAACCTTGACGAAGTCATCGTATCGACGGCGTTCAACAAACTCCAATCGCAAAACGTGATGAAGGTCGAACACGCGAGCGTCAAGCAGATGCAGCAACAAGGCATCACGTCACTCATCGAAGGAATTACGACGATTCCCGGCGTTTCCCAGGTTTCGACGGGAACATCGATCGGAAAGCCCGTGATTCGCGGCTTGAGTTCGAACCGAGTTTTGGTCTATTCGCAAGGCGTCCGACTCGAAAACCAGCAATTCGGCGATGAACACGGTTTGGGCATGAGTGATTCAGGCGTGGAAAGCGTCGAAGTCATCAAAGGCCCGGCATCATTGCTTTACGGATCGGACGCGCTCGGTGGCGTTTTGTATTTTAATCCTGAGAAGTTTGCCGATGCGAATAAATTTGCAGCCGACTTCAGCCAAAAACTGTTCTCGAATACGCTCGGAAGCAGTTCGTCTCTCGGATTGAAAGCTTCATCCGATAATTGGAAATTCCTCGTGCGCGGCGGTTACACGACACATTCGGACTACGAAACCGGTGAAGGCGACCGCGTCACGAACACGCGATACAACGAAACCGATCTCAAAACGGGCATCGGTTACAGCAACAAATCAATCTCGAGCGTGTTCCGATACAATTACAACCGATTGGATCTGGGCATTCCCGAGGACGGAATCGGTGAACAATCGACGAGTAAAAACACGTTGTTTCCGCGTCAAGGCATCGACAACCATTTGGCGAGTTTGCACAATAGTTTCTTCTTCGGCAAATCCAGTCTCGACGCCAACATCGGATATATCTTCAACGACCGACGCGAATTCGAAGACAGCAACGACGCCATTCTGCAAATGAAACTGCAAACGCTCAACTACGATCTGAAATACCATTTCCCGCAATTCGGGAAGTTCGAGATCATCGCGGGAATCCAGGGAATGCATCAGACGAACGAAAATTTCGGTGAAGAATATTTGATTCCGAACGCCGAGGTCAATGATTTCGGGGTTTTTGGAACCACAAATTTTACTTGGGAGAAAGGCGCGTTGCAAGCCGGAATCCGCTACGACAATAGGCAAATCGAGTCGGAAGCCAATGGAAGCATCGGCGAAGAAGGTTCGTTCGCGGCTTTGGATCGTTCGTTCGACAGCTTCAATGCGTCGTTGGGCTATAAGGCAAACTTGGCAACAGCTTTGGTTTTACGCGTAAATCTCGCCTCTGGTTTTCGCGCGCCGAATTTGGCCGAATTGACTTCGAACGGCGTCCACGAAGGCACGAACCGATATGAGATCGGGAATGCGAATCTCGACAACGAACAAAATTTCCAGGCCGATGTGAACCTCGAATACAAGAACAGCCATTTCGAGTTTTTCATCAACGGATTTTACAACCATGTGAGCAATTATATTTACACGGCTCCGACTGGCGAAACGCTCGATGACAACGACGTTTTTGCATATACTCAGGACGACGCGAAGTTGTTCGGTGGAGAAGCGGGCATTCATTTCCATCCGCATCCCTTGGATTGGCTGCACTTGGAAAGCAGTTTCGAGACCGTGACCGGGAAGAAAGACAACGGAGATTATCTGCCGCTGATTCCCGCCAACAACTGGAACAACACCTTGCGAACCGAATTCAACATAAAAAACTGGCTCCGGAACGGTTTCGCCCGACTCAATGTTTCGACGACGTTCGCGCAGGACAACGTGAGTGGATTCGAGACGAAATCACCTGATTATACGTTGGTAAATCTCGGATTCGGCGGAAAAATAAAACTCGGAAAAACGGCGTTTGAAGTAAATCTTAATGCGAATAATGTGTTCAACAAAACCTATATCGCGCATTTGTCGCGCTTGAAAGTCGACGGCATTCCGAACATTGGGAGAAATGTGGCTTTGGGCGTGAACTTCGGGATTTAGTAAAGAGTGCAGAGTGCAAAGTGCAGAGTGCAAAGCAGCGGACAAATTCAACCTTGCACTTTGTGCTTTGCACCTTGCACTTTTCTAAAACCGATTGTCTCCATCAAGCAAATTCCCGATTCCGCCCAACAAACTTCCCTCATCGCGCCCGCTTCCGCCTGATCGCGGCGCCGAAGCGATGATCCTGTCGGCCAAACGGCTGAATGGCAACGATTGCACGAAAACGGTTCCCGGACCTTGCAACGTCGCGAAAAACAGACCTTCGCCACCGAAAATAGAGTTCTTGATTCCGCCGATGAATTCAATATCATACTGCACGGTCGATGAAAACCCGACGATGCAACCCGTATCGACTTTCAAAATTTCACCCGCTACCAGTTCTTTTCTTGCCAAAGTTCCGCCCGCGTGCACGAAACTCATTCCGTCGCCTTCGAGCTTCTGCATGATGAAACCTTCGCCTCCAAAAAGCCCGCGACCGAGTTTTCTCGAGAATTCGATTCCCACCGCGACGCCTTTCGCAGCGCACAGGAACGCGTCTTTCTGGCAAATGAATTTCCCGTTGTATTGCGTCAGGTCGATCGGAATGATCTTCCCGGGGTAAGGCGACGCGAAACTCACTTTGCTCTTGCGCATGTTCTGGTTCTGATACGCCGTCATGAACAGACTTTCACCCGTAAGCATTCGTTTTCCCGCCGACAATAATTTCCCCATGAACCCCGATTGCTGCTGCGATCCGTCGCCGAAAATGGTTTGCATTTGGATGCCGTTTTCCATCATCATGAAACTTCCGGCCTCGGCAACTACAATTTCCTGCGGGTCCAATTCGATCTCGACGTATTGCATTTCTTCGCCGAAAATCTCGTAATCAATTTCGTGTGCTGTCATTTTTTGAACGTTTTTGTTGATACTGCAAAGTAGTGATTTACCACAATTTCCGGAATCGGAAAATTGCAACAGAAGTCAATTACAAACAACAATTGTTTACAACATTTTACCTGCAACTGCTTATCCGATAATTTTTTAATTATATTTTTACCATATCTCTAATCATTAAAACCAAACTTTTATGAATTCGAAATTTACGATGATTGTTCGCGTTTTACTTGGAATCATGTTGGTCGTGTTCGGCGCCAACAAACTCTTCCCTTTTTTACCGATGCCTGAACCCGCAGGAGCAGCGTCGGCCTTCATGAGTTCGCTCAATGCGACGGGATATATTTTTCCGGTGCTGGGAATCCTTGAAGTTACGATCGGATTGATGCTTTTGTTCAAGAAATGGGTGCCGTTCGCAATTATTCTGCTCGCTCCGATTTCCATAAACATCTTGCTTTTTCACCTTTTTCTCGCGATTCCGGGAGTCGGTCTCGCCTTGTTGGTGGCCGTCTTGAACGCGATATTGATTTACAAACATTGGAGATTGTACAACCCGCTTTTCGCCTAATCCAACAGCCAACCGATTTGTATCGACCCGAAAAAGTAGCCTTTGTTCACCCAATTGTCGGCTTCCTTTCCTCGGTAAATAAATGCGTACGATAAATCCAGGCGGTTTTTTCGGTATTTGAGTCCGGCCTCGCCCGTGAATCGGAACGGGATCAGGTCGAACGTGATCGGACTGTCGTCGTTGAACATACTGCCTTGTATCGTCGCATCGTAGAGTTGGTAATTGACCGATGGCGAAATGTAGAAGAAGAATTCGCTTTGGTTTTTACGGGCCGACAAATCACTGTTGACCGCGGCTCCGTACAAGGTCGAATCATAGATCGGAAGCAACGGTTTCAAGCTCACGCGCGACAAGACGCCAACGGTCGCGCCCGCAAACGCCGTTCCCGCTACGGCATTTCCTTTCGCGTGGAAATCGAAATGATCGCCTCGGAAAATCTTTTTGGAGTACGCCGCGCCCAATTGCAACGCGAGCGTGTTTCGGATTTGATATTCCCAGCCGCGAACAGGCTTGTAACCGAAGACGTCGTGGATGGTTTTCTGGACTTGTTCGGCGCCCGACGCTGGCCCGACGACTCCGACTTGCCCATTTAACCTAAACATGGATTCGCTTTTGTAAAACCGACTTTCAGCATATTGCCCGAAAAGATAACCTGCAAAAGCGCGATCATGTATGTTCGGATCGGCGGCTTTCACGGTCTGCGGGTTGAAGATATATTGCCCGGCGCGGAACTCGTGGATTTTCTTGACGATGTTTTCACTCGTATCTTTTGACAGATATCGGTAGAAAATCTCGACGCCGTTCGTATAGTATTTGTCGTTCACCGACGACGTGAACAAATCGTTCTCAAGCACAAGCCCAATCTCTTTTGACTGCGCGAAAACACCGGCCGAAAATAAAAAAAGCAACAGATATTTCATCAATAATCGAGTTTGACCGCGCGCATTCCGGCAACGATCCGGTTCTTCTTCCTATTGATATATGACGAGGAATTGCTGGCTGCGAATTTCCTCGGATTCGGCAAGATTGCTGCGATTCCCGCGGCCTGCCTTTTATCGAGCTCCGAGGCGTCCTTGCTGTACCAATGTCTCGATGCGGCCTGGGCACCGTAAACGCCGTCGCCCATTTCGATGCTGTTCAAGTAGACTTCCATGATGCGTTCCTTGCTCCAGAAAATCTCGATGAGCACGGTGAAATAGGCTTCGAACCCTTTGCGGATCCAGCTTCGGCCCTGCCATAAAAAAACATTTTTGGCGGTTTGCTGGGAAATCGTGCTGCCGCCTCGAAGTTTCTTTCCTTTCTTATTTTTCTTGAGTGCGATTTTTATCGCCTTGAAATCGAAACCATGGTGTTCCAGAAATAACGCGTCCTCGCTCGCGATCACGGCCTTTTGCAGATTTGGCGAAATGTTTTCAATGGGTTCCCAGTCGTGCCCGAAATAAACTTCCTTGTCTGAAAAAGTATTCTCGAAAAAACGAAAAACCATCAAAGGCGTGAACGGAACCGGCACGAACCGCAACAAAATGACCCAAAAAATCGAAATGGCGAAGAACCAGATCGTTATTTTCTTAATGAAATTGAAAATCTTTCTAATCATAATCTTAAACTAAATCGGCGAGTTCCTGACCCACGAGACTGCCAATGGCAACGCCCATTCCACCGAGCCTGACGCCGCAAAATACATTGGCCGAAAGCGCTTCCACGATCGGGTTCTTGCTCGTTCCTATTCCCATTATTCCGCTCCAGCGATGCTCGATCTCGAAATCGCGTCCCGGTAAAATTACGTCTTTTAGTAGTTGTTCCAAACGCTGTTGGACGATTTCGGTGTTACCAAATCGCGTCGTGGCCTCGGTTTCGAAATCGAGGTTGCGCGCACCGCCGAACAAAATCCTGTCGCCTATATTCCTGAAATAATAATAGCCTTTGTCAAAATGAAACGTGCCTTTGATGTCGAGATCGGCGATCGGCTTAGTGATCAAGACCTGCGCGCGTGCGGGTTTCACGGCATTATCGGTAAGTTGTCCTGCGAATCCGTTTGTGGCAAAAAGCAATTTTGTCGTTTTGAACGTGAAATCGTCCAGACTGACTTCGACCTGGGATCCGATGTCTGAAAAGGCGGTTACTTCAATTCGGTTCAAAATCAAAATATCATTTGCGACCGCCTGCTTGAGTAACGCCTGCATCATATTTCCCGTGTCGATCTGGGCCTCGAACGGATTGAAAATAACGTAGTCGTGGATGTTTCCGAACCCGAACCGATCGACTTCCCTCGAAAAAACATCGGCCTTGAACATCGGACGCAGAATGTCATTTATAAATGGGAGTTTCTGCAAACAATCTTGGAACAGCACTTCGTCGTCTTTCAAAAACAATTCATAGCCGCCGTACGGTTTGAAATCAATCGCCTGATCGCCGAGACGTTTCCGGAGCAATTGCAAACCTTCCCATCGTTTCTTGACGAGAGCGACAACTTCTTCCTCGGAATGCGTCGAAAGGTCGTCGATGATTTCCGACAAACTCCCGAAGCATGCAAAACCAGCGTTTTTCGTACTCGCGCCCTGAGGCAACGCTCCTTTTTCAAGAACGAGGATTTTTGATTCGGGAAAACGCTCTCGCAAACGCAAAGCCGCATGAAGCCCGACGATTCCGCTGCCGACGATCGTAAAATCGACATTCGAAAACCAGTTTTTGAGTTCCCAGTAACTCAGTTCCATTTCAATTTTTTCATAAAAATAAAGCATCGGACGCGAACGGGAATCATTTCGCCAAAGTTTTTTCACGCGTGATTTCATCGCATCGGCGAACTCATATTTCTTGAATTTTAAGAAATGAATTACAAACTACTTAAACATCAAATTGCTATTTTATCGATTTGTTAACTATTTCCCAAATTTATCGACCAACGTTAGCGTAATCCTATTATATTTGATTCAAACTAAATCACTATTAACCCAAATTACAATTTATGAAGTACAGATTACTCTCTATTGCCTTGTTGGCAATGACCGGGTTTTCGTTCGCCCAACAGGGAAGACAAGCCTGGAAACCGACCATCCAAGACCCCGATTTGCAAATCGTGGGCAACAAGACATCCCTAACAAACCCAAGATTGTTCGAACTCAACACTGACCAGTTGAAACAGGCGGTCTCTCAGGCTCCGAAACGTTTCTCGGGAAGCAACGGCGTGATCGTTTCACTGCCGAATCCCGACGGAAATTTCGAGCGTTTCCGCGTGACCGAATTCTCGAACATGGATCCGGAACTCGCAGCCCGCTATCCTGAAATCAAATCCTACACGGGCAAAAGCCTTGACCACGCCGGCGCAACCGTATATTTTTCGATTTCTCCTCTAGGTTTGCAGTCGATGACGATCAATCCCGACAAGTCGGCGGTTTTCATCGAACCATATACGACCGACCAAAGCGTTTACACCGTCTACCGCAAAAGCGACAAGGTGGCGACGCTCACGCAATGGGACTGCAACGT
Source organism: Flavobacterium sp. (assembly GCF_004211145.1). Lineage (GTDB taxonomy): Bacteria > Bacteroidota > Bacteroidia > Flavobacteriales > Flavobacteriaceae > Flavobacterium. Next base: position 75,034 of record NZ_SEBS01000013.1, on the reverse strand, counting down.
GATCGCCGAGGCCACGAAAGACCTTGACGCGAGCATGCTTCGCCCGAACGCCGACGACGGAAACCTGCGCAATTACCGTCTCGCAATGTCGGTCACGGGTGAATATACCGCGTATTTCGGAGGAACGAAAGCCCTCGCCCTCGCCGCGATCAACAATTCCATGACGCGCGTGAATGGTGTTTTCGAAACCGATTTGGGCATTCACATGAACCTCATTTCAAACACCGATGCCGTGATTTATACCTCGGCGTCGACCGATCCATATTCGAATGCTTCAACCGGAGCCGGCGGCGCGTGGAACCAGGAATTACAGACGACGTTGACCAATACGATCGGAAGCGCGAATTATGACATAGGGCATTTGTTCGGGGCGACCGGAGGCGGTGGAAATGCTGGCTGTATCGGTTGCGTCTGTAAAAATCCGACGACGTCCGTTCCGCTTGGAAAAGGTTCAGGCTATACATCCCCGGCTGACGGGATTCCATCGGGTGACAACTTCGACATCGATTATGTCGCCCACGAAATCGGGCATCAATTTGGAGGGAATCACACGTTCTCAATGAGCAACGAAGGAACGATCGCGCAGTGTGAGCCGGGATCAGGATCTACGATCATGGGTTATGCGGGAATTACAGGTTCTACCGACGTTCAGGCGCACTCTGACGCATATTTCCACGCGGTTTCCATCCAACAAATTACGAACTACGTAAAAACCACGACCTGCCAAACCACTACGGTTACAGGCAACGCGATCCCAACTGCAAATGCGGGCGCCGATTATACGGTTCCAAAAGGAACGCCTTTCATCCTGAACGGTTCAGGTTCGGACGCAAATGGCGGCGCACTCACGTATTGCTGGGAGCAAATGAACCAACGCACGACTACGAATTCGATGCCGACCGCGACAAAAACGGGCGGCCCGAACTTTAGATCGTATTCTCCGACGACAAGCACTTCACGTATGTTCCCGCGTTTGGAAACCGTGAAAACAGGCGCGACCGCTTGGACTTGGGAAGCCGTTCCGACGGTAGCCAGAACGTTAAACTTTAGATTTACAGTGCGCGACAATCAAGGTTCGCTCGCGGCAAACAATTCCGACGACATGGTCGTAACGGTCAACGCGACTGCAGGACCTTTTGCGGTCAGTGTTCCGAACACGGCGGTTTCGTACGTCGGCGGATCGAGCCAGACCGTAACTTGGGCAGTTGCCGGAACCACTGCGAACGGTGTGAACTGCGCGAACGTCGACATCTTGCTTTCAACCGATGGCGGAAACACGTTCCCGATCACACTCTTGGCCGCAACGCCAAACGACGGAACGCAAGCCGTAACGATTCCAAATACGCCGGGCACGCAAAACCGCATCATGGTGAAAGGAACGAACCATATTTTCTTCGATATGTCGAACGCGAATTTTACGATTACGGGCGGAACGAGCGACACGACAGCGCCATCGACTCCGACGCTATCAGCTTCAGCAACGACGCAGTCTACGACGAACTTGTCTTGGACCACTTCGACTGACAATGTCGCGGTAACTGGATATGATGTTTACAGAAACGGCGCCTTCTTGGCTTCATCGACTACGACTTCACTTGCCGTGACTGGCTTGACAGCTTCGACGACGTACACTTTTTATGTAAAAGCGAAGGACGCGGCGGGCAACCAATCGGCGAACTCGAACACGGTTTCGGTGACGACTTTGGCTCCGACGACAGATACGACGGCTCCATCGGCTCCGACGTTGTCTGCTTCGGGAACTACGCAAACGACTACGAATTTGTCTTGGACGGCTTCGACCGATAACGTCGGCGTAACAGGTTATGATGTGTACAGAAACGGAGCTTTCCTCGCTTCATCGACAACGACTTCGTATTCGGTTACAGGCTTGACGGCCGCAACGACCTACACGTTCTACGTATTTGCGAAAGATGCTGCCGGAAATCAATCGGTAAATTCAAATACGGTTTCGGTGACGACACTTTCATCATCGGTAACATATTGCACGTCTCAAGGAAATAGCGTCGCCGATGAAAAAATCGGGAAAGTTGTTTTCGGAACCATCAACAATACCTCTACCGGCGGAACGGGTTACACGAACTTTACGGCGCTTTCAACGAACGTAACGAAAGGTTCGGCGTACACGATTACGATCACACCGCAATGGACGAGCACGATTTACAACGAAGGTTACGCGGTATTCATCGATTACAACCAGGACGGCGATTTCGCTGATTCAGGTGAGACCGTTTGGACGAAAACCGCTTCCAAGACGACTCCGGTTTCAGGTTCGATCACGATTCCGGCTTCGGCGTTGAACGGCGCGACGAGAATGCGCGTTTCCATGAAATACAACGGAGTTCCGACTTCGTGCGAGACTTTCTCTTACGGACAGGTCGAAGATTACACCGTGAACATCGTTTCATCGGGCAGAATGGACGAATCGCAACCGCAGATTTCTTACACCGTATATCCGAATCCGGTTCAAGGCAGCGAACTTTTCATCTCGAATGTCGACGACAACGCGACGTTCCGAATCGTGAACACGCTTGGGCAGCAAGTCGGAAAAGGAAAAATTTCGAACGGATCAGTTCAGGTCGATACGTTGAAAGCGGGCACGTATTTGCTCGAGATCACATCGGGCGAACAAACGCAGGTGAAACGCTTCATCAAACAGTAAATCCGCTCAACTCAATTTTGAAAGCTGCTCGCAATGGGCAGCTTTTTTTGTTTTTAATCCGTACTTTTAGGCCGCATTTCAACACTGCCAATATGAGAAAAATAGCTTGCTTAACCTTTATTTTATTGAGTATGACCGCTGTCAAAGCCCAAAACGTCATGACGCCCGAATTGCTTTGGAAACTGGGTCGCGTGACCGGACTCGGCGTTTCGAAAGACGGAAAAAACATCGTGTATAAAGTCTCGACTCCGTCGGTCGAGGAAAACAAATCGAGTTCGAAATATTTTACGGTTCCCGTTGCGGGCGGAAATCCTGTCGAAATCAGTGACTACAAATCGTTGCTAAACGACAAGAATGTCTCGCCCGACGGAAAATATCTTGTTTACGACGAAGAAGTGAAACTCGCCAAAGTCGAAGGCAAGGATTTTTATCCCGAACTTCAAAAATCGGACGTGCAGATCTACGACGGCCTCGACTACCGACATTGGGACAAATGGAATACGGGTTCGTACAACCATGTGTTTTTCCGAGACAACAAGGAAGGCAGCAAAGGCACGGATCTGTTGAAGGACGAGCCGTTCGATTCGCCCCAGAAACCTTTCGGTGGCGATGAAGATTACGCCTGGTCGCCTGACGGGAAAAGCATCGTTTATGTCGCCAAGAAAAAATCGGGCACCGAATACGCGAAAAGCACGAACACCGATATTTACCAGTACGACATCGCGACCGGAAAAACCACGAACCGCACCGAAGCGAATTTGGGTTACGACACGCATCCGAAATTCTCCCCGAGCGGCGATTTGACGTGGTTGCAGATGAAGCGCGACGGTTATGAAGCCGACAAGAACGACATCATCGTGAGTTTCCGCGGCATGAACATGAACCTCACGGCGAATTGGGATGGAACGGTCGACGATTTCACGTGGGCGAAAGACGGGAAGAAAATCTACTTCACGGCGGCAGTCGGCGGAACGAAACAACTTTTCGAAGTTAATTTCCCGGGACTGACCAAGATTGCGGTCACCGTCACGCAACTCACAGACGGACAATTCGACGTCGCGGGAATCGTCGACATTACGGGCAATACGGCAATCGTGAGCCGCACCGACATGAACCACGCCGCGGAATTGTATTCGTACGATCTCAAAAAGAAAACATGGAAACAGCTTACGTTTGCCAACAAAGCGACGTACGATAAACTGGCCTTGAGCAAAGTCGAAAAGCGCATCGTCAAGACAACCGACGGCAAAAATATGGTCGTTTGGGTGATTTTGCCGCCGAATTTCGACGCGAACAAGAAATATCCGACGTTATTGTATTGCCAGGGCGGACCGCAATCGGCGTTGTCGCAGTTCTATTCTTTCCGATGGAACTTCCAGTTGATGGCCGCCCAAGGTTATATCGTCGTCGCCCCGAACCGACGCGGAATGCCCGGGCACGGCGTGGAATGGAACGAAAAAATCTCCAAAGATTGGGGCGGACAGGTCATGGACGATTATTTGTCGGCGATCGATGACGTTTCAAAAGAGAAATATGTCGATAAATCGCGTTTAGGCGCTGTCGGAGCGAGCTATGGCGGCTATTCGGTGTTCTATCTCGCGGGAATACACGAAAAGCGTTTCAAGACGTTCATCGCGCATGATGGCGTCTTCAACTTACAGTCGATGTACGGCACGACCGAGGAAGTTTTCTTCAATCATTGGGATTCGGGCGGCGCGTATTGGGAAAAAGACAACGCGGTCGCACAAAAAACATACGGACAGTTCAATCCCATCAACAGCGTGAGCAAATGGAACACGCCGATCTTGATCATCCAAGGTGGAATCGATTACCGCGTTCCGATCGGACAAGGTCAGGAAGCGTTCCAAGCCGCGCAGTTGCTCGGGATCAAAAGCCGTTTCCTGTATTTCCCTGAGGAAAATCACTGGGTGTTGCAACCTCAGAACGCCATGGTTTGGCAACGTGAGTTCTTCAAATGGCTCAAGGAAACGCTTTAAACGGCAAAGACAAATTTTTGAAATGGCTTCGGGTAAATCGCTCGAAGCCATTTTTTTTACGATTACACAATTATTTTGCATAATTAAGTTCTCATTGTGCGATTATTTAAATTTAGGTGTAACTTTATGATACCTAAATCTATACGCTATGAGAACGCTTATTCTCTGGCTGTTCATGACTTCGTTGTCAGGGATGGCTCAGGTCGGTGTCAATACGACAAGCCCGACCTCGATGCTCGACGTGAATGGAGATACACGAGTGCGAACACTGACCTCAACGACCGACGAAACGACCGCCCGAACGCGTGTAGTAGTCTCGGACGCGACCGGGGTTTTGCAGAACACGACGTCGAAAGCTGTCGTCACGAGCCATCTCAAATCCTACGTGAAAGGCGGTTTCAGTTCGGCGACCGATCAACCTTTGACCGTTACCGCGGGTTCTGTGAAGATTCCGTTCAATTACGAGGATTTCGACGAGAACAGCGAGTACACGCCGTCAACCGCGACGTTCACCGCAAGGGCAGCGGGAATATACAGCATAGACGTCCAGATAAAATCAACTGCCGCGTTGGCCGTAGCGAGTAATTTCGGGGTGGCGATCGTAAAGAACGGCGTCGTCGTAGCGCGATCGGGGTTCGCTAATCTTTCCATCGTCGGTGCAGCGGTCACGCCACCGATACGCCAAGTTCACACTCTCCAGAAACTCACCGTCAACGACAATATCACGTTTATCATCTACACGGACTTATTTAGTGCGGGATTGCTCGGAAATCGGGAGGATTCGTTTTTCACTATCGCCCAGGAGCAATAAAAAACCCGCCATATAGACGGGTTTCAAGGTATTTTATTCCGATTATTCGGGATCGTTCATCTTAAACGACTCCATGAATTTCGTAGTGTAATTTCCTTCGACATAAGCCGGTTCATCCATCAACTGACGGTGAAACGGAATCGTCGTTTTGATGCCTTCGATGACGAACTCGTCAAGCGCGCGTTTCATCTTGTTGATCGCTTCCTGACGCGTTTGCGCCGTCGTAATCAACTTGGCGATCATCGAATCGTAATTCGGCGGGATCGTGTAACCTGCGTAGACGTGCGTGTCGAGACGGACTCCGTGACCGCCCGGCGCGTGAAGCGTCGTGATTTTGCCCGGTGACGGACGGAAATCGTTATACGGATCCTCGGCGTTGATACGACATTCGATCGCATGCAATTGCGGAAGGTAATTCTTGCCTGAAATCGGCACACCGGCCGCAACCAAAATCTGCTCGCGGATCAAATCGTAATCGATTACCTGCTCCGTGATCGGGTGCTCGACCTGGATACGCGTGTTCATTTCCATGAAATAGAAATCGCGGTTCTTATCGACAAGGAATTCAACTGTCCCGGCGCCTTCGTATTTGATGAACTCGGCGGCGCGAACGGCGGCCAATCCCATTTTTTCACGCAATTCGTCGGTCATGAATGGCGATGGCGTCTCCTCGGTCAACTTTTGGTGACGACGTTGCACCGAACAATCGCGTTCCGATAAGTGACACGCTTTCCCATACGCATCGCCGACGACCTGAATTTCGATATGACGCGGCTCTTCGATGAGTTTCTCCATGTACATTCCATCGTTCCCGAAAGCCGCAGCAGCTTCCTGACGCGCACTTTCCCAAGCCTTCAAAAGCTCGTCTTCTTTCCAGACGGCGCGCATTCCTTTTCCTCCGCCTCCGGCCGTAGCCTTCAACATCACCGGAAAACCTGATTCGCGTGCGATTCGGAGCGCATCCTCGTACGACTCCAACAATCCGTCGGAACCTGGAACGCAAGGAACGCCTGCCGCTTTCATGGTCGCTTTGGCCGAAGCCTTGTCGCCCATCCTGTCGATCATTTCAGGTGAAGCACCGATGAACTTGATGCCGTGCTCCTGGCATATTTTTGAGAATTTCGCGTTTTCGCTAAGGAAGCCGTAACCTGGATGGATGGCGTCGGCGTTGGTGATTTCGGCGGCTGCGATGATGTTCGACATCTTGAGGTACGACTGCGCGCTTGGCGGCGGACCGATACAAACGGCCTCGTCGGCAAATTTCACGTGAAGGCTGTCGGCGTCGGCGGTAGAATACACGGCAACGGTCTTGATTCCCATCTCACGGCAGGTACGGATCACGCGCAATGCGATTTCCCCTCTGTTTGCTATCAATATCTTCTTAAACATACAAATCTGTTTTAAATGAAAAATGCTGAGTACCGAATCTCAAACGGAAACCATTTAAAATTCAACACTCAACATTCAAAATAACTTAAGACGGGTCAACCAAAAATAACGGTTGGTCAAATTCTACAGGCGACATGTCATCCACAAGGATTTTCACAATTTTACCTGAATATTCCGACTCGATCTCGTTGAAAAGTTTCATCGCTTCGATCACGCAAAGAACATCTCCTTTAGAAATCGTGCTTCCGACCTCGACATACATCGGTTTGTCGGGAGCCGGTTTGCGATAGAAAGTCCCGATGATCGGCGACTTGATCGTGATGTATTTTGAATTTTCGTCGGCGGCCGGAGCTGCAGTAGTTCCCGACGCCGCTGCCTGTGGAGCAACCGCTTGTGGAGCCGCGACCTGTGGCATTTGTTGAACCGGCGCTTGTTGGATGTAAGTTACCTCAGGCGTGCTTGGCTCATTGGTGGTTTTGATGGTAATCTTAAAATCGTCCATCTCCAATTTTACTTCGGTCGCTCCTGATTTTGCGACGAAACGGATAAGGTTTTGAATGTCTCTGATATCCATGGTTTTGTATTTTGGTTGTTTCTATTTTTTATCGTAAGCCCATTTCAGGTAAATCGATCCCCAAGTGAATCCGCCGCCGAAAGCCGCGAAAATCAAGGTGTCGCCTTTTTTGAACTTGTGTTCGAAATCACTTAGCAAAAGTGGCAATGTGCCCGATGTCGTGTTTCCGTAGCGTTCGATGTTCACAAGGACTTTCTCCTCATCGACATCCATTCTCTGGGCAGTTGCATCGATGATTCGTTTGTTCGCCTGGTGCGCGATGAGCCAATCCACGTCGTCTTTTGAAAGATTGTTGCGTTCCATGATCTTCTCTGAAACGTCGGCCATTCCCGTAACGGCGTATTTGAAAACGGTTTTGCCGTCCTGGAATACATAGTGCTGACCGTTTTCCACGGTTTCTTTCGATGCCGGGAGCAACGATCCGCCCGCGTCGATCTTTAAATATTCACGCCCGATTCCGTCGGAACGCAAAAATTCGTCGATAAGACCAAGACCTTCGTGATTCGGTTCGAAAAGTGCGGCTCCTGCCCCGTCTCCAAAGATGATACAGGTTGCGCGATCGGTATAGTCGATGATCGAAGACATTTTGTCGGCCCCGATCACGAGTACTTTTTTATAACGTCCGGTTTCGATGTAAGCGGCGGCTGTCGACATTCCGTAAAGGAAGCTCGAACAGGCGGCCTGTAAATCATAAGCGAATGCATTGACTGCACCGATTTGGGTCGCTACGAAAACCGCGGTTGCGGCTACGGGCATGTCGGGAGTCGTCGTGGCCAGTAAGACCATATCGATTTCGGCAGGATTTATATTTCCGCGCGAAATCAAATCTTTAGCGGCTTGGATGGCAAGATAAGATGTGCCTTTCCCCGGTTCTTTTAAAATTCTTCTCTCCTTGATTCCGGTTCGGCTGGTGATCCACTCGTCGTTTGTGTCGACCATGGTCTCAAGAACCTTATTCGAAAGTACGAAGTCAGGAACATAACCTCCTACAGCAGTGATTGCGGCTGTGATTTTATTCATAGGATGCGGTAATTTTCTCTTTGGGAATTTCCCCGTAAAAGTTGTTGAAATTACAAAAAAAATCGGAACGCAACGGCTTGCGAAATCGTTATTTCCGATTAAAATTCAGGGTAACAAAAAAAACTCCCACAAGGTGAGAGTTCATTTGTATTGAATTACAACGTATTAAGCAACAGCTTCAGCCTTGTCGATGACAACCTGGCCTCGGTAGTACATTTTACCTTCATGCCAGTAGGCTCTGTGGTACAAATGCGCTTCTCCTGTAATAGGGCAAGTTGCGATCGTAGCTACGGTTGCTTTATAGTGTGTTCTTCTCTTGTCTCTTCTGGTCTTGGAAACCTTTCTCTTAGGATGTGCCATTTTATTCTTTTATTTATCTAACAGTGACTTTAATTTATCCCAACGCGGGTCGGTATTTTCTTCTTTTTTGTCTTCCTTGACTTCTTTGTGGGCTACTTTTAGCTCGTTCAATCGATCGAGTGCTTCCGATTTCAAAGTGCCGTCCTTTATTCCGGGATGCACTCTTTTGATTGGAACCGACAACGCGATCATCTCATACACATACTGTGAAATATCGATCTGATGCTCGCCATGCGGCAAAATCAAAAGCTCTTCGTTGTCGTTGTTGAACGAATCCCCAAACTGCACGATCAGTTTCATTTTGCCTTTGATCGCAAGGTCGAACATCTCGCCTGTCGTATCGCAAGGTACGTGAACCGTGCCTTTGTGCTTGAAATGAAGTTCGAGCATCGTGCTCTTTTTCTCGAAAACCACGTTTACCGTGATGTCGCAACTTTCAAACTCGTCGTAACCAAATTGGTCAAAGAACTTTTTATCAATCTGATATTCAAATTGGTGTTTTCCTAATTTTAATCCCGCGAACGAAATCAAAAACTCATTCAGCTGTTTCATCGTCACACAATTTGCCCCGTATTTCGGGTGGGCAAAGATAAAAAATATTTACAATAACAAAAGGCTTAATGCCCTTTTTTTGATTCAAGGCTTTTTTCCTTGATTTTCAGCGGGTTTTTGGCTATTTCACTATACTCATTTCTCGAATGAAAAATGTCTATTGCGAGATATACCGCTTCGCTGAAAGAGCTGTGGTCGGCAATTCCCTTACCGGCGATGTCGTAGGCCGTGCCGTGGTCGGGCGACGTCCTGATCTTATCGAGTCCGGCAGTGAAATTTACCCCTTTTCCAAAAGCCAACGTCTTGAACGGCACCAATCCCTGATCGTGATAGGCGGCGATTACGGCGTCGAACTTCTCATATTGACCGCTCCCGAAGAAACCGTCGGCGGGATACGGCCCGAAAACCATGGTTCCCGATTCGAACATTTTTTTGATTACGGGTTTCAGGATTGCATCGTCTTCTTTGCCGATGACGCCATTGTCGCCCGCATGCGGATTGAGTCCGAGCACGGCGATCTTTGGCTTGTTGATGCTGAAATCGCGCGTCAATGTCAATTTTATCGTTTCGATTTTTCGTCGGACCAATGCTTCGGTCAAATGCGACGCGACGTCGGTCACCGGAACATGGTCGGTCAACAAACCAACGCGCAAATCATCCTTGACCATCAACATCAACGCGTCTCCGGGCAATTCCTTATCGAGATAATCCGTATGCCCCGGAAATTTAAATTCGTCCGATTGTATGTTGTATTTATTTATCGGAGCCGTGACCAGAACATCGATCGTGCCTTCTTTCAAAGCCGCAACGGCCGCCGTGAACGATTTGATCGCATAACTCCCGATCTGTTCATCATTTACCCCGAAATTCACGTCGACAGGTTCGCGCCACACGTTGAGCACGTTGATTTTCCCGGTGACGAGTTGGTCGATCGAATCGATTCCGTGCAGCATCGATTGCGATTCGAACGTCTTCTTCACGAACGACAAAATCTTCACGTTCGCGAAAATCACGGGCGTGCACAACTCAAGCATTCGCGAATCTTCGAAGGTTTTGAGTACGACTTCACTGCCGATGCCGTTCAAGTCGCCTATCGATATTCCTACGATTATGTTTTCTGCTTTTTTGGTCATGCCCTAAACGGTATTTATTCCTTAATTTTGTACGCAAATTTAGCAAATAAAAACCAATGTTTACGGGAATCATAGAAACGCTCGGCACGGTCCGAAATATTGTACGCGAAGGCGAAAATTTAAATGTGACGATCGGCTCCCCGATCGCCGCTGAACTCAAGATCGACCAAAGTGTTTCGCACAACGGAATATGCCTTACGGTGGTTGCGATCGATGGAGACGAATACACGGTTACCGCCATTCACGAGACTATCCTTAAAACCAATATCGGCGAATGGAAGATGTTCGACGAAATCAATCTGGAACGCGGCATGAAGCTGGGCGATCGCCTCGACGGACATATCGTCCAAGGTCACGTCGACCAGACTGCATCATGCAAGTCGATTCGCGAAGACGACGGAAGCTGGTACTACACATTTCAATACGATACCCAAACCAGCAACATCACAATTGAGAAAGGTTCCATTACCGTGAACGGCGTGAGCTTGACGGTCGTGGATTCAAAAGACGGTGAATTTAGCGTCGCAATCATACCGTATACGTTCGAACATACGAATTTCAGCGAGTTCAACGTAGGCACAAAAGTCAACCTCGAGTTCGACGTCGTAGGCAAATACGTCGCCCGATTATACGGAATGCGTCAATAGAAGAAAATGAAAAAGCCCTGATTATCTCGGGGCTTTTCTATATTTAGATTGGTATATCTTGTAGATTCCAAGGCCAGCGGCAGCAACAATAAGCATTAGAATACCACTATCTATGGGAAGTCCGGGCGGAACCGGATCCGGAGATGGAGGTGGCGGATTGTTTGGCGCAGCAAGCGATATGCCACCGACAAAAGCGGCTGCAAGTGACGCCGCGGCCACGAAGGTTATTGTTAAAACTGCTTTTGGGACAAATTTCATAGGCCGTAAAAGTAAAGAAAAAATCTATTTAGCAAAATTTTTCGGCAAATAAATTAATTTTTTAAACAAATCCCAACATTAATCTACCAAACCCGATTTAAATCGACGTATTTAACATTAAGTTGTCATAAAATCAACAATTGCAAAATTTAGCGGTTGCAAATGTACAACTTATGATGTAACAGTTTGCATTTTGATTTACTATTAACGTATAAACCTGCAATTTAGTTTCATTACACCTTCAAATAAAACCGAATTGTAACTTTAAGAGTAGCAATTTTAACTATTGTTTTAAAAACGATTGCTGTGGTTTACCGTATTTTTATTAAAATGCCCCCAAATGTCCGATAGAATCCGAGAAAAACTTTCAATATTGGCAGACGCCGCCAAATACGACGTTTCCTGCTCATCGAGCGGCGGAAATAGAAAAAACAACAACAAAGGTCTCGGCGACAGCAGCGCTTCAGGAATCTGTCACACGTATACGGAAGACGGACGCTGCGTATCACTTCTTAAAATTTTACTTACGAATCATTGCATTTACGATTGCGCGTTCTGTGTTTCCCGAAAAAGCAACGACGTAAAACGTGCGGCGTTCACTGTAGAAGAGGTTGTCGAGCTCACGATGAATTTTTACCGACGCAACTATATTGAAGGACTTTTCCTAAGTTCCGGTATCTTTAAGAGCGCCGATTTCACGATGGAACGCCTCGTTCGCATTGTAAAGTTGCTCCGCATCGAGCATAAATTCAACGGTTACATCCATTTAAAGACGATCCCGGGCGCGAGTCCTGAATTATTGACCGAGGCCGGATTATACGCCGACCGCATGAGCATCAACCTCGAAATGCCGACCGAAGCCGGACTGAAACTGCTCGCCCCTGAAAAATCGCACGACGATGTCAAGAAACCTCTTGGGTTCATCCAGAACAGCATCGCGCATTACAAAGACGAACGCAAAACGATAACGCGCGCGCCAAAATTCGTTCCCGCCGGACAAAGCACCCAAATGGTGATCGGCGCAACGCCCGAAACCGACATGGAAATCATGTACAGCGCCAACGAATATTACAAGAATTTCGATTTGAAACGCGTGTATTATTCGGGTTACATCCCGATAAGTTATGACGAACGCATGCCGATGATCGGAAGCCAGCCGCCGCTTCTTCGCGAAAACCGGCTGTACCAAACCGATTGGCTCATGCGATTCTACGGTTTCGACGTGCACGAAATTCTCAATGCCAAAAATCCGCATCTCGACGTCGACATAGACCCTAAACTGAGTTGGGCGTTGCGCAACATGGAAAATTTTCCAGTTGACGTGAATACCGCCGACTACAAAATGATCTTACGCATTCCGGGAATCGGAGTCGGTTCGGCCAAAAAAATCGTGCAGGCAAGAAAATTCGGACGATTGCGATCGGATCAATTGCAGAAGTTCGGAATCGCATGGAACCGCGCCAAGCATTTTTTGAGATGCGCCGACAGTCTGTACCAGCTCAACACACCCGATGCTTTTCACGTGAAGAGTCGGATCTTGGCTGAGAGCAACAGCAAATATTTAAAGGTTCCGCAGAACCAACTCACACTATTTTAAATGTTTAGGGTTTAAGGTTTCGAGTTTAACACTAAACCTAAACAAAAAAAACAAAATTTGACAACCTATATTTTTGACGGCTCGTTCGAAGGCTTACTGACGTCGATTTTCGATTTTTATGAATTAAAACCGAAGTCCGTCCAGCTCGTTTGTCGCGCATATCATCAACCCGGATTGCTTGAGGAAACGCACGAGGTCATTTCAGACGAAGCGAAAGCGAAACGCGTTTGGGACGGTCTCAAGAAAAAACTTTCGTTCGACTGGCAGCAACGATTCTACAAAACCTATTTGTCGGAACTGCCTGAGAGCTTCTCGCACCTGTTCGAATTCGCGCGTTACATTTTCGACAATCCCGCGGGAGCCGAAAAAAATTACGGTCACGAATCGGTGATCGCGATTTCCAAAATGGATCGCAGCGTGAACCGCGAACGCCATCGCATGAAAGCATTCATCCGTTTCCAAGAAACCGCCGACGGCATTTTTTACGCTCCGATAGAACCCGATTACAACGTCCTGCCGCTCATCGCCTCTTTCTTCAAAAGCCGTTACGCCGACCAGAAATGGATCATCTATGACCTGAAACGCAAATACGGTTTGTATTATGATCTCGAGAAAGTCGAGGAAATCACGTTCGATTTCGTGTCGGAAATAAATAGCGGACAACCGTATTTACCCGTTGATTCGCTCGATAAAAAAGAAGAACTATACGGACTTTTGTGGAACGATTACTTCAAAAGCACGAATATCCCGGCGCGCAAGAACATGAAACTCCATATTCAGCACGTCCCGAAACGATACTGGAAATATTTGACCGAAAAGCGACCGCAATGATCACGGATCCTTCACCGTAAATACGACCTCATCCTCGAGTTTGTACTCTCCTTTTTTATAGATTTCTCCCGTCGACAGGATAATCTCGTACGTATAGATCGCTTTCAGCAGCAGAAACAGACACTCCTTTCCATTTTTCTGGACGACGACTTCCTTTGTAATCAGGTTCTCATCCTGATCATATCCGACGAGTCGAAACGTGATTTTCTGCAGCATCCGATTCTTCACGCAGACACTTTCAACAGTCGTTTTTGAACTCTTTTTCGTGTCGTCGGAACGCGCGGCTTTCAGGATGCTCAAACCGCCGAGCAAGATCTCGCCTCCGCGCATGACTTTGTCGACATCAGATTGGGAAAAAAGTTGAAATGGGATCGCGAGCGCGAGCAGTAGCAGTGTTTTCATGACATTCAGGATTTTGGCGTGTATTCCATAAAGATACTTCCACGGACCGAATCACTGGTACATAAAACATGTAATCAATGTTAATTCGTCTCTTCCTGACTGTTTTTTCCGGTAAGGCCGATCTTGATTTTGCCGGTTTCGGCGTCGTCGCTCGCCAGCAAATGAAGTACGATTCCGCGGTGGCGGCGTCTTTCGAGTTCTTCCTTGTCAGTTATGTCCTCATCACGTTTTGGATTCCGCAACGGCACGTCGATCTTAAGGTTCGTGCCTTTCCCGAACGAATAAACGCCCGCCAAATCCATATTAAGCACGTTTGAATTGATTTTCATGGGCGCGACGGTGACTTTCTCGCCTTTCACCTCGAACGCTCCGTTAAGGTCGGCGAATGTGATGTTCTTGACGTCGCGTCGTCGGAACGCGATCTTGCCCACGGTTTGTATCGGTTCGAAATTCACGAGGCTTCCATTCTTCAACGTAAACGACGCCTTTCCGTCCATCGAATTTTTTTGCAGACGATTATCGGGCGTGATGCGTCCGCCGAGGTTCGCCTGAAGCGAAAGTTTGCCCGAAATGTTGTCGCTTTTCAACGTTTCCATCCCGAAATTCTCGAATGCGTTGAAAAACTTTCGGACGTCGACCGATTCCACGAACGCCTGAAACGAATACGCGCTGTTTCCGGCCGAACCGCGCCTGAGATCGCCACTGAATCGAATGCGCCCGCCCGCGTGGTTCAAACCCGTATTCCGGATCGTCACGGTTTCGTCAGAGAAAGCGACGATCGCGGTCGTATTCGTGGCAAGGAATTTCTTGTAATACAACTTATCGATTTTCATCGCCATGCGGACTTGGCTTTTCTCGAAAAGTTCGGTGAGCTCCGATGTGAAATTCCCTGTTTTCTTGTTGTTCTTCGTCGCTGCTTTCTGTCGATTCCCGACGTAACCCAAAAATTCCCCGAGATGCAATTGCTTACTGTAAACGTTCCAATTGAGTACGATTTTCTCGGGCGCGCTATAATATAGATTGAGGAAATTCAAGACTTTCCCGTCCATCAAAACTTCGCTCTTCGCGGTTTTCACCTTTATGTTTCGGATAAACAGATCCTTGTCGTCGAAATCGAGGTTTACCGAAACGTCGTTGACCTGCAAATTGCGTTGCGGATACGCGATATCGGCTTTTTCGATCGCGACTTTACCGATGATCTTTGGCTTCGTGAGTTGATAATTGACGACATCGGCCGTAAAATCGACTTCGATATTCGCCTTTCCTTTTTTGAACTCAAGCAGATCCTTGTCGACCAAACCGTTAAGACGCGACATGTCGAACGCCGACGAAAATTTGCCGCGGGCGATCGGATCGTCGAGGTTTACGATGGACGCGATCGCCATCCTGAACGGAACGGTTCCGTATTCGCCCGTCAAATTCCGAAGCAAAATCACCGAATTTGGGTCGCTGAATTCCTTTTTCTTGTCGTAATTGTTCGCGAACGTGCCGTCAAAATTGCATTTGTCGACGTTGCCGCCCGGAGTCGTGAGCGTGTTGTTCCTGATTTTCGCCTCGACATAAATCAACGGATCGCCCATCGAATCGAAATCGCCTTCGAGATCGCAGCGCACGCTGATTGGTTTCTCGAGATCGAACATATCGAGCTTCTCGCGAATGTTGTCGGCGAGCAAAGCCGATGTGTCGCGCCATCTGATCGACTTGTTTTTGATGTGGATCGCGAACAACGACGACGTTTCCCCGAAATTGAATTCGGCGGCGAGCGTGAAATTTTCCTTTCCGATGTTAAGCGGTTGTTCCGCGAATACGAGCTTTCCGTTTCCGTCGGCCGAAATATCGAAGGTTCCCGTAATTTTCTGATTTTTTATGAAACTGCCGCGTTTGGTGTTGAACGACAGGCTGCGCGCCATGATGTCGATGTCGGTTTCGCACTTCCAGCCGTCGCCTTCCGGTTCCATGCGTCCGTCGATTTGGTTGATCTCGAAATCGTGGAGTTTGTTCGCCTTGTCGTTTCGGACGGTGAATTTCACGTTCTCAAGTTGGAATTTATTGCATTCCATCGCGGTCGAACTTCCTGAGGATTTCTTGTCGGACTTCTTGAAAACGGCTGTGTTCGAATAACCGTCGGGCGCGACATATAATATTACCGAAGCGTCGCTGATGGAAATCTTCTTGATCTCGATGGTTTGCCGCAACAGCGCGAGGATATTGACCGTGATGTCGATCTGGGACGCGCGCAGCAATTCGTATTTGTGTTGGTCGAATTTATTGTCGCGCAGCGAAACGTCTTCCAACCGTAGCGAAACCCTTGGGAAATTGCTGAAAAACTCGGGCTTCATGTCTTTGATGACAAGTTTTCCATCGAGATCTTCGTTGAGCTTTGCCGTGACTTTCGCGAGCACTTCCTTTTTATTGTTCTGGATGTAGATCGATACCGAAACGATTCCGATGAGCAACAAAAGCACTAGCGAACCCAACGAAATCAACGTGATTTTGAGCCATCGGCGTTTGCGTGAAAGTTTTGGTTTTTTGTTCGGTTCGGCTGTCTCCATATTTAAAAATAGAGCTAAGGCCCGAATAATGTGCGTAATGTAATGTTAAATTAGGAAGCGGCCGCGAAACTTTATCGTTTCAGGCTGAAATGCCCGCGGTATTCCCTGCCGTTTTGCCTCTTGGCGACGAACCAATAATCGGTTGACGGAAGTTGTTTGCCGTTGTAGGTTCCGTCCCAGCCTTTGTCGTTGGCGTGGATCGACGTCACGATTTTCCCGTATCGATCAAAAATCAAGACTTCAAGATCAGGCTCCGATTGGGACGCCTTGATTTGCCAGTAATCGTTTTGTGCATCTCCGTTTGGCGTAAAGAATTTCGGATACATGAGCAGATAAACCGTGTCGGTCACAAGCCCGCAACCGTTGGCATCGTTCACATAAACCGTGTATTCGCCAGGAATGAGCCCTGAAAATTCGTTGCTCGTTTGATAGTTGAAACCGTCAAGCGAATATTCGTAATCGCCGTCTCCGGTTACAAAAATTGAGATCGTGTTGTGGTTGTCGGTCCAATCGTGGATGTCGATTCCCGTAAACGTCGCGACGTTCGAATTCTCGACTTCAATCGTCGCCGATGTCTCGCAGGTCACTGTCGAATAGACAAACCCAGTCGTCACCGTATACGTATCGGGCTGTGAAACGATGATGTCGCTCGTGGTTTCTCCAGTCGACCATAAATACGTATCGAATCCCGCGGGCGCGCTCAACGTCATGCTCGTCCCTTCGCACAACGGCAGAACCGACGGCAAATCGAGTTCGGGTTTCGGGACCGCGTTGATCGTAAACGACGTCGTGTCGAAACAAGTGCGATTCGATTTGTTCGTCACGCGCACGTAAATGGTTTGCGGATTTATCGAATTCGTGTAATTGGCGGGCAAATAGCTCGTGTCCAAAATGGCTTCCTGTGACGTGAGATGATACGTGACGTCAAAATTGGCCGACGATTGGCCCAACAGCGCCGCAACATTCTGGGACGTGAGATCAAACGTTTCCTCGCCGTCATTTCCTTCGTCGCAGATTTCAAGTATCGGCAACGGATTCGCGACGGGAAGTTGGCTTACCGTGATTTGGAATTGCGTCGTTTCGAAACAATCGGGCATCGCATTATTCTGGATGCGGACGAAAATTGTTTGGGGATTCGTCGTATTTTGATAGTTCAACGCCAACGCGTTCGAATTCAGGTCGGCTTCCGCTTGCGACGGATGGAACGAAACCGAATACGCCGCGGCATTCTGTGTACCGAGGACTTCGATGATTTTACTTTGGAGGTCGAAAATCTCAAGCCCATCGTTACTCGAATCGTCGCAAATCAAGTAAGCTGTGGGCGTATTTGCGATTGGCTGACGATATACGTTGACCATAAACGACGCGATGTCGTAACACGCCGGATTTCCCGTATTGAATACTTTTACGAATATTTCAGTCGCGCCGACGGGGAAAGTCGCCATCGTAGCAAGCGGATTCGTGTTCGACGTCGCATCTTGCATCGAGGCGAAATACGCGACATCGAACGTTCCGGTTTGAGCGCCGATTGCGGTAGTGCCGGCATTGAGCAAACTGACCGACGCCGTCGCATTGGCCGAACAAACGTCCCTGTCCGGAATCGCATTGGCAACGGGAACTTCGTAAATCATCACTTCCCTGCTCGCGCTGCTTACATCGGTCGGCGTTGTTGCGGTGAGCGTGACGTTGTACAGTCCGGGCGAAGCGTAGGTGTGCATCGGATTGAAGTCGGTCGAGGTAAATCCATCGCCGAAATCCCAGAAAACCGACACCACGTTCTGCGTATTGGTGATCTCGAAAGCGGTTTGAGCGCCCAGACAAAAATACTGCATCGTGAACGCCGCGTTAAAGAACGAGGTGATGAACGGCGGAAGTCCCAACGTGCTGAACCTGCCCGACGAAAGCGTTTGCCCTATAGGATCATAGTTGCAAGCGACGCCTAAAGCCTCGGGATTATTGATTACGCCCAACGAGGTTTGGTTCGGTATGGCGCAGTAAATCTTCCCGTTCGGAGCGAGCTGCAACGCGTAAAGGTTCACGAAATCTTCAAACACTTTCACTTGCGACGCAGCGACGTCGGCGGCTTCGAGATCGTATTGGGCAAGCGCCATCGAACTGTCGAATTGGTTTCTGTAGGTCGCGTACAATTTCTTTGAATCCGATGAAAATTCGATGCCGTAAGGCGAAACGTTGCTGACTACCGGAACTTCGCTTGAAATAATTCCCGTGTTTAGGTCAAAATCGTAAAGCCGAACCATTCCCGTTCCAAAACTTGTCCCTCCGGCAACAGTTCCGGCTTCTTCATGCGCGATGGCGATTTTAGTCCCGTCGGGCGAGGCTTTCAGGTATCCGATAGAATTTCGGCGATAACCCGAAGTCGGTATAAGCGGGCCGATTTGACTGACCACAGGAGTTGAGACAACACCCGAGGCCGTTATCCTGAACGCATAAAATTTGTCAAGGAAATGTGTAATGACCCAATATTCGTTCGCGACAAAATTCCGGACCGCGGTGATTTTCTCTGAACATTTGAATTTAATTTCTTCACCCGACGGATTCAAATCGTAGGTAATCAAGTGCGTAATGGTCGTGGATATATCGCCTACACTGCCATTCGATCCCGTGAGGCTGAGATCTACTTCGGTGTAATTGAAACCGTTATTGCGCCCGTCGTCGGCAGTTGGGATTACGCCGCCCTCAGGGTTGTATGGCCCTGGAAAAGCATTCGGATAGGTCGTGGCGTTGAGATGATGCGGCTCGTCGACCGTAAAAATGTAATAAACATCGGGGTTTCCGGGCTTGGGAACGATGATTCCCGATTGCGTACTCGACGGATCGCCGTACAAGCCTGTGCCCGAGAAGTAATCGCCGTTCGGCATGATGATGTGGTTCCGGTCCCAGACGGTTCGACCATCAGTGTAGAAAAGAAGGTTTCCGTTGAAGTCGGCAATCGTGCTGCAGCCTTCGTTGGTGTTGATCTGGCCGTTGGAAAGCGGCGTCACGCTGCCGTCGGTGTTGAATTTCAACCCCGCGAACGCCCCAAAATACCAAACACTCGCCTCCTGTTGTGAAAAGGCAAAAAAAGATAGGAAAAACAGTAGGAGCGTAAAATTCTTTCTCATGGCAAGCGTAATTCTTTGACTAAGATAGTATTTGAATCAATTGGGTAAAATAAATTTCGATGAGTTGTTTGAAAAACGAGGTGATTTGTAAACGGACTCGCGCATTGGGATGAAAAATTTCGATTACGGCATCGCGAGTGTGATGAGAAAATTGGAGACAATAAAAAACCGCAAATTCGGGTTGTTATTGTATCTTCTGCTGGATGAATTATTTTTGAACTGAAGAGCGGGTTTGAATTTATTTCCGACATTTCTCACTGTTTTTGATTTTAACTCCGGTTGAGAAAATACCTTGAGAAAAACACATAAATCGCCTCGTTATTTTTAAATAAAATTCCATGATAAAAGCATATTTCGCCCTCATCCTGTTTACTGCGGCTTATAGTCAATCGAATTCTATTTCAGTGGAAACTAACATACCATTTCACCCCGGTAGCAACCTAACTTACAATTTTGACGAAGCTGGTCGTCTCTTGAGTATGGTCAGGAACGATTTAAATAACGATCAACCTGGCAGCTCAATTTTTGTTTATACTGATAATTTGCTGACACAAATTATAATAAACGATTATCCAAAGTCTGGCGAGATTATAACTTACGACTTTTTATATGATGAAAAAAAAAGGTTTACCGCCCAAAAATCATCAAAGGAGATAGACACCATTAAATTTTATTATGATGATAAGAATAGGTTGATTTCCGTTGAGAATTACCGTGGATGCGACATTCAAAATAAATATGGGGCCGAATCCGGTCTTATTGATGAAAAGATTTCAAAAGTCATCAATCCTGAATTGTCTGGATATTATGATATCACAAGATACCATTATGAGCCTGACAAAATCACGGAGGAAAAAACCTTTTATAATCCTTATTGTGAACGAAAGCCGACGGTGACAATAAAAGAGTTCAAGAACAAAAACGTATCAAAAAAGACTTTTTACGACCAAGGTAATCCAGGTCAACTAACCAGAGTTACCGAATATCAATATTCAAAATCGGGATTTTTAAAAAAAATTATTGATGATAACGACATCTCCGAAAAATTTGAGGTCAAGTGCCAAAATTGCAAGGTTTCACCAGAGGTCGTAAAGAAAATTAATCTTATTCTATTAGGCGACTTTGAATCGATGAATTGGTATTGAGGGGGAAAACGAAAGACCATTTTTTACTGACACCAAATTGCTCTGACTCTTAAAAATTACTGCTTAGAACACAAACAAAATGGTGGGAACTTTCAGTAATCGGCTTTCTTTCTATATCGCGACCTCAACAACGTGATAAGCGACGTGAAGCTGAGATTTGAGAAACGCCTCATTAACGATTATTTTTTTGACGAGCCGCCCCTTTTGCCAGAATGGCCAGAGCGAGTCACGACAAAGCACAAAAAAACCCCTTATTTCTAAGAGGTTTGTGGTCCCACTTGGGCTCGAACCAAGGACAACCTGATTATGAGTCAGGGACTCTAACCAACTGAGCTATAGGACCAGGTTAGGAGCGCAATATTACTACTATTTTTTAAGCGTTGCAAGAGATTTTCGTTGATTTTGGGTGTCCGCTTTCGAATTGGAATTTCCGCCAGACCTCATATGTTTTGAAAACCTTCGAGGTCTAAAAGTAAGAATCACGCAATCAAAAAATTACACATTTCAAACCAAAATTCACAATTAGCTTTCGTGTCACATCTCATAATAAAGACCCGAATCGACTTTCATCGGCACATTTTTATCCCCGATGGTTTGTCTTATGTTGATTTCTATAGTCTGTGCGATCGACGTCATGGGCGTATCTACGGGCGTATTCTCGAACGGATCCTGCATGATGACCGCGGTTTTCTCGATCGAAATGAACATGACCGGAAGCAAAATACTGAGTAGAATTTCCACCGACAGTTTATCGTGATCGAGCCCGAACGGCAAAAGCGCCGCAAACGTGTAAATCAACGTCTGCAGCATGATTCCGTACGATCTTGGAAAAACCGTGTTCTTGATCCGCTCGCATTTGCCCATACTGTCGCACAGACTTCCAAGCGTTTCATTGATTCGGACCTGGCGGTATTCTGAAATCGTTCCTTGGCCGACCAACTTTTGGATTTGTTCCGAATGTGCGTCGAGCAAAGCGTTCGGAATGTTCACCGCATCAATGTCAGTCGTATCGATATACGCTTGCACTTCTGGAGAAAACGGCAACTTGCGCAACGATTCACCCATGGCGTACGTCCAGATGATGTGTCTTTCAGCAAGGATCTTCAGCTCGTCTTTCTTGTCGTCAGGCAGGAACTGGGAAAAATCACGAATCAACGTCCTCGAATCGTTCACGATCGCGCCCCAAATGATGCGAGCTTCCCACCAACGTTCATACGATTGGGCCGTGCGGAACGCGAGCAAAAGTGAGACGATCGTACCCATGATCGTAAGTACGCTCAGCGGAATCACGATATTCACGAGTTTGGGATGCAAGTGCAGAAACCCAACCGCCGATGCAAAAAGCACGATCACGATCAATTGCCATTTTACCTGCTTGATGAAATAAAAAATGGAAATTCGTCTTCTTAAGAGCATATTTTTTGGCGTATATATTATTTGAAATTAGGTTTTGGGTTTATGCGATTTCCTGGCAAAGTTCGACAAGCACGCCATTCGTTCCTTTTGGATGCAGGAACGCGACGAGTTTATTGTCGGCGCCTTTTTTTGGCGTCTCGTTGAGAACCGTGAAACCTTCGGATTTAAGGCGTTCGATTTCAGCGACGATGTCCGAAACGTCAAACGCGATATGATGAATGCCTTCGCCTTTCTTCTCGAGGAATTTCGCAATCGGGCTGTCAGGATTCGTAGCCTCGAGCAATTCGATCTTGTTCGGACCTGATTGGAAGAACGACGTTTTCACTCCTTCGCTCTCGACTTCTTCCTGCTTATATGACGCGACGCCGAGCAATTTCTCGAATAGGAGGTTTGATTCATTGAGGTTTTTTACGGCGATTCCGATGTGTTCGATTTTTTTCATGGTTCAGGGTTCAGGGTTCAGGGTTCAGGGTAAAAATAGCATTTTTCTTTTGGAACACTGCCTAGCCCGGATGGAAGAGGAAAGCCTTTTTCGAAAAAAATAACACTTTGCACGCAAGACACAGCGACCAACGGAAGCTCGTGTATTGTGTGAGCAAAGTGCATTTTTTTAAAAAAGCTTGGAACGGACAGCCGGAAAAAGCTCCTAATCAAACATCTTCCGATCTTCCGATCCATGAACTTCCGAACTTTCATTACCTTTGCAAAATGGAAACGAACAGGCAAAAGAAAATTGGAGGCGTCTTGCAAAAAGACCTCGTCGATATTTTACAAGGTGAAGTGCGCAAGAACGGGATTTCGAACCTCGTGATCTCAGTATCTAAAGTGAACGTCACGACCGATTTGTCTGTCGCATCGGTGCATTTGAGTATTTTCCCACAGGAGAAAGCCGCCGAAACTTTGGCCGCCATCAAATCGAACACACCGCTTATCAAACACGATTTATCGCAACGCGTGAAACTCCAATTGCGCAAAGTCCCGAACCTCACGTTTTATCTTGACGACTCGCTCGACTATATCGAAAAGATCGACAACGCGCTTAAAGGTCAGGAAAACCCAATCGAAAACCGCGAATTGCTCGCGCGCCGCAAAAAGATATAGTGAATTTTTCGCTGTACATAGCCAAACGCTACCTGAGATCGGCGAGTAAGAACAATGCCATCAACATCATCAATGGCATCGCGTCGCTGAGCATTATTTTGGGCGCGATGGTATTGTTCGTGTTTTTGTCGGTCTTTACGGGATTGAAGGATTTCAGTTTGTCGTTCAGCAACGATTTCGACCCCGATCTGAAGGCGATTCCCACAGCTGGAAAAACTTTTACGCTATCTCCCGAACAGGAAAAAAAATTACGTGCGATCGAAGGCGTCGAAACCGTTTCCCGAGTCGTCGAGGAACGCGTGCTTTTCGTATTCGACGGTAAGGAACAAGTCGCGTATCTAAAAGGCGTCGACAGTTTGTACGGACAGGTGAATTCAGTAAACAAGACGATTTTCCAAGGACAATGGCTCGAGCCGAATACGACCCAAGTTGTCGTCGGATATGGGATTTCCCAGAAATTGTCGCTCGGTTTGCTCGACTTCAACAATCCGTTCGAAGTATATGTTCCGAAGCCCGGAAAAGGTGATATCGAAAGTGCCGACGACGCGTTTACGAAAGCCGTTTTGGCGCCCGTCGGAATTTATGCGATCAGCGAGGAATTGGATTCGAAGTACGTCTTTTCAGACGTTCGCCTCGCCCAAATTTTATTGAATTACAACGAACAGACGCTATCGGCGATTGAGATCAAAGTCGCGAAAGACGGAGACGTTGACGATATTTCAGAAGCGGTTTCGGCCATCCTCAAAAATACCGAAGTCCGCACGCGCGAGCAACTCAACGACTCGCTCTACAAAATGCTCAATACTGAGAATGTCGTGCTATACCTGATCTGTACGCTCGTAATCATCCTGGCGCTTTTCAGTTTGGCGGGCGCATTGATAGTAATGATCATCGAGAAAAAAGGAAATCTCAAAACCTTGGCCGCGATGGGCGTTGAAGTAAAAGGATTGCGCAATATTTTCCTGTTCCAGGGCAGTCTTTTGAGCTTCGTGGGAGGAATGATCGGGCTTGGTGCGGGAATCATCGTGATTTTGTTGCAACAGCATTTCCAGTTGGTGATGATCACGCCGTCGCTCGCTTACCCGGTGGTGTTTACGATCCAGAATGTATTGATCGTGATCGCGACGATTTGCGCTTTGGGCTTTACGGCTTCGTTGATCGCCTCGTCCCGAGTGTCCGAGAAACTGCTCGAGTAATCACGAATGTTGCGCCTTGAACTGCGAAGGCGTGATCCCGGTTTTCTTCTTGAACAGCTTTGAAAAATAAGCGTAATCTTCAAATCCGAGTTTTAACGCGATCTCATTTAACGGCTCGTTCGAATAAATCAGCATGCGACGCGCCTCGAGCAACACGCGTTCGATGATAATTTCGGACGTGCTTTTATCGACCATGGATTTGTTGATGCGGTTTAGGTGTTTGGCACTCATGTGCAGCATTTCGGCATATTTCTCAGCCGACTTTTCTTCGCGGAAATTGGTCTCAAGCAGCTTTTCAAAACTCCGAAACTTCGCCGCATAACTTGATGAAGCGGTTTCTTCATTATTTTGTCCGACGCCCAAAAACAAACTCAATTTTATATAAACCTGCGTGATCAAGCTAATCAGATAACGGTTTCTCATCGCGGTTCCGCCTAGTTCCGACTGCATCATTTCGGCAATTATCGTTTCGATTTCGCTTGACTGTCCCGATGTCAATGCTATTTTTTGAATGTTTTGTACGGGCGAAAAAAATGCGTAATCGCTCAACCGTTCATCGGCGTATCTCAATTCGTAAAATTCCTGGCTGTGGAAGAAAATCAACCCGTCGGCGTCATCGCTGAGTTCCCAATAATGGATTTGACCGGGCGCCATCAGGAAAACACTTCCGGGCGAAACATCATAGGTCTTGAAGTCGATGCTGTGTTTGCCCGAACCTTTCGTGAACAGCATCGTCGCATAGAAATTGTGCCGATGCGGCTTCTCGATATGCAGATGGCTCGTGGCCAAATGGTTCGCGATCATGTTCGCGTAAAAATCTGAAAACGTATTTGCGCTCTTGAACTGATCGATCCGAAGTACTTTGATATTCACCATAATGTCCTAAAAGTACAAATTTACATCTTGGTTGTACAAATCTGGATTTTGTTATTTCGCGAACTTTGTCTCAGAATTTAAAAGCATCATCATGTTTGGAAAAGGAAATAGGATTTACAGTATGATTA
The DNA here is from genome assembly GCF_004211145.1 of Flavobacterium sp. Lineage (GTDB taxonomy): Bacteria > Bacteroidota > Bacteroidia > Flavobacteriales > Flavobacteriaceae > Flavobacterium. The sequence continues at coordinate 49,247 of NZ_SEBS01000013.1, read as the reverse complement.
CCGGCAAATGTCCGAAATGTCATGAAGACCACATGTATGTGAACCAAAATCCGTACAACATACTCGAAACGATGAAAATGCACGAACATTGCCGTCATTGCGGTTTCAAATACAAGGTCGAACCGAATTTTTTCTTCGGTGCGATGTACGTGAGTTATGCGCTTTCAGTACTAATTGGAATCGCCACGTTCGCGGTGAGTAAGCTGGTTTTCCAAGCCAACATAGCGAACTCATTCATCGCAATTTTCGTAGTTTTAGGATTGCTAACGCCCGTTATCACGCGATTGGCAAGGAACATTTATATCAATTTGTTCGTGAGTTATGACGAATCAATAGCATCGAAAACGTAACCCAGAAGGTTTTGAAACTTTGTAAGTGTAAAATCAAACGAAAAGGTTTTGGGTTAGACCTACAAGGTTTTGAAAACCTTGCAGGTCTTTCGAGTTACACGAATTGGTAATCTGAAAATACGTCCGAGATTTCGTCGAATGCCTTGTAGAGCCCGTCAGCCGTATCGGTCGTAACCAATTTCTGGCGGTATTCCTTGAAGTTCGCGATGCCTTTGAAGTAATTGGTGTAGTGGCGGCGCGTTTCCACGATCCCGACCCATTCGCCCTTCCACTCCATCGCCCAAGTCAGGTGATTGCGGGCGGCTTCGATACGGTCTTGCATTGTCGGCGCAGGCAATTTCTCGCCCGTCTTGAAGTAGTGTTTGATCTCGTTGAAAATCCACGGATAACCGATCGCGGCGCGTCCGATCATGATGCCGTCGACGCCGTATCTATTCTTGTATTCCAATGCTTTTTCGACCGAATCGATATCGCCGTTTCCGAAGATCGGCATCGTGATGCGCGGATTGTTTTTCACGCGTGCGATATGCGACCAATCGGCTTCACCTTTGTACAGTTGTGCGCGTGTTCGGCCGTGGATCGACAACGCTTTCACGCCGATGTCCTGCAACCTTTCAGCGACTTCATCGATGTTGATTGAATTCTCGTCCCAACCCAAACGCGTTTTTACGGTCACGGGCAAATTGGTCGAATCGATTACGGCTTTGGTCAATCGGACCATGAGATCGACGTCTTTGAGAACCGCGGCTCCTGCGCCTTTGCATACGACTTTCTTGACGGGACAACCGAAGTTGATGTCGATCAGATCTGGATTCACGGCCGACACGATCTTCGACGACATCGCCATCGCTTCCTCATCGCCGCCAAAAATCTGGATTCCGACAGGTCGTTCGTAATCGAAAATATCAAGCTTCATGCGGCTTTTGATCGCATCACGTATCAAACCTTCAGATGAGATAAATTCCGAGAACATCAAATCGGCTCCGTGCGCCTTACACAATCTGCGGAACGGCGGATCACTCACGTCTTCCATCGGAGCGAGCAAAAGTGGAAATTCAGGGAGTTCGATGTTGCCGATTTTTACCATGTTGCAAAGGTAAGAGAAAATGGCGCAAGGTGCAAGGTTCAGGGTGCAAGGCCGAAATTACAAGAATTCAGGGGTTGTTTACGAAAGAAGCATTCCGAATTTATGAGTACATTTGAGTAATCCATTATTTATGAGTCCAACGGAAATCTTCCTGCTTGTTTTTTCAATTGTTTTAGTCGTCGCATCACTGATGCCGCTTATCAAAAACGAATATTGGGTGTTTCGCGTTTTCGATTATCCCAGGTTGCAGAAATTTACCGCGACCCTGTGTTGCATTGGCTTGCTGCTTTTCTTTTACGATTCCCGCCAGGCGTTTCCGATGCTTCTGCCATCAGTGATGACCGCGAATCTGCTCTATCTCGGTTACCAGATTGTTCCGTTCACGCTATTCGGCAAAAAACAGGTATTGCGCGCCACGGCGAACAGTCCCGAGAAATCCATTAGCATCATCATTGCCAATGTTTATCAGGATAATGATAATTGTGTGGGTTGTTTGGATGAAGTAAGGCGTGCGAATCCAGACATCGCCCTTTTTCTTGAAACCGATTCGAAATGGGCCGAATATCTGGATGAACTAAAGGATGATTTTCCATATTCTGTTCTCGTTCCATTAGAAAACACCTACGGCATGTTGTTGTATTCGAAGCTGGAATTGAAGGATTCCGAAGTAAAATATCTGGTCGAGAGCGATATTCCTTCGATCCATACAACGGTTTTGTTGAGGAATGGCCAGCCGATCCAGCTTTACGCCGTGCATCCGACGCCTCCCGTTCCCAAAGAAAATCCGCGCTCTACGGAACGCGACAAGGAGCTTTTACTCGTAGCCGATCTCGCCCGAAACTGCAAAAATCCAGTCGTGGTCATCGGCGATCTGAACGACGTGGCCTGGAGCTATACTACCGAGCTTTTCCTGAAAATGAGCAAATTGCTCGATCCCCGACGAGGACGCGGCTTTTACAATTCCTTCCACGCCCATTATTGGTTCATGCGATTTCCGCTTGACCACGCGTTTATCTCCGAACATCTGAAACTGATTGAAATGCGCCGACTCAAAAATTTCGACTCCGATCATTTCCCGATATACATCAGCCTGCAGTTCGATCCCAAGGCGGCAGCCCAGCAAGAGCAGGAATTAAAGCCTGACGCTGAAGACATCGAAATCGCCAACGAGAAAAAAGCCGCGGTTTGACCTAAGCGGCTTTCGATTTTTTTTGCCCCAGAACTTCCGAACTTACTTTCTATAGTCGAAAAAAGTAACCGGCTTCCGACTCATCGGGTTAAAGACAATTGCCGACAAAGCTTCCTTCGTAGTAAATTCAATCTTTGGAGTGACGCGCAATTTCGCCCGAAAGTGATCTTTTATCTCGCGTAAAAATTGCTCCGATTCCTGTTTCACCGCGAGTTTAATCACGATTTCATCGGTTCCCAAATCGTTCGTGGAAATCTCGATCATGTGCAATTCGATATTCGGGAAATCGTTGAGAACGTCGGTCATCGCGGGCGGATACAAAGTCGTACCCTTGTATTTTATCATCTGTTGCTTGCGGCCCAAAACCGGCCCGACGCGCAACGTATTTCGTCCGCACGCACAAGGTTCGCGGTGCAATTGCACGATGTCGCCCGTTTTAAAACGAATGAGCGGCATTCCTTCGACGCCGAGATTCGTGATGACCAATTCGCCCGGCTCGCCTTGGGCAACGGGTTGGTTGTTATCGTCAAGCGTTTCCACGATGATCAGTTCGGGATGATGATGGCCTCCGATCGCGTGTTCACATTCGGTAAACGCCGTCGCCATTTCGGTCGAAGCATAGGTCGAATAAAGTTTTATATCCCATTTTTCGGCGATCTTGCGCGATAGCGTACTGTCGGAAAAATCTTGGTCACGCAACGCTTCGCCTATGCAAACTGCTCCTTTTATGCCCGAATTTTTGTAGTCGATGTCATGCGCCTCGGCATATTCGATGAGTTTCAACAGGAAGGACGGAACCGTAATCAAATACGTGGGTTTGTACTTCTTGATCGAATCCCATTGCAATTCCGGAATTCCCGCACCGACGCGGATCACGCCGACTTTCATCTTCCGAAGACCTAAAAAATAAGCCAATCCGGCCATGAAACGCCTGTCGATTGTGGTCATGAGCTGCACGATATCGCCGCGTTTGATTCCCGCGCAATCGAACGAAATCGCTTCGTTGTACGCCAATCGGTCCAAATCCTTGTCGGTCAGACCGAACGTGACCGGATCGCCTAAAGTGCCCGAAGTCGTCGCATAATCGATGATGTCGGTCGTCGGGACACATAAAAAATCATCGTTGAATTCCTGCAATTCCGCTTTCGTGGTCACGGGAATTTTCGCGAGATCTTCGATGGTCTTGATACTTGAAATGTCGATGTTTTCGCGCGCAAAAAGCCGTTTGTAATAGGCCGAGTTTTCAAAAACATATTGCAACGTTTTCGCCAATTCGATTTCTTGAAACGTCTTGATTTCCTGAGCCGATGCGGTTTCTATCTTCGGGATCATTTGAGTTTTCGATTGATTTTCTTGAGATATTCCTGAGCGTGCTGCTTTGCGGGAAGCGTCGTGATTTCCTTTGTCAGCGCCATTTCGAATTCGGATTTAGCCTTCGCATATTCCTTTCGCCCGAAATAATATTGCCCGACTTTGTAATGCACGATCCACAAATCAGGGTTCAAAGATTGGTAATTTTTGGCGAAATCCTGGGTCATTCCCGATTCGTTTTCGAGGAATTCGTCCATTTTGCGGTCTTCGATACGATATTGCTCGTATTTTTTGAACGCGTCTGAATTCACGAACGGATCTTCAGGAATATCGAATTTCACCGACGCCAACGTCTCGAGCGATTTCCCGTCGTGGGTTTTTCCGAAAATCGTATTCAGATCATAACACACGAATTCACCCAATTGATACGGATTGCTCGAGACCCAAACCTTCAAATCATTCGGCTGGAAAATTACGCCGTGATGCGCCAACAGTTGATTCAGCGCTTTTTCATTTCCGTAGCCCAAAGGCAATCCGCCTTCTAAAGATTTCGTATCGCGCAGGATCGAAGCCGCTATTTGAGGATTTATCTTCGGGTTCTGATTGAAGTCTTCGGTCAATTTTTCATAGCGATATTTGGAATGTGAATTCTTGATCGTCTCATTGTTGCGCTTGTCGTCTTTGTAGGCGTCCGACTGGAAATGGTTCGAACACAGCAATTGATCGTTCGAATTAGGAACTTCGTAAACTCCGAAATTCTTCGGGGAAACCTCAATCAAAACAGCTTTCCCGTCTTTGGCGCTTCCGACCATGATCGCTTCTGAAACGAAAACCTGACGTTTTTTAGCGATTGCAACTGCTTCATCGATCGTCGACGCATATTGCAGGATCTCACGCGTCAAAATCGAGACCGGCGTCTTGGCTATTAGTGGAATTTTCGATTTTCCTGCGTTAATCGTAACCGTCAAACCTTGATCGTTCATGCCCGAAACCGCGCCGATCATTCCGGCCCAAGTGACCATCATGAACGCATTTCCTTTGTCGGGTTTTACGAAAGCGACCATTTTATCTTTGGCGAAATCGTCTCCGGCGTAAAAATCGAAGTTGCGTCCGAGAATCAGTTTTCCGTCAGCCGATTTATCGCCCCAAGCCGCGAACGACGAACATCCGACGAGCATCAAATCCTGCAGCGCGTGCCCGATGTCGTGCGCACCGTGCAGATACAAACTGCGCAGATATTGTGGCGCGATGAAGTCATAATCGTGAGACGTGTAGCGCGAAAGGCCGTAGATTTCGGTTTTGTATTCCTCGGGAACGTTGAGATATAATTTGCGGTTGTACCAGGTGAGTATTTTCCGAAGCAGCTTTTGCCTGGTTTTCGACGGAACGATTTCCTCGATTTTTAAAAAGAATACCTTCTCTTGTTTCTTCAACAGCGAATCTTCGAGCGCGCCGGTGGTCATTCCGATTTGCAGCGGATCGCCTTGAACATACAATTCCCAGAGTTGTTGTTTGTTTTTGAGTAGGAAATTGTCGCCTGAGACGAATCGTTCGGATGATATTTTTTCGACTTTCGGTGTTGAGTTATCGTAACCTTGAGTAACTGGTTTGTGGTGCAACGATCCTGAGGTTCCGCATCCGAACATTAGTAAAATAAGTAGGATTGCGCAGGTTTTTTGAACCATTAAGGGCATTAAGTTCATTAAGGATTTGCTTCGCAAGTTTGGGAACGATTCCAAAGTCCTTCGTCTTTCGTCATTCGTCATTCGTCTAAAAAACCGACTCGCCCTCGCAAGAGAAAACTCGCCCGACTTTACGACTTTCGACTTTCGACTTTCGACTATTTTCTTCCGACTTTCGACTCCATTTTTTTGAACAATTAAGATAGTTAAGGAAGTTAAGCGTTCACGGAAATCAAAACGATTGGACGTTGCAATAATCGATTCGCCAGTCCTTTGTCGTTCGTCTTTCGTCATTCGTCCAAAAAACCAACTCGCCTTCGCAAGAGACGATTCGCAAGTCCTTCGTCTTTCGTCATTCGTCATTCGTCTAAAAAACCAACTCGCCCACGCAAGAGAAAACTCGCCCGACTTTACGACTTTCGACTTTCGACTTTCGACTATTTTCCTCCGACTTTCGATCATATCAAACATTACGCACGATCTTATCCACCAAATATTCCTTCCCCAAAATCTCCGAACACGTCACGACCGCTCCGATCGTTACGCCCAAAACGCCGTGAACACTCACGCTTTGTCCGGTCAAATACAAATTTTCGAGTTTGGTTTTCGCGGCAATAAATGTTTTCATCGGATTCTGGGAATCGCGCACATAGCCGTACATATTTCCCTCGTAACCGCCAATATAATCGCGGTACGACAATGGCGAAGACGTGTGAACCGATTTGATGCAATCGCGTATTCCGGGAAATTTCTTCTCGATTTCGACCAAAAATTTCTCGACTTTCCGCTGCTTGAATTCGTCATAGGATTCGCCCCGTTCCGCTTTCTCGGCGGTCGTGTTGTGCGTGTCTTCCCAGGCTTTCACGTCGTCGTATTTCATGTAGGTGATGAACGTCATGCCGTCGGCCCATTTGTCGTGCTGGCTGTTGGCGTTCATCGATGCCATATAACCTTTGGGCCACGATTCCTCGTCGTAATCATGGACGTCCCAAACGCCCGTGCTGTCCTTGAAATGATAATAATTGTGGTTGATGTATGGGAAACTTTCGGGCTTGAAAACGATGTACAAGCTGAACGCCGACAACGAACCTTCGAGGCTTTTTATACGTTCGAAAAACGCCTTTCGGAACTTGCTTTCGCCTACCATATCAAGCGTCGTCTTAAGTTCGATGTTCGAGATGATGATGTCGGCAAAAACCTCCGAACCGTCTTTCATCACGACCGAAGTCACGCGATCGCCCTCGGAATTTATCTTTTTCGCTTCCTTGTATTTATATGTTTCGCCTCCGTACGCCTTGAGTTGCTTGATGAGCAATTTCGTGATCTGGCTTCCGCCGTGGATGCAGCGCCAAGAACTTTGGATATACGAATTCACCGACAATGCGTGCAGGTAGAACGGCGACTTGTCGGGCAAACCCGCGTAAAGGAAATTCGAGCCCGCCAAAACAGCACGCAAACGCTCATTTTCAGTTACGTCGTCGATTGTTTTTTTCGCGTTCAATCCAAGAACTTCCTGGTCGTATTTGCCGTCGCTCTGCAAGTTGTAAAGCGGGAACGAATCGCAGGTGTCGCGCACCATGCGGCAATATTCTTCGATTTGGGATTTTTCCTCGGGAAAGAATTCGGATAGTTTTTCGACGAAATTCGAGTAACCTTGGGCGTGCGGATATTCGCTCGCGTCGTCCTCGAACGAGATGACATCGAAACCGTCCTCGTCCATTTTCTTGATGTTCAAACCATCCATTATCCCGATGTAATCGAAATATCGGTGCAGGTTTTCGCCCTCGCCAAGCCCGCCGATATAATGGATTCCCGTATCGAAAATCGTTTTATCGCGCACGAACGTCTGCAAATTCCCGCCGAACTGGTTGTTCTTCTCAAGCACGCACACGCTGAAGCCTTCCTTTGCGAGGATGACGCCCGAGACCAGTCCGCCGAGGCCGCTGCCGATAATCACTACGTCATATTTCTCCTTCACGTTTCAGCACTTTGATTTTGTCTTCGTGTTGCGCGATCTTGAATCCGAAACGCGCAAACGCTTCTGCAAAAATATCGTTATCGAGTAGAATAATCGTGTCTGACAGCTTAGAAATCGCTTCGACGTCGACTTCCTTGGCCGAAATCAATGTCAATTCGTATCGTTTCTCAGGATTGTCGATGTAGGTGATGTCGCGTTTCTTGAGTACGAAATTCGTATTCGCGATACGTCGGTTCTCCTCATCGGCAATGTACGATTCGATTTTCCGCGTCGCCTGCTGGAACGAAAGCAGCACATCCAATTGCCCGAAATCGTCGGCCACATGCAGCATTTTCGCCTTCGCGGGAATGTGTTTGTCCAATCGATGATACAATTCGAGATTCGCGTCGATGTCTTTTTTCACCGCCTTTTCGATTTCATATTCCTTGAAGTCGAAACTGCCCAAAACGTATTTTCTCCAGTAACGCGCGCCTTCAGTTCTCTCGCGCAGTTGCTGGAATTTCAGTCGCATGTAGGCGTTTATTTTCTTGGTTCGCTCGGCGTAATCTTTCCCGAATTCTTGATTTTCAGGCGTGATGCGCGCCAGGATTTCGATCGTGGTCTTGTTTCCGTTCAGGATGAAGTCGTTTTTGGGTACGACCTCTGAAAATCCATGGATCAGAACCGGCAAGATATCGAGCTTGAATTCCTCGGCCAAATAAAATGCGCCTTTGTGGAAACGCTTCATCAGGTTGTCTTCACTTCGCGTGCCTTCAGGAAAAATCATGATCGAAAAACCGAGTTTGATCTTCTCGCGCAGATGTTCGACGCCACCTTCAAGCCCGTGAGACGCCGGATAAAAGCCAGCCATCCTGACGCCGGCCCCGATAATCGGATTGTTGTATACGTGGTCGCTGACCAGAAAAATAATGCGCGGATTCATGCCGCCCATCGCCATCACATCGAGGAAAGACGTGTGATTGGCAACGATGATCGCAGGTTTTATGAAGTCTTCGTTATTCGGATTTATGACTTTTCGGGAAACCGCGGGATACGTATAAAATACCGAATCCATGTATTTCGACATGATCCAATGGAACACGCGCAGCTTCTTGTGTTGGGACGCGGGATTTATTTTCAGAAGCACGTAACCCAGGATCGAAACCAAAAAACCGGCGATTCCATAATAGGCAAGCGACACGAACGAATGCAGCGTGCGGCGCAATCGCAAAGGCGCGAAACCTTTCTTGATGCGCGCGAAAAAGAAAATTCTGAAGATGATCGGATACAAAATAAAAATCATACAGATCGCCGCGAAAACACCGATCAAAGCCGCCGAAGATATTGATTTCAACGATGGATGTCCGGCGAAAATCAAAGCGCCGACGCCCAAAATGGTTGTAATCGCCGCGAGGATGATCGACGTCCTATAAACTTTGCGCTCGTTGCGTCCGTCGGTGTATTCTTTCTGCAACGCCGAGGTCATGAAAATACTGAAATCGACGCCATGCCCAAAAATCAACGTGCAGACGATCGTACTGAAAATATTGAGTTCGATTCCGAAAATTCCCATGATTCCAGCCGTCACGACGCCGGTCAATACGATTGGGATCGTTGCGATCAGCACCAATTCGATGCGTCGGAAGAAGATAAAAAGAATCGCGATCACGGCGATCAACGAGTAATTCACGAGCGAATTGAAATCATCGCGCAGTTGCGTCAGGAACGTTTCGTTCATTTGCTGGCGATCGATCGCGACGACATTTTTTTGTACCGACGCCCGCTTCACGAACGCATCTCGTTGCGCATTCGAAACCTTGACGAGCGTCGAAACCGTATAAAAACCGTTTTTGCCCGACACGAATTCCCTGAGTTGCAACGCTTGTATTTTCTCGAATTCGGGCACCGAAACGGGTTTGAAATCTTTGTTCAGTTCTTCGTAAAATGGTTCGTACGTGTTGGGTTTGAATCCGATTTTCGTGCCTTCGGAAATTAATGAATTCCGGAGTTTGGCTTTCTTATCGGCCGACCAGAATGCATTCCAGCGTTCGATTTTCGCGCGTTGTTCGGCTTGAGGCAAAACCAATCCACCAACCGAAGAAAAATTTAGGATTTTGCCGTTTTTCTTGTCGGATTCCAGACTTGAAAATAGCGTGCGATTGTTCGAAAGCGCCTCGTCGAGCGTATTTCCGTACGATGCAACGTAAATCGTCTTTGACGTCAAGCTGCTGTTGCGTTCGAGCTGTTTTTCGGCGGCCTGAATGTCGGTCGGAACATAATTCAAATCAGACAAATTGCTGTTGAATTCGACTTTTCCAGCCGTGAAAAAACAAACGACGACGAGAACCAGGCAAGCACCGATGAGCCATTTGTTGTTGTCGAACGAGAAACCCGCCATTTTATCGATGAAGTTGTCTTTGTGCTCGAAGCTTCCCGTTTTGGGTTTGTATAGATGCGGAATGATGATCAGCGAGAAAAACGCCGATCCCATGACGATCGCGGCCGCGAAAATTCCCAGATCCCGCAACGCCTCACTTTTCACGAAAAGCAAACACAGAAACGCCAAAGCCGTCGTCGAACTGCTCATGAACAGCGGCTTCGTGATGATTTTATAGACGTGTTTTATGTCTTGGTTGTGTTTGTAATGCGTGAGGATGTGCAGCGAATAATCGATCGTGATCCCAATCAAAATCGCGCCGATGCCAAGCGAAATCGCCGAAATGGTTTCCTTGACGAAATACAGCAATGCGAGCGCGAAACCGGCACCGAAAATCGTCGGGATGAACACGATGATCGGGATTGCGATCTTGCGGTAATACAGCATCAGGATGATCATGAGCGCACTCATCGCAAGGATCGTCGTGAGCATGACGTCGCCTTTGATCTGCGTCGCGTTGGCAACGGCAATCAGCGGTGAACCGAAATAACTTACGTTTACGCTTTTCGATTTGGCGTTCAGGCTGTCCTTTATCGAATATAGTTTTTGCGAGAAAATCGTGTTCTTTTCATTTTCGGATGACGACTGTTTCGGCGCGATGAACAACAAGAGCATCTTGCGGTCTTTCGTCATCACGAAGCCATTCTCGAGCGTGAAATCGTCGCCGAGACTGAGTTGTTGCAATTTTTTAAGCCCGATGAACGAAATGCCGAGCGGATCGCGCTGGATGAACTCACGCGTGACCATTCCAGAAGGCGACAAAATCGAGCGATAATTTGCTTCTACGGTTGATTTTATGCTATCAGATGAAAGTTTCTTGTCGATCTCGGCGTAATCTGATTCGGTCAGGAACAATGGTAGATTATCGAACACGAAACCGATCGTTTCATCGATATTTTCCTCGGCGATCTTGCCTTGGATTTCTTTATAAAATGGCTTGCAGCTTTTTTCGAGACTGTCGATGAAAACCGTGGCCTGTTCTTGTAAATCCTCAGGAGTTCCGTCTTTTTTGGCTTCGAAAATCACCGTGATCTTGTCGGCAAAATTCATTTGCTTCAGCACTTTGGCGGTGACGTCGAGCTTATCGTTGGCCGGCAGCAGTTTCGTTACGTCTTCCTCGAATTTCAGCCTCGATGCGAAGAATCCGAACACGCACAAAATCGCCAATCCAATCCCGATCGAAACGACCTTGTTCCGACTCACGAACTGATGGATGCCAAAGAAAAATGTATGCATTAAACCGACTCTTTTTTGATTGCGCTGAGCAAACCATAAGCGACAAAACCGCTCACGACCGCCGTAACAGCCGCTAAAGTAAGACTTCCTATGATATATTGCCCAAAGTGCGCGCTGAGCTTTTGAAACGTGATCGGCAATTCAGGGAACAAAGGCGCGCCCGTGTCATAAAACAGGCTGCCGACCCAAAGCGAACCCGCGACCACGAATGGAATCATGGGCGGAATGCTCACGTTTGAAAACGCGAACGTAATGGCTTTGTTCAACTTGAAAAGCGTCGGAAGAAACAACGACAAAACCGTCTGAAATCCCCAAAATGGGCTGATTCCGATGAATACGCCGAGCGCGATCGACAATGCTTTTTTTCTGGGCGAATCCTCACTGTGGATCACGTTTTCGAGAAAGAACCGCTTAACGCCTTTTTTTTTTAGTTTGAGGAAAATGTTGCGCGGGAAAATCCACAGCAAACAAATCGTGACCAAAACGGTGTTCAAGATCGAGATTCTCGTGAAATCCTTGAATGGACGAAAATGGGAAACGCGTTCGTTCGGGTCGTACAAAACCTGTATCGGAACGTTTTTGACGGGAACGAAACGCCACGCCGAACGCACGATCACTTCAATTTCAAACTCGAATTTCTTCGTGAAGTACGTCGAAGGAATTCGGTTCAACGGATACATACGATAACCCGACTGCGTGTCTTGCAACCTGATTCCAGTCTCGAACCAAAACCAGAAATTCGAAAAATTATTCCCGAAACTGCTCTTTTTTGGAACGCCTTCCTGCGTCATGTTTCGGCCGCCGATGAGCAATGCTTGGCCGTGGGCTTCGATTTCGTTTAGGAAAACCGGAATGTCTGAGGCGAAATGTTGCCCGTCGGAATCTATCGTGATCGCATATTCGAAACCAAGTTCACGCGCTTTGGCAAAACCGTTTCGCAACGCCATTCCTTTGCCGATGTTGTGCGGATGTTTGACATGGGTAAGCTGCGGATAATTCGAGAGGATTTCAGACGTCGCGTCGGTTGCGCCGTCGTTCACGACAATAACATCGTTTGTGTAAGTAACTACCGAATCGACGACCCGTTTGAGCGTTTTCGCGTTGTTGTACGTGGGAATGATCACACATACGTTGAGGCGTTCAAGAGTTGCTTTCACGTCGTCCATTTGGGGAATACCGATTATTTATAGGTCGCTTTTTCAGCGTCGGTAAAGCTTTTCGAACGCAATATGAAATTTTTGATGTAATCTTTAAGTGCGCCGCTTTTGGCGTAATTCGCGACGATGAAAGCCTTGTCTTCTTTCATGTTTTTCTTGTAGCCGACGATTTTGGGCACGCTTTCCTGCACGCTCAATCGGATCATACGGATTTCGATGTTGTCTTTGTCGGCGGCAACGGCTGCATCGATCAGGTTCGCGCCCGCTTTCATGTGTTTCGTCTTCTTTCCGATCGTATTGCCGTATTTCGACAACATGGTTTCAGCCGCACCTTTGTAAGCGACGAGCGCTTTGTTGGTTTCGGAATCGGCGACGGTTGCCATTTTCGCGTGGAATGCTTTCGCGCTTTCCTCGGTTTTTGCGGCGTCGGGATATAATTTTCGGATTTCGGAAATGTCGGTCGCAACCAACAGGAACAAAATTATGATCGAAGCAAGCACTTTCATCTTAGACTTTTTTATACGTACTGGCGAGCTTAAGTGCCACCGTATCATTAAAATACGTCGTATTCTTGACTTTCACAAGGGAATCTTCGGTTTGTGATATATTTAACTCGAGGCGCAATTCAGGCGTTTGCTCAGGATTTATGAGTGCCATGAACTTCACGTTGGACAAGCTCTGCATGAACAGAGACGAGCCGTTTATTTCCTCGGTAAGTTCCTTTATGATCTGCATCATGCAAACGCCGGGCATCACGGGATTTCCGGGAAAATGGCCTTTGAAAACTTCGTGATTTGGATTCACGCGGATCATTACGAGATGGTTTCCCGTTGACGTTTCCTCGTTCGAAACGACGCTGTAAAAGTCGGTTAGTAACATATTACTTGATATTGAAGGTGTAAGTCAAACCCAATTGCAATACGAGGTTTGAGGTTTGGTCGACTTCGAAAAAACCTGCGGAATCGGTAAAAACATCATCGTCCAATGTACTGACAAAGCCTTTTTTGACACGGAATTCAATTCCCAACTGGTCGACCAATCGGCAACCTACGCCTAGCGTCAAGCCCACGTCGGTGTCGTTCTTGATATTGACATTATCGCTGTTGTCAACCAGAAAATCAACCGTCGGTCCGACCAAAATCGAAACGCGATCCACAAACGTAATTTTGTTGATGATGCCGATTGAAAAGTACTGAAGCGAAATATCGATGTCCTCAGTTTGAATCGACGACCCGTTATCGTACTCAAAATCGCCTTTCGCTCCTTGTCTGGAATATCCGAATTCCGGCTGCAACGTGTAATATTGCGTAAATTTCACTCCCGTAAAAACAGAGGCGTAAAAGTCTGGCTTGAAACCCAGGTCGGTATCCGAAATCTTTGAAAAGTTCACACCGCCACGTATCCCCGGAGCGAAACTAGGTTGCGCAAAAGCTACGGCAGCGCAAAGACAGACAACAAGTGTAAACAGTTTCTTCATATTATTTCTTTTTAAGGTCGAATGTGTAAGTTACGCCAATTTGGATCGCCCCGTTCAAATGTGTGTATTCATCGTAGTAATCCTCATCGAACTCGTCTTCAAAAATATCGATCAATCCGCCTCTGAAGCGCAATTCCACGCCCAATCCATTCTTGAAATCATAACCGATCCCTAGATTCAGTCCAGTGTCGGCATCGCTATTCGGATTGATGTTTTTCGAATTTACCAAAAAGTCGAGATATGGCCCGATTTGCAGGTTCAATCCTCTAAAAACGTAAAACTTATTGTTGATCGTAAGACCAACGTAATCCAAATCCCAATTTACGTCCATGCTCGAAACGGCGGGATCGAAACTCGTGTAACGCGCCTTCATTCCTTGGCGCGAATACGCGATTTCAGGTTGTAGCTTATACCATTTCGCCAATTTTATCGCAAGGAAAGTTCCCACGTAAAAGTCGTTGCGGTTTGTGCCGTTGATGTCGGTCACGTCCGATGTCACGAAACCACCGCGAACTCCCGGTCGAACGGTAACTTGAGCTGATACTGAAAGTGAAACGATTGCAAAAGCAAGTAAAAAAATCTTTTTCATTTGGGATTTTTATTGGGTAAAACGATTCATTTCGATCTTGAGCTTGATGTTGAAATGCTCGATCTCGATTTTGTCGGCAAAAATATCGTTTTCGGATTGAAATCCTATCGAAACCTCGTCTTTCTTCGCGTTTCCTTTCGAGATGGAAATCAATTTTTTATCAGAGTAGGAAATGCGGTAACGGTTGCGTCCGTCAACACAAACGTATGTCATCTTTTCATGGGGCTCGGTCATTTCGATATTCGAACTTGGAAATTTCTCCCGGAAAAGCAACCTAAAATCGTCACGCAGCGTATTCACGACGATTTTCCGATCCAAATCTTCGACGATGGTGTTCTTGGTAAATGTATTTTGTCCGACCTCGAAATCGAATAACGTATTGCCGAAATCGGTCGTCAAAACCACGCGATGAATCGAATCAGAAATTTTTTTCGCAATCAAAATTCCGTTAAGCTCATTGCCGTAAACCGTAATCTTCGTACGATAGACATAATCTTTCGACGTGTCCGAAAAATAAGGATTGAAAGCGGTCGCGATTTCTGAATTCGCGCTGAATTTAGGCTTCGTCGCACATCCTAAAACCAGCAAGAAACTAATTAGTAAAAACGCTGTCGTCGACTTTCGCATTGAGGATTTTGTTTTTGAAGACGATTTTGGTGTAGTCTTTTTCGCTTTCCATCAAACGAACTTGCTCGACGGTCGCTTCTTTTTTATCGAAACTGAGCTCGACTAGCTTGATGTATTTTTTGAGTCCGGCGTCCTTCGGGATAAAGCGCGCGATGTTGAAAGTTCCCGACTTGAAGTACGTGATCGTGAATTCCTTGTCGTCGAACATATCGCCCGAAACGCTGCCCACGATGAGTTTGTTGATTTTTGAGAACGTCTTGTTGCTCTTGGCGTCCATCTGGCTTTTCTTGCCTTCGTCGTTGATGTAGATTTTCCCCGACTTGAAAACGATCGAATAATTGTACGGCTTTTTGTATTGCCAGGCGAGAGAATTCGGTTCCCTGAACGCCATTTTTCCCGAGGTTTCGACGTCTTTCGCAAGGAAATCCATGTGTTTGTATTGGGTAAAATCGGTCGTCATCGTTTTGATTTTGGCCGACGCCGCGTTCACGTCTTTCTTGAACGCCGCGATTTCAGCCTGAGTCATCGCATCCTGAGCGAATCCCGAAATCCCAATGAAAAATAACAATAGAAAATAACTAATCTTCTTCATAAGCCTTTAATTGCAGCAGTTCCTCAAGTGAAACGACCTCAAATTTTTTGTCGCGCAAAGTTAACAATAACTGTTCCAATACGCTAACGGTTACCGCCGATGTGTCGTGCAAAAGTACGATCGCGCCGGGTTTCAATTGGCTCACGATGCGTTTCAGGATCGCTTTCTCGTCTTTGCTCACGCCGTCCATCGAACGGATATTCCAGCCGATCACTTTGTGTTTGCTGGCTTCGAGCGCACGCCTGATCTTTGGATTCGTGACACCGTATGGCGGACGGAAGAAGTTCGCTTTCTTGCCCGAGTATTTTAAAATGGCCGCGTCGGTCTTTTGCAATTCCTCGAGAACGGCGTCGGTTTTCTTGAAATCGAAGTCGCGTCCGTGCCAGTAGGAATGGTTTCCGACCAAATGACCTTCTGAAATCGTATGCTTAAAAATATCGGGATGCTCGTCAATATTCTTTCCGATGCAGAAAAACGTGGCTTCCGCATTATGTTCGCGCAGGATGTCGAGAACGGGAATCGTGAAAATGGACGGGCCGTCGTCAAACGTAAGCGCAATTTTCCTGTCGATCTTATTCTCGCCCGAACAATACGCCTTCACATGGTAATTGCTTTCGATCCAAGCCGAACCCGTAAACGCGATCCCGAACCAAAGCAAGCCCGCGATCGCAAAATACCACCAGTTTATAGCAACAAAAAGGCTCAAAAGAGCCAGTGTTGAAAGTATCGTGATAAAAGTGATATTGACGATTTTGTGTTTCATCACTTCAAGATTCGTTGTTCATTGTTCGATATTCGTTATTCAAAAGTCCGTTTTTACAATACTGATCGCTTACTGAACTTAACGCTCTTAATGGATTAAAACTCAAATCGAAATCAAGGTAAAACTATGGTCGATGCCGCGGTATTGGTTGTACAGCAAAATCTTGTGGTACGACGGTTTTTCGACCTCGTTCACCTTCAATTCCTGAGGGATTTCCTGGATTTTCAAGATGTTCGCCCCGACATACAACCCAAAAGCCGAAGCCGTGTTGTATTCTCCCGAAACATGTTTGTAGTAAACCTGTGGCGTAAACCCGAATTCACGAGCGAGTTCCTTGTAATAAACATCGTACTCGACATCACCATCAAAACCGAGGATTACGGCATCGACATCGTGTTGTTGCAAACCGTTCTGCTTTAAAAAATCGATCGCTTTTTGACCGACTTCATCCGTTTCAAGACGATTTATAGTTTCGATGTCAACAATTTCGGCATAAGTCGATTCGGACCTTTTGCTTTCGAGAACGAAGAACGTCGCGCCTTCGCTAAAAGCTGTTCCGGTTGTCTCAGAACCTAAAACTTTAAACGTCTCCGAATCGTCGGGCTTTATGAAACCCGCGAGTTTGAACAGCGATTTCGTGTATTCGGTCATTTCGTCTATGCCGCCGACCAAAACCGAATTCGCTTCATCGGCATCGATCTGCAACTTCGCATCCAACACCGCCGATTCGAACGAAACCGCGCCGTTGACATACGTGAAATTGTACGACTTGCAACCAATCCCGATCGCGATAGACGATGCGACGGTATTGTGCGTCGATTGGATGAATGACGTCGGCGTTAAAAATTGTTCGCCATTGTCGATGATCGCCTTCAAGAATTTATCCGAATCTTCGATGCAACCCATTCCCGTTCCCGTTATGATCGCGTCCGGTTGTTCGATTCCGGCTTCCTTCATCGCCATTGTCGAGGCGACGATGCCGTTCTTGACGCCTTTGGCCATTCTTCGCGAGGCTATCGGAGAGAAATAATCCTTGTATTCTGGTTTTTGGAGTTCGAGGAAATTCGTGGTTTCGTCGATCGTGAATTCCGATGGAAATCCGTTTGTCGTAGCCTGTGCCGAAATACAGCCGATGCCGTTGATGTACGTTTTTCCCATCAGTTCTTAGAAAATATTACGGTCGAACAATTGCCGCCGAACCCGAATGAGTTCGACAACACGTGGTCGATGTTTTTATGCTTCAACTCGGTTTGCGGAACCAGATCGAATTCCTGCATTTTCGTCCTGAAATTCAAATTCGGATACACGACGCCGTTGTTGATCGCCAAAACGCTGTAAACCGCCTCGATCGCAGCCGCAGCCGCCAACGTATGACCCGTAAACGCCTTGGTCGATGAAAAATCGGGAACGTCTTTGCCTTCGTAGATTCGGGCGACGGCGCGACCTTCGCTCAAGTCGTTGTTCGGAGTCGCGGTTCCGTGTACGTTTATATAGTCGATCTGCGACGGATCCATTTCGGCAATCTTGAACGCCTTTTGCATCGCGAGGAATGCGCCGTCGCCATTCTCGGACGAAGCTGTTTGGTGAAAAGCATCATTCGCATTGGCATAACCTGAAACGCGCGCCAACACCTTTTTGCCCGTTTTCGCGATAACGTCATCAGATTCCAACACGATAAATGCGGCCGCTTCGCCAAGATTCAAACCCTTTCGGTCGTTGTCGAATGGCGTGTTGTAGGTATCGGTCAAAATCATCAGTGTTTTGAAACCGTTTATGGTGAACTTTGCGAGTCCGTCGGTTCCGCCGACTATGACGCGGTCGAGTTTTCCGGCCTTGATCATTCGCGCGCCAAGCATGATAGCGTTGGCAGCCGAGGAACAAGCCGTGGAAATCGTCGTCACAAAACCTTTCAACCCGATTTCGTCGGCGATTTTTTGTGAAACGTCGCCTCCGTCGTGGGCCGCAATATATTTTACGGTTTCGGGATTCTCGAAATATTCGTAGTAGTGCTTTTCAGTCGTGTCCATTCCGCCGACCGAAGTCGAGTTGATCAATCCGGTCCGGAATTCGTTCACGTCCTCGATTCCCGCGTCGGCAACCGCCTGTTTCGCGGCGTACAAGCCCAGCAATGCCGTTCTCGTGTAATTGTTGTCGGCGGGCAAATTCAATTCGGCAATCAAATCGGCATTCGATTTCTTGATTTCACCGAACATGATTTCGCCTTTGTGGACGGTGTCGATGTTGTCGGTTTTTGTAATCGCCTTTTCCGAATTCACAAGCGAACGGAAATTTTCCTCGACGTTGTTCCCAATAGCCGAAATGATTCCCATTCCCGTAATCGCAATTCCTTTATTCATTTTTTTAGATTGACAGATTTCAGATTTTCAGATTTCAGATTCGCACATGACAATGGAACGAATCGTTAACTCCGCAATCATAAATTCGATACCTTTTTTTGACAGATTCTCAGATTCTTCATATTTCGCTCGTCAACGCTGACGTTAAAAATCTGTAAATCTAAAATCTGTAAATCTGATAATCTCTATTTATTTCGTCCTATGCGTCTCCACATAACTCGCCATCGTATCAATCGACTGGAAAATCGTCTTCCCTTCTTTCGGGTCGGTCAATTTGATGCCGTAATCCTTGTCCAAAAGCACGATCAATTCCAAAGCGTCGATCGAATCAAGGCCCAAACCTTCGCCGAATAGCGGATCCTGATCGGCGATATCTGACGGATTCACGTCTTCAAGGTTCAATACCGCGATGATCTTCTCTTTCAATTCTTGTTTTAATGCTTCCATGTCAGTTTGTATAAAGTAGTTCTAAATTTCGTATCGTATGTTCGGTTTCGCCTTCGTTTGAAACGAGGTACAAAAACGCTTTGTATTCTTCTTGGAAAAACTCGGTCCAGCCGCAAAGCACTTGTTTCGCTTTTCCCGTATTCAGCAGTGATTCAGCATATCCGAACAGAAATTCGGCATTGAACGCGCCAAAGATAAAGAAAGAATTTTCGGTTTTCAACCCGTGACGAATACTTATTTCGCCCAGGCAGATATTCGGCAACGTGTACACGAAAACCGCCGGGCTCGGGTAGTAATTTTCCTTGCTCGCGATCGATTCCTGATACGTGACGTCGGTATCCAACGAAGACGACGAATTTGCCAAAAGCAACGCCGTTTGCGGTTCCTGATTGTCTTTTAGCAATAATTCCGAACCCAGAAACGCGAGTTTAGAAAGCGCGTCCATTTTAAAGAACTTCGGATATTGGATTCCGAAATGACGCAACGCTTCTTTTGAAAAATCATTGAAAGATTCAGCTTCCGACGAAAAAACGCGCGTCCCATCGACCCAAATCCCATTCGCCTCAATCGTGCAAAAACTCGTTATGTAATATTTATTTTCCAAGCGTCGAACCCATTTTCAAATTTCCAAATTTCCAAATTTTCAAATTACCTTCCCAAAAACCACGGCCGTGTTGCAACCGCCGAATCCCGAAGCCGTCTTTAGAAAATATCGCATTTCTTTTTCTTGATTTTCTTCAATAACATTGATGGGCTGGCTCACTCCGATTTCATCGAATCCCGCCGACGCCAACAATTTATTTCGCGACATCGCCTCGATTCCGATCACCGTTTCGAGCAATCCCGACGCACCTAAAGTATGTCCGTAATAACCTTTCAAACTATTGATCGGAACGTTTTGCAAGCCATGACGGTTGAACGCGATGGCTTCCATTTCGTCGTTGAACGGAGTTGCGGTTCCGTGCGCCGAGATATAATCGATGCTTTCATATGGAATTCCCGCTTCGTTCATCGCCGATTCGACGCTCAAAAACAAACCTTCGCCTGTTCTTGACGGACCTGAAATATGGTTCGCGTCGTTCATCGAGCCGTCACCGAGGATTTTCGCTTTTGCCAAAGTTTCGTTCGACGTAACCAAAACCGCGGCCGCCGCTTCGCCCAAAGTAACTCCGGTTCGATTGGCCGAATACGGTTTGCACGGCTGATCGCTCATCGCCTGGAACGAATTGAATCCCGACAATACGAATTCCGAAACCAAGTCTCCGGCAACGACGAACGCTTCGTCACACATGCTCGACTGGATCATTCTTTTCGCGACGCTGACGGCCAAAACTCCCGAAACACACGCGTTCGAAATCACGATCGGTTGCGATTTGAACCCGAAAAAGTCGGCAATGGTTTGTGAGAGTTCGTGCAGTTGCGCCTTCTCGATATTATTCGATTCGAGCGCCGTGATATTTCCTTTGGTCGTCGACAGCAAAAACGCCGTCCGTTCGCCAAGGTTCGAATTCGATTCGGACACTACGGGATGCAGCGCCAGAATCATCATCTTTTCTAATTTCGTATAGGTTGCAATCGGAGAAATTTCGGAAAAAGCCGAATCCAATTTCGATTCGTCGACGACTGCCGCGAAATACGCATTCGGCATCCACGAATTCTCGTGCTTTTGGATTCCCGATTTGCCTTGGAGGATGTTTTCGATATTTTCATCAACCGAAAACCCGAGCGGCGTCACGCAATTCATCTGCGATATGTAAACGTCTTTGCTCATGAAATCAAACCTACTTTTCGTTTCCAGGTTTCGTAGAACGGCGGATTCGTGAGTTGTAGTTCGCCTTTCCTGTCGATGAAAACCTGAATGGTTTCGCCCGTGCACGCGATTTCGCCTTTTGTGTCGTAAATCGTGAACTTGAAGATTATCTTGGCCGCGGGCGTTTCGTAGAATTCGGTTTTTATCGTGCAGACATCGCCGTAACGCAGCGACAATTTGTGCTCGCAACTTGATTTTACGATCGGCGTCGCGTAACCGCTATCGGCGACATCGAGATACGAGATCCCGTGTCGGCGCCCGAAAGCCTCGCGTCCGTCCTCGAAATACTTAATGTAATGGCCGTGCCAGACGATTCCGAGCGGATCGCATTCGTTGAATCGCACACGCGTTTCGAATTCGGTCGTGAGTTCAGGAACTAACCTAGACGGATCTTTTCTTTTTGTCATACAGCAATGCTATGGTTATCGTGGCTACGAAGAATAAAAATAATAAGGTGATTTCGGGGAAAATCTCGACGATTCCCGAGTTGCGCAAAAATACGTCATAAAATGCGTCCAATCCCCAATTCATCGGCGAACACATCGCGACGACCTGCATGAATTTCGGCATCGCGAAAACGGGAACCCAAACGCCGCCCAAAGCCGCGAGGATAATCACCGATGTCGCGCCAAAAGGAGCCGACTGTTCCTGGGTTTTTGCAATCGTCCCGACCAAAATCCCGTAGCCTGTCGCGGCCAATCCTGAGAAAAGCGCCACGATCGTGAGCATGAATAAATTCGCGTCGACGTTCAAAGCCGGCAATCCCATAAGCGGAAAAAGCCAGATCCCGACCGCGATCATCATGTAAAACTGAATCATGCAAATGATCAAATACGTAATCGTTTTGCCTGCGATCACGACCGCGCTCGACACCGGATTGGTGCGCAAACGAATGAACGTGCCCTGGTTTTTTTCCTTGACCATGTTGATCGACAACGGAATCACGATGAAAAACATCGCGAACAGCGTCCATGCGGGAACGTTGTGTTGCACCGCATTCGGTTTTACTTCCTTATTGTTGACGGTTTGGTTGATTTCCTTGAACGCGATGAAATTCTGGTTTTCGAACGGATCGGGTTGGTCTTCGCCAAGCTGCTCGCGGAACGCCGCGTAGATCGATTGGGTTTCGATTTTCGAGATCATCTTGTCGATGTTGCTCATCACGGCGCTTTTGAAACTCATCTGCACCGCGGGATCGAAATATAAATTCACATCTTTCTGCGTGATGATGCGCGCTGACGGTTTGGCTTTCAATGAATCCTCAAGCCCGAAACTCGTCAGAATCTTATCGACGTTCTGGTCGATCTTGATTTGAAGGTCGGAACTCAAATTCGCCGGAATCACGATCGCCAGTTGGTATTCGCCTTTAAAAACCGATTGTTTCGCGGTTGCCTCAGTGAGTTTTTTCCCATCGATTTCGGTAATCAAATCAAAAGCGTTGCTCGATTTCATGTTCTCGAACACCGATTTCGCGACTTCACCTTTGTCGTTGTCGACGATCAGAATCGGGATCTTTTGGTCGCCCGAGCGTTGGTACGCGGCGTTTTGGATCAACGTCACGGCAATGATCAGCACGAGCGGCATCGCGAATAGGATGATGACTCCGCCCATGTCGCGACGCAGCAACAGCAATTCCTTTTTTATGGACATTCCCAGTTTATGCATCGCGAAGTTCTTTTCCGGTTAGCGAAAGGAAAACATCTTCGAGATCGCGTGCGTTTTGGGTAGTCGAAATCAATTCGCGCGGCGTTCCTTCAGCATAGATTTTCCCGCGGTCCACGATCGCTATGCGCGTGCAGAAATCCTGGGCCTCGGTCAAATGATGAGACGTGTAAATGATCGTCGTGCCGTTTTGGTTGATTTCTTTTAGGTAATCGATGATGACGTTTCTCGAATGTACGTCGACGCCGACTGTCGGTTCATCGAGGAACAGGACTTTCGGCGCGTGCATGAGTCCGGCGATGAGATTTATGCGGCGTTTCATTCCGCCCGAATACGTATCGATGCGTTTCTTGGCGAATTTCGTAAGACCGAGACGTTCGACGTTGTCGGCGATCGATTTCTTCAATTCCTTGCCTTTCAATCCGTACATCGAACCGAAATATTCGAGGTTTTCGTTGGCCGAAAGCGTCGGATACAATGCATATTCCTGAGGCACGACTCCAATTATCTTCTTGAGTTCCTTATCGTTTTCGTCGTAGGTTTTGCCGTCAATCGTGAACGTGCCCGACGTCGGTTCTATCAATCCGCACAACATCGAGATCAACGTGGTTTTGCCTGCACCGTTGGGTCCGAGCAAGCCGTACACTTCGCCTTTCTCGATTTTCAGCGACAAGGGTTTGACCGAAAAATCTTCGGCTCCTTTGTACTTCTTGGAGAGTTCGTGTATGTCTATGATAATCGGCAAATCAGGCAATGGCTTTTTTGAGTTTTTTGAAGAAATCTTCCTCAAGGTCGGCAATTTTGAGCATTTCGTCTGCCAATAAATTATAAACATCCGTTTTGGACGAGCGATTTTTATACACGCGCGACGCTTCTACGGCAAAGTCACGCCAGCGATCGCCGATTTTCGTCATTTCGAGCGACAGTTCACGTAGCTTCGGATTGTGGAGAATCACCGATGATTCCTGCAAAAACGCCGCGAAAATATATCGGAAACCGCCACCGCCAGTCCCGATTTCTTCCTGCATGCGCACGATTTGGGCGAGGTAATGGTTGGCTACTTTCACACCTTTTTTTTCAGGCCATTTTCGGATCATGTTCGCAACGGTTCGGATTCCTTTCACGCCGACGATCGGCACGGGAGCCAGCATATCGCGGCACGTTTCCTTGATTCCCTTGATGATCGCTCCGGGTAAATCGGCTTTGTTCGGGATCGACGTCGGAAAATACATTTGGCCTTTCGGAGCGAACGCGCCTTTTGCGAAACGCACTTTTTCCATGTCTTTGTGCGTCAAAGTCGTGACGTTTTCCATTACGGGATCGCTCACGAGATAATCGGTTTCGGTTTTCCCATAAACCACGCAATTGTGCGCGTTGAAATGGAAACGGTATTCGTCGGGGAAATAAGTCAGTCCGTACACGCCGACCTGCAATCCCGTGGGAATATTATTTTTGAGGTTTTCGTCGAGCGCTTCCTGAGCCGCTTTCGGATTCGAGAACTTGATGCGTTTTACCTTGAAACCGAGTCGTTTCGCGGCCTTGTTGAAAATCGTTCCGGGCATCGGGCGATACGAGATCGCGGGCGCGTGGTTGACTTTCAAAAACGGGATGTAAACGTAGAACAATCCCGATCCTATCCCGAAAATCATCGGTTCACTGATGTCAAAACCGTTGTGTTTCAAAAGGTTCGACGCGACGCCGTTTTCGCAATGCGCCGCCTGATGGTGTGTGAATCCTACTTCCATTAATCGGCTTTGAAGTTTTTAAGGTCGTCAATCGAAATTTCGAACGCCTCGGCGTATTTCGATAGTAACTTGTCGCTGAGTCTATTGAAAACAGCGGGCTTGAAGTGACGTTTGACGCGCCATTTCCACAATCCGACATAACTCGCGAGAATGTTGAGATCCATTTTGCAGGATTCCATGAAGTACACGATCGGGCTTGCGGTTCCGGCCTTGACCTCGGCTTTTGCGGCGGCGACGCGTTCGTTTATATCTTCGAGTGAATTGGAAAGCGCGATGGATTTCGGTTCCCAGCCCGTGCTCAACGCCGTCGTGTAATTACCCTGATCGTCAGTGGCATACAGTAATTCCCGGACATTTTTCTTGGAAAGGTTGCCCTCGTCCTGCGGCACTTCGTCTTTCTTCATAATTTCGAGTTTAGGATTGTTCCCGAACTGGCAAAAATACTTAACTAATTTGAACTTTCATATGTTAAGCGAAAAACTTAGAATGTGCTTGAATAGTTTGTGGGATGCTGTTTGCTTTTGCCACGAAGGCACGAAGGCACGAAGGCACGAAGTTTTAAAAGCGTTCGAAAGCGACGCAAAGAAACGTATTGCAAAAGTTCGATTCATAAAAACTTTTTCCTTCGTGTCTTAGTATTTTCACGCCTTCGTGGCGAGAATACTAGTTTTGAAAGCGCTCGAAAGCGACGTAAAGAAATGTATTGCACAAGTTAGATTCACAAAACTTGTTTTCCTTCGTGTCTTCGCGCCTTCGTGGCAAAAAAATAAGCTATATATTGGATTTTACAGCAGTCGGAACAGATTGTTGCTGCTTAATAAACAAATTAATTTCGCCTTCAAGCAGCAACGTTTCGTCCAAAAAAGTCTGGCAATTCATCGTACACAAACTGTAATCGTCGGTCACAAAATTCGAAATAAGCGTCGATTTGGTTTTGATCGTGCTTCCGGCTTTGGGCAATGCATGTATTTTCAACGTTTTGATCGCACTGATGAATCCGATAACATTGGTGTCAGGTTTGTCTTCGAGATTTTCGTCGACATAGTATCCTTTCGCGACGATTGCCGAACAGGTTTGGGCCGCGTTTTCGATGAGTCCGGCCTCGGCGAACAAACCGTCGGGTTGGATGAAAAGATTGTCGGATTTGATCTCGAACACGGTTTCCACGACCTCATCGTCCATGCGCACGATCGTATCGACCATCAAAAATGGCGTGCGATGCGGCAGATAACGCGTGATGTCGATTCGTATATCCATTATTTTGCGAGTACGGTTTTCATTTGTCCGCGTGCGATTTCGATGTCATTTCTAGTCGTGACGAGATCGACGAGCGTTATGCCTCCGAACTCCTGGATAATCGTGACGAGCGTTTTGATCTCTTGCCCGACCTTGGGCAATTCGGAAATCTGGAGTTGGTTTATCGAACCGATGTAACCCGTCGGGGCCGGTTCGTTGAGCAGATAGAATTTGTATCCGGTGTGCAGCGCGACCGATTGCGCCATGTGTTCGATGAGTCCCGATTCGCGGAACGTTCCGTCGTGGCAAAAAATGTTGGTGTCGGGAATGGTCAAGCCGGCCTCGATCGTTTCATCGGTAAATGAAAAGAGCTTGTCGACCATGACGAACGGAAACTTTTGCGGGATCAGTCGCTCGATCACATTCTTGTCGAATATGGCTTTCGCGGCAGTCATTTAGCAAACGGTCAAATAGGCGTACGCGAAGGAGAAACGGCCGCTTTCAGGAACCGACAACAGGATCTTCTGCCCTTTTTCGAGCTTTCCTGAATTCATCAATTCCTCGAGCGCGAGGTAAATCGACGCCGATCCGACGTTGCCGACGCGTTGTAAGTTCATGAACCATTTATCGTCAGAAGGACAGATTCCTTTCTCGGCGAAAATAGTTTTAAGTCCGGCCACGAAATAATGAGACGAAACGTGCGGAAGGAAATAATCGAGATCGTCAACGGTAATATTGTGCTTTCTCAGCGTGTCGCCCATACTTTCCGCGCCTTTTTCAAGGATGTATTTGTCGAGCAATTTCACGTCTTGTTTGATCGAAAACACCGATTCTTTAAGCCATTCGCTCGGATCGTATTCGCTCCAAGGTTTGATCGAACCGTCTTCGTTCTTGTCGCCGCCCGCGTACATGCAGGCTTCGAGTTCGTGAGCGTATGAGTAAGCGTCCATCCATTCAATGCGAAGGGAAAAGTCGCCCTTTGGTTGATTCTCTAAAAGGAAAGCGCCCGCTCCGTCGCTTAGCATCCAACGCAGGAAATCCTTTTTGAATGCGATGATCGGTTGTTCTTCGAGGCTTTTAAGGTTGGTAACTTCTTGTTCGTACTTGTCCGACAGCATCCAAGTCGAAACCTTTTCACTTCCCGTACAAACCGCATTCGCTGTATTCCCCGATTTTACCGAAAGATAACCGTATTTAAGCGAGTTCATTCCCGCGCAGCAAACTCCTGTAGACGAATTGAGTTCAACCGATTGGTTCTTGAGCAAGCCGTGAACCATGGCCGCGTGCGACGGAAGGAAATTGTCGGGAGTCGATGTTCCGCATGAAAGCAATTCCATGTCTTTTGCCGTGAAAGTCCCATCAAAAAGATTTTCGATGGCAAGTTGCGTCATTTGCGCATTATTGTGCGTGCTTTTGCCATCCTTATCCAAAGCATAGTGGCGGCTCACGATCTTATTGTTGCGCAAAATCAGGCGCCTTGCTTTTGATGCCGTTTCATTGATCATTCCAAGATAGCTTTCCATATCGTCGTTCTGGACAGCTTCATTTGGCAAAAACTTACCGGCTTTGGTAATATATACTTCAAACATAGTTATTCGTCGACTCTCTAAACCCCTTGAAAATAAAGGGTTTCTCTCTTAATTTTATTGATTTTCAGCGGGTACGTTAAAAGGTGCAAGATATATACAATAGGCGATATAACCCAAATTGCAAGGAATAAATAAACATAAAATACTTTCAGCCATGATTTTCTCGAATTTTTTCTCGATTTGATAAAATTCGACCACTTATTAAAGATTTTATTACCTGTGCGATCGACCAAAACCAAATAGGAGCTGATTTTTACGGCATTATTCGCGAGCAATTCAGGCTGCAGGCTTTGCAACGTATCAGCTTGTAAATGTTGTTTGATAACCGTTCCGAAGCGCGACGAATCACTGATATCCTGATCCGAAACGCCCGGCAATGGCAAAATTCCCCACTTCTTGCGCTTTACGCCGCCCATCATCCAATCGACGATCGTAATGACGCTGACGAGATTTCCGACGCGGTCGACCAACGCTATGTTTCCCTTGAGAAGCGCGCCGTTTTCAGTGAGTAATTTCTTGACTTTTTCCTGCGCCATAACCCACATATTTCGCGATCCTGAAATCGTTACGACAGGCGTGTTGTGCAACAATTGCTTAGCGTCGGAACTTTTAAGGAACGAATTCACGGGAATCGACGGCGACAGATACCAAACCTGATAATGCAACAAAATCAAGTCGTATTTTTTATCGAGGATGTGTTGTGGAACGGGTTCGAGCGCGATCGGGATCTGAAGGAACGATTCGGGGAACGCATCGAAAAACGCATCGCTGTCCCACGGAAAAGGAAACGGCGTAACCGGCCGGATCTCATGGAAATCGACGTTTACGGCGCTGTCTTGCTGAAGCGGCCGTGAAACGCGCTCGGCGATCTCCTTTAGCTGTCCTGACTGTGTGTAATAGATGACCAGAACGTTCTTCATTCAGTGTTTGTTTTCGGGCGCAAATTTAGCAAAAAAAACGACATTGCTTTTACGACGGGTCTATTTGCCTGAACGTGCGTATTTTATCCGATCGTTTCACGTGAACCCATTCGGGCCAGGACTCAGGATTCTCGGCATCGTAAATTCGGAGTTTTTGCTGTTTGTCGTCGGGAAGCAAATCGTCTTGCGTACAGCCAAGGATCGCCGCCGCAGCATTCACACCCGAATACGTCGCGCCCGCAACACCATGCGACAACGTGCTCGCGCCACACAGGTACAGGTTTTCGATTTCCGACGCCACTTTATAAGCGAACGGCCCGACGTTTTTAAGCGTTTTCGCCGTGCCATACACGTTTCCTTTGGTGGAATTCACGTAAAACTGGTTCGTTTTGGGCGTTCCGAGTTCGGCCTGAACTACGTGATCTTCGACATTCGGAAGAACTTTCGACAACGTCTTTAGCATTTTCTTGACGACTTTTTCCTTGAATTCCATATACGCCGGCGTGTGATAATCATCAGACGTTCCGAAATCCGGAAGATTGTCGTAATTGATATACGTCACGACCTCGAAATTGTGGTATTTCCCGTTGAAACTCACGGGATCCTTGAGTGTCGTGCAACTCACGAAGACCGCCGGGAACTCGTCACCGTCGGCTACGTTTTTCTCCATGAGTTCTCTAAAACTGCCGTCGATGTCGTGATCGCGCATGAGCCAGACGTTGCCGGAATCCATTCCGTGGGCCGTGACGTCCATTTCGACGGTCAAGAACAAGATCAATGACGTGACCGAATATTCTGTTTTCTCGAGTTTTGACAGCAATTTTTTACTGAGGTTTTCCTTTCCGACGAGATCCAGATACGTGATCGACGGATCGGCGTTCGAAATAACCACATCGGCGAAAATTTCATCGCCGTTCGCCAATCGGATGCCAATCGCCTTGTTGTTTTCAATCAGGATTTTCGCGACGTTTTGTTGGGTCTTGATTTCGCCTTCGTGGCGTTTTAGCGCATTTGTCATCGCTTTTACGATTCCGCCGCCGCCGCCCATCGGGTAAAATCCGCCCTCGAAATAATGGTTCAGAACCGCGCAATGCACCGGGAAGCACGCGTTTTCAGGAGGCAAGCCGTGATCGCCGCATTGGATATTGAGCACCGCGGTCGCCATCGGATCTTTTATGTACCAGCCCAAAACCCGTTTGACGCTGAACAAAGCTGTTTTCCCGAAATTCTTGGTTCGGAACGGAACGGTGATTTTTTGCCACCAACCTTTTAGTTTCGGGATTTTTTGAAGTTCGACATTTACGTTGTAGACCAATGTCAGGTATTCGGTGATTTTCTTGGCTTCAGACGGAAAACGTTCGCACAGACTTCGTTTAAGGTTCTCGAAACCTTCGGGCAAGTCGATTCGCACGTCGCCTATCTGGCAATGTTCGTAACCCTCAGGATTCATTCGGAAGAAGACAATATCGTTCGCGATGCCCAAACCGCGGTATAAAATATCGGTCGATTCACCATCGGCAATTTGCCCTACGTAATGCACGCCCGGGCTGAAACGTTGTCCACCCAATGTAAAACTATGGCTCCAGCCGCCGGGAACCGAATGTTGTTCGAGCACGAGAACTTTCTTGCCGGCCCGCGCCAGACAGATCGCGGCAGCCAATCCTCCTACGCCTGAACCTACAACTATGCTATCATATTTTTTCATGCGTAACGAGTTATGAATGACTACTTTCTAAAATCTATGAGTCGCGGTCGAGCTTATTCCAAAAGTCGAAGTAATTGAACCATTGCAGCGGGTACTTTTTGAGCATCGCCCCAACGTTTTCAGCATACGCCTTGAGAAGCGCTTTTTCGTCGCGGTGCTTGACCTCGGCGCGACGCGTATACAAATGATAATGCAGTTTCGGTTCTTTCATCACGTACACGAAAGCCACGGGAACTTTTAGTCGCGATGCTATCAGGAACGGACCGGCGGGAAAACTCGCGACCTCGCCCAAAAATTCCTGCTCAAGCGTTTTGTTTCCGGGGAAATATCGGTCGCCCGTAAAACAGACGAGTTCGTTGCGCGCCAACGCCGCATTGATCTCGAAAATGTGCGACATGTCGTCCTTGATGATAATGAACTTGCGGCTCGCTTTTGACGTGACGCTTTCCAAGTAATCGCGGATCGCGGAATGTTCCAGATCGGTCGTGACGATATTGATGTTGAACTCGAGGTCGATGTCGGCGAAAAAATGCTCGGCAATCTCAAAATTCCCAACGTGGGCGCTGATCAATACGCCGCCTTGTTTTTCAGCGAGCAATTGCTCGAGGATTTCCCGTCCGTCGAATTCGTAGGTGAAACTTTTGCGAAGCCCGGCCGAAATGGCGACCTTATCAATTATCGTCTGCCCAAATGTGTAGTAGCTTTTGAAAAGCATTCGGGTTTTCGCGAATCCTGAATAACCTAATCGCTGCCCGAAGTAATACGACATGGCGCGATTGCTCCTTTTTTGTGTAAGGAAATAATAACCGGCAACAAAGTTCAGGATGAAGTAAGCCGCGCGGACACCCGCTTTCTTGATTAAAAAAACGAATATCTTATAGCCTAGAACCGTGCCTTTGGATTTGCCTTCCCATTGGGCCATTAGGCGGTCTTGGCTTTTAGCTTGTTTTCAATGAGGTCGTAGAAGGTTTGGAATGTCGAGATTCCGACGAAATCAGCCTCGACGAGTTTTACACCGAAGTTCGCCTCGATTGAAACTACCAAGTCCACATAATCCAAACTGTCAAGGCCGAGCGTGTCTTTGAGGATCGCATCGGGTTGGATATCATCACCATCAACTTCGAATTCATCGATCATGAACTCGTTAATCTTCTCAATAATTTCTTCTTTATTCATCTTATTCAGTATACTTTTTTATGACCAAAGCCGAGTTGGTTCCTCCGAATCCGAAAGAATTCGACAAAAATATGTTTATTTCTTTATTCAACGTTTCGCGTGCGATATTTAATTTGGCCGAATCCTCATCAGGGTTTTGCAAATTGATGTTAGGTGCGACGAACGAATTCTGCATCATCAATATCGAATAGATGACTTCACTCGCGCCTGCCATCCAACATTCGTGTCCTGTCATGGATTTCGTGGAACTTACGGGCGGTCCGTCGGGCCCGAAAACCTCGAAGATCGCCTTGGCTTCATTCGCATCGCCCACGGGAGTCGATGTCGCGTGTGCGTTTATGTAATCGATTTCCGATGCTTCGACTCCGGCTTCCCTGAGCGCTTTTCGCATGGCGGTCGATGGTCCGTCGACATTCGGAGTTGAAATATGTCCGCCGTTTGATGAAAATCCATAACCGATGACCTCAGCGATGATGTCCGCGCCTCTCGCGATCGCCGATTCGTAGCTTTCGAGGATCAACGTCGCGCCGCCTCCGCTCGGTACCAAACCGTCACGGCCTGAATCGAACGGGCGCGATGCTTTCGACGGATCTTCCTCACGGGGTGAAAACACGCCGAGGCCGTCAAAACTGCTCATCGCATATTTGTTGATTTCCTGTGCGCCTCCGCAGATAATCATGTCCTGCATGCCGCTT
Organism: Flavobacterium sp.; assembly: GCF_004211145.1. Lineage (GTDB taxonomy): Bacteria > Bacteroidota > Bacteroidia > Flavobacteriales > Flavobacteriaceae > Flavobacterium. The sequence continues at coordinate 17,451 of NZ_SEBS01000013.1, read as the reverse complement.
TTGATCAAATAATAACCGAGACCTATCGCGTGCGAACCGCTTGCGCAGGCCGCGCTGATGGTCATGTTCACGCCTCGCAATTGGAAAATCGTGGCCAGGTTCATCGTCACGGTCGAGTTCATCGACTTGAAGATCGCGCCAGAACCGATCAGTGCCGTGTCTTTCTTTTCACGTATGATGTCGGTCGCTTCGATGATTCCTTTCGAGACGCTGTCGTTTCCATAAAGGATCCCGACCTCGCGATCGTGGAAAAATTGCTCGTCGATATTGGCGTTACGCAAGGCTTCGATGGTTGCCATATACGCGTATTCCGTTTCCTCGCCAATGCTGATGCGTTGCCTGCGATTGAGTAGTTCTTTCAATTCAGGTTTCGGAACCATTCCGGTGAGCGACGAACGGAAACCGAATTCCTTGCGCTCTTCGTCGAAACGAATACCCGATTTACCTTTGTAAAGCGAATCCTTCACCTCATCGAGCGACGTGCCGATACAGCTCCAGATTCCCATTCCGGTAATTACAACTCTCCTTTCCATTATATCGCTTTCGGTGTAATTTTATGAATAGATTCCTCCATTTATGTTGATGATTTCTCCTGTGATATATCCGGCTTTGCGCGAGGCGAGGAACGCGACAAGATCCGCGACTTCCTCAGCTTCCCCGAATCGGTTGGCCGGAATCATTTTGATGAGTTCCTTTTCGTCAAGATCGGCCGTCATGTCAGATCTCACGAATCCCGGAGCGACCGCGTTTACCGTAATATTGCGTTTCGCGACTTCCTGGGCCAACGCTTTCGTAGCCGCCACGACAGCTCCTTTCGCCGCCGAATAATTCGTTTGTCCCGCCGTTCCTTTCACGCCCGAGACCGACACCATGTTCACGATGCGCCCGTATTTGTTGCGCAACATTTTCTGGATGAAGAAATTCGTGACGTTGAAGAACCCGTTCAGGCTCGTATTGATGACTTTCGTCCAATCGTCGTGCGACATCCACATGAACAAACCGTCGCGCGTGATGCCCGCGTTGTTCACGATGACTTCGACGATCGCCTCGGGATTCTTTTCCTGCCACGCTTCGAGAACCGATTTGGTCTGCTCGGCATCGGCCACGTCGAACTGCAGGATTTCGCCTGTGTTGCCGTGTTTCTTGACATCTTCAAGCGTTTGCTCGGCGGCCGACGCATTCGATTGGTAATTGATCAGGATATGATAATCGGATTCGGAAGCGAGTTTTATGCAAACCGCCTTACCGATACCGCGGGAACCGCCCGTGACTAAAGCACATTTCATTCGTTGTATCTGTTTGCAGGAATTAATTCTGGAACAATTCGACGTTTTCGTACCATTGGTTGCCCAAAAGGCTGCCGTCGGTTTTAAGGAAACCCCATTGTTTTTCGTTTTTCACGCGCGCCAATCCGTCGACATAACCGACCGCGTCATCGCGAAACAGGTTGAAACCGCCGCCGATGTTGATCGCGTATTGCATCGGTACGACGACTTTGCCCGATGAATTGATGAAACCCCATTGTTTGTCTTTTACCGGAGCGAGCCCGTCAGCACTGAAAACATCGGCGTCATTGTATTGGGGCTCGATCACGAGTTTTCCTTTCGTATCGATGAATCCCCATTTTTTTCCGACCGCGACAGGCGCCAACCCTTTCGAGAATGCTTTCGCCTTGTCAAATTTCGGTTCGATTGCCCATTTCCCGGATTTGTCGATAAACCCGACGCGTTCGCCTTGCTTGGCGTAAGTTAAATCGCTGTTTGGCGTGAAATCCCAGATTTTCGTCGCACCGTCAACCGCCGTGAATTTGCCGTTGTTGATGACGCCGAAGTTCGTTCCATTCTTGGCCCAAGTCGTTCCTTTTACATAGTCGCCCAAGTCGTCGTAAATGATTTCAACCACGACTTTCCCGGTCTTGTCGATGATTCCCCAACGCTCGTTGTTCTTCACGCGTGCGAAACCGCCTTGAAATTCCTTGATGATGTCGTATTTCGGTTCGACGACCATTTTCATCTTGGCGTCCATGAAACCGGTCTTGTTCGCGATTTTCACGAAAGCGACACCTTCGTGGAAGTCGAAAACCTTGTCGGTCGTCGGGCCTTGGACGGTAGCGCCTTTCTTGTCGATGTAAAACCACTTCTTGTCTTTGGCGACGACCGCGAAACCCGAATTGAATTCCTTGACCGCGTCGAATGTTGCCGGGATTGCCCAGGCGCCTTTCTTGTCGATGAAACCCCATTTCCCCTGGTCTTCGACCGCGGCAAGACCTTCAGAGAACGTCGACGCTTTTTTGTATTGCGGCTGGATTACCAATTCGCCCGATTTGTTGATGTAACCGAATCGGCCATCCTTGCGGACCAAAGCCAATTCCTGAGCGCTTACGAGAGTCGTAGCGAGAAGCAGTAAAAAAAATAGTTTTTTCATTTTCAAACCTTGTTTTTAATTGGTTGCTAACGAAGTTACTAATTATTTATCAAATGATTTTTGACCTTCTGGACGAACGGATACATCGCCTGATCTTCGCTGAATGCCGGGATGATCTGTCGCACATCGTCGTACATTTTTCTTGAAACCGACGAGATCTTGTCTTTCTGTTCCAACAGATCGATCGCCTGGACGATGGAAATAAGTTCGATCGCCAAAACTTCAAATGCGTTTTCGATCACTTTTGACGTGATCACGGCCGCGTTCGTTCCCATCGAAACGATGTCCTGGTTGTCGTTGTTGTTCGGGATCGAATGTACGTACATCGGGTTGGAAAGCGTCTGGCTCTCGGCCGTCGTGGAAACAGCCGTAAATTGCGTGCCTTGCATCCCGAAGTTGAATCCGAGTTTGCCCATGTTCACGAACGGAGGCAAAATCTCGTTGATCTTCGCGTTCATCAGGTAATTCAATTGGCGCTCGGCGAGCATCGTGAGTTTCGTGATGACGATTTTGAGTTTGTCCATTTCGAGCGAAATATAATCGCCGTGGAAATTTCCGCCGTGCCAAACGTGTTTGTTCGCCACGTCGATGATCGGATTGTCGTTGGCCGAATTGAATTCCTTTTCAAGGATCGACGCGACCGAATCGATCGTTTCCTTGACGGGACCCAAAATCTGGGGCACGCAACGCAACGAGTAATATTCCTGAACTTTTTCCTTGAAGACAGTCTCGGTATTTTCGCCCGAATACAAATGGTCTTCGCGTTTGCGTACCAATTTGCTGTCGGACAGGTTTTCGCGCATCGTCGAGGCGATGTCCTGTTGCCCTTTGTGGAGTTTCGTGTTGTTTAGTTCGGCCGACAAGTGATCGTCATACGCCTGCACGATTTCGTTGATCGCACATGACAATTTCACGGCCCAATCCAATATTTTTTTCGCGTTCACGACATTCACGACACCGATTCCCGTCATGACCGAGGTTCCGTTCATGAGTGCCAAACCTTCGCGGAGCTCGACATTGATCGGTTGCAGGCCTTCGGCAGCGAAAACATCGGCAGTCGCTTTGCGTTCGCCTTTATAGAAAACTTCGCCTTCGCCGATGAGCACCAACGCCAAATGCGCCAATTGTACTAGATCGCCTGAAGCGCCGACGCCTCCGTGTTCGAAGATAAGCGGCGTGATATCGCGGTTGATGAGTTCCTTCATCAAATGGATCACCGAAGGATGAACGCCCGAAGTTCCCAAAGAAAGTGTATTCAAACGAGCCAGGATCGCGGCTTTCACGCAAATCGCATCCATTGGTTTGCCTGTTCCTGACGAGTGGCTTCGGATCAAATTGTATTGCAGTTGGATGCGGTCTTCGTCGTTTATGCGGTATTGCGCCATCGGACCGAAGCCTGTATTGACTCCATAGATGACTTTATTTTCAGAAAATTCCTTTAAAAAATCAAAACTGGCATTCACCCTCTGCAACACTTCGTCACTGATCGCCACCTTGTTGTTTTTGAATACTACGGCTTCAAATTCTTCCAGGCTCAAATATTCATGTATCGTATTCATTTACACTTGATTTAATAGAGATAATAAACGTTAAAAGTTTATTTTTTTATTAGATTGGATTGTCTTTATTTTGAAGCCGCAAATGTAATATAAATTAAGAGATTTTTAAGAACGAAAAAACACTTATTCCAATGTTAAAAGAAGTTGTCGATGTGTTGGTGATTGGGGCCGGACCGTCCGGATGTGTTTCGGCATCTCACCTGCACAATAACGGTGTAAAGGTAAAAATGGTCGAGAAGACGAAATTCCCGCGATTGGTTGTCGGCGAAAGCCTCATCCCGCGAGTGATGGACCATTTTGACGAAGCGGGATTGTTCCCGGCTTTGGATGCGATGAACTTCGAAAAGAAACTCGGTGCGCGCTTTATTCGCGGCGAGGAAATCTGTGTTTTTGACTTTAGCGACAAATACGGCGAAGGCTGGGATTGGACGTGGCAAATTCCGCGCGCCGACTTCGATAATACGATGGCGCAGCAATGCGTGAAGAACGGGATCGACCTTGAGTTCGAATCAGAAGTGATTTCGGTGGAATTCGAAGGCAAGAAATCCAGGACCGTCGTGAAAGACAAAGATGGAAATCTCAAGGAAATCCACGCGAATTTCATTATCGATTCAAGCGGTTACGGACGCGTTTTGCCGCGCTTGCTGGACCTGGACACGCCGTCATCACTCGATCCACATTCGTCGATTTTTACGCACGTGAAAGATTTGAATCGTCCTGAAGGCGAAGAAGGCACGTTGATCTCATTCGACATCCTGGAAACCGAAGTCTGGCTTTGGGTGATTCCATTCTCAAACGGAAATACCTCGTTAGGCGTTGTCGGGCCGACTACGTTCATCAACTCGCTGTCGGAAAACAAAGACAACAGGGAAGCGTTGAACAATGCGATCAAACTTTCAGATTATTACGTGAAACGTTTTGGAGGCGTCGACTTTTTGTTCGAGCCTGTGAAACTCGAGAATTATAGCCGTTCAGTAAAAAGCATGTACGGCGACGGTTTCGCGCTGACCGGGAACAGTTCGGAATTCCTGGATCCGGTTTTCTCGTCGGGCGTTTGTTTCGCCACCGAATCGGGCATGAAAGCCGCCAAACTCTACCTCAAGGAACAGCAAGGCGAAAACGTGGATTGGGAAACCGAATTTACGGGCTACATGCGCCGCGGAATCGGTGTCTTCACGACCTACGTAAAAGAATGGTATACCGGAAATCTGCAAACGTTGTTCTTTCACCAACCTGAAAATCCGGACGTGAAACGCAAGATCTGCGCGGTTCTCGCGGGCTACGTTTGGGACGAGACGAATCCGTTCGTGAAGAAACACGACAACGTGATTAAGAACATGGCGTATATGATCAATCAGGAAAAGGAAACGCAGAAAGCGGCGGAACTATAAGCCGATTTTTTAAACCATTAAGGGCATTAAGTTCTTTAAGAAATCGCACTCTTAATAAACTTAATGCCCTTAATGGTTTTAGACATCTGCCCTACAGGACCTTCTTAATTTGAACCACAATATTCTTCGCGATCTTCTCATACGCGCCCGAAATCCGTTCGCCCGGTTTATTCGGGTCGTGGTTCTCAAAACCGATGGCCTTGTCGAATTTCACTTGAAGCAGAATATTTGTGGGATTCGCGGTCTCGAAGACCGTCACGGTCGCTGAAATCTTGGGCGGCTCACCGCTCGGCCCCATTCCGTAACCCGGATACAGCCAGGTCGTCTTGATATCCATCGTGTATTTGGCCGACGAATCTTTCACGACTCTCACCTCGCCTTTATCGAAACGGTCGTTAAAGTAAGCGATGAACCGCGGCTCGTATTTGTTGGTGCGGTCGGCGTACCAATTTTCAGCGAATGCCTGGGCTTTTTCGGGATGGTTTTTCCGGATTTCCACTTTTCGCTCCACAAACGCTTTCTCCGACTCGTAACCGTGGACTTCCATGCCGTTGTAATCGAACGTGATGTTGTACTCCGAAATATACCTGAGCGCTTTAAAATCGCCCGAAACCAGATCATAACGTTGTGCCGATGCCGACAGCGAAACCAGCATCATAAAAAAGTATTTCATATCGTGAGCATTTGAGGTCCGGAACGGATCTTATTTCGTGTTCTTTCGGATGTCGTTCGCAAATTCCTTCGCGAGCTTTGCGTATGATTCTGATATCCGATAACCTGAATTATAATCGAATCCCATCGCTCCTTTTCCCGCGACTTTCAGGAACTCGACCGAAAGCAGCACGTTGTCGGGATTCGCCGTTTCATAAATCGAGACCACAAAAGTGACGGCCGACGTACTGCGAACGACACCCGCGTTGAATCCCGGATGGATCCAAATCGTTTTGACTTTCATTGTGTACTTCGCATCAGGGAAATTCTTGTCGGCTTTAATTTGGCCATCGTCAAACCGCTTGTTGAACGATTCGATGAATTTTGGCTCGTAGCGATTTTGTCTGTCGGCGAACCAGCCTTCCCTGAATTGCTGTGACTTTTCGCCCTCGCGCTTGTCCATGCGATCTTTTAGGAATTCTTCTTCAGTCGATTTGTCCACCGTGAGGTTTTCGTAATCGAAAATAACGTTGAACGCTGAAATTCCCTTCAGATTTTTGTAATCGCCGGTAAGAACCGTCCGCTTTTGCGCAAAAACAGACGAGGTCAACATACATAAAATCAATATCGCTTTGCGGGTTTTACGAATTGCGGGTTTCATTTAAAGTCGGATTTTTGAATTGTTTTACGCTCGATTCCTGGCTGTTATCGAAATTTCGGTTTCTATTTGAGAATCACTTTTACCATCACGTCTTCTTTCCCTTTTTTGTAGGCTTCCATCAAGAACGTATTGTCGTTCACTTTAATGATGCGGTTCGTGGAAAGTTGGTGCAATTTGAAATCGTCGGCTTCCTTGACGTTGATGATCGATCCGCGCGAGGTCGAACCGTCGGCATCGGCAACGCGAACTGCGGTCAAGTAACCTTTTTTGCGGTCGCTGTAGCCTTTTGGCACTTCATCGGCCGGGATTTCCACGTTATCAGGATTGTCGAAGAATACCAAAAAGTGATCGCTTCCGGCTTCATAATGCTTGAAACTCATGCTTCCGCGTCCTTGGGTCCCGACTTGTTGTTTCGGGATCTTCTTCATCCAACCCAGTGTTCCGTTGGCCAAGAGCTTCGCAATCAGGATTTCGTTGTAATGATAGGTGTAATACGTTCGCGACGGCATGTTCGGGCCGCCCGCAGTCGTGTGCACTTTCACGTAATATTGTTCGGCGAGGAAAATGACGCTTCCGTCGTCCTGGATCTCGATTCCGCGTGCGTGAAGATCGGTAAACTTCGCACTTTCTCCGTCTTCTTCTTTCTTGGCATTCTTGCGGATCGTTTTCTTGCTCTCGTTCTGGTTGAGCAATTCCACGGGAATTTCATACGAACGCATGTCGCCGAAAGTGCCGTCGGGCTTCATTTTGAACGTGACCAAACCGTCGCAATTCGCGCGCGAATCGAAACCTGCATATTCGCCTTTGCTGAAGAATCCGCCTTTCGCGAGGTTTTTGTTGTAGAATCCTGCCGCGACGATCTCACCTTTCGGGCCATCGTAAATAACTAATTGGTTGATGAAGAATTGCTGGCTTTCGACTTTCGAAATCTTGAATTGATCGCTTCCCGGCTTGAGTGTGAACAACTCGATATGGTAATTTGGCGCCACGTCGTCACCTTTCTTTTTCTTCTCCTTGTGGCTGTCGTCCTCGAAAACCTTGTTGAGTACATAGACATTTCCTGAATTGTCCAATTGGAAATCGAGGTTGTCCATTTGTTTTTTGGAATACGGCATCTCCACTTCACGCGCCGATAGTTGGTTCAGATCGCCATCGAACGCGACGAGCCCATACTTTTCATGGTAACCGTCGTCCTGCTTGTCTTTCTTGTCGAGACGTTTCTCGTATTGGACCAGGAAGTTGCTTTTGTCGAACGATGTGTAAATCGGGAATTTATCGGTCAAATTAAAATCCATCATGCGGCCCGAACCTGAACCCACGACGCGGCCTTTCACCTGCAGGATTCGCTTCGCCTCGCCTTTGAATTCGCCTTTGTCGACGTCGATTTCCTGCACGAACAATTGCTCGATCTCATCGTCGCCGTTCCATTGCGTAAAGAACAACATCACTTTTCCCTTGACGATTTCCATGCGTTCGTACACGGCGTTTTTAGGGAATGCGTCTTCATATTCCTTGACGCTGATCTGCGACGGTTTGTCGACATCGAAACGCTGCACGAAAATGTCGCGCTTGCGGATTTTTATGGCGATGACCTTTCCGTCGACCGACATGTAATATTTATCGTCGGCGTCGATTACCTTGTACGGCTCGCCGACCTTGTATTCGTAGTCGCTTGATAGCTTCTTGTCTTTTTGCGCATGGCAAAGTCCCGCCGCAAACACCGCGAGCAGAAGTAAAAGTCGTTTCATTGTTATTCCGGTTATTTGGTTTGTAGCAAACATAGTATTTTTTACAAATAAAAAAGCCCCGAACTAACGGAGCTTTTTGAATATTAAATCGGACCGTCGTTATTTCAAGACGATTTTGATTAAAACGTCCTCTTTGCTTTTTTTATACGCCTCGACCACGAACGATGTCGCGCTTGTCTTGACGACGCGATTCGTGCTGAACTGTTTCAATTTGAAATCTTCGACGTCGCGTGAATTGAAGATCGAGCCTTTGTCGTAGCTTCCGTCGGCGTCTGAAATCTTTACCGATGTCAGGTAACCGCCGTTTCCGTCAGAATGGATCGCTGGCTCTTTATCAAGCGACAATCCGACGTTTTTCACGTTGTCGAGAAACACGATGAAATGGTCGGTCTCGTTGCTGAAAAATTTGTACGACATGCCGCCCTGAGGATTGCGTACATTATCACCGATCTGGCGTTTCGGCACTTTGCTCATCCATCCCAAAGTTCCGTCGGCGTTGATCTTGGCCACGAGAATATCTTCAAAATGATACTTATAGGTCGTATTGGAATTCATGCCGCCCATGCCCATTCCGCCCATGGCGCCGCCGCGGTTGTAGACTTCGGTGAAAATCTGTTCGCCTACCAGAATCACGCTTCCGTCCTTTTGGTACACGACATTCTTAAGCGTAAGGTCAGTGAATTTCGCGCCTTCGCCTTTCTCTTCGTTCTTGGCGTTTCTCTTTTGCGTGCGCTTGCTTTCGAATTCGTTTATGATCTCTACCGGAATGTCGTAATTCTTGATGTTCGAAACGCTTCCGTCGGCCAACATCTTGAACATGATGATTCCGTCGCAATTGCTCGCTTTATCATGTTGGATCCAGAAATTACCGACCATAGGCGTCGCAATGCCCGGATAGCTGTTGTTTCTCCTGCGGCTTTTGCCTTTTCCGTTGTTGTAGTAACCCGCCGCGACGAGTTCATCGTTCGGTGACGGGAAAATCCAAAGCCTGTTGATGAAGTTGTTGCCGTTGTCGACTTGGGCGATCTTGATGTCGTCCGCGCCTTTTTTCATCGTGAAAAGTTCGATGTGATAGTTTGCAAGCGTGTCTTTCTTGCTTTTCTTGTCTTTGTTCGTGTCGTCGTGGAAAACCTTGGCGAGCAAATACAAATTGCCTTTGTTGTCGATCTGGTAATCAAGGTTGTCCATGCGTCTTTCGGTGTACGGCATCGTATATTCCTTATTCGACAACTTATTGAGATTCGTGTCGAACGTGTACAGCCCGATTATATCGAAACTCTTGGTATCTTTCTTTACCTCAGGACGTTTGCGGTATTGCACCATGAACATTTTTTTGTCGTACGACGGAACGATGTCGAATTTACTCCAATCGGCCGTAGACGAAGCGTCCAACGATCTCCCCGAGCGCGAAACGCGTCCCTTGACTTTGAACAGCAGCACGGGTTTTCCGACGAATTCGCCTTTTTCAAAATCGATTTCCTGGGCGTAGAGTTGCTCGGTTTCGTTGGGTTTGTCCCAAGACGAGAAAAACAGGTACATTTTGTCATCGAAGACGCGTACGCTTTCGATATCGTGTTTTTCAGGTAAAAAATCCTCGTATTTCTTTTCGCTGATGAAACCCGGTTTGTCCGGATCGAAACGTTGGATAAAAATTTCAGGTTTGTCGAACTTTAACGCGATCACCTGCTTGCTGCCTTCACGCGAGAAATAGAATTTCTGGTCACCATCGACCACGCGGTACGGTTCGCTCACCGTGTATTGATAATCTTTTGAAAGCGTTTTTTGCGCATAACCGTGCATAAAAAACAGCACGGCTACGGCCGAGAATATTTTTTTCATTCTATGTTTGTTTTGGTTTTGGCAAACATAGGATTTTTCGCAACATATTACACTTTCTCGCATAAAAAAACCCTGCTAAAAATACAGGGTTTCAAAACTTTAGTGGCAAATCGAAATCACACGTTACTTTATATCGTTCGCGAGCTCTTTCGCGAGCTTGGCATATGCTTCAGAAATGCGGTAACCCGAATCGAAATCGCCTCCGAAAGCGCCTGACCCCGGACTTTTCTCATATAAAACCGAAACCAGTACGTTTGACGGATTCGCCGTTTCAAAAACCGTAATGCGCGCCGTCAATTTCGAATCGCTCCTTGAAATCCCGATGTTGTAGCCCGGATGGATCCAAATGGTTTGGATTTTCATCGTGTATTTGGCCGACGTAAGGTTCTTGTCGGCTTTGACCTTGCCCTCGAAACGCTTGTTGAACGACTCGATGAATTTGGGTTCGTACCGCTTTTGGCGATCGTTGAACCAGCTTTCGCGGAATTTTTCATCGAGGTCTTTTTCTTCGCGCTTCTTCATCTTGTCGGCGAGAAATTCTTCTTCAGTCTTGAACTTGTCGACGGTAAGGCCTTCATAATCAAAAACGAGATTGAATTCCGAAATGCCTTTGAGCGCTTTGATATCGCCCGATTCCTTCTTTACTTTTTGGGCAAAAACCCCGGCCGAGACCATAAACAATAGTAGAAATGCTTTTTTCATGATACGATGGTTTGATGTATTCAAAAGTATCGCGCCGCATCGTGATTGGAAATACGGCATTTGCCTTAATTTCGAACGGATTTTTTTGAGCGCTTATCTTCTTGCGGCGTCCAACTTTAGCGTTATATTTGCCGATTAATTCCAAGCTGGGTCAAAGGCGCGTGTCCGTAAATTTCAATTTTAACGGATTTCAGCGTAGAGCCTAAAACCTACAGCTTAAAGCAAAGACAATGAAGAACATACGCAATTTTTGCATCATCGCCCATATCGACCACGGTAAAAGTACGTTGGCCGACCGTTTGCTTGGCGCGACACAAACCGTAACCGCACGCGAGGAGAAAGCCCAGTTGCTCGACAACATGGACTTGGAACGCGAACGCGGCATCACGATCAAGAGTCACGCGATCCAAATGGAATACACGCACAAAGGCGAAAAATATATCCTGAACCTTATCGATACGCCCGGACACGTGGATTTCTCGTATGAGGTTTCGCGTTCGATCGCCGCTTGCGAAGGCGCACTTTTGATTGTCGACGCGGCCCAAAGCATTCAGGCCCAGACGATTTCAAACTTGTATTTGGCTCTTGAAAACGACTTGGAAATCATCCCGGTTTTGAACAAAGTCGATTTGCCGAGCGCGAATCCTGAGGAAGTGAGCGACGATATCGTTGACCTTTTGGGATGCAAGATCGAAGACATCATCCACGCGTCGGGAAAAACCGGATTCGGCGTCGATAAGATATTGGAAGCGATCATCGACCGTGTTCCTGCGCCGAAAGGAAACGTCGACGAACCGTTGCAGGCGTTGATTTTCGATTCGGTCTATAATCCATTCCGCGGCATCGAGGTTATCTTCCGCGTCAAGAACGGACAGATCAAGAAAGGCCAGAAGATCAAGTTTATGGCGACCGGAAACGAATATTTCGCCGACGAGATCGGAACATTGAAATTGAACCAGGTTCCAAAGCAAGTAATTTCAGCGGGCGACGTTGGTTACCTGATCTCGGGAATCAAGGAAGCGAAAGAGGTGAAAGTCGGCGATACGCTAACCGATGCCAAAACGCCTACGACCAATATGATTACGGGTTTCGAAGATGTGAAACCAATGGTTTTCGCAGGGATTTATCCTGTCGATACTGAAGATTACGAAGAATTGCGCGCGTCGATGGAGAAACTCCAGTTGAACGATGCGTCGTTGGTGTTCATCCCTGAAAGTTCCGCTGCTCTTGGCTTTGGTTTCCGATGCGGATTCCTGGGCATGCTGCACATGGAAATCATTCAGGAACGTCTCGAGCGCGAGTTCGACATGACCGTGATCACGACGGTTCCCAACGTTTCGTATTACGCGTATTCAAAGAAAGATCCGGAGACGCCGATCATCGTGAACAATCCATCGGATTTGCCCGAACCATCGCGAATGGATCGCGTCGAAGAACCGTATATCAAAGCGACGATCATCACCAAAGCCGATTTCGTGGGTAACGTTATGTCGTTATGTATCGAAAAACGCGGCGTGATCACGAATCAAACCTACTTGACGACCGAACGTGTCGAATTGACGTTCGACATGCCGCTCGCCGAGATCGTGTTCGACTTCTACGACCGACTCAAAACCGTTTCAAAAGGGTACGCATCGTTCGATTATTCCCCAATCGGAATGCGGACGTCGAACCTCGTGAAGGTCGATATCCTGTTGAACGCTACGATCGTCGATGCGCTTTCAGCGTTGATCCACAACGATAACGCGTACAACATCGGAAAGAAAATGACCGAAAAATTACGTGAACTGATTCCGCGCCAGCAATTCGACATCCCGATCCAGGCGGCGATCGGAGCGAAAATCATCGCACGTGAAACCATCAAAGCCTTGAGGAAAGACGTTACCGCAAAATGTTACGGTGGCGATATCTCGCGTAAACGTAAACTCTTGGAAAAGCAGAAGAAAGGTAAGAAACGCATGCGCCAGGTTGGTAATGTGGAGATTCCGCAGGAGGCGTTTATGGCGGTTTTGAAGTTGAATGATTAATTGAGTGCCTGAGTGCCTGAGTGCCTGAGTGCCTGAGTGCCTGAGTGCCTGAGTGCAAAAATATAGAATCCCGAAACTGATTTTGGTTTCGGGATTTTTTTTGGTTATAAAATATGTGTGGCGACCGTGTGCGAGACAATTTTTTCGTTTTGGATGACGAAAGTGTCAGTTCCGAAAACGATGTTCGCCGTTTCCGATTTACTTGCCCAGATGATGTGCGCGATGTTTCGGCTAACCGTAAGTTTCTTCATTTCGAAGAACGAACCCGTCGGAATCAATTCGAACATCGATTCGAAAAATTCGCGGATCGCCTGCAAGCCTTTGTATGTTCGCTCCAATGTCAGGATCTCTGAATGTTCTTCATAATCGCTTAAAATCGCGTCCATATCATTATTGCCGAACGCCGTGAGATGGCGCATCAACGTGTCATTCGTACGTATTTCTTGCCGTGTCATTATATTTTGATTGATTTACAATTTGGACTTCGCTTCCTCGACCGTTACGGTTTTTCCAAGCGCGCCGAATTCGTGCAAATCGCCAAAAACTTCCAATCGGATCGAGTTGTTCAAATCTCCGACGCGAACCGCCGCAAAACCTGAATCGGCGATGAGTTGTTCGACTGTGTCATTTACGGTCGCGTCGTCGGTCGCATAAAACAATACGTTTTGAGGAGACTGGAAGGCAGCGTTTTGGAGTGAGGCCGCACCCAAAGTCCCGAACGCTTTTACGAGTTTGGCATTTGTCGGAAGTGATTTTGAATTGACTTTTCCCGCCGATTCATCAGCTGCGATAATTTTCTTGAAACCGCCTTTTTCATCGGGCGCGATCGGATTCGACGGATCGATAATGATTTTGCCTTCCAAATCCGAAGCGAAATCAGTTTTGAAATCGTTTATGGCTTCGAACGGAATCGATAAAATCACGATGTCAGCGGCTTTAACGGCTGACGCGATATCAGTCGGCGTTGCGCTTGACCAATCTTTTGAAAGCTGTTCGGCCTTCGAGACATCTCGGTCGGCGGCTATAAAATTCCTGTTTGATTTCGCAAAATTCGTTGCGACGACCTTACCGATATTTCCCAATCCGATAACAGCCACTTTTGGTTGTGTTGACATACTATTCCTTTTTTAAATTAGTATTGCAAAGTTGCATCGGAGGCGGTTTTCGCGCCAATGACCTGCATCAAGAAATAGCATTGATCTGGTTTAAGGTTTTCGCGAAACCTGCTTGTTGCGCAAACGGCTCAGGAATTCGGGCGTGATGCCCAAGAATGCTGCGATTTGCGTCTGCGGCAATCGGTTGGTGAGTTGGGAATACGATTGTAGAAAAGATAAATAGCGATCTTCAGCCGTCGAGCTGATGTTCTGCAACAATCTTCTCTGGAGCGACACGAAACTGTTTTCGATCAGCACCCTGAAAATCAAATTGAATTTTGGCGCTTCGGTGTACAACAGGATAAGGTTTTCGTAGCTGATCTGCAACACCATCGTATCTTCGACCGCATCGATATCAAGTTCTGACGCAAGCCGACCATGGAAACTCCCGATGTTCATGAGCCACCAATTCTCGGGCGCGAACTGAATTATGTGCAGACTCCCTTTTTCGTCCACTTTATACATCCTGAGGCAGCCGCGCACCACGAAATTGAATTGGTTGCACACGTCGCCTTGTTGCAAAACGTATTGTTTCTTTCGATAAAGCCGCGGCTTGAAAAGTTCGTTGACCAAACGTTTTTCGTCGTCGGTCAACGGGATCATCGCCTGGAAATAATCGAGAAGCGGTTGAGATTTTGGTTCGGATTGTTCCATACGTTTTCGAAAATTGACACGACCGATAAAAACAAAGGTCGCAAGTCTCAAAATTCGGGCTTTCTTCGCTTAAGCCGACATAAAACGCGGTATTATTTCACGACGTTATTTTCTTTATCAAGTTTGTACGTCGCCTCGATTCCGCGCATCAGATAATTGAAATCCACGCCGTACGCAAGTTCAAAATCGCCGCTTATCGTAATTTTTTGTCCGAATTGATTGAAAACGCCGCTTTGGTCGTGATCCTGATTTCTCGATTCATCGAAATAATTTACGCTGTACATTCCATTTCCGACGACGCCGACTTCGCAATCGGTACAAGGCCCGATGACAAAATTTCCATCGTAATCGATAACCGCCGAAGCATCTTTTGAATAAATGGCGATCAGTCCGTACTTTTCGAAAGATTCGTCAACTTCCGTAAATTCTTTCGCTATTGATTTTACGATTTTCCCGTTTTCGTTTATCAGAAACAATTCTTCGTAAGTACCGTTTTTATCGGCTTTCCGAGTCGCTATCGCGCGGTTACCATAGAAATTGGTTTTAACCGAAAGACGCTTGAACTTACCGGATTTCGTTATTTTACCCTTTTTAAGATGGTAAACGTCCTGTCCATCGGCGAGTAAATCCCAACTCGGAAAATGGCTTCCGTTCAAGGCATTGTGCAGTATCGTGTTTTGGTCGTACCGATACTTGAATCCTTTATAAATCAGAAAATACTTGCCGTTGAGATCATAGACATTCGTAAGGCTGTCCGACATTACGTAACCAAGCGGCAATTCTCCAAAATACGTTTCCTTTCCTGAAGCCGCCACCTCAACTTAGAACTTCTTATCGCTCAACGAATCGATCCTGTAAATTCCGTAATTGTCTTTTTGGTATTTGAAACCGGTTACCAATTCACCGAATTTCGTGATATAGGCGTATTTGTCGCCTTTTCGGGCGAGACCGACTAAAGACGCACGTAAAAAATCTTTAATTGCGTCCTGAGCTTCTTTTTGTCGGGTCCTGAACGTCGTTGGGAATTTGTCCACGTAGGTTTCATTGATGGCATTGAATTCCTTGACAACCTTCATCAAAGGCACAACCTGATAATCGTCGTTCCCGTTTGAATCGCGTGGATCTCGCCAATTTTTCCTGTCGTAAAAAATCAGGCCGCCCTTAATAAAATTGTGGCCTGGAAAATAATCACTGTATTGCAATCCTTCGCCGTTTTTGAAAGTCAGTCCTTTCGCACTATCCTGAACCGAATAAATCCCGGTGACGACCTCAACGTTTTTCGAAAGTTCAGCGTACGTGAAATCCTGATCGTACTGACCGAACATGGCATTGCCAAAAAATAAGTTCAAGAGACTTAAAAGGATATTTTTTACCACTTGAGTTGTTTAATTTCCCGTTTCATCAACAAATCGAATTGCAAATCCTTACCCAGCCAAAATTCGTGCTTTCCGAAAATTTCGAAACCGTTACGTACGTAAAATTTGATTGCGCCGTCGTTGTGTTCCCAGACGCCAAGCCAGATGAAATCGAAGTTTCCGTCTACCGCGATTTTGATAGCTTTCTCGAACAAATTTTGACCGATTGTCTTTCCCTGGAACGCTTCATCCACATAAATACGCTCGACCTCCAACGAATTTTGGTCGCGGCATTCGGTTTGCGCCTGTTTGGTATTTATTTTCAGGTAACCGATTGGAATTTCATCGGACAACGCAAAATAAAACGCCGAATCCGGGTTCGAAAATTCTTCAAGTAATTTTTGAGGCGAGAGATTTTTTGAAATGTAATCGCTCATGTCGCTTTCCGCATTCTCCGAGGCGAATTTATCGTTAAATGTCTTGACGCTTATTTCTCGAAGCGTTGCAAGTTCATCGGGTTTGACTTTTCGTATCGCTATCATTTCTTCAAAAACATTCCTTTCGACATCGGCATCGCATCCCGAAATCCGAATTTCGAATATAATTTATCGGCATCTCCGTCAGCAAGTAAACTTATGTAACACGATTCCGGAAGCTGTTCATCGACGAATTTCATCAAATCCTGCATGATCATTCTCCCGATACCACGACCTTGGAAGCCGGGCAGCACGCAAATGTCGACGATTTGGCAAAAACAGCCGCCGTCCCCAACGATTCGTCCGATGCCGATGGTTTGGCCCTCGTGAATAATTTGAACCGAATGCAGCGAGTTCTTCAATCCGATTTGGGCGGCATGCAGTGATTTGGGCGACAATCCGCTCCCAACCCGCAATTCGCGATAGGCTTCCACGGGTATGATTTCGTTCGAGATCTCCATGTCACGAGCGCTTTTGCAGCCAATCGAATAACCGTTTCGCGTCTTCGGCCTTGAATAATTGCGTACCGTCGTTCATCGTGGCTGCCGATCCACACGCGACGCCCCATTGCATGACTTCCTTGAGCGGTTTTCCCTGCGATAGCGCCCAAACCATGCCGCCAACCATCGAATCCCCGGCGCCGACCGTACTTTTCTTTTTCACATGTGGCGCGGGAACATGGAACGCCTCATCTTTTGAAACCAGGATGGCACCTTGCGGCCCAAGCGATACGACGACGATTTCCACTTTGCCTTCGTTTATGATTTTTCGGGCGGAGATGAATACTTCACAAAAAGAGAAATTCTAGCC
>NZ_SEBS01000090.1 GCF_004211145.1 Flavobacterium sp. | reverse complement strand
AAGCTTTCGAAGGCGCAGCATTGGGCGAATTTCATGGGCGTTTACAGCCCGATCCACACCGGAGCCGAAACCCTGGCGAAGAAATACGACATGAATGTCATCTTTCTGAAGGTAAAAAAGGTGAAACGCGGCTTTTATGAAGCGACTTTTGAAACGATGTTCGACAATCCCGCGTCAGTTCCCGACTTTGAGATTTCGGAAGAGTTCATGCGCCGCGTCGAAAAGCAAATTCGCGAAACGCCCGAATATTACCTCTGGACTCACAAGCGCTGGAAAACCGAAGGAAAGAAGCTGGATACTACATCGAAAACCAATTCATGACCATTTCCTTTTCGGATGGTTTTGCATTGGCGTGCAAAAATTCGTTCGTGCATTTATCATAAATATAATCCTTAGACCATTCCGGGAAATTCTCGGCAACCGATCGGATGCTGTCGCACACATAGCGAATTTCGTCGTTTGTAGTTGTCGGGTGGATCGACATCCTGATCCATCCCGGCTTATCGAATAATTCTCCGGCAGTAATCTTATCGGTCAGCTGGTGCGACGTTTCCTTATCGACATGAAGCAGAAAATGCCCGTAAGTTCCGGCGCAACTGCATCCGCCGCGCGTCTGGATTCCGAAACGATCGTTCAGAAGCTTTACGCCAAGATTGAAATGCAATCCATCGATGTAAAATGAAATGACGCCAAGACGGTCTTTGTGCTGTCCGGCAAGAATGTTCAGATTTGGAATCGTGCCCAGCGCTTCAAAAACATAGTCGACTATTTCGTGTTCGCGCTCAAGAATGTTCGCAATTCCCATCTGTTCTTTCAGCTTTATCGCAAGAGCAGTCTTTATAACCTGCAGAAATCCAGGAGTTCCGCCGTCTTCGCGATCTTCGATGTTGTCTATGTATTTGTGCTCGCCCCACGGATTTGTCCACGAAACCGTTCCGCCGCCCGGATTGTCGGGAACCATGTTCTTGTACAGTTTTTTGTTGAAGACCAAAACGCCCGAAGTTCCCGGCCCGCCAAGGAATTTATGCGGTGAAAAGAATATCGCATCGAGATACGCTTCCTCGTCTTCAGGATGTATGTCGATCTTGACATAAGGCGCCGAGCAGGCAAAGTCAACGAAGCAAACGCCATTGTGCCTGTGCATCAGC
>NZ_SEBS01000089.1 GCF_004211145.1 Flavobacterium sp. | reverse complement strand
TGTGGATTCCGTCGCTTTTGGAAAGCAGAAACGAAAAAGAAATGAAAAAGCTAGGGATGAAAATCTCGGCCGAAGATATTTACCACGCCAATAAACCCGGCCTGAAAGACGCCGTTCCGCAATTCAACGGCGGCTGTACCGGCGAAATGATCTCGCCGAAGGGGTTGCTGCTGACGAATCATCACTGCGGTTTTGACATGATCCAAAATCATTCTTCGCTCGAGCACGATTACATTACCGACGGTTTTTGGGCGATGACGATGGATGAAGAGCTTCCTAATCCCGGTGTCGTCGTTACGTTTGTCGTAAAGATCGAAGACGTGACTTCAAAAGTACTCGACGGTGTTTCAGGGATATCATCTGAAGCCGAAAAGCAAAAGAAAATTGCCGACAATATCGCCGAAGTAACGAAGTCATTCCCCAAGGAAACCTGGCAAGAAAATAAGATAAAGAATTTTTACGACGGCAATCAATACCTGCTGTTTGTGACTGAAACTTTCAAAGACATTCGCCTGGTTGGCGCGCCGCCGACAGCGATCGGCAAATTCGGAAGCGATACTGACAACTGGGTTTGGCCGCGACATACCGGAGACTTTTCGATGTTCCGCGTTTACGCCGACAAGAACAACCATCCGGCTGAATATTCAAAAGATAACGTGCCGTACGTGCCGAAACACTATTTCCCAATTTCAATAAAAGGCCCGAAAGAAGGCGATTTTTCTATGGTTATGGGTTATCCGGGATCGACGATGGAATATCTGCCGTCGGTTGCCGTTGCTCAGATTGTAAACGACATTGACCCGGCGAGGATCGAGGTTCGCGATGCAGCGCTCAAAGTCCAGGACGGATTTATGCGGAGCGACAAGGCGATCAAGATCCAATATTCCGCGAAATACGCCCGAATTGCGAACTACTGGAAAAAGTGGATCGGCGAAGTGAAAGGACTGAAAAAATCAAACGCCGTCGCATTGAAAAGCGCGTACGAGAAAGATTTCATCGGAAAGGTGAATGCTGCGGGAAAACAATCGGCTTACGGAAATCTGTTTTCGGATTTCGATGCCAATTACAAAGCGATCGCGCCGTATGCGTTGGCTCGCGAATATTTCAATGAAGTTTTCGTCCGCAGCACAGAGCTGACGGCGCAGGCTTATAA
>NZ_SEBS01000049.1 GCF_004211145.1 Flavobacterium sp. | reverse complement strand
GCTATTAAATTACTAATCGCCTTCTCCTGATCAGGACGATCTGGCAAAGTAGATATTGCATAATGTTTTTCAATGGATGCTATCAGCCCATCCGCCATTTCCAATAATGTGTCATATTCCATTTCGCCTGCTTTTATAGCCAACAGCTCTTCCCTATTCGAAACTCTTATGTTGAGTGTTCCAGTAGAAAGAATCTGTTCGGCAGTTTGCAAGAGCCGAATCGTATGCATCATGTTCTTGCTGTCATAATTCTTGCCATGTTGCTGGTTGGTGTTATAGCGTTCGTCATTTCGCTTTTCAATCCACTCCCAATACTCGGTGTATTCCTTGCAATATTTGGAATAGCCATCTTGATTGACCGATAAATAGCCAATCGGCTCTTCCCCTTTCGGGATGGACGACAACGAAACCTCATTCGAGTTTTCCTTTTGTATAATTCCTTTATAGCCTAAAGCAGTGGTAGTATCATAAAAAAAGGCAAACATTCCTTTTGAATTCGGAAGATTGATTAACCCACATTGTTCTTGTTGCCAATTCTTTTCAGACAGAAAAACAAGCAGTGCAACGGTGTCATACCCTTTCAAGACATAACAAAAATCCAACAGGCTTTTCTTTTCCTTTGCCATTGGGTTGACGATTTTCTTGTTCAAGCCCCTCGCCTTTTTAATCTGTGTCATGGCATAACCCGCAAAAGAGTCCTTGCAAAGTTTTGACAGAAAGTCTTCCAGTTGCAATTTTTCCATCAAGGGATGTTTGTATAAGATACAATCTTCTGGCGTGGCCAAAATCTCCAAGATGTTCGGATTGTTTTTTAAAAGCAGTTCTACAAAACGGCCTATTTCATAATAAACTTCATCATTGGTGGCATTGGCAACCTGCGGAATATACTCCAACCCATAGAATTTTTCCTTGGGCAGATAATAAACCCCTTTTATATCTGTATCTGATGTTGGCGTGTTTAAGCCAAAGGATTTGCTTCCGGAGATGACTTCGAAAAGGAGGAGGTTTTGGGATTTTGGGGGAGTAGCGGTTTTTGGGTATGGGTAGAATTGACGTTGGGTTCACGGATGGGATTCCGCCCGGTGGGCGGCATCCCTCAAAGCTCCGCTTTGAGAAACGAAAGTGTTCAAACAAAAAAAGCCTCGAGCGAGCTCGGGCTTTTTTTGTTTGAACACTTTCGTTTCATTCGTGACCTCGATGGGATTCGAACCCATACGCCTTGTGAGCACCACCCCCTCAAGATGGCAAGTCTACCAGTTTCTCCACGAGGCCATGGTTAACTTAAATTGTGACCCGACTGGGGCTCGAACCCAGGACCCCAACATTAAAAGTGTTGTGCTCTACCAACTGAGCTATCGAGTCATTGCATTGAAGAATTTGACTTTTCGGTCAATTGTGACCCGACTGGGGCTCGAACCCAGGACCCCAACATTAAAAGTGTTGTGCTCTACCAACTGAGCTATCGAGTCTAGTTACATTTCTTCAATGCGGGTGCAAATATACAGTCTTATTATTAATTTTTCAAACCAATTTTATTTTAAATTTACCTTTTTTTCAATATCATCCTTAACGCCTTATTTTATAAGGTTTTGCCTTCATGAGAAAACTATTATTGTGCGGTTATATGGGATCCGGAAAGTCGACCGTGGCCAAACTTCTGTCGCAAAAACTCCAAACCGAATGCTTCGACCTTGACGATTTGATCGAGGAAAAAGCCCAAATGTCAATCAAGGAAATATTTGAGACGAAAGGCGAGGTGTTTTTCAGGAAACTTGAACACGAGGTTTTCCGCGGGAAAATGCAATCGGAAGAGGGCTTTATTTTGGCTCTCGGCGGCGGAACTCCCGCTTATGCGAACAATCATCTGTTGTTGAATGGAGAAGGCGTGAAGTCATTTTATCTGAAAGCGTCGATCGACACGATTTACGAACGTCTCATCCACGAACATCACGAGCGTCCTTTGATCGCGGGAAAAGCGCCCGACGAAATCCGTGAAATCATCGCGAAGCACCTGTTCGACCGAAATTATTACTACCTGCAATCGTCGCACGTGATAACGATCGACGCGAAATCGGTTGAGGAAATAGCGTTGGAAATCATCGGGAAATTAACTTAAATAAGCCGCGTTCGCATTTTCCTTGAACACGACTTTCACATGTTCCATCAAAGAAGTCGAGAGTGAAATCCCTTTGAAATCGGCCTTTACGGGATATTTTTTGTGGTTGCGATCCACGAGCACGGCGGTTTTGAATTTGTTGAGCGGGACATCGAGAAAATGTCGGACGCCATAAATCAACGTCGTTCCTGAGTTCAGTACGTCATCGACCAAAACCAAACCCTTGTTCGCATATTCTTCCTTAGGGATCGAAGTCTTCACGGGCGACGTCGGATTTTTTTTATCGATCTTCACCTCGCACAACAACGGTTTAATGCCTGAAATTTCCTCATACACCTGCGCGATTTCCCGGGCGAACACGAAACCGTTCGACGCGATTCCCGCGAGTACGATTTCCTCCTCGTCGGCGAAAGTCTCATAAATCTGGTAGGCGATTCGCCTGATCTTGTGTTCTATCTCGCTCGAATTGAGTATGATATTCTTGTTCATTGCTGCGGTTTTTCAGGGTTCAAGTTACGCATTAATCACAAATCCTCGTTCGGCGAATCGTCAAAATCATTGCCGTATTCATCGAGGTCGCGACGGTCTTTTTTAGTCGGTCGTCCATCGCCCGTGCGTCGGTAGTGCTCTTTTGAAAGTTTCATGAGCTCGAGGTGCGCGAACGATTCGGCCGGCGTCTCATCCTTTCTATACATGTCTACGAGTTTCGCCCCGACGCGACTCGGTGGCAAATCAAGCACCGAAACGATGTGCGTGATCTGATCTCGTCTGAACGTGATCTTATCGCCCGGAAAAACTTCTTTCGACGGTTTGGCGACGTTGCCGTTCACGGTGATATGGTTTTTCTTGGCCGCTTCGGTGACCATATTTCGCGTCTTGTAATAGCGCACGCACCACAGGTATTTATCGATTCGCATGATTGTCTAAAATAGCGTTAAAGTACTCACAAAAATAAATCAATATTGTATCTTGCGCTCCTAAAAAAACTTGCAAACATGAAAAAAGGAATTATTTTAACATCGCTCGTCGCACTTTGCCTTTTCCTGGCAAATTGTCAGAAAAACGACGACGGTAATTCGGTGAAATTGCGCGATTACCAAACGCAATACGACACTGATATCGCCGACATCGAGCAGTTCCTCAAAACACACAGTTACGAAGAAGTAATCGCTCCCGGAACCGCTCAGGACGGAGACGTGATTTTTCACGAAGTGCCTGAAAACGATGCGACATCCATTTTCGCGAACGCCGACGGAAAGCTTACGTACCGCATGGTCGAAGACGACGATATCGAATACAAATTATATTACCTGAAATTACGCGAAGGCGGCGGTATCGCCAACGACAAGCCATTTCCTTGCAATGTCGATGCAGTACTCGCGGCTTACAGCGGAACGTATTTGTTCCATTTGACAGGGGAAGATGAAGACGGCGTGGCATACGACTCGTTGAAAACCAACGAATTCGAGACCAATAATTTTCCACAGACTTTTTTCAATCTCGAAAGTGTCGTAAAAGGATGGAGCGAAATATTCCCGCAATTTAAAGGCGGTGACCATGAGGAAATAGAAGGCCAGCCTACGTTGTATACTGATTTCGGGGCCGGCGTAATGTTCATCCCTTCAGGATTGGGCTATTACAATGGAGGCGCGAATGGAAGTATTCCGTCGTATTCTCCGCTTATCTTTACGTTCAAATTGTTTGAAATCAAGAGATTGGACCAGGATGCCGATGGAATTCCATCTTATCTCGAAGACCACGGATCGCTTGACGGTGGCACGACGCCTGACCGTTACATTTACATCACGCTGGACGATGACGGTAATCCATTGCCGAACCCCGATGATACTGACAATGACGGTCCGCCGGATTATCTCGATTTGGACGATGACGGCGACCAGATGTTGACCAAAAGAGAACTACAGATAAACCTTGGCGACGATACGCAACTCTACGATTTCTTTACCGTTCCTGATTGTAGCGGAGACGCCACGAATCCTGATAGGCTAAGACGTCATTTGGATCCTGCCTGTGCGGGTTCGACACCGTAACGACTTATATGGAAACAAAAAATCCCGTTCAAACCGAACGGGATTTTTTTATGGAATAAACGGAATGATTATTTTCTCGTAACTACTTTTTCAGAAGCCGCAACGATAGCGCTTGCATTCAGTTTGTATTTCTCCATGAGCTGCTCAGGCGTTCCCGATTCTCCGAAGCTGTCGAAAACCGCAACGAATTCCTGAGGCGCCGGATTGTTCAATGCCAGGACGCGCGCAACACTTTCGCCGAGTCCGCCGAGTATGTTGTGTTCTTCGGCAGTCACGATGCAACCGGTTTTCTTCAAGGAATTCAAGATGATTTCCTCGTCGAGCGGCTTGATCGTATGGATGTTGATCACTTCGGCCGAAATGCCTTTCGCTTCGAGAGTTTCGGCGGCCAAAAGCGCTTCCCAAACCAAATGTCCTGTCGCTACGATCGTGACGTCGGTTCCTTCGTTCAGCAGAATTCCTTTTCCGATTTCGAATTTTTCGTCAGCCGGCATGAAGTTAGGCACGACCGGTCGACCGAAACGCAAGTAGACCGGACCGTGATGGTCGGCGATCGCAAGCGTGGCAGCTTTCGTCTGGTTGTAATCGCAAGTGTTGATGACCGTCATTCCGGGAAGCATTTTCATGAGCCCGATGTCTTCTAAGATCTGGTGCGTCGCTCCGTCTTCGCCCAAAGTAAGGCCTGCGTGCGATGCACAGATTTTCACGTTCTTGTCGGAATAGGCGACTGACTGTCGGATCTGGTCGTAGACGCGTCCCGTAGAAAAGTTCGCGAAGGTTCCCGTAAATGGGATTTTCCCGCCGATCGTAAGTCCGGCCGCGATCCCGATCATGTTCGCCTCGGCGATTCCGATCTGGAAAAAGCGTTCCGGATGATTTTTCTTGAAGTCGTCCATCTTTAGCGATCCGATCAAATCGGCACAAAGCGCGACTACATTTTCATTTTTTTGTCCGAGTTCAGTAAGACCGGCGCCGAATCCGGAACGCGTGTCTTTACTGCCTGTATTTTCGTATTTTGTCATTTTTATGATCTTGAGTATTGAGTTGTGAGATATGAGTATTTAGACGCCGCTGAAGTAGCGCAAAGTCTAAATTCATATCTCACAACTCATATCTATTAATAATCAGATTCCGTATCGATGTAATTCTGCAACAAAGCCGTCTCAAGTTGAGCGTCACTCGGCGCTTTTCCATGCCAGGCGTGCGTGTGCATCATGAAATCGACGCCATTGCCCATCTCAGTGTGCAACAAGACACAGACAGGTTTTCCTTTTCCGGTGAGCGCTTTGGCCTCGGTCATTCCGGCGATGATCGCTTCAATGTTGTTTCCTTGCGTGATTTCGAGAACGTCCCATCCGAAGGCGATGAACTTCGCGGCGATGCTGCCCATGTTCAGGACTTCGTCGGTCGATCCGTCGATCTGCTGTCCGTTCAAATCCACGGTCGCAATGATGTTATCGACTTTCTTGGCCGACGCGTACATGATCGCTTCCCAGTTTTGTCCTTCCTGCAATTCGCCGTCTCCGTGAAGCGAGAAGACCAAATGATTGTCCTTGTTTAGTTTTTTGGCTTGTGCGGCTCCGATGGCAACGCTCAATCCCTGACCCAAAGAACCTGACGCCATCCGGATTCCGGGCAAACCTTCGTGAGTCGTCGGGTGGCCTTGCAAACGAGAGTTGATGTGGCGGAAAGTTGCCAATTCCGATACCGGGAAATACCCGCTACGTGCAAGCGTGCTGTAAAAAACAGGAGAAATGTGGCCGTTCGACAAGAAGAAAAGATCTTCGCCGATTCCGTCCATGTCGAAGCCTTCCTTGCGATCCATGATGTTTTGGTAAAGGGCTACGAAAAATTCCGTGCAGCCCAGGGAACCGCCCGGATGGCCCGAATTCACGGCATGAACCATGCGCAGGATGTCGCGCCTGACCTGAATTGCTAAAGCGTTTAACTGTTGTGTGTTACGTTTCATTATAAGGTTTTAATTAAACTGCCGCAAAGATACTTTTAATTGACAATTGATAATTGACAATTGATAATTAATAATTAACAATGAAGCCATGATTTCAACAAATTAAGTGTTAAAAATACACTTATGCAAATTTATTTTGAGTGCATGGGTAAACGAGAGACAGAATGCCTGCGTTTTGTTCAACAGAAATATCGAAGTTGGATAATTCGGGCGTTCGCGATATTCATCGATATTCATTTCAAAAAAAAATCCCAAAGCAAAAGCCCCGGGATTTTTCGAACATGGCAGTCCTTCAAGAGTTAATTTTTCCAGAAGTTCCAGAGTTTACCTGAGAACTTCATATAGGCCGAATCAGGCGAGAGGCGCAATTTGTTCTGCACCGGGATTTTGCCTTTAAGCAAATCCAGACGCGCTTCGGCAGTGCGCAACGAGATCCATTGCTGTAATAGATTTTCGGCGGTCGCGGCGAGTTTTTGGCGCGTGCCTTCATACGATAAATATTCATTCTGCAACTCGTAATCATAATCGCCGATCACCGCAAACGCCGGATAATCGTATCTCAAACTAAAATCGTGGGCCGACCTCACCACGCGAAACAAGTTCCCGTCTTCAAGGATCTGTTTCAACGTGTTCTCGAATTTGAACAGCGCATATTCGTCGGTGTCAAAGTTCGAAAGCAGTTTCGAGAACTCGTAACCCACGCTTTTGCTGTTGTAATTGAAACTGTAGAACGCTTTCCAGAGTTCATTTTTGACCAGTTTGTCGGCTTCCTCGAGAGAATTGAGCCCGGCTTCGAAATCTCTCAGTGACAAGTTCCTTTCAAGGACTTGGAAGAATTTTGTGGTTAGGGTTTTCATGATGGTTATGTGTTTTTTTAGTGCCTGAGTGCTAGGTGCCTGAGTGCCTGAGTTCGTGCGTGTTAAATTCACGTCTTTTTGTCCCATTCAAATCAGATCTACGTTGCAGATCAAAGCGTTTTTTTTAAATTCTTTTTTTTGTCGTCTCTAATTTTTTTCTTTTTTTCTCAGGCACTCAGGCACTCAGGCACTCAGGCACTCAGGCACTCAGGCACTCAGGCACTCAGGCAAAAAAAAAGCACCTGCTATTGGCAAGTGCTTTCGTATCCTAAAAAAAAGAATGTTACTTCTTTCGCGTCTGTTTACTTATACACTTGCCGGCAATCCCATATCGATCGCACACAAACAGCATCGCTGCCTGTTTAGGCTGCTGCATCGCTGCGTTTGGAATGTGATTGATGGAATTGATGGTTTTCATTACTATATGTATTTTATTGTGCGGTCGATCTGTGTTGTTTTTGACTTTGCAAAGTAAAGAAGTCTTTTTTAAAAATCCAAGAAAAATTTAATTTATTTTATTGAAAGTCAGATAGTTACAAAATATTTAGGGCGCAAAATTCCTGTCCGCGAAACGTTGGCGGGAGCTATTGATTCAAAAATCGAGTGTCAGCGGTCTAGGCGACAAGGATCAGCAGGATTGGATTCGGCAAAACTTGACTTTCATTTTTTCTATTCATCGGTTAAAAAAAAAGCGCCCCGGTAATCAGGACGCTTTGTATATCTTATTTTTCTTCAATGTGAATCAAAATTTGGGTTTACACAAAACGCCCTTGTGGCCGAACGGTTTCACGTTCGAGCGCAGGTCGCAGATCTGGATATGGTTCTGTGTTTTCATCTGGTGCAAAAATAGGGAAGTAAATTGAGAATGGACAATTGAAAATTGACAATTAATCGTTAATTAAATGATTTGTAGCTGTTTCCTGCTGTCCGCTATTAGTCCTCGTCGCCAAGTCCGCTTTTTTTTAGGCGCGGCGTCGGGCTTCCTTCGGTCGCCGCGCCGCGCCCAAAAAAGCAAGGCTTGGCAACTGCGGGCTAACCGCTTCCATCAGGGCTGGCGAACCGTTCCTAACGAATTTTTTTGATCAACCGAATGCCTTTACGATATCGATCACGTTGGCGATCACCAATACGGCAAAAACCAAAAACAGCAATCCGTTGGCGATAAGGCCCAAGATTTTCGAGGCGTTGTTGGGCTCTTTAATACTTCGCAACGCATGCGAGAAGCCGAAAACTATAAATACGATCAGCAGAATCCCGCCAATCGCAGTAAAAATTTCGTTTCCGGGAGCAACCGCGGTAATCACGGCGATGACCAAAAAAGTCACGAAAGACAAAAGTGCGAAACCCAAGGATTTTCTGGAATGTGTCATTTTCTCGAGCCCAGATTTTCCATCGTCGTCCTGAACTTCATCACGATTTCGTTTTGTGAAGCGTGTTTTCCGTTTTTCACGACCCATTTCCCGCTTACGATCGTTCCCAAGATATTCGAAACGTCACTCGCATATACGAACGTATTGCACAAATTTTTCAGTGACGACGTCGCGACCAAAACCGAATCCGCGTCCATGACCACCGCGTCGAAATAATCTCCGACCTTAAAGAACGTTTCATGCTGCGCGCCCATCGCCTTGCGTCCGCTTTTCCACGCCATCGCCATCGCATTGAATCCGCTGTCGCCGTGATTCGGTTGATAGAACGTCGTGCGTTTGTGCGAGATCAGCCGTTGTCCGTAATCCAAAATCCTGAGTTCTTCAAACGGATTGAGCCCGACGTGGCTGTCGGTGCCGATGCTCCAATTTCCACCGGCGTTCTTAAATTCCTCGAATCGGAACAAGCCATCGCCCAGATTTCCTTCGGTACTCGGACAGATCACGACATTCGCGCCTGATTTTGCGATACCCGAAACCTCGGAATCATCCAAATGCGTCGCGTGCACCAAATGATAATTTTCGTTTACATCGCAATTGTCGAGCAACCATTGCACGGGGCGTTTTCCGTGGAAATTCAGACAGTCTTCGATTTCCTTCAACTGCTCCGAAACATGGATGTGGAACGGTTTCTCGTTGTCCATTTCCTGCGTCAATCGGATCACATCTTGAGGTTTTACTGCACGCAGCGAATGGATTCCCGTGGCGAGTCTCGCGCCTTCATAAGTAGCGACCGCTTTCGCCGAACTCTCGAGTAACTTGAAATAATCATCCGTAGTTTCTGAGATGAAGCGTCTTTGCTTTTCGACGGGCGCCTGTCCAAAACCGCCTTGTTGGTAGAACATCGGAACCAATGTAATCCTGATTCCGGTCTTTTGCGCCGCGCGGACCAAACGCAATCCAAGTTCGGCCAGGTTTTCATATGGTTTTCCGTCTTTGTCGTGATGCAGGTAATGGAATTCGGCCACCGACGTATAACCGTGGCGCAACATTTCTGCATACAACATCGCCGCGATGTCCTCGAGTTGCCCGGGTGAAATTGCAAGCGCCAAATTGTACATCGCGTTCCTCCAGCTCCAGAAATCGTCGGGCACGCCTGAACCTTCGTGCAGTTCGGCCAAACCCGCCATCGCATATTGGAATGCGTGCGAATGGGCGTTTTGGAAACCCGGAAGCGCGAATCCGTTTATGTTTTCTCCATCGGAATTTTGGGTGACCGAAAATATTTTCCCGTCTTCGTCAATGGCGACCGACGCGTTTTCAATCCAGCCGTTTTCGGTCAGCAAACCTTTAAAAGTCAACGTTTTCATGCGAGCTCGGCAATCAGGTTTTGGAATGTTTCTTTGAGAAGTTCGCGCATTTTGTTCGCGCGCTCGTCGTGGTATTTCGTTTCGGAATCGTCCATGTAGTTCGTTTTCGCCATCTCGAGCTGGAGCGCATGGATGTTGTCCTGGGGTCGCCCGAAACTTCTCGTGATGTAACCACCTTTGAACGGTACGTTGTGCTGGATGTCGTAATCGCCTTTTTGAAGCGTATCGTAAGCCGCGGCAATGATTGCGGGAGAAGCCGCGACCAAATCGTTGTCGCCCAAGATCAAATCGGGGAACGGCGTTTTTTGGATGCCGGGAACCGATTTCCTGATCGAATGAGCGTCGAACAACAACACTTTCCCGAATTTCTGTTTCTTCTCTTCGAGCAGCTCGCCGACCTTCGCGTGATACGGCATGAAATAATCTTCGAGGCGTTGCTCAACCTCCCGGTCGTCGGGATTTTTGCCCAGATACAACGGCAATCCGTTAAAATCGGTGTGCGGAACCAGACCCGTGATCACGCGACCGTCGTAATAGAGCGGCTCGCGTTGCGGGAATCGGTTCAAGTCGATCACCCAGCGGCTGTAATTCGCCGTGATCATCGTGATGCCCAGCGAGGGCGCGAAATCGTATAATTTATCGATGAACCAATCCGTATCGTCGGGCGCTTCGACGAGCTCGGGCTTCAACCGCGACTTGATGTGATCGGGGAAATACGTACCCGAATGCGGCGAGGAAATCACGATCGGGACTTCATTCGCGGTCGGTTCTATAATATTGTAGAGTTTCATGATGGGAGTTTGTGACTCAAAGATACGGAAGTCGAAAGTCAAAAGTCGAAAGTCGAAAGGATAAAATCCTTTAAAATCGAGGCATTGTTTGATTAAATGAAATAAATGAACGTTTCGAAATTCGCGAACCAAGACCTTCGACTTTCGACTTTGGACTTTCGACTAAACTGGTAGGGTTCAGTAGGTAAAAGCAATCGTTCTCGTTAATTTTACCAAAATCAAAATTTTACGCATGAGAATCCGTTTACTTTTATCGCTTTTGTTTTTTACGGCGCTTTCCATTGCCCAATCGCCAAGAAAGAAGATCGACTTCGACTTCGGGTGGAAGTTTCACTTTGGGCACGCCGCCAATCCTGAGAAAGATTTCAATTATTCAGTCGCGACGGTGTTTTCCAAATCGGGCAACGGAGCCAAGACGGCGATCGATCCGAAATTCGTCGACACGACTTGGGCCAAAGTCGATTTGCCACACGATTGGGCTGTCGCGCTTCCGTTCGTGAACGTGAAGAATTTCGATGTGCAATCGCATGGATTCAAACCCGTCGGCGGATTGTTTCCTGAAACGTCGATCGGTTGGTATCGAAAAAATTTCACGGTTTCATCGGCCGATAAAGGCCAGCGATTCGAACTCCAATTCGACGGCGTATACCGCGATGCCCAGGTTTGGGTCAACGGTTTTTACTGCGGACGAAACGAAAGCGGCTATCTCGGCACAAATTACGACATCACCGATTTCCTGTTGTTCGACAAGGAAAACATCGTGACCGTTCGCGTCGACGCGACCCAATACGAAGGCTGGTTCTACGAAGGCGCGGGCATTTATAGACACGTTTGGCTGAATCAATATTCGAACACGCATATCGCGACCGACGGTGTTTTCGCACATGCGAAAGTCTCGGGCAAAAAAGCGAGCCTAACCGTTGAGACCGAGGTTTCAAACGACGGTTTTTCAAAATCCGACGTTACGGTTTCGGCCATGTTGAAAGACAGGAACGGGAAAGTCGTCGCGACATCGAACGCGGGCGGATTGTCAATTAATCCCGGCGACGTGAAGACCGCAAAGGCTACGTTGTCGGTTTCAAACGCGAGACTGTGGTCGCTTGAAGATCCGTATCTGTATCGCGTTGTCGTTCAGGTGAAACAAAACGGAAAGGTAATCGACGAACAAAAAGTTCCGTTCGGCGTCCGGACCATAGAAATCAATAAAAACGGCGTGTTCGTAAACGGAAAAAAACACAAGATCTACGGCGTGAACAATCATCAGGATCACGCTGGCGTCGGGTCGGCGATACCCGACCATCTGCATTACCATCGCGTAAAACTCGAGAAACAAATGGGCGTGAACGCTTGGAGAATGAGCCACAACGCTCCCGATCCCGTGCTTTTGATGGCTTGCGATTCACTTGGAATGTTGGTTTTGGATGAGCAACGTCTGCTCAATTCGGGTAAGGAATACACCGACCAATTCAAAAAATTATTGAAACGCGATCGCAACCACGCGTCGATTTTCCTATGGTCGATCGGGAATGAGGAAGGTTTGATCCAGAAAAACGAGTTCGGAAACCGCATCGCGAAGACGCTTTTGTCGGTCCAAAAACAATACGATCCGACGCGAACTTCCACATACGCCGCCGATTTGGGAACTGAATTCGAAGGCGTGAACGAAGTCATCCCCGTGCGCGGTTTCAATTACAGGCAATTCGCCGTCGCCGATTATCACAAAGCGCATCCCGATCAGCCGCTCATCGGAACTGAAATGGGAAGTACGGTCACGACTCGCGGCATTTATGCGAAAGATTCGATCCGTGCGTACGTTCCCGATCAGGATATCACGGCGCCTTGGTGGGCGAGTAAGGCTGAGGATTGGCAGAAATTGTCGGCTGAAAATGAGTATTGGCTCGGCGGTTTCATCTGGACGGGATTCGATTATCGAGGCGAACCGACGCCTTACGGATGGCCGAACGTGAATTCCCACTTCGGGATCATGGACGTTTGCGGCTTCCCTAAGAACCTGTACTATTATTACCAAAGTTGGTGGGCAAACAATGATGTGTTGCACATTTCCCCGCATTGGAATTGGCCCGACAAGAAACATTGGGATCGCCCGAGCGACAATGTCGAGGTTTGGGTAAATTCGAATGCCGACAACGTCGAGTTGTTCCTCAACGGCAAATCACTTGGTAAAAAAGACATGCCGCGCAACGGTCATTTGAATTGGAACGTGGCTTACGAACCCGGGAAACTCGAGGCAGTCGGTTATAAAAAAGGAAAAAAACTCACGGCGAAAGTAGAGACAACCGGAGCCGCAACTGAAGTCGTCGTCACGCCGTACAAAACCACGATGACGGCTGACGGAAAAGACGTCGCGATCGTCAACATTTCGGTAATCGACGCGCAAGGACGCGAAGTTCCCGATGCGAACAACATGATCACGTTCGACATCAAGGGCGATGCGAAAATCATCGGTGTCGGAAACGGCGATCCGAGTTCACACGAACCTGACAAATGCGTCGACGGCGCGTGGCAACGCATGTTGTTCAACGGGCATTGCCAGGTCATCGTGCAAGCAGGAACGAAATCGGATTTTATTCACTTCGATGCGAAGGCCGCAGGATTGGAAACGGGCGGAACCGATTTTATAACGGTCGAACCGGCGAAGAAACAAATCGTGACATTCGATTCGAAATACAGTTTGAAAGGCGAGGCGGCGAAAGTGATTTCGGTCGATAAAATGCTCGGTGCCGATATTTCATTCTTGCCTGAACTCGAAGCCCGCGGCATGAAATTCCAAGACAAAGGCGTCGAGAAAGATGCGATCCAAATCTTGAAAGATCACGGTTTCAATTACGTCCGACTCCGGATTTTCAACGAACCCGCGAATGAAAAAGGATATTCGCCGGGGAAAGGTTTCTGCGATCTGCCGCACACGTTGGCGATGGCAAAACGCGTGAAAGCCGCGGGAATGAAACTGCTGCTCGACTTTCATTATTCCGATTATTGGGCCGATCCCGGAAAACAATACAAGCCGAAAGCGTGGGAAGGCCAATCGCTCGAGCAACTCAAAAAATCGCTGTACGATTGGACATTCAAAGTAATGTCGGAACTGAAAAATCAAGGCACGTTGCCTGAAATGGTGCAGGTCGGAAACGAAATCAACCACGGATTGGTTTGGCCTGAAGGATCGATCGCGAATCCTGACGGCATGGCACAATTGTACAACGCCGGCGTTTCGGCCGTGAAAGCCGTGAACCCGAAAACCCAGATGATGTTCCATATCGCGCTCGGCGGACAGAATTTCGAGTCGGTGGAATGTTTGGATGAAATGGTGAAACGCAACGCGCATTTTGATGTGATCGGGCTTTCGTATTATCCGAAATGGCATGGAACGATTCAGGATCTCGAATACAATCTCGCCGATTTGTCGCAGCGTTACGACAAGGACGTAATCGTCGTGGAATATTCGCACCGCAAACAGGAAGTGAACAAGGCCGGTTTTGAAGTTCCGAATGGTCGTGGGAAAGGGACGGCAATTTGGGAACCGTTGTCGACTTGGGAGAAGTTTTTTGAGCGCGATGGGAAATCGAACGAATTGTTGCTTGAATACGACGATATCAGCGGGCGTTTCTTGAAAAAGTAAGGTTGGTTTTTAGATTGTTATCTGGAGCTTCGCATGATTTTACGTTGTTAAGATTTGAACCATTAAGTGCATTAAGATCATTAAGGGTTTTGGTTAGATTTATTTTGTAAACGATAAATATAGTTAAGAGAATTGTGATTTTTGGTAGATAATTTTTTGGACAGTTAAGATAGTTGAGAGTAGTTAAGAGCGTTTAATTCGCTTGTAGGATTTCGGCTATCTTGATTGTTTTGAGAATCAAGTCGTTCAAAATTTTATAAATCAAACCAATAATTATACAGCCGGCCGTCGTGTCGGCTTTTTTAATTTCGGATAAAACATTCCAACGAAAAATCTCCGACATATCGCGCGTTTTTTTTCGCCCGTCTCAACTAATCTCAACTATCTCAATTGTTCAAAAATATATCAGTTCATTCAAAACTTTACAAATCAAAACAACAATTATGTAGCCGGCCATCGCGTCGGCTTTTTTAATTTCGGATAAAACATTCCGACGAAAAATCTCCGGCATATCTCGCGCGTTTTTTTTCGACCGTCTCAACTAATCTCAACTATCTCAATTGTTCAAAAATATTTCAGTTCATCCAAAACTTTACAAATCAAACCCATAATTATACAGCCGGCCATCGCGTCGGCTTTTTTAATTTCGGATAAAACATTCCAACGAAAAATCTCCGACATATCGCGCGTTTTTTTTCGACCGTCTCAACGAATCTCAACTATCTCAATTGTTCAAAAATATATCAGTTCATCCAAAACTTTACAAATCAAAACAATAATTATATAGCCGGCCATCGCGTCGGCTTTTTTAATTTCGGATAAAACATTCCAATGAAAAATCTTCCTATATATCTTGCGCTTTTCTTTGTGTCGATCGCCTTTTCCCAACACGACCATCACAACATGCAACCCAAGGATTCGATGCCCAAAATGCAAATGGACACGACCAAAATGGACCACGACATGACAATGGGAAACATGAGCCACGCGTTTTCACAAAATCTATCCATGAACCGAAACGGGTCGGGAACGTCGTGGTTGCCCGACGCTTCGCCCATGTACGGCGCGATGTTCCATGCCAAGGACTGGATGTTCATGGCGCACGGCAACTTATTCGTGAGATACAACAATCAGGATTTTGCAAGTAAAGGTTCGCGTGGGGACGACGAATTCGATGCGCCGAACTGGCTGATGTTCATGGGGCAGCGCAAAATCGGGCAGAAAGGACTTTTCCATTTCAATACCATGTTCTCGTTCGACGCGCTCACGGGCGGAAACGACGGTTATCCGTTGCTGTTCCAAAGCGGGGAAGCGTATCGAGGCTCGGCTTTGGTCGACAGGCAGCATCCACACGACCTTTTCTCAGAACTTTCGGTAAGTTATTCGTACGCGTTCACGAAAGACATGGACGCATTCGTTTACGTCGGATATCCCGGCGAACCTGCGCTTGGAGCGGTTGCGTTCATGCATCGTCCGTCGGCGTTGAACAATCCTGACGCGCCTTTGTCGCACCATTGGGTCGATGCGACGCACATCACGTTCGGAGTCGCGACGATCGGGTTCCGATACGGGGAATTCAAAGTCGAAGGTTCGTCATTTACGGGGCGCGAACCCAACGAACACCGATACGATTTCGACAAACCCAGATTCGATAGTTATTCAGGTCGATTGTCATTCAACCCCGACAAGAATTGGGCGCTTCAGGTTTCACACGGTTTCTTGAAACAGCCTGAGGAATTGCATCCCGACGATGTGAACCGAACCACGGCATCGGCGACGTATAGTTTGCCGCTCGCGGACGACGGTTGGTTCAACGCCACGGCACTTTGGGGAATGAACAAGACACAAGGACACGACGGCGAACACGCGGCGCTTTTGGAAGCATCTTGGAACAGAAAGAAATTAGCCGTTTACGGTCGGTATGAATTCGTGCAGAAATCGTCAGAAGAACTCAGTTTGCCCGACGCGATTTACGGGGATTCGGTTTTTCCTGTAAATGCGGTCACGGCTGGTTTGAGTTACGATTTGTATTCCATCGGAAAATTCAAATTCGCCGCCGGCGGACAAATGAGTTTTTACTCGACCTCGTCACGACTTGACGGGCTTTATGGAAATAATCCGATGGCTTTTGAGGTGTATTTGCGAGTGTATCCGAGTTTGATGAAAATGTAAAGAGTGGGTTCATTGGTTGATCGTTTATCCGATTAACCAGTGAACCACAAATCAATTAACCAATCCACCAATCAGCCCTTTATCACCAACGTTTTCTCAATCATATCAAAACCTTCCTGATTATCATCGGCATCATCGTCGGCTTCCTGGATTAAAATGGTGTACGTGATGCCATTGTGCAGGAAAGAATGGATCGTTCCGTGATGTCCGACGGTCAGTATCTTGGCCGAGAATCCGGTAGAAATTGTTTCATGACCCGCAAATTTTCCTAGTTTCGTAGCCGTGAAAACCAAATTTGACGACTTGTAGACCGCGTTATTGCGCAACTCTTCCTGATATACTTTCACGTTTTCATCGAGATTGAGTTCGCCATTGACCCAAGTCAACGTGAAAAGTCCGCTCGAACTGAATCCTTCTTTTTGGGCGGCGACATAGTATCCGACTTCGGTGATCGGTTCCTGCTCGATTTTCCAGTCGCCGGGAATGGTGAACGACACTGCGTCGTGGGTAAAAAGTTTCGGTTCCGTTTTACTGCAGGCTACGACCAGGAAAAGTAGCAAAAGTGAGAGTTTCTTCATGATTTTAGTTTTGATTGTTCAATCGATTTGTGTTGTGATAGATCCAATATTTGTTACGAATATCCAAAATACGCAATTTATCCCGCAATTTTTTTGAGGAACGGCACACGATGCAACAGCCAGATAAGGCCGAACGTCATCGCGAAACAAATTACCGTGACCATCGGGACGCCAATCGCCGGATGGATCAGTGAACCTCTCAACCCGTTCGAGTGCAGTTTCATCAGGATGAAAACGTGGGCGAGATAGATTCCGTAGCTGTATTTCCCGAAACGGCTTGCGTATTCGATCACTTTTAGATTCGTGGGTTTGTATTCGCGGATCCACAAGAATAATCCTGTCGACATCAGCACGACGTTGGGCGTGTTGATCATGAAAAATGTCTCGTCGACCGCGCGCGTGATGCCATTTGTCGAATAGTGCCACGAAATTAAAAATGTGAATACTAAAGACGAGACGAAAAGCAAGCCTCCATACAATCTCGATTTTACGCCGAAGTCGTTTCGCGCCAAATAATAACCCAAAACCGGATACCCGATCGCGCCCGTAAAATAACGCAACTCGAACGCGGGTAGAACTTCTCTGAAAACCGGGAATTCAAAAAACTGCAACGCGAACCAAATGCCCAAAAAATAAAGCAGTTCGCTGTTTTTGGCGTGTCGCGCGAATCTGGAGAGAATCGGGTAAAATAAATATAGGCCGATCAAAACGTACATGAACCAAAGATGGTAATACGCAGGATTTTGTATGTTACTCCAAACGAAAGCAGCGATGTCGCCCGCGTCCACCGGCGTTTGCTTCATCTGCGAGATCAATTTGTGGATGATGTACACCAAACTCCACAACAAAAACGGCGGAAGGATTCTTGACATTCTCTTCCTAAAAAAATCCGGCAACGAATCGGGTTTTCCCAACAGTAAAGCCCCCGAAATCATCAGGAAAAACGGCACACAAAATCGAAATGAATCGAAAAACAGCGCGGTCAGCCATTCGTGGTTGTTCGTCGCGGCGAGTTTTTTGGCCACGGGATCGGCCACATGGATCATGACGACCGTGAAGGTTGCGACGACGCGCATGGCATCGGCCCAGAAATACGATTCTTTTGTGGCGCTTTCGTTCATTTACGAAGGTTGTTTGTTGGCGTGAGAAAGAAACCGCTATTTGGGAACCTTTGTCGACTTGGGAGAAATTCTTTGACCGCGATGGGAAATCGAATGAATTGTTGCTTGAGTATGACGATATTAGCGGGCATTTCTTGAAAAAGTAAGGTTGGGTTTTATAGATTTTTATTTGGAGCGTTGCACGATTTTACGTTGTTCAGGTTTAAATCATTAAGTGCATTAAGAACAGTAAGCTGTTTGGTTTCGTTTACGGTCATCAGGTTGGAAATTCTCGAAACACAATGGCTGTTTCATCCAACAATTCGACCTAACAACGGCACCAGTTTTAAGACCTTGATTATTGCGTATGAAACAGCCATGCAAATTAATACGATTACGGGAATTCCAATTGCCGGATGAACGAAATCGCCAGCCATCCCTAAAGACGACAGCATAATCAATATCAAAATGTGGACGAAGTAAATCCCGAAACTTTGCGTGCTGATTTCTACTAAAAGCCGTCGTATGAATCGTTGATGGACTTCGCAATAACGCAAAACCAAAAATATTCCCATCGAAGCGATGATCACGTTTGGCGTTGTCGTATTGTAAAAAATTTCTGAAAAATTCCCGGACTTTCGTATTTCGACCAGTGTTGCGCAGAATGTCATGAGCGTTCCCAAAATGAAACAGGCCAGTCCGATTTTTACGGGATTTCTCCATCGAATGCGAGAAAGATAAAAGCCCAGCACGGGGTAACCGATAAACCCTGAGAAATATCGCAACTCAATCTTCGGCACAAGATTGTGTAAGTAACCGATCGTCGTCAGCGAAATCGCGAACCAGATAATGAGGAAATACAGCAATTGATTTTCGGTCGCGCGCCTTGCCCATGAACTTAGGATCGGATAAAAAAGATACAGCCCGATGAGCAGGTATAGAAACCAAAAATGGTCGTACGGTTTGTCCCTGAAATTGCGAAAGATAAACATGACAATGTTTTTTACGCTCATTTGGTAACCGTTGTTTAATTTTTGAATCAGGTTGTACAGCGTGTAGATCAATCCCCAAAATAGAAACGGCCACAGTATTTTCTTGAATCGTTTGCGCATGAAATCCCTGATCCCATATTCTTTTGGAAACAATAACGCGCCTGAAATCATCAGGAAAAGCGGTACGCTAAACCGCACGATACTATCATAAACGTGAGCCGTCATCCAGTGATCGTAGCGAATTTTGCCGTATTCCAAAACGAGACCACCTGAAACATGTATCGTCAAAACCGCGAGAATAGCGACCGCGCGAATTTGTTCGGCCCAGAAATACGATTCTTTTGTGGCGCTTTCGTTCATTTTATATCGTTGTTTGACAGGTTCGCGATGCAGCGTTCGCGAATCTCCCAAATTTCATCGAAAGTGCTGCGAATATTAGTTTCCGACAACCAATTCCTAATAAAATCCTTGTGGAATTCCACTTTGAAATCGGCGACTTGTTCAGGCGTGATCTCGATTTCGGTCAGCAAAACGCTTTCAATAGTCGAAATGTCCGAATGCGGGTTCGTAAAATCAAGCCTGCGATTGTTCGACCTCAGGTAACAATGCGCTTCGGGAATGAAATCGATATGGTTTTCGAGCAATACATTAGCGATTCCGGGCGTGTTCGATTTGGTCATTTCATAAATCCCGATGCACAGTTTCACATCAATATGATTTTCATCGGCGATCGATTTCAACAACGCATGTTTGGAACTGCAACTTCCTTTTCCTTCCGATAGGACCAGCGTGAAATCGTGTCGGTTTTCGTTTCGTCCGTACGGCAAATTCCGAACGTGGTTCACGAGCGAATTCCAATCGGAAATGCCGAGCGAATTGACTTTTTCCGATGTTACCCCGGGAGATCGCAACGCCAAGATCACATTGAAACCATCGGGATCGGTGATCGTGTGGCCGTGGACATTCCAGTATGGATTTTTATTCTTGACAGGATGAATGCCGCGGTTGACGGCCTGTTTCACGATGTCGTGGATTTCAGCTTCGGTCGAGAGATAAAATACGAGCGCGTCGTCTTCGTCGGGAACATGTCCGGGTTTTTCGTTAGAAACCGTGAATTCGAGTTCCCAATCCTGGTTACGATAGCCTACGAAAACACCATCGTAAACGTCGTGATTCTCGAAATTCCCGAGTTTTTCAAGGCCGATGACTTCGGTGTAAAACGAAACCAACGGTTGTAAATCATTTGTATGTCGCGCGTGACGAAAATGCATTTTTATTTGAACACATACGTTACGACCGCGCCCGGAGCCAAAGTTCCGCCAAGCGAGCTCGAGTGGTGCGCGATGATGAATTTGCGTTCGACGTTCGACGTATTCACGATGATCATCACGATTTTATTGTCGGGCGTGAGGAAAGCCACGTTGGGCAAACCTTCGAGTTCCGATGTGTAGATGCGTTTCGATCCCGGACGCACGAATTTCGACGCATGCGCCATGTGATAATACGCGACGTTTCGGTCCACGTTCGAGCCGTCGATCGTGACAGCGCCCATGCAGGTCGTGCAACCGCCGCGATCAGTGTGCGGATCGTATTTCGGGTCAGACGCCAAGTTCCATTGCAGCACGGTTTTCGCCCAGTTCTTCGTTGTTCCGACCAATAGGTTTTCGACATTCCATTTCAAATCTTTAGGGAAATCGCCGGGACCGCCCGTCCATTGTTCCGTGAAGTAAATGTTCTTGTCGGGATGCGCGTCGTGCACTTTCGTCATCGCATCGACCGTCCCGCCATACAGGTGAAATCCGGAACCGTCAACGTATTTCTTGGCTTTCGGATCGTTCAGGATCTCAAGCGGATACTCGGGTTTGTCGCAATTGTGGTCGTACACTATGATTTTGGTCTTGATGCCCGCTTTCTCGAACGCCGGCCCAAGATGGTCGCGCACGAAAACCAATTGGTCTTTGGCGAGCATCAACAAACTCGGGTTGTTCCCGGGATGAAGCGGTTCGTTTTGGACGGTGATCGCGTCGATCGGAATTCCCTCGGCCTTCATGCCCTGGATATATTTCACGAAATAATCGGCGTACGCGCCATACCATTCAGGTTTCAGGGAACCGCCACGCGTGTCGCCGTTGTCCTTCATCCAAACCGGAGGCGACCAAGGCGATCCCATGATCTTGAGCTTCGGATTTATCTTGAGGATTTTTTTGAGGATCGGGATCAATCCCGTGCGATGGTCGTTTTCAAGGCTGAACTTTTCGAGTTTCGGATCGGTTTGTCCCGCGGGTAAATCGTCGTACGAGAAAACAGTTTCGTCGAGATCGGACGCGCCGATGCTCACGCGCAGATAACTGATCCCGATCGACATGCCTTTCGTGCTGAACAATTCCTGCAACAAATCATTCTGCGCTTTGTCGGACATTTTCGAAAGCAGTTGCGCGCTTCCGCCTGTCAGGCAATACCCGAAACCGTCGATCGTTTGGAATTTTTGGCCTTCGTCGAGCTTGATCAGTTTGATCTCGGCGCTATTTTTTGCGTTGTTCGATGTAAACGAAAAAGCATCGCGCTTGCGGAGAATGTCTTTTTTGTCGGGCGTCGTCGTCCAGGATTCGGCGTTCCAGTGTTTTTGTTTTTGAGCCGACACAATTCCTGAAATCAGGAAAGACGCGACAATCGCAGTTGATTTGATAAGGTTCATTGTTGTTTTTTTGATCGTTTATTTCGAAAGTTGAAGATACTAAAAAACCCGACGCTTCGTGTGAGATCGTATCACGAAACGCCAGGTTCATTAAAGTATTCGAAATTTATTGGAGCTGTTCGTCGGGTTGGTTCTCCACGACTTTTCTAAGTCCGTCGAGCACGACTTTCCAGTTTTCCTGTGAATGATCGCAGGCTTTCTGGTCGCTGAAACCTTCCTGCGTCACGGTAAGTTTCGAGAATTCGTCGTCGAGGGTCTCGATTTCGAATGTGATGACCGAATAATTTTCGGGAACGTCTTCGAGTCCCGCGGTCAAGTAACTCATGCTTACCGAATTTCCGGGGTCGATTTCGAGCACTTCGCCTTTTTCCTCGTATGATTTTCCGTCCCATTCGCCTCTCCAGAAAACGGGCGCGCCTTTTTCCCAAGAGGTTTCCATTTCAGTTCCGAAGAAGTATTGTTTGATGAGTTCGGGTTCGGTGAGTGCACGCCAGACTTCAGTTGCGGGCGCGTGCACTTCAATTTCGGTGTGGATTGAAAGTGTGTTGTCCATGGTTGTAACAGTTAAGAATTTGATTAAAGTTACGATTTTGGGTTGAGAGGATTTGTGGGTTTTAATATATTTTGTGATGTGGATTATTGGTGTGAGTTAATTTTGCGAATGAAGGCACAGAGATTTTTTTACAGTTAAGATAGTTGAGAGTAGTTAAGGCATGCGCTTGGATGATTGGACGTTAGGTTTGGATGTTTTGCGACGAAGGCACGAAGATTTTTTTACAGTTAAGATAGTTGAGAATAGTTAAGACATTCGTTTGGATGATTGGACGTTAGGTTTGGTTGTTTTGCGACGAAGGCACGAAGATTTTTTTACAGTTAAGATAGTTGAGAATAGTTAAGACATTCGTTTGGATGATTGGACGTTAGGTTTGGTTGTTTT
>NZ_SEBS01000088.1 GCF_004211145.1 Flavobacterium sp. | reverse complement strand
GGTTGCGGCTAGCGCGGGCGCGACGGTCAAAATTTACGACACGAACGCCGATGCTTTGTTGCGAAGCCAGAATTCACTCGAAAACACGTTGATGAAACTCGTCGAAAAAGGCAAGATCGACGCCGCCGAAAAGCTTCGGATTTCCTCATCAATTTCATACGTCAGCGCGCTCGAAGAATTGTTCGACTCGAACCTGATCGTCGAAGCGATTGTTGAAAATCTCGACGTAAAAAAGAAATTATTTTCAGAGCTGGAATCGATTGTTTCAGATGAAACCATTCTGGCGTCAAATACATCATCATTATCGATCGCGTCAATTGCGTCGGCATGTAAAAATCCGGGACGCGTAATCGGAATTCATTTTTTCAATCCCGCGCCACTGATGCAGCTGGTCGAAGTTGTTCCCGCAATACAAACCGATAAAAATATTTTAGATAAAACCGTCGAAATCATCACCGGCTGGAAGAAAACCGTAGCTGTTGCGAAAGACACGCCGGGATTTATCGTTAATCGTGTGGCGCGGCCTTTCTACGGCGAAGCGCTGCGCATTTATGAAGAAGGCCAAGCCGACTTTGCGACGATTGACTGGGCGATGAAGACTTTTGGCAACTTTAAAATGGGGCCGTTCGAGCTGATGGATTTCATAGGACACGATGTCAATTACACCGTAACCGAAACCGTCTTCTCGTCATTTTATTACGATCCGCGCTACAAGCCGTCGTTTACACAAAAGCGATTGGTTGAAGCAGGATTTTTAGGGCGCAAATCAGGCCGCGGCTTTTATGATTATTCGGCAGAAATGCCCGCGCCGAAAACTGATGAAGCCTCGGGAAGGCAAATTTTCAACCGTATTCTCGCAATGCTTATCAACGATGCGGCCGATGCGTTGCACATGAATATTGCATCGGCGAAAGACATCGACAACGCAATGACCAAAGGCGTCAATTATCCGAAAGGATTGTTGGCCTGGGCCGATGAGATCGGAATAAAAAACTGCGTCGAAACGCTCGATAGCTTTTACAACGAATATCACGAAGACCGTTACCGCTGCAGTCCGCTGCTTCGCAAAATGGCACGTGAAGAAAAAATGTTCTTTTAATGAATCCGAGCCAGATCGTATC
This sequence comes from Flavobacterium sp., assembly GCF_004211145.1. Taxonomy (GTDB): domain Bacteria; phylum Bacteroidota; class Bacteroidia; order Flavobacteriales; family Flavobacteriaceae; genus Flavobacterium. Next base: position 42 of record NZ_SEBS01000088.1, on the reverse strand, counting down.
GAAAATGTTTGACAACGACGCGTTCAGCCAATGGCTGGGCAT
>NZ_SEBS01000067.1 GCF_004211145.1 Flavobacterium sp. | reverse complement strand
TCTTGCGTCGCGTAAAAAGCGTTCGTGATCAGATTCAATAAAACGCGTCCGATGTCTTGAGGAATGACTTTTACCTTTGGAAGATTTTCGGCGAAGTTCGTGATCAATTCGGCGTTGAAAGATTTGTCTTTCGCGCGAAGTCCGTGATAAGCCAACCGAAGGTATTCGTCGGCCAAAGCATTCAAATCGGTCAATTCCTTTTCGCCTGATGTACTTCGGGAATGTTGCAGCATGCCTTTTACGATGGCGTCGGCGCGTTTGCCGTGGTGGGAAATTTTAGAGAGATTTTGCTTGATGTCCGACAAGATATCGTCGACCAACGATTCGTTCCGTTCGTCATTTGTCTTTCGTCGTTCGTCAAAAATTTCGTCGACCAATTCATTCGAAACATCTGAAAAGTTATTGACGAAGTTTAAAGGATTTTGGATTTCATGTGCGATTCCCGCGGTCAATTCTCCGAGCGACGCCATTTTTTCACTTTGGATGAGTTGTGATTGCGTAGTTTTCAGGTTCGTGATCGACGATTCCAGTTGTGAAGTACGCAACGCGACTTTGTCTTCGAGAATCCTATTTTCGCGTTTGAGCGCCGCCGACCGCACTGCAATATAGGTTGAAATCCCAATGACAAACACCAACAGGTAAAGCAAATACGCCCACCAGGTTTTCCACCAAGGCGGCAATATCGTTAGGGTAAGGCTTGCCGCTTTTTCGTTCCAGACGCCGTCGCCATTGGCCGCTTTTACTTTGAATGTATACGTTCCCGGCGAAAGATTCGTGTACGTCGTAGTTCGTTGCGTTCCGGCCGCGACCCAATCCTTGTCGTAGCCGATCATTTGATAGGCGTATTGGTTATTCGAGGCGTTGGCGAATTGCAGGGCGACGAAGTTAAAAGTGATTTTGTTTTCGTCGAATTTTAAAGTGATGTTTTGGTTGTTTTTGACGTATAAAGTCGTATCAGCGGCTTCTTTGGAATCGTCGGCGCGATAATTTATCGATTCGATGATGGCGAATGGCGCAACGGGATTCGGTTTGAGGTCCATCGGATCAAATCGCACAATCCCGTCTTTGACCGAATAAATAAGATTTCCTTCGCTGTCTTTGCTAAAATGGCCTACGCCACGATCCAACAAATCTTTGGTAACGCCAGTAATAACCGTGAATCGATTGGTTTCGGGATCAAGTTTTGACAGTCCGCGTGCCGACAAACACCAAATACTTCCCGAATTGTCCTCGGCAATGCCCATTATGGAATTGTGCAGCAGGCCATCTTGTTCGGTGTAGTTTTTTGTCTTTCCGGTTTTTCGGTCAAGCAGGAACAGTCCTGACATGTACGTGCCTACCCAAAACCGTCCGCGGCTGTCTTCGAGCATACTCGGCACGCAAAAAAAGCCGATTTCCTTGTTTTTATAACTTTTGAATTTCCCGGTTTTGGTGTCGAAACTATTCGCGCAACCATCATCGGTGCCAATCCACAACAAGCCGTCTTTGCTCCAGGTAAATGCAAGGGGTTCGTCGGAATCGAGCGCATTGGTTGATTGGTTTGCCGTTGCATCGGTTCGGTACGGATAACGCGTGGCTTTTTTGGAAATTGGGTCAAAACTTGACAACCCTTTGTTGGACGTTGCGATCCAAAGGATTCCATCTTCGCCGACCGTCAACGCGGCAATATAATTGCTGCTGATCGTGCGTTCGTCGTTTGTGTCATTCTTAAGGTTTTCGATCGATTTTGTTTTGGGATCGTACCTCAAAATTCCAAATCCGGAAGTGCCGATCCAAATTGACCCGTCAGTACCGGTAGTCGCGCACCTTATTTTCTTGTAAACGTCTTTTTGCCGAAGATCGATAGCGTCGAACCGATCGGCCTTGACGTGCCAAACGTTCAAACCGTTCTCGTTCTTTAGGTAAAACGTATCGCCCGTGCCGCCAACGATGTTGAATTTTGACTGATTTTCGGTTTTTACAATCTCAGGATCAAGTGTGATTTTACGCGGAGAGAATATCGTTTTTCGCGCGTCGGCGTACGCGATGCCTGAAAACGGCATGTTTACCCAAAGCGTCCCCGATCTGTCGTGGAACAGCTCGCTTATATTGGTGTGATTGGGAAGACTTCCTTTGGCATCGGTTGCGGTATGCCAGATCACTTTTTTTGTTTTTATGTCCAGGTAACCCAAGCCCGGTGAATTCCCTCCGATCCAGATATTCCCTGATTTGTCGGCTGCAGCGGCATCGAGTTCGCCGTTAAAGTCGGTTTTGTAATTGATAAAAGTATTTGTTTTCGCGTCGAACCTCGCAATTGTACTTCCGCACAGAAACCATTGGCGTTTCTTTTCATCGACTATTATTTTTGTACAATTCGAAACCATCCCTTTCGCATCTTTCGGGTTGGCCGTAAAGATTTGATAGGCTTTCGTCCTGCTGTTAAAACGAAGCAAATGGCGACCTACTGGCGGTGTATTCCTGAAATCATGGATCGAATCGGTGATGAGCCAAAGTATATCCCTGTCCGCGACATCGGCGTCGACCGACATGATATTTATGCCTTTCAGTTTTTTGTGCAACGTGAAATACGATTGGAATGTTTTTGACGACGCTTCGTAAAAGCTCAGGTTATTATCAGACGCCATCCAGATTTTTCCCGAAGCGTCTTTGCCCGTAAGACGTTGGTTCTTGATGGGATTTGCAGTTTTTCCGGTAAATACCGACGTCACTTTCGTTAACGAATAATCGGCTGTATCGAATCGTACTAAACTCGTGGTCATCGTGTTGGAGTAAAAAAGCGTCAGAAAGATTGCGTGGTCTTTCTCATCGTGGGTGATGCCGAAAATAAACGTTCGTGTGAGCAATCCCGACGTTTTTTTATCGATTGCCACTTTCACGAACCTATCGCTTTTTTGATCGTAGTAATGGATGCCGTTTTCAAAAGTGAACGCCCAGATTTTCCCGTCTTTACCCTGAAGCAATTCCCTTATCGAATTTGCGGGAATCGGCCTGCCTTTTTCGTCGAACATCAAATAGGGTTTGAGCGTGTAGCCGTCGTAGCGCACGAGACCGTTTTGCGTGCCCATCCATAAATAGCCGTTTTTATCTTCGAGTTTCGTCTGTACCATTTCTTCGGGCAGGCCATTTTCCACGTTTAGCGTCTTGAAATAGGGTTCCCGATGCTGTGCGCTTATCGCGGAAACGAAAAACAACAGGACGAACAGTAGTTTTTTTATCATGGTTTCGGTTGTTTTGCGATGGAAATGATAAATGTGGTGCTTTCGCCTTCGATGGTTTCTACTTGCAACTCGCCACCATGCGCTTTCACGATATCGTACGCTAGGCTCAAACCCAATCCCGTTCCTTCTCCGGTTGGCTTTGTCGTGAAAAACGGCTGGAAAATTTTTTCTTTTATAGCTTCGGGAATTCCGTTTCCGTTATCTTTTACCGAAATTTCGATGTTATTGCCGACCGATGATGTCGAAACCTCAACAATCGGTTTAAAACTTTCACCTTCAAATTTTGAACGTTCTTGCGTCGCGTAAAAAGCGTTCGTGATCAAGTTCAATAAAACCCTTCCGACATCTTGCGGAATGACTTTTACTTTTGGAAGGTTCGCATCGAAATTCGTGATCAATTCGGCGTTGAAGCTCTTGTCTTTCGCGCGTAAACCGTGATACGCCAATCGCAAATATTCGTCGGCCAAAACATTCAAATTGGTCAATTCTTTTTCGCCAGATGTCGTTCGTGAATGCTGCAACATGCCTTTTACGATGGCGTCGGCGCGTTTTCCGTGATGGGCTATTTTTGAGAGGTTTTGCTTGATGTCGTGAAGGTTCTCGCTGATCAATTCGTCATCCCTTTCGACTTTCGACTTTTGACTTTCGACTAAAATTTCGTCGACTAGTTCGTTCGATACATCTGAAAAGTTGTTGACGAAATTTAAAGGATTCTGGATTTCATGCGCGATTCCGGCCGTCAATTCTCCGAGCGACGCCATTTTCTCGGCTTGTATGAGTTGCGATTGGGTCGATTTGAGTTCGGACAGCGTCTGTTTCAAATCGTGGGTTTGCCTGTCAACTTCGGCCTCGAGGACTTTTTGCTGATTTTCGGCCTGGAAACGCTTTTCCTCACTTAGCTGCAACACAATCTCGTTCTGGCTGCGCACTTCACGCAAAATCTCGACGAAACGCAGCGATACGTAAACTAGCATACCAAGCGATGGCGAAAGCGTGAAAGCCATCACGAAAGGTATAACGCTTACCCAACTGCTAAGGGTTGCGCTTGCCAGACCGACGAAGTAAGCGGTAAGCGACAATATCGAAACCACAAATGCAATGACGGGCGCCCATTGCGCACCGCGAAGCATTTTCCAGGAAGTCACGACATAATAGATGCTTATCAGTAAAGACATTACGAGCGATAGCACTATCGATATGCCTGCAAACATTCTTACATTTTGTGATAAATCAACTGGCAAAAGTGCACAACCGAAAGCAACAATGGCGCAAACGACAAGCAGGATTTTTATATTCCTGTGTATTTTCCGATTGAACAGATTCGCCAGTATGATCGGGTTCAGGATGAAAATAAGAATGTGCCACATCCCTTTTATATAGCTGAAAAAGTAGTTGCCGAAATAAGGAAGTGCGCCCGTCCTGCTAAAGGCTATGGATATGGACAGAAGCGCGAGCAAAGACGAACCCGTGGCAATCCACTTAAGGTTTTTCTCTAAGGGAATCAAAAAAGCGAGGAACCAAAACATCAGGGATAGCACGACGGTCACCGAAATAAGTACGCCATCGAAGGTCCTGCTTATGATACGATCCTGGTAAAACTTCTTTTCATAATCGATCGTTCCCAAAAAGAGCCAATATTTGGCCGGTATGTTACTCGACCTGAGACCGATTCCCAAAGGCTGGCGATAATCGACAAAATGCCAGGCCAAAACATATTCTTTGCCGGCCTCAAGCATAACAGGAGCCGTTTCGTATGTATAAAAATTATATTCCTGGAAAGGCGCTCCATTACTTCCTGTATTCCCGAAAGATTTGATGAGCTTGCCATCAATATATACATCCGAAGCGCCCCAAGCCCAACTGTAAATCCGCAACGGCATGTCTTTTAGATTTCGGTGTATTTTTATTTTCAGACGCAGCCAGCCTTCAAGTTTACCGTCGGCGTCGGCATATTCATAAAGGCTGTCGAGGTATATTTTTTGCCAGTTTCGCGTATCGAAATCAGGTTTTGCCCATGTTTTGTCATTGCCTTTTTTGAACAGCCATTCACTGGTCCTAAAATTCAGCATGCCCCAATCCGGATCGATTCCTGATTGCGACAGGGTTTCGACATCCTGTGCAACTGCTTTTGCCGCAACAATCGAAAACAACAAACGAAGTACAAATGCTCTCATTGGTCGGTTTGGTTTATGGGTAATCGAATAATGAAATCCGTTCCTGTTCCCGGTTCGCTTCCGGCTTTGATTTCACCACCATGCGCTTTCACGATATCGTAAGCCAGTGAAAGTCCCAAACCGGTTCCTTCTCCCGTTGGTTTTGTCGTGAAAAAAGGTTGGAATATTTTGTCGACGATTTCCGATGGGATGCCGTTTCCGTTGTCTTTTACCGAAATTTCGATGTTGTTTCCGACCGATGATGTCGAAACCTCAACAGTCGGCTTAAAACTTTCACCTTCAAATTTTGAACGTTCTTGCGT
>NZ_SEBS01000066.1 GCF_004211145.1 Flavobacterium sp. | reverse complement strand
AATTTGAGGTTCAAACTACTAATTTTTTATTAACAACCAAATTTCAACTACATGAAAAAAATTACATTATTGCTTGTAATGTTGCTCGTAGGTTTGTCTGGTTTTTCACAAGGCTTTGTGGAGAATTTCGACGATCCCGCAGTAGTGGCTCCACCAGGCGATGGTACTTGGCCGCTCCCCAGCGGAACCTGGCGTATCTTTGACAACGGCATTGGGACCATCAATTGGAGTCTAAACGTTCCGGCCACATCATTTCCGGCGAACACGGCTCCAAATGCCGCGTTCATCAACCGCCAGAACATCGGAGCCAACCAAACCTCGATTGATTACCTCGTCTCTACGGTGTCAGAAGTTCCGGCGAATCCACAACTTCGATTCAACACCAGAACGACCGTAGCGGGAAATAACTTCACGGTTTTTGAAGTCCGAATCGCACCGGGAACGTCCGATCCGACAAACCCCGCGAGTTATACGACATTGCTTCAAACCTGGAACGATGATGCGCTCACGATTCCATTTGACCAATACGGTGAGAAAGTCATCGACCTCGATCCTGCTTTGACAGGATCTACTATTTATATCGCGTTCGTAAAGATTTACACGCAGCCTACCGGCGGTATCAACGGTGAGCGTTGGCTTATCGACGATGTCCGATTTATCGAGGCTTGCCAGGATGCCGACATCGAAACGCTTTCTGCAACTTCTACAGCTACCGATGCGACCCTTACTTGGGACGGATTGGGCGGAAACGCATGGGAAGTCCATGTTTTGCCGACGGCCGACACATTCAACCCGACTGCGGGAACGCCTTTCTCGGTAACGGGAACCGCTACGACAACTGTTACCGCAACTACACAGGGAACGGTAATTGGCGCGTTTACACCTTTGACTTGTTATAAGTTTTATGTCCGATCGGTCTGTGAATTTTCCACGGGCGAATGGGTCGGGCCTTTTGAATTCTGTACGCAAGCCTTACCGCCCGAATGTGGTGGAAATTATGTAGATGACGGAGGAATCGATGATGATTATCCTGCCGATTCGGCTTCGGTCATCACTATTTGTCCCGACGATGCGAACCCTGACGATATCGTTACGGTAACCTTCACGGCTTTCAACACTGAAACCGGATGGGACGGCATGTATGTTTATGATGGAAATTCTGTCAACGCTCCACTTATACCAAGCGAGAATGAATCGGGATTCAATGGTGACCTCGATACGCCGGGAGCTTATTGGGGTAACGAAATACCTGGCCCGTTTGAAGCATCGAGCGCAGACGGATGCCTTACCTTCCAATTCTTCAGTGACGGTGTCTTCCAGTTTGACGGATGGGCTGCCAACGTAACCTGCGGACCGCCGCCAACTTGCCCGAAACCAACCGGATTGACAGCAACCGTCGCAACCGATGAGTCGGTGACGTTGAGCTGGGATTACGCCGGGCCTCCGGGTGCAACTTTCGAAATAATCGCCTTGCCTGAAAATGCTGCTGCTCCAACGGCAGGCAGCGTGGGAATTCCGGCAACGGGTGGTTCGCCGTTCGTGTATCCGAACCTTCCATCGGCAACTTGTTTCGACTTTTATGTCCGCGCACATTGTTCGGACACCGACACCAGTACTTGGAGTGTCGTCGAAACATTCTGTACGCAAGTTACGCCGCCGGAATGTGGTGGAAACTATGTCGATGAAGGCGGATTGACACAAAACTATCCGAACAACTCAAACTCGATCGTTACGATTTGTCCTGACGCAGCCAATCCAGATTATATCGTCACGGTAACGTTTACGACGTTCAGCACCGAGACGAACTGGGATGGTTTATATGTATTCGATGGAAACTCCACGAATGCGCCGATGATTGCGAGTGAAAACCCAGCGAACAACGTACCGTTCGGGGAACCGGGATCATATTGGGGTAATACTATCCCTGGTCCGTTTGAAGCTACGAACGCTGACGGATGTCTTACATTCCTATTCAGTAGCGACGGGTCAGTCAATCTGCCTGGATGGGTTGCAAACGTTACTTGCGGTCCGCCGCCGACATGTCCTAAAGTTACTGCGCTGACAGTTGGTACGCCGACTGATGACGCGGTCAATGTTTCCTGGACTCCTGTGGGAACTGAAACGTCATGGCAGGTTTATGCGGTTCCGTGTAACTCACCAGCTCCGACAGTAACCACACCGGATTTTACTTTGGCAACTACGAACAGTATTTTGCTTGAAGGTCTTGATTCGGCCACTTGTTACGATATTTATGTCATTGCAGTTTGTTCACCCACCGATGCCAGCGCACCAGCCGGTCCAAAAGACGTCACAACTCAAGTTGCGCCACCGGTTTGTGGTGGTAACTTCGTCGATGAAGGCGGTCCTGCCAACTATCCGAACAGTTCGAACTCTATCGTGACTATTTGTCCTGAGGATGCAAATCCTGATTATATCGTTACGGTGACGTTTACACAATTCCAAACAGAAACAAACTGGGATGCGCTTTATGTGTTCGATGGTGCCAATACCGACGCGCCGCAAATCGCGACCAATAACCCGGCAGGAAACGTTCCTGCGCAATTGCCTGGAGGTTTTTGGGGAAGTACGATTCCTGGCCCGTTCACGTCGTCAAGCCCTGATGGCTGTTTGACGTTCTGGTTCAGCAGCGATACGTCGGTCAACCAGGCCGGATGGCTTGCGAACGTAACGTGTAACCCGCCGCCAACTTGTCCGCGCCCTTGGGGTGTCGAGATACTTGACGCGACCGAGACTACGGCTTCAGTTGAATGGACCGAAGTCGGTTCGGCAACACAATGGCAGGTTCTAGTATTGCCTCAAGGTTCTGATGTTCCTACGGCATCTACTCCTGGATGGCAGACGGCAAACGCTCACCCATTCGAATACGGTCCGCTTCCATCGGGCGCGCAATTGGTAGCTTATGTGCGTGCGGTTTGTAGCAGCACCGACATCAGCGACTGGTCGAACCCGGCTAGTTTCAACACCGATATCGCAAATGACGAATGTGCCACTGCGATCAACGTACCTGTAAATCCGGACGCTCAATGTGGGCAGACCGTTGCGGGAACGCTAATAGGCGCGACTGGCTCGGCTCTACCAACGCAATGCGTCGGAACTGCCGATGACGACGTTTGGTTTATGTTCACAGCAACAAACACATCTCATTATGTATCGTTGCTTAACATTACCGGTTCGACAACATTCCTCACACATGCGATCTACACAGGAGGCTGTGACGGATTGACGCTCGTCGAATGTACTGATGGCAACCAAACGATCCTCAACGGCTTGACTGTTGGGCAGGTTTATTACATCCGAGTTTACACTTGGACGTCAACTGGTAACCAGACTTCATCGTTTGATGTTTGCGTCGGCACTATTCCACCGCCGATCAGCACGAGCGAAACTGATTTCACGACTCAGGAACTCATCACGAACGTATTGATCAATACAAATTGTGCTACGGTAGAAAATATCACGACGATTACGGGAACGAATTTCGGTTCGGTGAACGGAATCGGATATTTCAACAAAAACGGTTCGACTTTCCCATTTGAGGAAGGTGTGATCATGAGTACCGGAAATATTCTGAACGCTCCCGGCCCGAACGACGTCGTTCTTAGCGACGGTCCTTTTGCAGGATGGCCTGGTGATACGGATTTGGAAGACATCATTTTTGACGCTACGGGAGTTCCGATGGAATCGAACAACGCGACAATTATGGAATTCGACTTCGTGCCGATCACTCCGACAATCAGTTTCGACTTTATCTTCGCATCTGAGGAATACGGAACATTCCAATGTTCTTACTCGGATTCATTCGCGTTCTTGCTCACCGACCTTACCGATGCGACGCCGCCGACGAACTTAGCGGTGTTGCCGAGTACGACGATTCCGGTATCGGTCGTTACGATCAGGGATCAAGCTTATAATGCAGGTTGTAATTCGCAAAACCCACAATATTTCGACGAGTATTACGAATTGCCTGAAGGTATCGATCCGCTCGCGGCACCGATCAACTTTAACGGGGTAACGGTTCCGCTTACGGCGACTTCAACTGTAATTCCGGGTCATAACTATCATATTAAGTTGGTAATCGCCGACAGATTGGACAACGCGTTCGACTCGGCCGTATTCCTCAAGAAAGGAAGTTTCAACTTCGGAAACATCGAATTGGGAGCCGATTTCCTTGAAGCCGATGGAACTGCGCTTTGCGACGGTGTTGCCTACACGCTTTCAAGCGGTTTGGATGCTGTCGATTATACATTCGTTTGGATGCATGGAGACGACGTTCTTCCTGAGACGACTCCATCTATCGTGGTTACCGAGCCTGGAGATTACACCGTTACGGCTACGTTCCAGAATTCTACGTGTAGCGCGACCGATACGGTTACGATCGAGTACTATCCGCCAATCTTGCCGAACACGCCTGCCAACTTGGTGGAATGTAGCAATTTGCAGTTCGCGGAATTCGTATTGAGCGATGCCAACGCTGAAATCCTTGGTTCCATGAACCCTGCCGATTACACGATAACGTATTACGCGACGATGGAAGAAGCGACTACAGGAGTAGGCACGCCTCTACCTAATAATTACACGAATACAACGCCTAACACGCAAGTAGTTTACGCTCACGTAGAAAACGAAGCGGGTTGTTTTGGTGTTGTAACACTTACGCTTACCGTTCAGGATTTGGCTCCGCAATTCACGGTTACGCCTGATTTCGCGATGTGTTCGGGCGATACTGGAACGATTACCGTAACTCCAGGAAATTTCGATCCTGCTGCGGTAACGTATAGCTGGACACTTGACGGAGGAGCGCCTTTCGCAACAACCCAAACCATTACGGTTACAGCTGGCGGTACATATGTCGTCACTGTGAACAATGCGGGATGTACTGCGACGGGAACAACTATCGTAACAATCACACCTACGCCGATAACTGATGCGCCTGCCGATGTTACGGCTTGCGACAGCTACGTCTTGCCTGCATTTGTAAACAGCGATAACCAGTATTGGACAGGTCCGAATTGTACAGGAATTGCACTTGCTGTAGGAGCAACCATTTCAGATACGCAGATCATCTACGTGTGTTCCAATAACGGAACTTGTTCAGGACCGACAAATCAATTTGAGGTAACGATAAACGATACGCCTGTACTTGGATCTTTCCAAAACCTTCAGGAATGTAGCAGTGTCACGCTTCCGACGCTTACCATAGGTAATTATTACACTGATCCGAATGGAGTTGGCCTGATCACTGACCTTACGTTCGATACGCCTGGAACTTACACAGTTTACGTGTACGCCGAGACAGGTACGACACCGAATTGCGTAGCGGCCACGAATCCATCATTTACGGTTACTGTATTGCCTGGCTTTACGGTTCCTGAATTGGATGACGCGACGGCCTGCGATAGCGGCTTCGAACTTGAACCGTTGTCTTCAGGAAACTATTTCACAGGTCCGAACGGCACGGGAACGCCATACATCGCGGGTGATATCATTACTCAAACAACTTTGATGTATGTATACGCCGATGATGGAAATGGAAACTGTCCGGCGCAATCTGATTTCAACATCACTATTTCTCCTGATCCCCAGTTCACGATCACCGGCGGCTGCCAGGGCAACGCCTACGTGCTGACGTCGGAGCCGGTTGCGGGATCTTTCGACCCTGCCACTGCGGTCTACTCGTGGACGAGTTCCAACGGTACGATCGTCTCGGGCGGTGACACCGCGGCGGCCACGGTCTCCGGGGCGGGCACCTATACGCTCACGGTGAGCGTCTCGGGCTGCAGCGGCGATGAGCCTTTCGTGGCCACGACCACGAGCTGCACGATCCAGAAGGGTATCTCTGCCAACGGTGACGGCGCCAACGACTACTTCGA
>NZ_SEBS01000012.1 GCF_004211145.1 Flavobacterium sp. | reverse complement strand
TTAGTAAAGTAGTTAAACTACAAGTTAAGGGAGGTGCTGCGAACCCGTCGCCACCGGTTGGACCTGCTTTGGGAGCTGCTGGGGTTAACATCATGGAGTTCTGTAAGCAGTTCAACGCTAGAACACAAGATAAACCCGGCAAGATTTTACCGGTACAAATTACCGTGTACAAAGACAAATCGTTTGATTTTGTCGTAAAAACTCCTCCTGCTGCCGTCCAGTTAATGGACGCTGCGAAGCTAAAGTCTGGATCAGGTGAGCCTAATCGTAAGAAAGTGGCAAGCGTTACTTGGGACCAAATCAAAACTATCGCTGATGATAAAATGGCAGATTTGAATGCCTTTACCATCGAGAAAGCTATGAGCATGGTTGCCGGTACTGCAAGGTCAATGGGTATAACTGTAACAGGAGACGCTCCGTTCTAATCTAGCAAGAAGACATGGCAAAATTGACAAAGAAGCAAAAAGAAGCTGCTTCGAAAATCGAAAAAAACAAACTGTACTCTTTGAAGGATGCTTCAGGATTGATCAAACAGATCGCTTCTGCAAAATTCGACGAGTCTGTTGATATCGCTGTTCGTCTTGGAGTAGATCCAAGAAAAGCGAATCAAATGGTACGTGGTGTAGTTACACTTCCACACGGAACTGGAAAAGACGTTCGCGTTCTCGCGCTCGTTACTCCAGACAAAGAGGCCGAAGCTACTGCAGCCGGTGCTGATTTCGTTGGAATGGACGAATACCTACAAAAAATCAAAGATGGTTGGACCGACGTTGATGTTATCATCACGATGCCGGCCGTCATGGGTAAATTGGGTCCTTTGGGACGTATCCTCGGGCCACGTGGCTTGATGCCAAACCCTAAGACCGGAACCGTTACTATGGACGTTGCGAAAGCAGTAGCCGAAGTAAAAGCCGGTAAGATCGACTTTAAAGTGGACAAAACAGGGATCGTACACGCCGGAATCGGGAAAATTTCTTTCGACGCCGACAAGATTACTGAAAACGCACACGAAATCATTTCAACACTAATCAAACTGAAGCCGACTGCGGCCAAAGGACAATACATCAAAAGCATTCACTTGTCTAGCACAATGAGTCCTGCGATTCCTTTGGATACCAAAGCTGTATAAGTAGTAAAGTTTTTAAATCATGACTAGACAAGAAAAATCACAAGTTATTGAAGACTTAACTGCACAGTTGGCCGGTACGAATGTTGTCTATTTGACTGACATTTCAGGTCTTGATGCAGAAGCGACTTCAAACTTAAGAAGAACGTGCTTTAAAGCGGGTATCACGCTTAGCGTAGTGAAAAATACCTTGCTTGAGAAAGCGATGGAGGCTTCCGAATTCAACTATGGCGAATTGCCGTCGGTTCTTGCAGGGAACTCAGCCATCATGATCGCAGAGAACGGAAACGCTCCTGCAAAAGTGATCAAGGAATTCCGCAAGAAAAGTGACAAGCCTTTGTTGAAAGGTGCTTTCATTCACCATGCGGTATTCATCGGGGACAACCAATTGGATGCCTTGATCGCCCTTAAATCGAAAGAAGAAGTTATCGGAGAAATCGTCGGCCTTCTTCAATCGCCTGCTAAAAATGTTATCTCGGCTCTTAAGTCAGGTGGTAACACGATTGCAGGACTTGTTAAAACTTTATCTGAGAGATAATATTGAAAGATTGAAGGATTTAAAGATTGAAAGATTTGGCCGCATCGGTTTGCCTTTCGACTTTAAGACTTTCGACTTTTAACTCAGATAATTCCCGCCTCGCGCACTATTTATAAATTATATTTTACAAACTATTTAAAACGATAGAAAAAATGGCAGATTTGAAACAATTCGCAGAACAACTAGTTAACCTTACAGTAAAAGAAGTTAACGAACTTGCTACAATCCTTAAAGACGAGTACGGAATCGAGCCTGCAGCTGCTGCTGTAGTTGCTGGTCCAGCTGCTGGTGGTGGCGATGTTGCCGCTGCTGAAGAGCAAACAGAATTCACTGTTGTATTGAAAGATGCAGGTGCTTCTAAACTTGCTGTTGTTAAAGCGGTTAAAGAACTTACTGGTCTTGGTTTGAAAGAAGCAAAAGATCTAGTTGACGCTGCTCCATCAAACGTTAAAGAAGGTGTCTCTAAAGACGAAGCAGAAGGTTTGAAAAAATCTTTGGAAGAAGCTGGAGCTGTAGTTGAGCTTAAATAAGCCCAACCGCTTGAAATAAGCTAGGTTTAGGCCTTGGGAACGCTCCCAAAGGCCTAAACCATTTTTCGTATAATAAACTTAATGTTGATTTTAGGATTTCCTTAAGATTAGAAAACGAGAAACTTTTTGCCCGAATACGAAGACAGAAAACAGATTAACCCACTTTCGGTTTGTTTTCAAAGATGTACCGGGTCTAAAAAAAGAAAGTATTGAATACAGAGTGTTTTACACAAACTACTTTTTTTTAAATCAAAATTTTGTCTATTGATGATAACAAATCAGAATGAAAGATTGAATTTTGCCTCCACTAAGAACATCCCGGCATATCCGGATTTCCTTGATGTTCAGGTAAAATCTTTCAAGGACTTCTTCCAATTGGAAACCAAATCCGACGAAAGAGGCAACGAAGGACTCTACAACACCTTCATGGAAAACTTTCCAATCACTGACACAAGAAATCAGTTCGTATTGGAATTCCTCGATTATTTTGTCGACCCGCCGCGTTATAGCATTCAGGAATGTATTGAAAGAGGTCTGACGTACAGCGTGCCGTTGAAAGCACGTTTGAAATTGTATTGTACAGATCCGGAACATGAAGATTTTGAAACGATTGTGCAGGATGTGTACCTCGGTACGATCCCATACATGACGCCAAGTGGTACGTTTGTTATCAATGGCGCCGAGCGTGTAGTTGTATCGCAGCTTCACCGTTCACCGGGCGTTTTCTTTGGGCAATCTTTCCACGCCAACGGAACCAAGCTTTACTCTGCAAGGGTAATTCCGTTCAAAGGCTCTTGGATCGAATTCGCTACCGACATCAACAATGTGATGTACGCCTACATCGACCGTAAAAAGAAACTACCGGTTACGACGCTTTTCCGTGCTATCGGATTCGAACGTGACAAGGATATCCTTGAAATCTTCGACCTAGCCGAGGAGATCAAAGTATCCAAGACCGGGCTTAAAAAATACATCGGACGCAAATTGGCTGCCCGTGTATTGAATACTTGGCACGAGGATTTCGTTGACGAGGATACTGGAGAAGTAGTGTCTATCGAACGTAACGAGATCATCCTTGACCGCGACACCTTGATCGACAAGGACAATGTTGAGGAAATCATCGAAGCCAACGTAAAATCAATCCTATTGCACAAGGAGGATAACAACCAGGCCGATTACGCCATTATCCACAACACCTTGCAAAAAGACCCGACGAACTCTGAGAAAGAAGCCGTCGAGCACATCTACCGCCAATTGCGTAACGCAGAACCGCCTGATGAGGAAACAGCTCGTGGTATCATCGAGAAGTTGTTCTTCTCAGACCAGCGTTACAACTTGGGTGAAGTAGGTCG
The DNA here is from genome assembly GCF_004211145.1 of Flavobacterium sp. GTDB lineage: Bacteria > Bacteroidota > Bacteroidia > Flavobacteriales > Flavobacteriaceae > Flavobacterium. The sequence continues at coordinate 101,404 of NZ_SEBS01000012.1, read as the reverse complement.
CTACAGGATGAACAAAAAGTTGAACCTTGATATCCCGATGGAAAAGCAAGTCTTGACCAAAGAAGATATCATCACCATAGTAAAATACCTTATCGAACTCATCAACTCAAAAGCTGAGATCGATGATATCGACCACTTGTCAAACCGTCGTGTACGTACTGTTGGTGAGCAATTATCACAGCAGTTCGGAGTTGGTCTTGCCCGTATGGCGAGAACGATCCGTGAGCGTATGAACGTTCGTGACAACGAGGTATTTACACCGATCGATTTGATCAACGCGAAAACACTTTCGTCAGTAATCAACTCGTTCTTCGGAACCAACCAGTTGTCTCAGTTCATGGACCAGACAAACCCGCTAGCCGAGATCACGCACAAGCGTCGTCTATCAGCACTTGGGCCAGGCGGTCTGTCACGTGAGAGAGCAGGATTTGAGGTTCGAGATGTTCACTATACGCACTACGGTCGTTTGTGTCCGATCGAAACTCCTGAAGGTCCGAACATCGGTCTGATCTCGTCACTCGGCGTATATGCTAAAGTGAACGGAATGGGCTTCATCGAAACGCCTTACCGCTTGGTTACTGACGGTAAAGTCGATTTGAAAGCTGAGCCGATCTATCTTTCTGCTGAAGAAGAAGAAGGAAAATTGATCGCCCAGGCGAATATTGAAATGGACAACGACGGAAAAATCACCGCCGACCGTGTTATCGCACGTGAAGAAGGAGATTTCCCGGTTGTAGAACCGAGCGTTATCCATTATACTGACGTTGCCCCGAACCAGATCGCATCGATCTCGGCTTCATTGATTCCATTCTTGGAACACGATGATGCGAACCGTGCGCTCATGGGATCGAACATGATGCGTCAGGCCGTGCCATTGTTGCGTCCTGAAGCTCCGATCGTTGGAACCGGTCTTGAAAGACAAGTTGCTTCCGATTCACGTGTTTTGATCAATGCCGAAGGCGACGGAGTCTGCGAATACGTTGATGCCAACATCATCACGATCAAGTATGACCGCACTGATGAGGAGCGTTCGGTATCTTTCGATCCAGATGAGAAGACTTATAACCTGATCAAATTCCGTAAGACCAACCAAAGTACTTCGATCAACCTGAAGCCGATCGTCCGCAAAGGCGACCGCGTGAAATTGGGTCAAGTGCTGTGTGAAGGTTATGCGACCCAAAACGGTGAGCTTGCTCTCGGCCGTAACCTACAAGTGGCGTTCATGCCATGGAAAGGCTACAACTTCGAGGATGCGATCGTAATCAGTGAGAAAGTAGTCCGTGACGATATCTTTACATCGATCCACGTCGACGATTACTCATTGGAAGTACGTGATACAAAATTGGGTAATGAGGAATTGACGAACGACATCCCGAACGTTTCTGAAGAGGCTACGAAAGACCTCGATGAAAACGGTATGATCCGAATCGGAGCCGAAGTGAAACCTGGCGATATCCTTATCGGGAAAATCACGCCTAAAGGTGAATCCGATCCGACTCCTGAAGAGAAATTGCTTCGTGCGATCTTCGGTGACAAAGCCGGCGACGTGAAAGATGCTTCATTGAAAGCGTCTCCATCATTGCACGGTGTCGTACTCGATAAAAAATTGTTCGCAAGAGCGGTAAAAGACAAGCGCAAGCGTACCAAAGACAAAGATGATCTGGGATCGCTCGAGATGGAATTCGAAGTGAAATTCGTCGAGTTGAAAGACAAGCTTGTCGATAAATTGTTCAACATCGTAAACGGAAAGACTTCTCAGGGAGTCATGAACGATTTGGGTGAGGAAGTTCTTCCGAAAGGAAAGAAATACACGCTCAAAATGCTTCACGCCGTCGAAGATTTCGCTCACCTTTCAAAAGGTCAGTGGGTTGCCGATGACGAGACGAACAAGTTAGTAAACGATTTGATCCACAATTACAAGATCAAATTGAACGACTTGCAAGGTGCATTGCGTCGCGAGAAGTTCACGATTACAGTCGGTGATGAATTGCCTGCCGGAATCCTGAAACTTGCCAAAGTGTACATCGCCAAGAAACGTAAATTGAAAGTAGGAGATAAGATGGCGGGTCGCCACGGTAACAAAGGTATCGTTGCCCGAATCGTCCGCGAAGAAGACATGCCGTTCCTCGAAGACGGAACTCCTGTAGATATCGTATTGAACCCGCTTGGTGTACCATCGCGTATGAACATCGGTCAGATCTACGAAACAGTTCTTGGATGGGCAGGAAAACGCCTCGGACGTAAATTCGCAACGCCTATTTTCGACGGAGCTTCACTTGACCAGATCAATGAATTGACCGACGAAGCGCAAATCCCAAGATTTGGACATACGTATCTGTATGACGGAGGAACAGGAGAACGTTTCCACCAGCCGGCAACCGTAGGAGTTATCTACATGCTGAAACTGGGACACATGGTCGACGATAAGATGCACGCGCGTTCTATCGGTCCATACTCGCTTATCACGCAGCAACCGCTTGGTGGTAAGGCACAGTTTGGAGGTCAGCGTTTCGGGGAGATGGAAGTTTGGGCACTCGAGGCGTACGGCGCTTCATCTACATTGCGTGAAATTTTGACTGTGAAGTCAGATGACGTGATCGGACGTGCCAAGACTTACGAATCTATCGTGAAAGGTGAGTCTATGCCAGAACCGGGTCTTCCGGAATCATTCAACGTATTGATGCACGAATTGAAAGGTTTGGGGCTTGATATCCGTTTGGAAGAATAATTAACAATGAACAATTGACAATTGACAATGCACAGCGGCGTCAATTGTCAATTATCAATTATCAATTGTCAATTGCATCCTTATGACTATGATGAATAACAGAAACAATAATAAAGACAAGAACCCAATCAAAAGGTTCGATAAAATCTCAATCGGTCTTGCTTCGCCTGAATCTATTCTGGCAGAGTCGCGTGGTGAGGTTTTGAAACCCGAAACGATCAACTATCGTACGCACAAGCCGGAGCGTGATGGTTTGTTCTGTGAGCGTATCTTTGGACCTGTAAAGGATTTCGAATGTGCTTGCGGTAAATACAAACGCATCCGTTACAAGGGAATCGTGTGCGACCGTTGTGGTGTCGAGGTTACTGAGAAAAAAGTACGTCGCGACAGAGTCGGTCACATCAATTTGGTGGTGCCGATCGCGCACATCTGGTACTTCCGTTCGCTTCCGAACAAGATCGGTTATATCTTGGGTCTTCCTTCGAAGAAACTCGACATGATCATCTATTACGAGCGTTACGTCGTGATCCAGGCCGGTATCGCCAAGAATCCTGACGGGGAATCGCTTTCACGTCTCGACTTCCTTACCGAAGAAGAATATTTGAACATCCTCGATACGCTTCCGCAAGAGAATCAGTATCTGGACGACAACGATCCGAACAAGTTCATCGCCAAAATGGGTGCCGAATGTATCATGGATTTGTTGGCTCGCACTGACCTTGATGCTTTGTCATACGACTTGCGTCACAGCGCGAACAACGAGACGTCGAAACAACGTAAGACTGAGGCGTTGAAGCGTCTTCAGGTTGTAGAATCGTTCCGTGAGTCGAACCTGAACCGCGAGAATCGTCCTGAGTGGATGATCATGAAAGTCGTTCCGGTAATCCCACCTGAATTGCGTCCGTTGGTGCCGCTTGACGGTGGTCGTTTCGCAACGTCCGATTTGAATGACCTTTACCGTCGTGTGATCATCCGTAACAACCGTTTGAAGCGATTGATGGAGATCAAAGCTCCTGAAGTAATCCTTCGTAACGAGAAGCGTATGTTGCAGGAATCGGTGGATTCCTTGTTCGACAACACGCGTAAAGCATCGGCTGTCAAGACTGAATCGAACCGTCCGTTGAAATCCCTTTCGGATTCATTGAAAGGTAAACAAGGTCGTTTCCGTCAGAACTTGCTTGGTAAACGTGTCGATTATTCGGCCCGTTCGGTAATCGTCGTCGGACCTGAATTGAAATTATTCGAATGCGGTCTGCCGAAAGACATGGCCGCCGAATTATACAAACCGTTCGTTATCCGTAAACTCATCGAGCGCGGAATCGTGAAAACGGTTAAGAGTGCCAAGAAAATCATTGACAAGAAAGAGCCTGTAGTTTGGGATATCCTGGAAAACGTGATCAAAGGTCACCCGGTTCTCCTAAACCGTGCGCCTACTTTGCACCGTCTTGGAATCCAGGCGTTCCAGCCGAAACTCATCGAAGGAAAAGCGATCCAGCTTCACCCGTTGGTTTGTACGGCGTTCAACGCGGATTTTGATGGTGACCAGATGGCGGTTCACTTGCCACTTGGGCCTGAGGCTATCCTTGAGGCGCAGTTGTTGATGCTTGCGTCACACAACATCTTGAACCCGGCGAACGGAGCTCCGATTACGGTTCCTTCCCAGGACATGGTTCTTGGTCTGTACTACATGACCAAGGAACGTTTGTCTACACCTGAATTGAAAATCCTGGGTGAAGGTCTGGTATTCTATTCTGCTGAAGAATGTAATATCGCCTTGAACGAAGGACGTGTCGAATTGAACGCCCGCGTGAAAATCCGCGCGAAAGATTTCAACGAAGAAGGTGAATTGGTTTGGAAAATCATCCAGACGACTGCGGGTCGTGTACTCTTTAATGAAGTAGTGCCTGAAGCTGCAGGATATATCAACGAAGTCTTGACCAAAAAATCGTTGCGTGACATTATCGGAAGAATCCTTTCGGTAACCAACGTTCCGACTACGGCTGCCTTCCTTGACAACATGAAAGACATGGGTTACAAATTCGCATTCCGCGGTGGATTGTCGTTCTCTTTGGGCGATATCATCATCCCGGAACGCAAACAGGAACTCATCTCAGATGCGAACGAGCAGGTAGAAGGCATTTCAGCCAACTACAACATGGGTCTTATCACGAACAACGAGCGTTACAACCAGGTTATCGACGTTTGGACTTCTACGAACGCATTGCTTACTGAGCTTGCGATGAAGAACATCCGCGAAGACCAGCAAGGTTTCAACTCGGTGTACATGATGCTTGACTCGGGAGCTCGTGGATCCAAAGAACAGATCCGTCAGCTTACCGGTATGCGTGGTTTGATGGCCAAGCCTAAAAAATCAACCGCCGGTGGTGGGGAAATCATCGAAAACCCGATCCTTTCCAACTTTAAGGAAGGTCTGTCGATCCTTGAATACTTCATCTCGACTCACGGTGCGCGTAAAGGTCTTGCGGATACGGCTTTGAAAACGGCCGATGCGGGTTACCTTACACGTCGTCTCCATGACGTTTCACAAGACGTTATCGTAAACCAAGTGGATTGCGGAACGTTGCGTGGTGTCGAAGTGACAGCGTTGAAGAAAAACGAAGAAATCGTTGAGACTTTGGGCGAGAGAATCCTTGGGCGTGTCGCGCTTCAGGACGTAATCAACCCGTTGAACAACGAAATCCTCATCCACGCCGGAGAGCAGATCACTGAAGCGGTCATGCGCAACATCGAGTCTTCACCGGTTGAAGCCGTCGAAGTTCGTTCGCCACTTACATGTGAATCGATCAAAGGTATCTGCGCGAAATGCTACGGACGTAACCTTGCCACAGGTCGTATGACCCAGAAAGGTGAAGCTGTCGGAGTAATCGCCGCACAGTCGATCGGTGAACCGGGAACACAGTTGACACTTCGTACGTTCCACGTTGGTGGTGTTGCGGGTGGACTTTCAGAAGAATCAAGCATCGTCGCTAAATTCGGTGGTCGTATCGAAATGGAAGATCTTAAAACGGTTAAAGGCGAAGACGGAGAAGGCAATACTGTCGACATCGTAATCTCGCGTTCTACCGAATTGAAATTGATCGACGTTTCAACGGGCATCCTTTTGAGCACGCACAACATTCCTTACGGATCGAGCATCTTTGTAAAAGACGGTGATACTGTCGCCAAAGGAGCGGTAATCTGTAAATGGGATCCATATAACGGGGTTATCATCTCGGAATTTACGGGTAAAATCGCTTACGAAGATCTTGAGCAAGGACAATCGTTCCAGGTTGAGATCGATGAGCAGACCGGATTCCAGGAAAAAGTAATCTCTGAAGGTCGTAACAAGAAATTGATCCCGACGCTTTTGATCTACGGTAAAGACGGTGAATTGATCCGTTCTTACAACCTTCCTGTCGGAGCTCACCTTATGGTTGACGATGGCGAGAAGATCAAGGCTGGTAAAATCCTTGTGAAAATCCCACGTCGTTCGTCTAAAGCGGGCGATATCACGGGAGGTCTTCCACGTATTACCGAGCTTCTCGAAGCGCGTAACCCGTCGAACCCGGCTGTCGTTTCTGAAATCGACGGTGTGGTCTCGTTCGGAAAAATCAAACGTGGTAACCGCGAGATCGTCATCGAATCCAAATTTGGTGATATCCGTAAATACTTGGTGAAATTATCCAACCAGATCTTGGTTCAGGAGAATGACTTTGTGAAAGCCGGTGTTCCTTTGAGCGACGGTGCGATCACGCCTGAAGATATCTTGAGAATCCAAGGACCGTCTGCAGTTCAGCAGTACTTGGTCAACGAGATCCAGGAAGTGTACCGCTTGCAAGGGGTTAAGATCAACGACAAGCACTTTGAGGTCGTCATCCGCCAGATGATGCGTAAAGTACAAGTCCAGGATCCGGGAGATACGTTGTTCCTTGAAGACCAACTCATCCACACGAAAGACTTTATCGTCGAAAACGATAAGCTTTATGGAATGAAAGTAGTCGAGGACGCCGGAGATTCTGAAAACCTCAAACCGGGCCAAATCGTTTCTCCACGTGACTTGCGCGACGAAAACTCGCTCTTGAAACGCAACGACAAGAACTTGGTTACGGCGCGTGACATCATCACGGCTACGGCGACTCCGATATTGCAAGGTATCACACGTGCGTCGTTGCAGACCAAATCGTTCATCTCGGCGGCTTCCTTCCAGGAAACGACAAAAGTATTGAACGAGGCGGCCGTTGCAGGAAAAGTGGATTACCTCGAAGGTCTGAAAGAAAACGTAATCGTAGGCCACCGTATCCCGGCCGGTACAGGTATGCGTGAGTACGACCAGACAATCGTAGGTTCGAAAGAAGACTACAACGAGATGATGGCTAACAAAGAAGAATACAATTACTAGTCATGGCCGAGCAGAATCAAAATCCGCAAGGACAAATCAACATCGAGCTCGACGAGGCGACCGCTGAAGGAATTTACTCCAACCTGGCGATCATCAATCACTCGGCATCCGAATTCGTGATGGACTATGTCTGCATCATGCCCGGAACGCCAAAGGCAAAAGTAAAATCGAGGATCATTTTGACGCCTCAACATGCCAAGAGGTTACTCAAGGCGTTGGCCGAGAACATCAGCCGATTTGAACAGGCCCATGGCGACATAAAAGAGTTCGAACAACCTAATATTCCGCTCAATTTCGGTCCGACCGGACAAGCGTAATCAGGTTATCAATAGAAAAAAGGCTGCAAAATTTTGCAGCCTTTTTTATTTATGCCATTTTTTGAGGTGCATTTCGTCGATAATTCGGCAAAAAATTAGCTATAAAACTCTAATTATCAACACGAAAACGTTGTAGTGAACTAAAGTCAATTTATTTATGCTAAGGAATTGTTAATTTATTTAATTTAGGTGCGCCAAATCCGACATAAAAAATCGAATGTAAAGTCGGAAGATGTTGAATGAAACTAACTTAATGTTTATGAAGAAAACTTTACTAGCGTCAGTAGCTGTCCGAAAATTTGGGACTCTATTGTTATTTTTGCTTTGCAGTGTTGCCGGCTGGTCACAGAATGTGTTCAGTGGTGAACCGGTGCAATGGGCCGGGCGGCCGAACGGTTATGCGACCACGCCTTACAATTCCGATTACCGCACTTTAGGGTATCGGAAAATTTCTACCACGACTTCCAATCCTTCTGATGGTCGCGGCCAATGGTCGACCACCATCAATGTCCAGCCAACTGGCGGAAACGTCGCTCCTGACAACATGCCGGGCGGTGGCGGAGCAGGATGGTTGCTTATTTCAGGCCCGTCCTCAAACCGTTTCCAGAACAAATGGAACTTCAACGGTGTCGGACAGGCGGGATTGAACAGCATCAACAACGTCATCAAGCAAGATGGCGGCCAGGATATGGGACTCAACATGGGAACCGCCGGTTATTACACGTTCAACATGCGCGATGCGGGTTATGTAAGTACCGACGTTTTCATCGGCTATACGTCGGCCGCACCGGTAACGGTGACGCGTTCGGGTCAAACCGTAAATGCCGGAACCGCGACTATCGCGATCACGTCGAGTGCCGCGCCTTCATCGGGCGAAGGGATTTTCGTGCGCTACCGCGTCGGATCGAATGACTTTACAAGTTCAACGGCTGTGGTCCAGGCTACGGGTTCGGGAACTTCATGGTCAGCAAGCGTTCCTGTGTCAAACTGTAGTGCCGTATATTATTACGTGTTCACGAGTACTGCGACGCTATCCCAGATCACGGGTTACAGCGAGACTTTGCGCTCACTTTCGGCCTTGCGTTACGACGACTCTTTCGGAGCGAACTATTCATTTACGCCATCCTCGACGACATATTATCTCGACAACGACGGCGATACTTACGGGAACCCGGCGATCACGCAGACAAGTTGCACAGGTTCGGCTCCGATCGGATATGTTTCAAACAACACCGACTGTAACGACAGCAACGGTTCGATCTATACCAATTCACCGATTTATGTCGACAACGACGCTGATAATTATGATTCGGGACTATTGGCGATTTGCCACGGTGCCGCCGAACCGACAGGTTTTTCTTTCATAACCAACGGAACGGATTGTAACGACAACAATGCTTTACTTTATCGTACAGGTTTATTTTACACCGATGTTGACGGAGACGGTTACAGTGTCGGCAACGCACAAGCGGTATGTTACGGAGCGGCGAGCCCAACAGGCTATACTGCGACTTTCGTAGGCAATGACTGCAACGACAACAACAATAGCGTATTCCAATCAGGTACTTTATACGGAGACAACGATGGCGACGGATATAACGACGGAAACGCCGAAGTTACGTGCTACGGAGCAACTGTTCCCGCAGGTTACACGAATGTCGACCTCGGTCTTGACTGCGACGATGGCGACAATACGGTCAATCCGGCCGCCCAGGAAGTGGCGTGCAATGGCATCGACGATAACTGCGACGGCTTTACCGATGAAGATCTGGTTTGCCAAAACGGCGGCGAATACGTAAGCGAAGATTGCGGATGTAACTGTCCTGCAGGTTTCACGGGAACACTTTGCCAAACTCCGGTTGGAGGTTGCGATACGTATTATGCCGATGCCGATGACGATACGTTCGGTAATCCTGCGGTAAGCGTCGTGTCATGTACAGGCGCACCTGCCGGTTATGTATCGAACAGCGACGACTGCGACGATTCGGCGGTTTATTATTTCGACAACGACGGAGACGGATTCGGATCAAACGAATTCGTTGCCTGCGAGGAAGACGGAGTTCCAAACAACAGCGATTGCGATGACGAGGAATTTACGTTCGCCGATCTTGATGGCGACGGTTTCGGGTCAAACGACCTGGTTCCTTGCGGCGTTTACAATAACGAAGATTGCGACGATACGACAATTCTTTACGCCGACGGTGACTTAGACGGTTTCGGTTCAGATGTAACGGTAGCTTGCGACGGTGTTGCGAATAGCGACGATTGCGACGACGCGGTCCTTTATTTCGTCGATGCTGACGCCGATGGTTTCGGTTCAACGATACCTTCAGCGTGCAGCGGTATAACCACGAACACGGATTGCGACGATTCGGCCGTTCTTTATGCCGACAATGATGCAGACGGTTTCGGTTCGGATATAATCGTGGCATGCGACGGCGTCACGAACTCTGACGACTGCGACGATTCTGCCGTGGTTTATGTAGACAATGACGGAGACGGCTTCGGGTCAAGCATAACCGCAGCCTGTACAGGTGTAAACAACTCCGATGACTGCGACGATAACGCGATTCGCTACCAGGATAACGACGCCGACGGTTTCGGTTCAGATGTCATGATAGCTTGTGGCGGCGTTGCCAACAGCGACGATTGCGACGACACTTTACTGCTTTTCGTTGACAACGACGGAGACGGTTTCGGAAACGGCGTGTACGCGGCCTGCGAAGGCGTGGAAAACGCAAGCGACTGCGATGACAATACGTTATTGTATGCTGATACTGACAACGACGGTTTCGGATCTGACGTTGCGGTTGCATGTGACGGTGTTTCGAACAGCGATGACTGCGACGACACTGCGGTGCTTTACCAAGATAACGACAACGACGGATTCGGTTCTTTCGTTCCGGTTGCGTGCGGCGGCGTGGATAACAGCGACGACTGCGACGACAATATGGTCATGTTTGCCGATGACGACAACGATGGTTTCGGGTCAAACGTGACGGTTGCGTGCGACGGTGTGACGAACAGCGACGATTGCGACGACGATTTGTTGGTTTATTCCGATAACGATAATGACGGTTTCGGATCGGACACATTCGTGGCCTGTCTGCAAGACGGTGTTGCGAACAGCGACGATTGCGACGACAATTCACTTCTTTACGCCGATGTTGACGGTGACGGTTTCGGGTCAGACGTTTTCGCGGCCTGTATCGGTGTTGCGAACAGCGACGATTGCGATGACGCCTTGTTGATCTATACTGATAACGACAACGACGGTTTCGGATCGGATACGTTCGTAGCCTGTATCGAAGACGGTGTTGCGAACAGCGATGACTGCGACGATAATTCTTTACTTTATACGGATAACGACGGAGACGGTTTCGGATCGGATACGTTCGCGGCTTGTAACGGTGTTGCGAACAGCGATGACTGTAACGACAACTTGTTGATCTATGTCGACAACGACAACGACGGTTTCGGATCGGATACATTCGTAGCCTGTCTTGAAAACGGTGTTGCCAACAGCGACGATTGCGACGACAGTTTGGTTCTGTATGCCGACAACGATAACGACGGCCTCGGTTCGAACGTAATGGTTGCGTGCAACGGTGTTGAAAACAGCGACGACTGCGACGACAACGACGATACGAATGCAACTTTGGGAACATTCTACCTCGATGCTGACAACGATGGATTCGGCGATGCTTCCATTTCGGTGGTTGCTTGCGTCCAACCGCTCGGATATGTGTCGAACAACACAGACTGCGACGACACGGACGACACGAAAAATCAAATCTATACGTTCTATGTCGACAACGACGGCGATTTGTACGGTTCAAATACAGCTGCAAACGTCTGTGCTTTGAACGCCCAGACCGCGCCGGCCGGTTATTCGACCAACAATATCGATTGTAACGACAACGATTCGATGTCGTACACGTTCAGCACATTATTTGTCGACAACGACGCCGACGGATACGACGACGGTTCGCTTGGCGTTTGCCACGGGCTTACGACTCCTGCAGGATTCTCGGCCACCACGGATGGCGAAGACTGCGACGATACTAATCCGAACATCTTTACAAGCAGCGTTCTGTTCGTGGATGTTGACGGCGACGGTTACACGAACGGAAGCCAGACGGTTTGTCACGGCCTCGGAACTCCGGCAGGTTATGCCACGACATCGGCGGGTGCTGACTGCAACGATACGAATAACGCGGTTTACCAGAGCGCGAACCTTTACGTAGATTTCGATCAGGACAATTACAGCGGCGGAAACCAGGAAACGGTTTGTTACGGCGCGACTGTTCCAGCAGGTTATCTGGTAACGGCAACGGCTGTTGACTGCGATGATGCCGACGCTTCGGTACATCCGGGTGCGACTGAGGTTCTTGGTAACGGAATCGACGATGATTGTGATGGAGATACTGACGAAGGAACTGCGGTCACGACCGTTATTTCGCCTTCTCAATGTGGAACGACTTTGCCTACCATCAGCACATTGATCGGTGCGATAAGTGTTCCGAACGCCACGGCTTACAGGTTCCGGGTCAGGAATACGACTACGAACCAAGTACAGACAATCGTAAGGACGAACCATTATTTCTCAATGACATCGTTGCCTGTTTACGACTACCAGACGACGTATTCAATAGACGTTGAATTGCAGATCAGCGGTGCTTGGCAATCGGTTTACGGCGAAAGCTGTCTTATTACGACGCCTCCTGTAGTTAGCGGAGGTGCGGCAATCGCCCCGGCTCAATGCGGTATCACATTGCCTGCGATCAGTACGCTAATCGCGACTCAGAGTGTGGCCGGAGTTACCGGATACCGATTCCGTATCACGAATACGACCGATATTTCAGCTCCTAACCAAGTCCAGGTCATCGACCGCGCGACGCATTGGTTCGGGTTGACGATGTTGGCAAACTACAATTACGGAACTACGTATGCGATTGAAGTCGCTGTGAAAACTACAGGCGGATTCCAATCGTTTGGTCCTGCTTGCGCGGTTTCTACACCTGCCATCCCTACTTTGGCATCGTATTGCGACGGCGTGATCCCGAACAAGAATACGCTTATCGCCACTACGAGTCTTAACCGAGTAACTACGTATCGTTTTGAGGTGACTAACCTCAATAACGGAACCACTACGGTTATCGACCGCAATTTGCACTATTTCTCTTTCGCCCAAGTGCCGAACTATGAGCCTGGCGCTCCATATGCGGTACGAATCGCGTTGATGGTGACGGGTTACTGGTCTCCATTTGGAGAAGCTTGCGTGGTCACGTCTCCAGGAGCGGCAAGAGGCGAATTTGCCGATGAGCAAGTCGCATCACTTACGTTCCGTGCGGTCGCTTACCCGAATCCATACGCCGAAGGTTTTGCCCTCGATATGGACACGACGAGCGACGAGCGAATAGGAGTGAAGGTCTATGATATGGTTGGAAAATTGCTTGACAACCGAGAATTCGCAGCAGACGCGATTGAAACGGAACAATTTGGAGTTAGGTATCCGTCAGGAGTTTATAACGTGATCGTAACGCAAGGAGCGACCGTGAAAACCCTGCGCGTGATCAAAAGATAGTTGTGTTGTTTTTTTTTGAAAAAGACCTCTTTCGGAAACGAAGGAGGTTTTTTTTATGGATTCAATGTTTTGTAGTGTAATAAATTAAATAACAAATAATTAATTCTTTTGAACTCCAAGATGTTAATTAATGTTCTAAATTTACGTCCTGCTTTTGCGATGATACCACGGGTTAATAAGACTATGTCGCGAATTCACATCCAAACCTAAATTTAATCCTCGATTATGATTAAAAAATTATTTTATTCTACTTCAAGTTTACGATTTTCGATTTCGTTTGTTTTAGCTTTCTTTTTCCTGTCGACCGGAATTCTTTCTGCGCAACAGGTAATTGGTTCGTTTCCGCAGATGGACGGCGGATTCGAAGGGCAGACGACAGGACCCGCAGTGGTCCTCGGTTCGGTCCCGACAGGTACGCAAAGGACTGATTGGACTGTTCAGAATGCCGCAGCTACAGCAACCATAAATGCGACAGGCGGACGTTCGGGCGGCAAATACTTAACGTTTGGATCGGCCGCAGGTACAGCATACAGAATGCAATCCCCAACTGCAGCGGCTTCCGCGATTGTGAATACAACAGCTTATACCGTGCAATTGTACTACAGGATTCCTACCGGTACGACAGCCGCAACAAATATTCAACGTGGTATTTCACCCGACGGAACTACGGCGCCAGGAACATATACGACCAATAATACGTTACCGGTCAATGGAAATGCATGGACGCAAGTACAAGTTGCTCAAACATCTGGAAGTTCATCTAATGCGCCCAAATACGGCATCGGTATTATTCGTTACAATACGACCAGTACGGTCAATGTCGAATTTGACGACTTTGTTATATACGCCGGAGCAGCCGATAACACAGCGCCAGCCTCAGCCGGTGCCGCAACCGTGAGTAACGCCACGACTTCGTCACTCGACGTGTCATGGGGTGCGTCGGCAAGCGTTGACGGAGGCGGTTATGTGGTAGTTCGTTACGCCGTAAATCCAAACGCCGATAACGATCCGAACCAACAAGGGATTTATGCCGTCGGCAATACGACAACGAATGGGACGGGCGCCCTTGTCGGAACTATTCGCTATACAGGGACGGGGACATCGTTCACCGACAACGTCGGGCTTGTGGCGGGAACACAATATTGGTATAAAGTCTATACGGTTGACAAAGCGTTCAACTACTCTACTGAAGTTTCTGCAACCGGACTTACGATTTCAAGCGGAAGTTTGACGCCTCCGACATTAACGGCAGCTGCCGGCGCCACCGTCGATGCGGCATTCAACGTGACATTTACCGATGACGCGGCATGGCGTTCAGCGATTACAGGAGTCAATGTAAACGGAACGGCGTTGACAGCCGGTTATAGCGTAGCTTCGGGTCAAATCGTATTTACGCCTTCAGCTTCGGTTCCGGCTTCATTATTACAGACTTCGGGTTCAAAAACAATCGTCGTTTCAGCTACGGGATATTCGACGGCCACGGTCACTCAAAATATCGGTGCGGGTATCGCGAATAAGCTCGCGATAACTACACAACCCGCGGCTCCGCCAACTAACGGCGCACTCTTGGCAACGCAGCCGGTCGTGGTTATCCAGGATCAATATGGAAATTTGACATCGAGCACGTTGTCAGTAGGTGCGGCCGTTGGCGCAGGAACATGGACACTTGGAGGAACGACCCCCGTAACAGCCGTTTCGGGATCAGCGTCATTTACGAATCTTACCGCGACGAGTACGGCAGCGGTTACGGGAGCTACGATCGCTTTTTCGGCGACAGGGCTTACTGGCGTGACGTCGAACGGATTCAACATCCCGGTTCCGGCTCCCGCAAACGATAATTGCGCGGGTGCGATCAACCTTACGGTAGATGCGGCCGCGGTCTCGGGAACTTTTGCAGGTTCATCGCCAATGACAGGTTCGACGCGACCTGACGTATTCTTTATGTTTACGCCGACCGTGACGGGAACTCACACCATAACAGTCAACAACTTTAGTGTCGCGAACGACAAGGATATTTACGTATACAGTGTTTGCCCTGCGACGTATTCGACCACTACGAACGTTGTCGCTTCGGGCGTCTTGACAGATAATGTTTCCGAAACGGCTACTGCAACTTTTACCGCTGGAACTTCTTATAAGATTTTAGTACAGGATTACAACAGCGCAGGCGGAACATTTTCAATTGCGGTTACCGGTCCGCCAGCATCGCTTGCCGTAACTCCGGCAGCCTTGACTTTTGCGAATCAGGCCGTTCTGACTTCTTCGACGGGTCAACCATTTTCGCTTTCGGGATCAGCTCTTACGGGCGCGCCCGGAGTGATCACGATTACGGCTCCAAATGCGAACTTCGAAGTTTCAAACAATAACAGCACTTGGGGAGCGACGACGACGGTTTCGTATACTTCCGCAACCTTGTCGGCTACAAATGTCTATGTGCGTTTCGCGCCTCAGACGGTTGGAGCCAAAACAGGAAATGTAACCATAAGCGGTGGCGGAGCGACAACTCCTCCAACGGTTGCGGTCAGCGGAACGGGAAGCTTGTCGGCTCCGGTTGCGGCCTTGCCTACGAATATCGGAACAAATCAATTCGATGCCAATTGGAGCGCGCAAGCAACGGGTTATTCGCTTGATGTAAGCCTTTCGTCTACTTTCGGAACGCCTGCCCAGGTTTTGAATGAAAGTTTTACTGCTGCGACATTTCCACCGACAGGCTGGACTAATACAGGTTGGGCAAGAAGCACGACAAATGGGGATTTTTTATCGACGCCAGCTGCTGCGGTAGGAAATTCGAATTCGGGAACTTTGACAACGTCTGCCGTAAGCAATCCTTCACTACTCACGTTTTACTTGGGACGTTCAGGAAATACGACAGCAAAAACACTTGACATCGAAGTGTCGACTACAAGCCAGACGACGGGCTTTGCCGTAGTTGCTACCTACGATCACAACAATGTGCCGTCGGCTTCCTACAATCAATATACCGTCGACTTGTCGGCTTATTCATCATTCCCGAATGTATATATTCGTTTCGTGAAAACATCGGCGACGACTTCTCCGTGGAGACTCGATGATGTCGTAGTAAACGGTTTGATTCCATCGTTCGTCACGGGATACAATGGTTTGGCTGTAAACGGAACGACTCAAACTGTTTCAGGACTTGCTCCTTACACGACGTATTATTACCGCGTCCGTGCGACCAGCGGTGCTGAAGCTTCTCCAAATTCCAATACGCAATCGGTAACGACGTTGCCTGAAACCGTAATCTGGAACGGAACATCATGGTCTAACGGAACGGGTCCTGACTTTAGCAAGCAGGCTGAAATCCAAGGCGCGTACAGCACGACTCCAAACGGTGATTTCACGGCATTGAAACTTACGCTCACGTCAGGTTCGCTTACCGTATCAAGCGGTACGAACGTCACGGTCGTAAACGACGTCGTAAATAACCTTGCGGCTACGGCTTTCGTGATAGAAAACAATGGAAGTTTTATACAGGTCAATGACGTAGCAAACACGGGTAACGCGACGGTAAAACGATCAAGTGCAGCGTTGATGCGTTTGGATTATACGTTGTGGTCGTCTCCGGTCGAGAGCCAGAACCTTTTGGCTTTTTCATCAGCAACTACGCCATCTCGTTTTTACACTTATAATTCGGCGACTAACGAATACAACACGATCGTGCCGTCGACGAACAGTTTCGATGCGGCTACCGGTTATTTGATCCGTATGCCGAACAACCACCCGACGACACCTGCGACCTGGATGGGAACATTTACGGGAAAACCTCACAACGGTGCATATTCGGTAACGGTTGCGAACAATACATACAATGCGGTCGGTAATCCATATCCGTCGGTTATCGATGCCGATCTGTTCATGAATGCGAACGGAATTACCGAAGCTTTATACTTCTGGAGAAAAACCAATAACGCCACCACGACTTCATACGCTACATATACATTGGCCGGAGGAACCGGAACGCAATCCAATCCGGGCGATCCACTCAATCTTGTTCCGAACGGTTTCATTCAAACAGGACAAGGATTCATCGCACGCTCGACGTCGACCTCATTGACGTTCAACAACAGCATGCGTGTTTCAAACTTCGACAACCAATTCCTGCGTGCCAGTTCTGCGGAACGTCACCGTATCTGGTTGAACCTTACGAACACCGATGGTCTTTTCAGCCAGACGATGGTCGCCTACATGCAAGGCGCGACGCAAGGAATCGATGCGGCAATCGACGGCCGTTTCTTTAACGACAGCCAAAACGCACTTACTTCAATTGTAGCCGATGAAGAATTCGCGGTTCAGGGCCGAAGCCTTCCTTTCGCGACGTCAGATGTCGTGCCACTAGGTTTCAAAACGGAAACTGCGGGTAACTTCTCGATCTCGATCGATCACGTGGATGGTCTGTTCAGCGAAGGGCAAGAGGTTTTCCTGCGCGATAATTCAAATAACACTGTTCATAATTTGAACGATGCAACTTATACGTTTGCATCGGAAGCGGGTGTTTTCAATTCGCGTTTCGATATTGTGTATGACAGCGCGCTTTCAGTTGGCGATCCGATTGAAGCGAAATCGAACGTTATCGTTTACAAGCAAAACCAACAATTGGTCGTGAACAGCGCGAATGCGACAATGTCGTCAGTAAAAGTGTATGATATTTCAGGTCGATTGATTTTCGAACAATTGCAGATCGATTCATCGGAATATAAATTTACGCCGACATCAGCAAATCAAGCGTTGCTTATTCGCGTTACGTTGGTCGACGGCACGTCGGTCATAAAGAAAATTGCCTATTAATCATGTAGTACATCGATAAAAGAAGCCCTTTCCAAACGAAAGGGCTTTTTTGTTGGAACATATTTATATATTTGCGCATTGTAACAAAATGTTAATTTGTAAGTAGTTGCAGTTTCTGAATAGTTATGTTCCGCACTTTATTACAAAGGTTTACCTAATTTTTTATATCGACTTTATGAAAAGAAGATTACTTGATTCTCTAAATTCCGGGTTTGTTTTTGGGAAGAAATTCAACGTTGCTCAGGCGGCGATTGGAATTTTAATGATGTTGACGACGGCCTTTTCTTTTGCGCAAACTGCTGCTTCGGCAACTTGGGCTGGAACTGCAAATTTAAATGCGGTCGTTACCGGTGCGGTTACCGGTGCTGCCGCGACGCAAACCACATCATATAGAGCGATCGTCCAAAGCGGATCTTGTGCATCGGCAACATCGTCGGTCGCAACCATTACGGTCAACCCGGCTGCGGTTGGTGGAACGGTTTCAGATTCGGCTTCGGTTTGCTCAGGCAACAATGCGGGAACCCTTTCGCTTTCAGGTTATTCGGGAACCATCACAGGATGGGAATCGTCTACGAACAACTTCGCGACTGCAGGAACTCCGATCGCGAACACGACGACGTCATTGACATTTACGAACTTGACGGTTACGACCTCATACCGTGCGGTGATTTCAAGCGGCGTTTGTGCCGTGGCTTACTCGACGTCGGCGACGATCACAGTCGATGTGAACTCGGTTTGGACAGGAACGAACGGAACGTCTTGGCATGATGCAGGCAACTGGTCTTGCGGCGCTGTTCCGACGAGTGTCGTGAACGTTACGATTCCGGTTACGACGAACCAGCCGATCATCGGTGCCGATGCCGAGGCGAACACGCTTACGTTGCAATCGGGAACTACATTGACGTTGCAATCGAACTTCGACTTCCTTGTCGTAGGTGCGATCGCTTCTCAGGGAACATTCACGGTTCAGAACAATGCGAACCTGATCCAGATACTCGATGTCAACAATACAGGAAACATCACCGTGAAACGCACGAGCTCAGCCTTGATGCGCCAGGATTATACACTTTGGTCGTCTCCGGTTGCAAATCAGAACTTGGTGACCTTCTCACCGGCTACGCTTGCAACACGTTTCTACACATACAACACGTTGGCCGACCAATACAACACGATCGCGTCTCCGGGCACGACGACGTTCAATGAGGCGCAAGGTTACCTGATCAGGATGCCGAACAACCACCCAACGACTCCGACAGTTTGGAACGGTTCGTTCACGGGTGAGCCGCACAACGGTAACGCGACTATCGCTTTGACGAACGGTGGCGCAGGATTGCGTTTCAACGCGGTCGGTAACCCGTATCCGTCGGCGATCGACATGAACACTTTCGTGGCCGACAACGAAGACGATATTACAGGTACGCTTTACTTCTGGAGAAAAACGAACAACACGCTTAGCCCAAGTTATTCTTCTTGGACATCGGGCGGTGGATTCGTGAACAACGGAGAATCACAGGTTTTCGATCCGAACGGAATCATCCGAACAGGTCAAGGTTTCTTCGTCGAGGCTTCGGCAACGGGAAGCAGCGTGACTTTCAACAACGGGCAACGCGTCGGCGACAACGCTAACCAGTTCTTCCGCGCGGCTCAGGATATCGAGAGAAACCGTATCTGGCTTAATGCTACGAATACGTCGGGCGCATACAGCCAAACGTTGGTCGGTTATATCACTGGTTCCACGATGGGAATCGACTTTAGCATCGACGGTAAATTCATCAACGACGGAGCGGTCGAGTTCTACTCGCTTATCGACACCGAGCGTTATGCCATCCAAGGCCGTCCGCTTCCATTCGTGGCTGCCGATGTCGTGCCGATGGGCTTCAAGGCGACTGCCGCAGGGCAATATGCAATCGCGATCGACCACGTTGACGGTTTGTTCCTGGGCGATCAGGATATTTACTTGAGAGATAACGTGACGAATGCCGTCCACGATCTGAAATCGGGCGCTTATAATTTCGCGTCGGAAATCGGGACATTCAACTCTCGTTTCGAAGTGATCTACGAAAATTCGTTGGCAGTCCACAATCCTGTTTTCAATGCGAACTCGGTCGTGGTTTACAAGGACGACAAAGGTTTCGTAGTCAACAGCGGAAACATCACGATGGCATCCATTAAAGTATATGACATCAACGGACGCTTGCTTGCGACGATCAAAGACATCAACGCATCTGAGGCCAGGTTCAACGTGACCGAAGCCAATCAGGTGTTGCTGTTCAAGATATTCTCGACCGAAGATCAGGAAATCACCAAAAAGGTGGTGAACTAATCCAAAGCCGAATCAAACAGAAAGCCCTTCCAGCAACGGAAGGGCTTTTTTTATGCGCATTTGTTTCGTAAGCGGTTGATTTTACTGGCATTGGTGGTTTTATAGTCGCTTTTTCGTTCGGTGAAAAACACGTTTCGTCGGGTTAAAATCGCACGAATCGACGAAATGCAGGCTTAAACGAGTTTTTGGGCAGTTTATCGAAATTATTTCCTGACGGTTGGTTGTTGCCGTAGTTTTGACTTGTTGATAAGAAATAAAAAAACAACCAAAATGAAAAACCTGAATTCACTAGTTAATCGTCAAAACATCTTGAACAACACCGCCGACGCTACTGCAATGCGTGTGTTCTTTGTTCTTGTGTTCTTGTTGATGAGCTGTTCAGGAGTTTTCGGACAGAATGCACAAACTGAAGCGAACATCGAAGTTTCTGCAATCGAAAATGTTTCAGTTTCAAATCAAGCGGTTGCCGAGCAAAACACTACGACTTCACAAATGGAGTTGGTGATTTGGTTCATGGGTTCAAAACAAGCTACTCCATCAGCGACAAATGGAACTTCTACGGCGACTACCGCAAAGAAACAATTGATCAACTGCGGTATGACTCCAAACCGTATCTTGAGCCGCACTTTGCTTAAAAAAGCAATGCAGTACGAGAACAACATCGCATAAAGGTTAAATATTTATTTATAATTTTTTAGGTTAAGTTAGTTGGATGAAACCTTCCGTGGCAGGAAGGTTTTTTTTGTTTCTGATGCTTCAATTTTTTAACATCCGACACTGTAAGTTACGTTTCGCTAAACCAATATTAACCTGTTCCCGTAAATGCTTATAAATCAAATTGGAATGTTGATAAAATATATGTTGCCCAAGTTGGTCACATTATATTTTGTTTAAATTTGAAATGCATTTTAACGGCCTTAACTGTTGTAAGAAATCTTTCAATAAAACGCGTAATTCAGTGTATTACACTCTGAAAACGTGTATTATGTCGATTATACATACCGTTTATCGATAAACTGACGAAATTATATTTGCCGGATTATATTATACCAAGTTTTAGTGTAAATTTATCCGCTATTGCGTTGCCTAATCGTTAATTCATTGAAAATTCTTTGATGAATGAACTCCAAGGGCGGCTAGAAAAACGAATAGTTTAAATACCACGTTTCCCTAAAAATACTATTTATGACCAAAACTTTACGACACGCTGGAAATGCTTTCCCTACTAGAGCATTCCGCAACCTTTTGTTTGTAGTCGGTGCATTGTTGCTTGCTGCGAACTTTTCAGCTAATGCTCAGGTAGCTGCTTACTCAAAAGCTCAAGTTGCTGGCTTTGCAACTTATCCATTTCTGAATCCCGCGACCAAAACTCACATTCACACAGGAGTTGGTTGGAATGATGCGGTGACTGCGACTCCAGTT
Source organism: Flavobacterium sp. (assembly GCF_004211145.1). Lineage (GTDB taxonomy): Bacteria > Bacteroidota > Bacteroidia > Flavobacteriales > Flavobacteriaceae > Flavobacterium. Next base: position 79,822 of record NZ_SEBS01000012.1, on the reverse strand, counting down.
TCGATTGGATTTCCGTTTTTGTTTAATGGGATTTCGCAAACTACCGCGAACATTTCTTCAAACGGGTTTATAACTTTCGGAGCTACTGCGCCTTCTGCTACAAATTACACTCATATTTCTAGTGCTGAAGCGTATTCGGGTTCAATAGGATATTCGTTTAACTGGTGGATTGTTGCAGCTGGTGGTTCTCCTCAGATAAATGATGTTTCATATTTTTTGGATACATCAGGTGGTGTAGGAAATCGAATTTTTAAAGTTGAATATCGCGAGGCTCGACGATATGATGGGACTGGTGGCGATACGGGAAGTATAACATTCCAAATTTGGTTATACGAAGGATCTAATGTCGTTGAGGTGCACTTTGATACGATTTTATCTAATGCTTTTGGTGCAAATATTCCGGGACAACTTGGATTACGTGGTTCCACGAATGGGGACTTTAATAATTTTTGGACATCATCTGACGGTGTGGTCACAACAAGTCCGACATGGGTTGCGAGTGCAAGTTTTCTTTCCGGAACCTTGAATACTCATACAGCAAACATTAGGAGTGGTGCAAACAGAATTCCAGTAGCGGCTTACCGTACTTTCCGATGGACGCCGGTAAGTTGCGTCGCGCCTTCAGCGGTTACCATAACACCAAACACGACTACAGGAAACGGTGCAACAGTCACTTGGACAGCGCCATCAACACCGCCTGCTAACGGTTACGAATATTATTTTACTACTACTGCGGGAACACCTCCTGCTAACCCGACAGTTCCGACTGCGCCAATTGACGCGCCTACGACTTCGGCTACGATCACGACCATGAACGGCAACACTACTTATTATGTATGGGTGCGTTCTGATTGCGGTGGTTCTTTCAGTGCCTGGACTTTGGCCAACACGACGGTTACGACTTTGTGTAGCGGCGTGACGGGCGATTACTTGAATTACTTTGAAGAATTCAGTTCGGTTGATCCGATCTATAACTATACCGCTCCTGCGATCCAGCCTTGTCACTCGATCCAGAATGCGGGAACTGCGAACAACTGGTACTCGACGAACGTCGCGTCTCCGGTCGATGGTTTCCCTGACGAGCACATGGAATACAGCGCGCATCCGTCTATCGCTGCGAACGCTTGGTTCTATACTCGCGGCGTACAACTTACTGCGGGAACGACATATCAATTGTCTTATTATTATGGTGGATCGACGAACTTCTCGTTCCTTACCAATAAATTGAAAGTGGCTTACGGAACGAGCCCGTTCAATACGTCGATGACGACGGTTCTTGACGATCATCCGAACATCAAGCATACGGGCCAGATGAATTTCGTGAACTTCTTTGTGCCGACCACAGGTGTTTACTACTTCGGTTTCCAGGCGTATTCGGCTGCGAACATGGGTAAAATCTTCCTGGACGATATCCAAATCGTTGAAGGTATTTGTAAGCAGCCTTCAGGCGTTGCTACGACTGCCGTATCGGCGACTTCGGCTACACTTACATGGACTGCGCCGACTCCTGCGCCTGCCGGTGGTTATGCATATTATTTGGCGACTTCAGCTACGCCTCCGGTTAACGGGACTACGCCAACGGGAACGACTTCGGCCGGGACTACGGTTGTTACGTTGAACGGTTTGAACGGAAATACGAACTACTGTTTCTGGGTTAGAGGAAATTGTAACGGTGGCGATTACAGCGCGTGGTCAGTGGCATATTGCTTCACGACTCCGGTCTTGCCGCCATATTGTTTCCCGACGAGTACGTTGGGTACGGCTTACATCAGTAACGTAACTACGACGAACGCGGTACAGAACATCAACAATTCATCGGCTTGGACATCTCCCGGTTTTGCTGACTATACAGCTTTCAGTGTGATCGAGAGCCAAGGCGGAAACCTTAACTTCTCGATCGGTCTTGACGATGGCGATGCTACACCTGGTATTGCCGGTGGAGTAGGTGTTGCCATTTGGGTTGACTGGGATAACGACGGAACGTTCACGACGGCTGAAAGAATGTTCAATACTGCGGCTTACATCGGAACATCACCTGTTACCGGAGCGTTTACCGTTCCTGCAGGTGCGCCGCTTGGAACAAAGAGAATGCGCGTAATGGCCGATTATTGGGCAACAAGCCCGTCTCCATGTGCTTACGGTGGAACAACCACGCGTGGCGAACTCGAGGATTACAGCTTCAAGGTAGTTGTGCCTCCGCCTGCTTTGACGTTAAGCACGAGTACCACGACACAATGCGCCAGCACGAACAGCCCGTTGGTAACGATCACGGCTGGTCTGTCTGACTACAATACATTTACATGGAGCCCTGCCGGTGGTGTAACCGGAACTGCTGCTTCAGGTTATACATTCAACACGGGTTCAACAGTAACGTACACGCTGACAGCGACGCAAACAAGTGGCGCGTTCAGTGTCAATACGGCACAATATACATATGTCGCCAATGCATTGCCGACACCTATTACGATCACGACTACTCCGACAGGTGGAACGGTTTGCCAGACAGGTCCGGCTCTACAGCTTACGGCCAGTGGTGGTGTTGTTTCAGGTCTTCCGATTTTGTCGGAGAATTTCAACAGCGGTGCACCGACATGGACAACAGTCAATACGAGTACAGGTGGAAACACGGCTGGTCCGACATGGACGATTCACCCTGACGGATTCGATGCGACGGGACCGAGCTGGGGAACTACGATTTTCCATAGTAACGACGCATCTTCATTCATGTTCTCGGATTCCGATTTACAAGGAAGCGGCACGAACACGAATGTGGAACTTATTTCTCCGGCATTCAGTTTGGCGGGATTCACCTCGGCATCATTGAGCTTCTGGCACTTCTATCGTCCTTGGACACCAAGTACCGCTACTGTCGAAATTTCGACGAATGGCGGCGGAGCATATGTACAGCTTCCGGGTCTCGTATACACGACTGTCGCGCAAGGAACGCCTACGAATTTCAACCAGGTCGTATTTGACCTTGGTCCATATTTGGGCCAGACCAACATCAAGATCCGTTTCAAATGGGTTGCGAGCTGGGGCTGGGGCTGGGCTATAGATAACTTCCTGGTTTCGGGAAGTGCGACATCGGCCATCACATGGGCACCGACTACAGGTCTTTACACCAATGCGGCGGCGACCGTTGCTTATACAGGAGGCGGAACCAACGTCGTATACGCATTGCCGTCGGCTACACAAACCTATACTGCGAGTGCAAGTACGCCATCGCCGGTATGTTCTACCAATACGACTCAAACGGTTACCGTTACGCCAATTGTTGCGGGAACGATCAGTGCCGACCAGAACCTATGTAGCGGAACGGCTGCGGCTATCGTCCTGACGGGGCAAAGTGGCACGATCACTACATGGCAATCATCGGCCGACTCGGCGTTCACTACTCCTACGAATATCGCAGGATCGGCAGGTGCGACCACGTTGACGCCGGCTATGATCGGTGCCGTGAATGCTACGACATACATTCGTGCTCAGATCACGAACGGAACGTGTACGACTTATACCAATTACGTGACCTTGACGGTTACGACTGCGACATGGAACGGTGCAACGTGGACGAACGGGCCTCCGACTGCAGGAAAAAGACTCGTGTTCTCAGGTAACTACGCATCTTCAGCCGACGTTCAAGGTTGTAGCGTGTTGGTCACGGCAGGCAGCGTCACTTTCAATCCGGGACATTCGTTGATCGTCCAAAACGGGGTGAGCGTCACAGGCGGTTCACTTACGTTCGAGAACAACGCGAGTTTGGTACAGGTGAATGACGCGGCGGTAAATACCGGTGCGATAACTTATAAGAGAATTACGACGCCAATGTCGACCTACGATTACACATATTGGTCTTCGCCACTTGCATCTCCACAAACGTTGTTCGGTCTTTCGCCTCTAACGAGATTCGATAAGTACCACGAATGGAACGTCAATACGAATGCTTTCGTGACCATCATGAACGGCGCGGCCGTAATGACTGCCGGAAAAGGATATATCATGCGCGCTCCTGCTGGTTGGAGTGCAGTTCCGACAGCTTGTCCGTTGTTCTTTAATATGGGGCCTGCGAATAATGGTGTAATCAACATGGCGGTTGCGCCTTCAGGCTTGAGTAACTTGAATTTGTTGGGTAATCCGTATCCATCGGCTCTCGATGCGAACCTATTCCTTTCGAATCCGGCGAACACGGAACTTGGCGGAACCTTGTATTTCTGGACGCACAACGCGCCAATCTCGAGCCAGGTTTACAGCAATAGCAACTACGCGAGTTATAACCTTTTGGGAGGTACGGCGGCCGTAGCAAGCGGTAGCGCAAATACGAATGCGCCGACTAAAAATATCGCTGCGGGCAATGGTTTCTTCGCGACGATTGCGAGTGCCGGAAGCATCACGTATAACAACGGAATGCGTTTGGCCGGTTTCAACGACAATTTCTACCGACCGGCTTCAGCTGATCTGGATTTCTCGAAGACAGTCGCTCCTGTTGAGTTGGAACTTGAGAGAAACCGTATCTGGCTTAACATAACCAATGCCGGAGGCGCTTTCAGCCAAAGTCTTGTCGGATATGTGACAAACGGTACGTACGGAATGGACAGAGACTTTGACGGTGCCGTTTTGGGCTCTTCGAACCCTGTTTATTTGTATTCGATAGTGGAAACAAATAAATTAGCGATCCAGGGTCGTGCGTTGCCTTTCGATAACAACGACCAAGTGCCGTTGGGTTATAAAGCAAACAACGCTGGTGAATACACGATCACGATGCCTGACTTTGACGGTTTGTTCCTGAATGAGAATCAAGATATTTATTTGAAAGACCTCGTGTTGGATGTGACCCATGATCTTAAGGCAGGTCCATATACTTTTACGACAACAGCAGGAGAATTCCAAAACCGTTTCGTGATCGTGTACAACAACCAACAATTGAGTGCTCCGGTATTTAACGAAAACTCGGTTGTCGTCTATAAAAATAATGGTACGATTTACATCAACACAGGTAATATGACGATGGAAGATGTGAAGATTTTTGATACTCGCGGTCGTTTGATCCTCGAGAAAAAAGGTGTTCAGAGCACTGAAACGCAAATCTCCAATTTAGGAGCTGCGGAGCAGGTGTTGATTATACAAGTTACTTCAGTTGACAACGTTACCGTCAGCAAAAAGATTGTTTATTAAAAAAATTACGCCGGCAGCGCTATTTAGGGAATGCGCTGCCGGTTTTTTTTATCTTTTTTTTATTTCTTAACCCTATGTTAAATTTTATTTAGCGGCAAGCATTATTCTCCACTCAAAAATCTTTCGTACGTTCCGAAGGATTTTTCGTGCGCATATATCTCATGTGCACTCCAACCATCACGTAATTTATTTTAAACCCAATTTTTTATTTATGATTGTAAACTACAATTGTTCGGATCGTAGCAGAAATGCACGGACTGAAAATGTGGGAGAATCGACGGGCGCTCCGCCTTGGCATTCTTCCGGAACCATGAAAAAATGGTTCACGAATTTGATGGTGGCTTTCCTGTTCTTGACAGGCGGACACTTGATGGCTCAGGTTTCGGTAACCGCGACAGCAGGAGCTGCGGGACCGACTGCTTACACCACATTGAACGCTGCATTTACGGCGATCAATGCGGGAACTCACCAAGGTGCGATCACAGTAGCGATTACCGGTAACACTACCGAGCCTGCTGCGACTGTGGCATTATTGCGAAGTAATTCGCCTTCGAGCTACACGAGTATCTTGATTCGTCCTTCAGGAGGAAACTTCACGATCAATTCAGCCGCTACGCCAACCGCTTCGCGAGGAGTGATTGAATTGAGTGGCGCCGACAACGTGACGATTGACGGTGACGACCCTGCTACGGCCGGAACGCGTAACCTTACAATTGCAGTCGCTACCAATACAACTACCGGAACGGCTGCTGTTCGTTTGTCTTCGAACAGTACGACGGGAGCAGATGGTGCCGACAACAACTCCGTGAAAAATTGTGTTATTATTGGAGGAAGAAGTACTGCTATCAGTACTACGGTCAGTTATGGTATCAACATGTCAAATTATAGTTCGACATCGATGACTACAGGCGCTTATAGCAGTTTGAATACTGTTATTGAGAACAATTTGTTTACGCGAGCCTATTATGGCGTTTATGCAAATGGTTCGAGTTCAACGTATCCCAATACTGGTACGGTCGTCCGCAGTAATACATTTGGAAGTTCTGTTTCTGCTGAAAATATCGGTAGATCTTGCGTTTTCGTTGCTTACACGGCTGCTACAACAGGTGCAGCACTCGTAGAACTGAACGACATGCGCGGGGGCGATTATGGTACAACAGGATATTCTTCGATAACATGCGGGGTAGAAGTAGCGGCAGGAAATTTCGGTATAGCTATTCGCCGAAACAACATGCACGACTTTTCGCAGCCTTCAACAGGAGGCTATATGGCAGCAGGCGTGTATATTTCGTCGGCTACTGGAAATACGCTCGGGTACATCCAAAACAATGTCATGCGTGATATGGTTGCCTCAAATTATAGTCAATCATACACAGCTGCATTTGTTAATTATGGAATTTATTGTAGTTCCGCTATTACCAATTATGCAATCGATCACAATACAATTGTATTGAAGACGGCAAATTCAACAGGAACAACAACGAACCCTTCGTCAGTTGCTGTGCTTCTGAGTTCTGCTTCGGCGACTTTGTCATCATTTAGAAATAACATCATCGTTAACTCGATTGCCAGTACGAATGCTTTGGGTGTTTACACTGGTGGTACCGGTGTTTTATCTGGCGCGGCAGTTAACAATAACGACTACTATATCCCGACGGGTAAGGTAGGTTATTACGGTGGTGTAGCTCGTACTTCGCTTTCTGATTGGCAATCGGCGACAGGTAAGGATTTGAATTCGGTATCTGTGAGCCCGGCTTTCGTATCTGCTACTGATATGCACATTGTTGCAGGTACGGTTTCTACACTCGAATCCGGTGGGGCGACTGCATCTGCTACAGGCGTAGCGGTCGATATCGACGGCGATTCAAGACCAGGACCTGCGGGTTCAACATTCGGTGGCGCGACTGCTCCTGATATGGGTGCCGATGAATTTGACGGTGCTTTGCCAAGTTGTTTTGTTCCGAATGGCTTAACAGCTGCGGTTACATCGACGTCGACAGCAACTTTATCGTGGACGGCCCCAACGCCGGCTCCCTCTTTGGGCTATGAGTACGAAGTGCGTTCTTCGGGCAATGCCGGAAGCGGTCCAACAGGTTTGTTCGTTGCCGGGTCTACCGGAGCGGGAGTCTTGACTGCTTCAATAGTTGATTTGACGCCTAACACGACCTACGCGGTTTACGTTCGTTCGCATTGCGGAACGACGGAATTCAGCGCTTGGAGCTCGTCATCGACTCTTTATACTGGATATTGTATAGGTTCAGGGCTAACGACATCCTCATCATATTACCTCACGAATGTGACTGTTGCGGGTTATAACACGACTTTGAACAATACTTCGGTTGCAGGTACTGGCGGATACAGCGATTTTACTGCTCAATCAGCTAGTGGTTATGCAGGAAGTACAGCATCGGTTTCGATGGCGACTTCCACAAGTTCAAGCTATTTCTATGTTTGGGTTGACTGGAACAATGACTTCGATTTCGCTGACGCGGGTGAAACACTTGTTGCAACTACATCTTATGCAGCTACTTACTCGGGGACGATTACAATTCCCGCTACTGCTAGTTTGGGAGCTCACAGAATGAGGGTTGCCAACAGTGGAGTAGGAGTGATCACATCATGCGGTGTTTCTCCGTACGGAGAATATGAAGACTATATTTTTAACGTAGTCGCGCCGCCTGCATGCGTGCCTGTCACCGGTCTTACTGTAACTGGTTTGACAACTTCCAGCGCAACATTCTCATGGACGGCGCCAGCTCAGGCTCCAAGTAATGGTTATGACTTTGAAGTACGTACGTCAGGAGCTCCTGAAAGTGGTGCTACAGGATTCGTTACGAATGGTTCGGTTGCTGCGGGAATTACTACTGCGACTGCTGCTGGACTTACTCCGAATACGTCATACACCGTTTATGTGCGTTCAAATTGTGCAGGTTCAGGAAACAGCACTTGGTCATCAGGCGCTACATTCTACACGGGATATTGTATTCCTGTAGGATTGACAACGTCTTCTAGCTACTATATTACAAATGTTTCGGTAACGAATGCAATCGGAAATATCAACAACACAAGTGTTGCGGGTACGAATGGATATACGAATTACAGCGCTTCGGTTGCTGCTTCGGCTTATCCTGGACAAACGGTTAATTTTTCAGTTACTCCATCTTCGGGAACGAATTATTTCTATGTGTGGGTTGACTGGAACAATGATTTGGACTTCGCCGATGCAAACGAAACTCTTGTGGCGACTTCAAGTTATACAGCCAACTTCTCTGGAACATATACAATTCCAGCAGTTCAGGCTTTGGGAAGTTTCCGCATGCGAGTTGCGTTAAGCGAATTGGGGGTAATTACGGCCTGCGGTCCTGCACCTTACGGTGAATATGAGGATTACACGCTTAACATAATTACCGCTCCGACCTGTTTCGCTCCAACTGCCCTGGCGGTTTCGAATGTAACTAACAATAGTGCGACACTATCTTGGACGGCAGCTACTCCAGCTCCCTCATCAGGATACGAATATTATCTGTCAACGTCGGCTACTGCGCCAACAGCTGCGACTCCTGCAACAGGAACAACAGCCGCCGGAGTAGTTTCAGTGAATGTTTCGGCTTTGGCTGAAACCACTACATATTACTTCTGGGTTCGTTCGGTTTGTAGCGGATCTGATTCGAGTGCTTGGTCGTCAGCGACTTCGTTCGCAACGTACTGCGCACCGGTTACAACATTCAGCGAGAATTTCGATTCTGTGACAACTCCTGCTTTGCCGGCGTGTTGGAGCAAAATCATTCGTGGAACGAGTACAAATCTTCAATTTGCTACGGTAAATACGGTCACGACAAACTTTAGTGCTCCAAATGGTGTCAACCTTTATAATTCAGGTATTGAGACGACAGATGAGGTGATACTGGTTTCTCCGTATTTGTCAAACTTGAACGCAGGGACACACCAATTGCGTTTCAGGGCAAGAAATGGTACGGCTAGTCAGGATGTTATTGTAGGTACTGTTACGGGCACGGGTTCGAACGCAGTGTTTACGGCTATCCAAACAGTTGACGTTACTACTGATTGGCAAGAATTTACGTTGTCATTCGCGTCATATGCAGGTTCGAACAAACTCATTGCCTTTAAGCATTTGAATACTTCGACATATACTACGATCTACTTGGATAATATCTCTTGGGAAGTTATCCCGACATGTTTCCCTCCAACAGCCGTTACAGCTACATTGCCGACGACTACGGGAATCACGTTGAACTGGACTGCACCAACTCAGGGAACTCCTGTAAGTTATGCCTACGAAATCAGGACTTCAGGCGCTGCAGGAAGTGGAGCTGCCGGATTGGCGGCAAGCGGAACGGTACCAGCAGGTACTACTTCAGCTTTGGTCAATACTTTAAATGGTGGTACAACTTATAACGCGTATATCAGAACTTCGTGTGGAGGAACTGATAACAGTTTCTGGACAACGCTCGTAAGCTTTACTACGGTTTGTGTTCCAATCGCTACATTGCCATGGACCGAGAATTTTGACGCAATGACAACATTGGGGACGCAAATTTTCCCTAACTGTTGGTTCACCGATGCTCCAAAATGGTCTACCTCGAATGCGACGACTTACAATACACCACGTTCAGGCGCGAATTACGCTCGTTACGCGTATTCATCTACTAACGCATTCCTTTGGACTCCGGGCTTCGCGCTTCAGGCAGGAAAAGCATATAACTTCTCGTTCTATGCTCAGGGTGACGGATATACAGGATACAACACCGATATCTTCGTCAACTCTTCGCAATCGCCAACAGGTGCAACACAAGTTGGTACAACCTACGTAGCTCCTGGAACCGGAACCATCGCTATTCAGCCATACGTTTTGGTTACAAGAACATTTACGCCTACAGCTGACGGTACTTATTATTTTGGTATCCGAGGCAATCAGGCATCGTCGACTCCATGGTATATGGCATTCGACGATTTCAATGTGAGCGAGGCTCCGACATCGGTAACTAGTTTTACCCCTTCGACAGTTTGTCAAGGCGGAGGAACAACGGTTACTATCACAGGAACATCATTCAATGGTGCTACTGCGGTTTCGTTTAACGGTACGGCTGCCCAATCGTTTGCAGTCGTAAACAACTCTACCATTACTGCCGTTACTCCAGCAGGAATTACTGCGGGACCAATTTCAGTGACCGCTACTCTTGGAACAGGAGTGAGTTCATCAAACATGATCGTTAACCCTATGCCGATTGTAAACCCAATCACAAACGGTAACGCTTCACTTTGTGTCAACGGAACCATCCAGTTAGGAAACACTTCTCCTGGGGGAACTTGGGGCGCAACTGATCCGGCTATCGCTTCAGTAAGCACAGGTGGTTTGGTTACTGCAAATGCCAGTGGTACTACGACAATAACCTACAGCGTCACCGATAATGGTTGTACGACTACCGTTTCAACTCCAATTACAGTTAATTCGCCGGTTTCATCGACAAATCCTGAAAACCAAACAGCTGTGACCGGAGACGATGTTACGTTCTCGGTTGTTGCTACAGGTCCTGTTACTGGTTACCAGTGGCAAATTTCAGAAGATGGTGGCGATAACTACGTGAACATTGCCGAAAGTGCTACTTATGAAGGCACTATGACTGCGACGCTAACTATCCACGATACCCCGGACACGTTGAACGACGTTATGTTCCGAGCGATCGTTTTCGCAACCAGTCCATGTGCAAATGTTGAGACTAACGGCGCTACTTTACTAGTTGGCGACACAGGAATCGAAACAGATCCTACATCGGTTACACTTTGTAGCCCAGGCTTGGATACTGCGGTATTCAATGTTGTAGCAACGGGTTCGGTTACTGACTACTCATGGGAAGTTTTCCAAACGTCTTCATGGTTGCCTATCAATGACGTAACTGTTGGTGGTGTTTCTTACTCAGGTTCGAACACGAATCAATTGACGGTTTCGGGTCTTTCCGTACCAAACTCAGGATGGCAGTTTCGTGCTGTGGTTACCGGCTTTGGGGAACCTGTCTATTCGAATGCTGCAATCTTGACTGTGAACAGCGCTGTGTCTGTTACATCTAACCCATCATCGGCTATCGCTTGTTCTACAGGACAGGCCACTACTTTGACGGCTGAAGTTTCGGGTACTGTGTCTTCGCTTCAATGGAAGTATTTCAATGGGACATCATATGTTGATGTTGCGAACAACACTCCGGTTGGGGTTTCCTACTCAGGGAATACTACAAACCAATTGATCGTCACTAATGGTGTTTCTACGCCGCTTGGTGCTTACATGTACAAATTGTTCGTAAACGGAACGTCTCCTTGTGGAAACGTAGAATCAGACGCTGCTACTGTTACGGTTACACGTCCTACGATCACAGTGACGCCTTCGTCGGCTGCGATTTGTAATCCAGGTGGTTCTGCCGTAACCCTTACGGCTGGTGGAGCGGTTTCATACTCATGGTCACCGGCAACTGGTTTGTCAGCGACTACAGGAGCAACTGTTTCTGCTAATCCAAGTGCTACCACTACATATACTGTTACAGGTACTGACGTAAACGGTTGTACATCTAGTTCGACTGTTGTCGTTACCGTAAATCCTAATGTTTCGCCTGTTGCAACTGCAACACCTTCGTTAATTTGCGTAGGAGCGCCAGTACAATTGGAAGCAAAAGGCGGAATTCCTTTCGTAACCGGACCGGTAACGTCTTATGTCTTTACGTCTACGACTGCAGCTTACAACGAAGTGAGCGCAGGCGCGACAACAGTTCCGGCTATATTGACCGACACTGCAGTTAGTGGAACATTGCCGATTGGCTTTACGTTCAACTATGGCGGTTTGGATTACACCCAATTCAAAATGGATTCAAACGGTCTAATATCGTTCAATACATCAGCTTCGTCATTGACAACGAATAACTTTTCAACTGCAAATGCAACTTCCAGACCTATAATCGCTCCACTTTGGGACGATATGGATGGAAGAGCTACAGGAGGATCTTTCGCTGGTTATGAAGTTTCTGGAACAGCTCCGAACCGTGTACTCACGGCTGAATGGAGAAATTGGGAATGGAACTATAATTCATCTTCTGCGGTTATCAGTTTCCAGGTTAAGTTGTATGAAACGACAAATGTCGTAGAATTCGCTTACAGATCAGAGGCTGGTGCTGTGAACTCTGGAAGTGCTTCAATCGGTATTGGAGCTGCGACTGGAAACGGCAATGGAAGTTATTTGAACGTGACAACTGTTCCTGCTACGGCAGTAAGCAGTACTTCGGCTGTAACTAACATCGCTACGAAGCCTGCCACGAACACAGTGTACCGCTTTACGCCGGGTAACACTCCGGTGTTCACTTATGCGTGGACTTCGATTCCGGCAGGATTCACTTCTTCAGTGGCCAACCCTGTTGTCAACCCAACCCAGAACACTACGTATAACGTTGTCGTAACAACGGCCGCAGGTTGTTCAAGTACGGCTTCTACATCGGTAACCATCCAATCGGGAGCTTCGATCACGACGCAGCCGGTAGCATCAACTAAATGTCAGGGAGAAACCGTGACGTTGAATGTCGTTGCAATGGGTCCAGGTTTAACTTACCAGTGGCGCAAGGGTGGAGTAAACATCGCAGGTAACGCGTCTGCAACTACTTCAACGCTTACGCTTACTGCTGCACTTCCAGCAGTATCTGGAAACTATGATGTGGTTGTTACACCTTCTTGCGGCGATGCCGTAATTAGCGAATCAGTTGCGGTTCTTGTTAATCCGACTCCAACTGCTACTGCTCCGGCGGCTCAATCAGTTTGTACCGGATCTGCTACGCCAGTAATCGCTTTGGTTGGAACACCAAGCGGTGTCACATTTGACATAACGGGAGGTGCGTCAATCGGATTGGCGAATCAAACTAACGTAACGTCTATTCCTTCGTTTACGGCTATTTCCGGTTCTGCGACGCTAACCATTACTCCAAAAGCGAATGGATGTGCAGGAACTCCTGTAACCGCTGTGTTTACGGTTGTTGGTTTGCCATCGGCAGTATCGGTCACGCCTACAAGCGTAACGATGTGTGCAGGTGATGCTGCAGTTGCGTTGACTGCAACTGGAGGTGTCATCAATAATGCATCTTACTGTACGCCATCGATGAGTACAGCTTCGGCCAGTGGTGATTATATCGCAAACTTTACATTCGGGGGAATCAATAATTCCACGGGCGATACTCCAACTGACTACACGTATTACAATACGTTGACAGCCAACGTGACTGCTGGTGTTGCTACTCCAGTGTCATTTACATCTTTAGGTATCAGCAGCACCTACGCCCAAATATTTAGGGTTTGGGTAGATTTGAACCAAGACGGTCAATTTACTGCATCAGAAAGTGTATTTGTTACGACTACTGCTGTATTCGGTACCACCGCGGCGACAGGTAACATTACGATTCCAATTTCGGCGCTTAACGGTGTTACTCGTATGCGTGTAGGCTCAAGATTTAGTAGTGCTCCAACTGCGTCAGCTTTCTGTTTGGGAGAATCCCAGTACGGAGAGTTTGAGGATTATAACATTAATATTACCGGAGGTACGTCCAACTATGTTTGGTCTCCTGCAGCCGGGTTGTATACTAATGCCGCTGCGACTAACGCTTATGTGGCAGGAACAAAGGTTGCCACTGTTTATGCGAAGCCAACCGCAACATCTTCTTACTCGGCTACGGTTACGGGAGGAGGTACTTGTTCAACGGTAAGCAACACGGTGACGGTCACTGTTAATCAATATTATGATTTCTACGTAGATGCTGATTTTGACGGCTACGGAACAGGTTCTCAGGTTTTAATGTGTGCAACAAGTGCAACGACGCCTCCGACAGGATACGCTGTTGTTGGCGGTGACTGTAACGACAGTGTCGCTGCAATCAACCCAGGCCACGCCGAAGTTCCTTACAACGGAGTCGATGACAACTGTAACGGAACAATCGACGAAGGCAGCCAGATCATGTCTCAAGTATTGGCTTCACAATGTGGAACTACACTTGCAGCGATCAACTCGGCCATCGGGGCGGTCAGTTTCCCTGCACCGGTTGACGGATACCGTTTCAGAGTCGTGAACACGACAACGAACGCGGTTCAGACAATCGATCGTACACAACCAAACTTCCAATTGACAGCTCTTGCCACTTACGATTACGCTACGACGTATTCGATTTCGGTAATGGTTCGTCGCAACGGAATCTGGCTCAACTATTACGGGCCATCATGTTTGGTCTCTACGCCAGCGGTGCTTGACGCCGGAGGTGCTGCTTCAGTAACGCCATCACAATGTGGTGTGACGTTGCCAAGCATTTCTACGCTAATCGCAACGACTAGCTTGCAAGGTGTGACCGGATATCGTTTCCGTATCACGAACATCACTGACCCGACTGCGCCTAACCAGGTTCAGACATTGGATCGCGTTACACATTGGTTCTCTCTTACTATGTTGAGCACTTATGTTTACGGCACAACGTACACTGTTGAGGTGGCGTTGAAAACCGGAAACAGCACGACATATTCAGGTTATGGAGCACCATGTCAGGTGAGTACGCCTGCGGTTCCTGTAATTACGAACCCTGGTACTGCTACAAGCACGACTATGTTGTTCAATACGGTCAGTATGAACCGTGCGACTTCATATCGTTTTGAGTTGACTCTTGCGGTAGCTCCGTTTACTACGATCATCGTAGACCGTACGTCGCACTACTTCAGTTTCAGCAACGTTCCGGGTTATATTCCTGGAGGACAATATGCGGTTCGCGTCGCAGTCATGACATCAGGTGTTTGGTCTCCGTTCGGCGAAGCTGAATTGGTTACTGCTCCGGGTGCTACACGTGGTATATTCGAAGAGGAAACAGGACCAAGCATCGCATTCCGTGCGGTCGCTTATCCTAACCCTTATGCCGAAGGTTTTGCCCTCGACATGGATACGCCAAGCGACGAGCGCGTAAATGTGAAAGTTTACGACATGGTTGGAAAACTTCTTGAAGACAGCAACTTCGCGGTTGATGCGATCGAGGTGCAACAATTCGGTGTACGTTACCCATCGGGTGTGTACAACGTAATTGTGACGCAAGGCAACTTTGTCAAAACGTTACGCGTGATTAAGAGATAACTGTCTTAGTCCATAAAAAGAAAGGCCCTTCCATTTGGAGGGGCTTTTTTTATGCGTAAAAATTCGATCAATTGTTATGAAGGTAGATGTAATATTTGGGATGCAGGCGCCTGCCGTATTGTCGTAATGCATTTCAACACGGGAGCATCGGGCAGTATCCAATACCGGAAATGAGCTGGGGAATGAAAGGCTTTACGTTTTCGGCGACGTCACGTCGAATCGATTTGTAAAGGTAGATTGATTCATCCATTTTCGGGATTCGGTAACATTTTCAATCCACATTTCAGTTTGAAAGGGAAGTTCGGATTATTTCGGCCTTAGGTTCCCAATTAGCTTTTTTGCCTTTGGCATATTTTGATTGTGACAATTATTGGCGAGATTAATATTTGCAACGGAATTCGTGACAGAAAATAAATTTTAAAAATTCTGTCACAATACCGTCGTGATAAATCGGTGGGAAGATGCCCTGCAGATAAGCGAAGATGCTTTATCCAGCCACTTGAAAAGACCTGCTGACCGACCGTTTTTGATCGGTCGTAGTTCAAATAGCTTAAATGGCGAAATAGGGTAAGGGACATAAAATGTTACTCAATCCCTGATAAAATCAATTCTTCTGTTGAAAAGTACTCTTTGATTCCTTTTCCCTGATTTCGGATCGTGGCTGTCGAAAAACTCGAGATGTTTGTCGCGTGCGATTTGCCATGATAATTCCTATTTGTCTACATCAACTACATGAACCTTTTTGCCCGTTCGATGTCGGTCGATTTGAAACGTAACCGTCGGCCTAGGTTCGGAGATTTTTCACAACCCGTCAAAATTGCTGAAGCCAAGAAAATTGATAATCGAACCAACTTTTTTTTCATGTCCTTCTATATGTAATCATCGTATGGTGGCACGTCAAACGGTGAAGATACATACGCCCGGTTTATGCTTCATTGAAACGGTTTTCGCAGATGGCCTCATAAAGCGCAGCATACTACAATTTCGCACATGGATTAGCGGCAGAAGTGCAATTTACTTGTATGGGAAATGTTGTAGAGAATTCCATTTTGCGTCAGAGTTATCATTGCACTCCGTTACGGTTAATCGATGAAACCTTCAAAAACCGGTATTGCGATTAAAATACTTTTAATCAGTATTTTATTACGGAAAGCGTTCTCATTTCGAGATTTGCTTTTTTTATTCGTGCAATTCGTCGGTGATTTTTGCTATTGAACGATTATGGTAAATTTTCTTTAACGAATACTTAACTTTTAACTAATTTACCGATGCATTTTAACTCAATTTCTAAACTATGACTAAAAACTACAAGTGTTTTGGGTCGGATACTTATGTCTGGCCCGAAAATGATGTTGTGGCGGTAGTCGGCTATTCCCCGCCGCCGCCTGATTCGAGTACGAAAGTCTCGAAAATGTTCAGTTATTTACTGTTCTTTTTATTTTTCCTGATTAGCGGAACTTCGGTTTCTCAGGTAAGCTATCTTCAGAATTTTGACGCAGGCAATGGCAGCTGGACGGGAACGTTCGGGAACGTTACCGGAGCTACCTCATGTGGCGGTGCCGGTGGTGTGATGCGCTACAATTTATGGAGTTTTGCAACGTCGGCCACATTGGTTTCGCCGTCGTTAGGTATTGCAAATCCTGCATCACACTCGTTCTCTTTTGATTACAAGATCGCAGATTATTCCGCAAATACAAGCGGAACTGCTGAAGGATGGGGAAATTTTGTGGCAGAATGGTCGAATTCCACATCGGGTCCTTGGACAACGATTGCAACCATTGACGATTCGAACCATATTGTCTCAGGAGATTGCGCCAACAAATCGTATACGTTCACGCCAACAGCGGGAGCACTTTACATCAGATTCTCGGCAGCTTGGTCGAATGGGGATTATTATCTGAATATCGACAACGTGAACGTTGCTGAGATTTCAAATACTGCTCCGGCATGTCCAACAGTATTTACGCCCGCCAACGCGGCAACAGGGGTAATACGTAATTCAAGCTTGACTTGGTCAGGCGCTACGGGCGGTCCGACCAATTACGATGTGTATTTTGGTACGTCGCCTTCACCGGCTTTCGTGGCCAACGTCACTACGGCATCTTACACGCCTGCAGTGATGACGCCAAACACGGTTTATTATTGGAGAGTCGTTTCTAAAAATGCTATCGGCGACGCCACTGGATGTATCGACAACTCGTTCACATCAGGTGGCGCTTCTGCTTTAAATTACTGCACGCCTGTCACAACATTGGGTTGTACCGATGGTGACGTTATTGCGCGCGTAATTTTGAATACGCTCGACAACAACTCCGGTACAGGCTGTCCAAGCGGTACTTTGGGTTATTCGAATTATACGGCCAACACCGCACTGACTACTACATTACAGGCCGGAAGTTCTTACGGCTGTACCGTCTATGCAGGTCAGTATGCTGAGGGTTATGCCGCTTGGATCGATTATAACGACGACGGTACTTTTGCCGCCAACGAACGAATCGGCTATTCAAACGGAACAGTTGCAGGTAGTGGAGTCGTCGGGCAATTGGGCTCGTCGGCCACATTCCCTATCGTCTTGTCATGTAGCCCACCTTTGGGTAGCCACGTGTTGAGAGTTAGAGCAATGTTTGCTACGAGTGGAATAGATGTAACTGCTTGCGGAAACAACACATACGGTGAGGTAGAAGATTATCTTGTGACCATTTCGGCTGCGGATCCTTGTCCTATACCGAACACACTTGCGGCCAATACGGTTACCGATACGTCGGCTACACTTACCTGGAATGCAGGTTGTGTCGAAACGAATTGGGAAGTTGTATACCAATTGGCGGGATCAGGTGCTCCAACAGGGGCCGGAACCGCCGTCACTACGAATTCACTTGCGGTAAGCGGTTTGACTTCGGGTCAGGTTTATGAGTTTTACGTCCGCGCGAACTGTCTTGCGAACGGCTTCAGCTCATGGGTCGGACCTTATATTTTTACCGCTCCGGCATGTTCAACTTTATTGACCCCGGTTGATGGAGCAACGAACGTGTCTTTGGCTGCCGGTTTCGCAGCACTTACATGGACCGCTTCTCCGGGAGCGACTTCGTATGCGGTGTACTGGGGAACTTCTCCGACCACATTGGCGAGCATCGGTACGGTAACAGGTCCGGCAGCGAATGTGAACAACATACTGTACGGAACAACCTATTACTGGACGATCGCGCCTACAAATGTGAATGGACCACGTCTTGGCTGTACTGTTTTCTCGTTCACTACCGAAGCGGCACCTGCCGACGATCTTTGCGCGACAGCAACTTCGCTTAACGCGTTGACATCGCCTGTAAGCGGAAGCACTATGGGCTTGGCCGATAATTATTCTCCATCATGTAACTCTACGTCTGTGGGAGATATCGGTCCGGACAAATTCTATTCGATCACGGTTCCGGCCAACTATACGCTGGTTATGGGATTGACGGCATCGAATTATGATTCGGTACACAGTATATTCTACGGAAGTTGTACGACTCAAACCGAACTTTTCTGCTCGGATACTGAAATCGTCAACCACACTTGGGTGAATAACACTGGTGAAACGCAAACGGTATATTGGGTTCAGGATTCATGGTACACAGGTACGGGAACCTTTACCTTGGCTTGGACGTTGACTCCACCACCGGTAGCGGTAGCAAGTTTCGTCCCAGCTTCGGTTTGTGGACAAGCCGGAGGAACCACAGTAACGGTTACAGGTTCGAATTTCCTCGGAACTACAGCCGTTACGTTCAACGGAATCGCCGCTACCTCATTCTCTGTTACGAACGACACTACGCTCACGGCGGTAGTTCCTGCCGGAAACGTTGCAGGGCCGATCGCGGTAACAAGCGCACCGAGTTCGAATGGAACAGGTACGAGCGCCAATTCATTGATCGTATACACGCCGCCGGTTGTCGAAGAAATCACAAACGGCAACGCAACTTTGTGCGTAGATGGAACTGTCGATCTTGACAGCGCCTCTCCTGGTGGAATTTGGGCATCTCTAAACCCGGCTGTAGCTACTGTTGACAGTGCTGGTGTTGTAACTGCCGAAAGTGCAGGTGCCGCGACGATTTCGTATAGCGTTACTGACAACGGTTGTACGACAAGCGTAACGACGGTAATTAACGTCAACGCTCCGGTTAGTTCACCCGCTCCGGCTGATCAATCTGTGGTGAGCGGCTCGACTGCTGTATTCTCAGTGGCTGCGACAGGTGGTATTTCAGGTTATCAATGGCAAGTTTCTGTTGATGGTGGTGATAACTACGATGATGTTGTCGACGGAAGCTCTTATAGTGGTTCGATTACAAATACACTTACAATCACGAACACGCCATCTTCTTTCAACGAGAACATGTATCGCGTTGTCATTTCAGGACTTGCGCCATGTCCGGCGGTAACGACTCAAGGCGCCAATCTATTGGTGGGCGATGTAGGGATTGTTACGCCTCCGCAACCGGTTACGCTTTGCGCATCTGGCACTGGTATGGCGACATTCACTGTTGTGACTTCAGGAGTCGTGACCGATTACGCATGGGAAGTTTTCCAAACATCTACATGGTTGCCGATCAGTGACACAACTGTTGGAAGCGTCACATATTCTGGATCCGATACTAATCAATTGACTGTTACAGGTCTTGGAATAGCAAATTCAGGCTGGCAGTTCCGTGCTGTCGTGACCGGTTTCGGTGATCCTTTGTATTCTTCGGGTGCTTTGCTTACGATCAACCAAGGTCCGGCAATTACATCTGATCCTGTTACAACAGGAGTTTGTTACAGCGGAGGCAGTGCTACATTCACTGCGACTGCGACTAACGCTTCGGGTTATGCATGGCAGTATTCTACCGATAACTTGAGTTTTACAGCTGTTTCTAACGGAACTCCTGCAGGAGCTACGTACACGAATGCCGCTACAGCTTCACTTACTGTAACGACGACGGCAGCAACGCCAAATACGGGTACTTATTTCTACCGTGCGACTGCATTGGGTCTTGGAGATTGTCCTGCCGTGAATTCAGCTTCGGCGCAATTGACGTTCACTACGCCGGCTATCACGTCGCAACCTGTGGCTTCAGTAGTTTCCAATGGAGCTTCAACTACGTTCACCGTTGCTACTTCGGCACCATCGCCATCGTATCAGTGGCAATACGCGACATCGGCTTCCGGCCCTTGGAACAGCGTTGCTACGGGTACGCCTTCAGGCTTGACGTATTCCAATGATACGACTGCAACACTTACTGTGGCCGCCGGAACAGGCAGCGTTACAAGTACAGCGCGTTATTACAGAGCGGTCGTTACATCTAACGGATGTTCGGTAAATTCAAACGCGGCTCAGCTAAGCGTTTTGGCTTACTGTACGCCGACAGTTGCAACGAATACAGCTTCGTATTTCAGCAATATTACAACCACTGGTGGATTGACTAACATCAATAACAATTCAGTTTTTTCTACTAACGGTTATGGTACATATCTTAACTTAAGCGCTTCTCAATATTTGAATCAGCCAATCAGTTTCACCACGACAATCGCAGGACCGACTGTAGGTATTGCGGTTTGGGTTGACTGGAACCAGAACGGTTCATTTGAGACGACTGAAAGAGTAGCCAACACAACAGGTTATATCTCGACATTCGGCGCTACGTTCACAGTGCCTGCTACAGCACTTCCGGGTAATACCAGAATGCGTTTCATGGTCGACTTTAACAACAGCAACCCGTCGAATCCATGTGTAATGGGAACGCGTGCTGAGGTTGAAGATTATTCATTCACGGTTATAACACCTCCGGCTTGTACAGGAAATCCTGTTGCAGGAACCGTTTCAACTTCAATGACAAGTGTATGCGGTTCAGGTGCGGTAACACTTTCCGTATCGGCATATCCAACAGCAGTGTCAGGTATATCTTATCAATGGTACAATGTTGCTACTGGAGCTATTTCAGGAGCGACGGGAATGACCTACACTACGCCGGTATTGACTGCAGAGACATCTTACTTTGTAAGAACGATCTGTGCAAGTGGTGGTTTCACCGATTCCAACACCGTAACCATCAGTATCAGCAATCCAAGTTTGACTTCTACGACTCCTGCATCTCGTTGCGGTTTGGGGACAGTCACACTTTCTGGAACCGCATCAGCGGGTAGCAGTGTTGTTTGGTATGCAGGTTCGACTGGAGGAACTCCATTGTTCACTGGAGACAACTTCACGACTCCAGCAATTTCAGCTACTACTACTTACTACGCTGAAGCGGCTACGGTACTTGGTTCAGGCACAGCCGGAGCTACAGGAAATGCAGTTTCCAACAACGGAACAAGCGTAGGCAGTCATGGAATCGCTTTCACGACAACTTCGCCGAATCTCACTATCAATAGCGTGAGAATTCCGTTTACGGGTACAGGAACGATTACGCTACTTTTGCGTAACTCGACCAATACGACCACTCTAGGTACGTTTACGACAGGTACCGTTACAGGTACTGGTTTGACGCCACTTCAGATCCCAGTCAACATTAACGTTTCAACTGCAGGAAGCTATTTGCTTCTCGTAAGTGCTATTTCAGGAACTGTTGGCGGACTGGGTTACTCTACTGCGACTTTCCCTTCAAGTACTTTGGGCGGAGCGTTCACAGTTACGGGAGGTTATTGGTTCGGAGCAACCACAAGCAATATGTATTTGTATCAACTTGGAGTAGCCGCAAGATGTGCTACCGCAAGAACTGCAGTCGTTGCGACGGTTAACACGCCACCGGCTTTGACACTTAGCTCAACTAGCGCTACGATCTGTGCCGGCGCTTCAACTTCGGCAGTGACCGTTACATCTAATGCAGCCGATTACGATACGTACACTTGGTCGCCTAGTGCAGGCGTGACAGGTAGTGCTGCATCAGGCTTCGTATTCAATCCGACGGCTACGACTACGTATACGTTGACTACTGCGAATGCCGCAGGTTGTGGAAATTCGACGACATTCACAGTTACCGTAAATCCATTGCCGGGTGCTATCACACTTACACCGGCTAGCCCTTCAGTTTGTTCGGTAGGAGCTGCGGTACAATTGACTGCGGTCGTAAACAATCCTGTTCCTTCAGGAGGATGTCTAACGGCGCCTAGCGGACAATATCCGGGAACTGCATTCACGGCAACGGCATGCAACGGCACGACCACAAACACCATTACGGGCGCTGCTTGGGCTGGTGAATATTCGGTCGTGAACGTATCTGCGAATACGTCGTACGTGTTCACATCAACCGGAGCAGGTGACTACGTTACGATCAGTAACGCTGCAGGAACTACGGTTCTCGCGGCTGGTCCTTCACCGGTTTCTTATGTGTCAATTGCGGCGGGCCAAGTTAGGTTCTATACTCATACCAATGCCGCTTGTGGTGCTGCAACAGTAAGCAGAACACGCTCATTCGTGTGTTCTCCACTTAACACTCCGGTAGTTTGGTCTCCATCTGCAGGATTGTTTACTGATGCGGCCGCTACTGTTCCTTATACGGGAACTGCAGCAAGTTCAGTATATGCAAAACCTACGGCGACAACTACATACTCGGCTGTTTACACAACTGCTGCTGGATGTACAAGTACTGCCCAAACAACTGTTTCGTTCTCAGCAGCTACCACTTGGTATGTTGATGCCGATAACGACAACTACGGTGATTCAGCGTTGCCAACTGTTCAGGCTTGTACTGAACCGGCACTTTACGCTGCTGTCGGTGGCGACTGTAACGATAGCGTTGCGGCGGTTAATCCTGGTGCGACCGAGGTTGCATTCAACGGAGTCGATGACAACTGTAACGGTACTATCGACGAAGGCAGCCAGATCATGTCTCAAGTATTGGCTTCACAATGTGGAACTACACTTGCAGCGATCAACTCGGCAATCGGGGCGGTCAGCTTCCCTGCGCCTGTTGATGGATACCGTTTCAGAGTCGTGAACACGACAACGAATGCGGTTCAGACTATCGATCGCACACAACCAAACTTCCAATTGACGGCTCTTGCGACTTACGATTACGCTACGACGTACTCGATTTCAGTAATGGTTCGCCGCAATGGTGTATGGCTCAACTACTACGGACCTTCATGCTTGGTGTCTACACCAGCCGTGCTTGATCCGGGTGGAGCTGCGTCAGTTACGCCTTCACAATGTGGTATCACGTTGACGAATATCTCTACACTTATCGCAACTACAAGTTTGCAAGGTGTAACAGGTTACCGTTTCCGTGTGACGAACACGACCGATCCGACTGCGCCTAACCAGGTACAGGAACTTGATCGTGCGACGCATTGGTTCTCGCTTCCAATGCTTGCGACGTATGCCTACGGGACTACGTATACAGTTGAGGTAGCTTTGAAAACAGGAAGCAGCACGACGTATTCAGGTTATGGTGCTCCATGTACCATCACGACACCTGCGGTTCCTGTAATCACGAACCCTGGTACTGCTACGACGCCTGCGATGTTGTTCTATACGACAAGTATGAACCGTGCGACGTCTTACCGTTTCCAATTGGGACTTATGGTAGCTCCGTTCACTACGATCATCGTAGACCGTACGTCGCACTACTTCAGCTTCAGTAATGTTCCCGGATATGTTCCAGGCGGACAGTACGCAGTACAGGTAGCGGTTATGACGGCTGGAACTTGGTCTCCTTTCGGGGAAGCTGAGCTTATAACGGCTCCAGGTGCTACACGCGGATTATTCGAAGAGGAAACAGGACCGAGCATCGCATTCCGTGCGGTCGTTTATCCTAACCCTTATGCTGAAGGTTTCTACCTCGACATGGATACGCCAAGTGATGAGCGCGTGAACGTCAAAGTTTACGACATGGTTGGAAAGCTTCTCGAAGACAGCGACCTTGAAGTCGATGCGATCGAGTTGCAACGATTCGGTGTTCGTTACCCTTCAGGAGTCTACAACATGATTGTTACTCAGGGAGATTTCGTTAAAACACTACGCGTGATTAAGAGATAAGTTTCTCTTAGTCGGTATTTTAATACTAAAAGCCCTTCTCGAAAGAGAGGGGCTTTTTTATTTGACGTTTTCCGACATTTTTAATCAGTAATCAAAATCCTACAGTTTGCGGGCTGTTTTTTTATCAAATCGGCATTATAACGATTAAAGAAGTACGACATCGAATATATTTTAAGATAAAGCATATTCCGAACTACCTTGTGTTTAATTCTTCCAACAACTGCCAACCCAATAAATATCAAGACACTACGATATCCGCCAGAAGCGGATACGGGTTTGCAATATCTATTTAAAATCAATGCGTATGAAAACACATCTATTTAGGATGGCGGGAAGTAATTATATTGCTGCCTTGCTTTTTTTACTGATCACCTATTCAGGTTTTGGCCAGGCCTTCACGGGCACTTGGGCACTCACGAACAATAATTCCGTCGCGGTTACCGGTGGCGTAGTTACGGGAACACCGATGGCTATCGGAAGTGGCATCAACAGCCCCAGCTATAGCAGTGGAGCAGGTGTAACGACAAGTTCTTGGTCAACCGATGCGGGAAGTCTCGTGACGAATGAATATTACGAATATGAGATCGTTCCTATTCCGGGAAATAAGCTTACGATAACTTCGCTCTCGTTCGAACATAGTGTTACGAATGGAACCTGGGCCGCCTCGGCTCAATATTCGCTTAACGGATTCGCAACGGGCGGAACGTCGCTCGGAACATTTGTATCGGGTAGCACAGTACCCACATCACAGTCGTATACCGGCACGATCACAGTGTTGCCAACACAAACGTTCTCGGTCCGAATTTATGCTTGGGACTCCGACGGAAGCAATCGTAGCTTTCGCAACCGAAGTGTAGTGATCAGCGGTACTTCATGCGCCGGTCCAATAATTTCAACACAACCCACAACACAAACGTTATGCGCCGGAAGCAGTTTGAATTTGTCGGTAACGGCAACGAACGCCACGAGTTATCAATGGAAAAAGGGCGGTTCAAATATTTCAGGCGCGACTTCGAGCACGTATTCAATCCCGACTACAGTAACCGGCGATGCAGGAAGTTACACGGTCGATGTGATAAACGCGTGCCACACCGTGACGTCAACCGCGGCAGTGATCACGGTAAATCCTGTCTTAGCGTCGAGCGTCAACATAAGCTCCACGGCGACTACGATTTGTGCAGGAACAAATGTAACCTTCACGGCAACGCCCGTAAATGCGGGATCTCCGAGTTATCAATGGAAACTGAACGGAAATAATGTCGGGACGAACTCGACGACCTATTCAAACAACGCGCTTACCAACGGAGCCGTAATAACCTGCGTAATGTCTTCATCGACGCCTTGTCGCACGGGGTTGCCCGCGACGTCGAATGCAATAACGATGACGGTGAATCCGCAGCTTCCTGCGAGCGTCACGGTATTGGCTTCAGTAACTACGATCTGCGCGGGAACACAAGTGACATTCACGGCCACTCCCGTAAACGGCGGAAGTTCTCCATCGTACCAATGGAAAGTCAACGGTACGAACTCGGGCACCAACAGCGCCACATTCCAATCGTCGACGTTAAATAACGGGGACAGCGTGACGGTCGTAATGACATCGAACGCTTCTCCGTGTCTTACGGGATCTCCGGCGACTTCAGCTGCTACCGTGATTACGGTGAATCAGGTTCCGACCCCGGTTATCCTGACGCCGACATCGACAACCGTGTGTCAAAATACGATCGTCCCGATCAATGCGACTGGTGGTGTTTCGACGAGTTACCCGATCATGTCCGAGAATTTCAATGCGACCCTTTCGTTCACGGCTGCCGGAACTTCGAGCACAGGTTCGCCATTTGCCAATCGCGCGAGTACGTATTCCGTTGCGGCAGTCGGTGATTTCGCATCGCCCGACGCGAGTAAATTCATGCTTGCGAATCAAGGGACTTTGTTTTCATCGGGGACCGCAAATACTACGCTTACGTCGGCCTCGATAAATACTACAGGTTATAACGGATTGACGCTCTCTTACAAGCACACGTATAAAAAGGGAAGCGAGTCAGGCGTTTCGGTTCAGGTTTCCGTGAACGGCGGTACTTGGACTAATGTGAAAACATATGCATCGTCTCAAGGTGACGACAACGCCTTTGTCACTGATAACGTAAATCTTAACAGCTACATTAATGTTGCCGATCTCAAGGTCAGGTTCAATTACGTGGCCAATATCGGTTTGTTCTCAACCGCATGGTGGGGAATTGACGACGTGTCACTCAGCGGAAGCGCGCCACTACTAATTTGGTCGCCGACAACCGGTTTGTATACTGACGCGGCAGCAACGGTAGCTTACACGGGAACATCTGCTTTCAAAGTGTTCGCTAAACCGACATCGACAACGACATATACCGCTACTTCACAAAGTCCGTTCGGTTGCGGTACCGAGTCGGCCGATGTAACAGTTAATGTAAACCCTTTGCCGACACTCGCCTCGACATCCCAGGCCGCAACAATCTGCCAGAACGCCGATGCGACGATCAATCTAACGGGAATGTTGGCGGGAAGTACTTCTACAGTGAGTTACACGATTAACGGCGGCGGCACCCAAACGGCTACATCGGTAATTGCCGACGGTTCGGGCAACGCTTCGTTTACGGTGAACCTTGTTTTGGGAAATAACGGACAAACCTTGGCGATCACGAATATCCAACGCACTGATTTGCCATTCACATGTTCGTTCGCGCCCGCGGCAAACAACACCGCGACTTTGCAGGTCAATGCGATCGTAACGTATTACGCCGATGATGACATGGATACTTACGGGGACGTGAACGCGCCTTTGGTCACGTGTTTTGCTCCGCCTGCGAATTACGTGCTTGACAGTACCGATTGCAACGACGACGACGCGACCATGCATACGACTTTTTCGTTTTACTTGGATAGTGATGAAGATGGTTTCGGGGTTGGTTCGCTCACACCTGTCTGTGCTGTCGATGTGAATACGCCGCCAGTGGGATATTCTTCCAATAATACTGATTGCAACGACGCCGACGATACCGTGAATGCGAATTTCGACTTCTTCGTCGATACCGATCTTGACGGTTTCGGAAGCACGACGATTCAAAGTGTCTGTGCGGTTGATGCAGGATCGCCTCCGTCAGGCTTTTCACTAAACAACACCGATTGTAACGACGATGTCGCTGCGATCCACGCCGAATTCGATTTTTATGTCGATGGCGACGGCGATACGTACGGAACCGGAAGTTTGATCAGCGTTTGCGCTGTCGATGCCAACACGCCTCCGGCAGGTTATTCGCTCAATGCGACCGACTGTAACGATGCGCTTGCGTCGGTTCATCCGAATACGCCTGAAGTTGCCTTCAACGGCATCGATGACGACTGCGACGGAACCATAGACGAAGGAAGCCAATTGTTCTCGCAGGTGTTGCCTTCTCAATGCGGAACCACTTTAACGGTTATCAATGCGCTTGTCGGGGCCGTGAGCTTCGGTGCGCCCGTTGACGGCTATCGCTTCAAGGTAATCAACAACACGACCCTGGCCGAACAAACGATCGACCGTTCATCTCCGAACTTCCAATTGTCGCAACTTCCGAGCTACGATTACGCGACAACCTATACGATTTCGGTAATGCTTCGTCGCAATGGCATCTGGCTCAACTATTACGGGCCGACATGCCTGGTCTCAACGCCGGCCGTACTCGATAATGGAGGAGCGGCTTCGGTCACTCCGTCCCAATGCGGAATTACGTTGCCCAACATCAGCACGTTGATAGCGACAACGAGTTTACAGGGCGTGACGGGTTACCGTTTCAGGATTACGAACACGACCGATCTTGCGGCGCCGAACCAAGTCCAGATATTGGATCGCGTCACACACTGGTTCTCGTTGACGATGCTCAGCACATATGTATACGGCACGACGTACACGATCGAAGTTGCCGTGAAAACAAATGGCGTCTATTCTGGATTCGGCGCGCCTTGTGCGGTCAGTACGCCAGCCGTTCCCGTAATCACCAACCCGGGAACCGCGACCACGCCGACCATGCTGTTTTACACGACGAGCATGAACCGCGCGACGTCGTACCGTTTCGAGCTTACGTATCTTGATGGAGGTTTCACCACTACCGTAGTAGATCGCCCGTCGCAGTATTTCAATTTCAATCAGATTCCGGGATTTGTCGTCGGCGGAAATTACGCGATTCGCGTTGCCGTAATGACTTCGGGCGTTTGGTCACCGTTTGGAGAAAGCGAGTTGATAACAGCACCAGGGTTCGCACGCTCGTCGATCAAGGATGAGGTCGAAACGCCTGAAACGGCATTCAGGGTTGTTACGTACCCGAATCCATATACGGAATCCTTCTCGATCGATGTCGATTTGCCGACCGATGAAAAACTTAACGTCAAAGTCTACGACATGCTTGGCAAATTAGTAGAGACACGTGACTTCGAGTCGATCGATGCGGAAGTGCAGCAGTTCGGCAAGACACTTTCGGCGGGCGTGTACAACGTAATCGTCACCCAAGGCGCGAACGTCAAGACGCTTAGGGTCATAAAACGATAAACTTTAAATGGAATTTAAAAGCCTCTCTTGAACGGGAGGCTTTTTTTTTACATCGTGTAATGGTGTGAATTTTTCCGAAAATAAAAAAGCCCCTTCTTTCGGAGAGGCTTTTTTTTTATGTCTTGGAAAATTAAGCTACTTTCTTGTGTCGTCTGTACGTGAAGTAAACGAATACGATCGCCAAAACTGCAAGCCAAATCAATTTGCCGTTGATAGGAGTTGCGGGCGGATCATTGCCTTCAAGGTCATCATTTTCATCATCAGATCCGGGTTGGGCAAAAGCCACGAAATCAATCAAAAGGAAAAAAGTAAGAAAATATAATTTGAATAAATTCTGCTTCATTATGCTGGGTTTTGCGGTTGTAAAGATAGGAATCATTTTGGAATAGCGAAACTTGACTGTCTGTTTTTTAAGACTTTATTCGCAAAGAACGAAATTTAAAATTATCCTCACATTAAATTCATTTATTCTTAAATATAGGCAAATTAATCTATTCGAATTCCGACGTAAAGAATAATTTCACACTTGGATACTTGGATTGCGTCATCTGGATAGTGAAATCAGAGTCGGCCAGAAAAACCAATTGTCCATACTTATCATGCGCGAGAAATTTTTGTTTGATGCGTCGGAATTCCTTAAACTCTTCATTTTTAGCGTCGTCGGGCTTTACCCAGCACGCTTTGTGGACGGGAAACGGCTCGTACGAACACTTCGCGCCGTATTCGTGTTCCAATCGGTATTGGATAACCTCATATTGAAGCGCTCCGACCGTCCCGATGATCTTGCGATTGTTCATCTCTAAAGTAAACAACTGCGCCACGCCTTCGTCCATCAATTGGTCGACGCCTTTCTCGAGTTGTTTTGCCTTCATCGGGTCGGCGTTGTTGATATAGCGGAAATGCTCGGGCGAAAAACTCGGAATTCCTTTGAAACTCATGTTTTCACCTTCGGTAAGCGTATCGCCGATCTTGAAATTCCCCGTATCGTGCAACCCGACGATGTCGCCCGGATACGAAATGTCAACTATTTCCTTCTTTTCGGCGAAGAACGCATTCGGGCTCGAGAACTTGAGTGATTTTCCCTGTCGCACATGCAAATACGGTTTGTTCCTTTCAAACGTTCCCGACACGATTTTCACGAACGCCAAACGGTCGCGGTGTTTCGGGTCCATATTCGCGTGTATCTTGAATACGAATCCCGTCAGTTTTGTCTCTTCGGGATTTACTTCGCGCGTGTCCGATTCCTTGGGGCGAGGCGACGGAGCGATTTCTATAAAACAGTCCAAGAGTTCGCGCACTCCGAAGTTGTTCAACGCCGACCCGAAAAACACAGGTTGTAAATTTCCTTCGAGATAATCGTTTCGGTCGAATTTCGGATACACTTCATTGATCAGTTCCAGTTCCTCACGCAACTTATTCGCGGGTTTGTCGCCGATGATTTTCTCGAGCTCAGGATTTGCAACGTCTGAGAATGCTATCGTTTCCTCAATATTTTTTCGGCTGTCACCGCTGAACAGATTGATGTTCTTTTCCCACAAATTGTAGATTCCCTGAAAATCGTAACCCATTCCGATCGGGAAACTCAGTGGCGTAACGCGCAATCCGAGTTTCTGTTCGACCTCGTCCATCAAATCGAACGCGTCCTTACCTTCTCGGTCGAGTTTGTTGATGAACACGATCATCGGGATGTTTCTCATGCGGCAAACCGACACGAGTTTCTCCGTCTGTTCCTCGACACCTTTCGCGACGTCGATCACGACAATCACTGAATCGACCGCGGTCAACGTTCGGTACGTATCCTCGGCGAAATCCTTGTGTCCGGGCGTATCGAGAATGTTGATTTTCTTGTCTTTGTAGTTGAACGCCAGCACCGACGTGGAAACCGAGATTCCTCTCTGGCGCTCGATCTCCATAAAATCCGATGTCGCACCTTTCTTGATCTTGTTGCTCTTGACGGCTCCGGCTTCCTGGATCGCGCCTCCGAACAACAGGAGTTTCTCGGTCAATGTCGTCTTACCTGCATCGGGATGGGAAATAATCCCGAACGTGCGGCGTCTTTCGATTTCTTTTAAAAAGCTCATGTTTTTTGAAATAGGGTGCAAAGGTAGGGATTTTGGTTCAGGGTGCAAGGTTCAGGGCTCAGGGTTTTGGGCGTTCCGGCGGCTTTAAAAAAGCTGGTCGCATTTTTAAAGCCGCCGTCGGGCAGGCGGCAGTCGCTGCGGCTGTCGTGCCTAAGCCGCGAGCTTCAACAGTGCCGCCAACCCTAACGCGGGAGCAAACTTCGAAATTCCCCGTTCGTTAATCGATATTCGACATTCAAAAAACCCAATTCAAAACTTCAATATTTGAAAATCGACGGTAGATAAAAGAAATTCAAAAGAATAATGAATGTCGAACAACGAACAAAGAATCCAATCAATTCTCCTTTTTGCGTCGAACCGCTTTTGGTTTTGCGACCGCGAAATTTTCAAGCACGGGCATTTGCTGCTGCCACAGTTGGTAGTATTTTCCTTGTGTTTTGAAGAGTTCAGCGTGGTTGCCTTGTTCAATGACTTTTCCTTTTTCGAGCACGACGATCTTATCGGCATTTATAACCGTGCTCAAGCGGTGCGCGATCAATACAATTGTTTTTTCGCGGTCGCGCAGGACTTTCAACGTGTTTTGGATGTAGTTTTCAGACGTGCTGTCGAGCGATGAGGTCGCCTCGTCCATGACCAATATTTCGGGTTCTTTGTAGAGTGCGCGCGCGATCGCGATGCGTTGTTTTTGTCCGCCTGAAAGCGTCGCGCCGTTTTCGCCCAGGTGCGTTTCGAAACCATTCGGCAAAGCTTCGATGAAATCAAAAATCCCGATGTCCTTGCAGATTTTGATGATGCGCTGCATGTCGGGTTCGAACGATCCGATCGCGATGTTTTCGATCACGTTTCCTGAAAAAAGATCGATCTGCTGCGGCACGACCGAAACCAATTCGCGCAGGCTCGCGTTGTCGATATACCGTAAATCGAGATCGCCGATATGGATGTTTCCTTTTTGGATCGGATAAATGTTCTGCAGGAGCGAAATCAAGGTTGATTTTCCCGAACCGCTTTCCCCGACGATGGCCGTGATTTTTCCGTGCGGAATCGTAAGGCTGAAATCGTCGAATACATCGACGCGGGTTCCGTATCGGAATGCGACGTTTTTAAACACGATGTCGCCCACGTCGGTCTTTTTGGCTTTTATCTTGTCCTGGGTTTCCTCGTGTTCGAGGTCGAGGATTTCAAACAATCGGTCGGCGGCGATAAGCGCGTTCTGGATTTGGTTGTTGGCCGTGATCAAACTCGCCACGGGTCGCGTGAAATATCCTACGATCGCGTAAAACGACAACAATTCCCCGGCCGTGATTTCACGAGCGATCACAAAATACGATCCGCTCCAAAGCAAGATGATCGTGAACAACTGGGCGACGAACGTGGAACTCGTATTCGAAAAAATGGAATTTAACGACGATTTATAACCCGATTTGAGCAATTTTATGAATCGCGTTTCGGTGTTGATGTTCGCATATTCCTCGAGCCCGAAGCGTTTGATCGTCCCGATTGAATTCAACGATTCGATGAGTTGGCTTTGCAGGCTTGCCGAATTTTCCATGACGGCGCGTTCGGTTTTCTTGTTGAGTTTGTCGGTCACATAATAAATCGCGGCATACAATGGAATCACGAGCAACATGATCAACGCGAGTTTCCAGTAAAATGAGAACATGAGCGCGAACGAGAAAAACAGGATCATCACGTTTACCGTAAGCGTTAACGAAACGCTGTTGATGAATGTGCGGATCTTGACGGCGTCGCTGATCCTCGACGTGATTTCACCCACGCGCATGTTGTCGAAGAATTGTTGCGGCAGTTTGAGCAGGTGTTTGTAGTAACCCAAAATCAGTCGGACATCGATTTGCTGGCCGGTTTTTATTAGGAAAATGTCCTTGAAAATCCCGATTACGATCTGCAGCAGCAAAAGCGCGATCATGATAATGCTCAGTAAATTCAATAATCGCGTGTTGCCGCCGACGAGCACGAAGTCGGTGATTTTTTGGATGTAGATCGCAGTTGAGAATCCGAGCAGTGTGAAAACCAGTGCTCCGATGAGCGCCTGGATCAACACGAATTTATGTGGTTTGAGCAAGTGCCAAAATCGTTTCGTGACGTCGGTTTTGGAGCTTCCGGTCTGGAAACCTTCGTCGGGCATCAGCAAAACTAAAATTCCCGTCCATTCTGACTTGAACTCGTCGTGGGTTTTTTCGTGGAATTGTCCGTCGGCGGGATCCATTATCGTTACGGTTTCTTTGCTTACCGAATAAATCACGACATAATGATGGAGCGTATCGTTCACGACGACGTGCGCGATCGCGGGTTTGGGAATTACCGACAGGCTGTCGAAATCGGCGCGAACGCCCTTCGCTTCAAACCCGAGCTTTTCGGCGGCTTCGATGATTCCCAGGATGTTCGTTCCTTTTTTATCGGTTCCGGCGTATTGCCTGATGCGTGCTATCGGGAGTTCCAGATCGTAATGTGCCGAGATCGATGCGATGCACGCCGCGGCACAATCGGTCATGTCGTGTTGGCGGATACTCGTCTTGGCGTGTTTGGCTGTTTTGAATTTTTTGGTGAGGTCCGTTACGTTTTCACGCACGTATTTTTCGGCGATGTCGTAATATTTTGCGAGGCTATCGATGGGGCTTTTCTTTTTCATGGTCATATCTAAAAATATCAAAAAAAGCAGGGACAACTTTTACGCTGTTCCTGCTTTTTCTTTCAAAACATTTAGGTTTTTGAACCTGAATTGAGATTAGATCCCGAGGACGTCATCGAACAAATCGTCCAATTGCAGGCCGAATTGCGTTGTTGATGTCGCTCCGTCCTCGTCGGTTGTCGAATTGCTGAAGACGATTCCTAAACCACCTCCGTTAATGTTTCTCAATTCGCTTGCTGATAAATTTTCTAGCGTTTTCATACTACTAAAGTTTTAGGTTTATAAATAACCAAAACAAGTTGTGTTGTCCTGTTTTGATATTTCAAAGTTACGTTCGTTCACTGCACAAAGCTTGCAGTGGCGAGGTTTGAACGGTTTTTTGGGTTGGATTTAACGATTGGTAGGCGTTGAGGGATTATTTAACGATTTTTGGGGAAAATGTGGAAAGGGCGTTGTTTTTTTATTTTTAGATTTAACCCTTTAAGAGTTTGAAACTCTTAAAGGGTTGCCCAAAAAACCGTAAACGAATTTCAAACGCAAAAAACGAGGAACGACATCCAGCCGTTCCTCATTTCCATTTCCCAAAGGAAATACGTTGTCGTTCGTCCTTAGAATCCAAGGACATCGTCGAACAAATCATCCAGACTGATTCCGAATTGCGTGGTCGAAGTCGCTCCGTCCTCATCGGTTGTTGAATTGGAGAATCCGATTTGCAATCCACCTCCGTTAATGTTTCTCAATTCGGCTGCTGATAAATTTTCTAGCGTTTTCATAATACTAAAGTTTTAGGTTTATACTAACCAAAACAAGTTGTGTTGTCCTGTTTTGATATTTCAAAGTTACGTTCGTCCACTGCATCAAGCGTGCAGGGAAGTCGCGGATTTCGCGTTTTAGATTTATTTTAACGTCGGGCAAAAAAAAGAGCCTCATCGAGACTCAAATTGTTTTTGGTGAATTCAACATATATATTGTCGGTGCCCGAAAAGACTGTGCAACAACAACTCATTTTCTTCATAATAGGCTCCCGCAAAAACCTCTCGCGTTTCGGCCTGCGTCATCACGGTTACTGAAATGTTGACTTTAAGCACGAAATCATCTTCATAAAAATACGTGCGACGGCTGCGGCTGTAATTGATGCACGCCTGGAAATCCTTGAGCATGTCGATCAGATTATAGACAAGGCGTTCACTGATGTCCATTTGGGCGGCGAGTTCGGCGGGCGTTCCCGTGGATTCGGTCTGGATCAAATCGTGCAGTCGTTGCAGTCGTTCGAGGCTTTTCAATGTCTTCATAATTGGGGTGGTTTATAGTTGTGAGTTGTAGTTTTCGATTTAAGTTCGGCTTGGATTGAGCCAGTCGTCCACGCCGTCGTACAAAAGTTGGTACAGCGAGCGTTCGGTCAGAATGAATTGCGCATTTAGCGTCATTCCCTTTTTGAGGTTGCCTTTGAAGCCGTTTTTGAGTTGCAGATAACGCTTATTGACGTCGCATCGAACGCGGAATGCCGGATTCCCATTGAGCATTTCGACATCCTTTCCGATTTCGATGATTTTTCCGTTCGCCAATCCCCATTGGTTGTAATTGAATGCGTCGATCTGGAAAATCGCGGGATTTCCTACTTTTAATAATCCAATGTCCGACGGACTCACGTAACATTCCACGATGAGTTTGCCGTCGGGCGAAATCTGCGCGATATCGGTTCCCTGATTCACGTATCCGCCTTTCTCGAGTTGCACCACGTCGAGCATCGTGCCCGAGACCGGAGCCGTGACGATTTGGTGCGATTTGTCGCTTCCGAGGATTTTCTTGCCGCTTTGCAATTCGTCCATCAAATTCTGGTTCGTGATCAGATCGGCTTGCCAAGAACTTTGCTGTTGTTTCTGGAGACGCGAAATTTTGCTCAACGCCAAATCGTGTTCGAGTTGTACGCTTTCGTATTCGGCCCTCGCGATCACGCCTTTTTTGTAGAGTCGGCGGCCGCGTTCGAAATCGCGATTGGCTTGGGCGAGGCGCGTTTTGAGTTCGGCGATTTCCTGTTCGTATTGCAAGAATGCTTTTTGGTACGTCGGCGATTGCAGGCTGTCGGACTTAATTTCAGATTGCGTTGTGAGATAGGTAAGGTCTTTCACGAACAGTGTTACGTCTTCGATCTTGTTCGACGAGAGCTCAAGTTTCTCATTGATCGAACTGTTGTCGAGCACCAATATCGTGTCGCCTTTCTTAACGGTTTTGTTGTTTTCGAGATCCGAGTAGATGATTCGGCCCGAATTGATGAGCGCGATAGGGACGCGGCCTTTGTCGGGCGTCAATAAACCTTGTGCCGACGAATAAACATCGACCTTTATCATCGGCAAAAGCAGGAAGCCGATAATCACGACCGCAAGTAAAATCGTATAGATTATCTTGCTTGTCACGGTGTGCTTGAATTTGAAAACCTCGGTGGTATTGTCCAGGATTTCTCTCGGGAAAATGCTCATAGTGGTATTTTATGCTATTAGTTTCTTCCTTTGATGCGCCATATCGCACGATTCAGTCCTGCTTCATTTTTCTTTTTTTCTCCGCATCGGTAATACTAATTACGAAAATCCTCACGGCGATAGATGTCAAGGTTTTACTAAACATTCGTTAAAAAGAAAAGCGCGCCGCATTCGATAGTTGGGCGTTTCGTTTGCGATATTTTTACCGATGGAAATTTTAAACGCATCTTTTCCTGCCGATTACACCCAAAAATCCCGATCATAAATCTGTTAATAATAATTTGTTAATAGTAAACACAATGCTTGTATGCCACGATTGAATTGCTACTTTTGTCAGTCGTATTTTCTATCTGGGAAGCGATGGAAATATCTATACCGTAAAACTTTAGTTAAACCAATGAGAATCAAACATTTGTTGATTGGATTGCTGCTCGCGGGAACTGCCGCTACAGCCCAAAAATCTAAAAAGGAAGTGCTGTTTACTATCGACGAAAAACCGTACTATATTGACGAATTCCTCCGCGTTTACAACAAAAACCTCGACCTTGTAAAAGACGAGTCGCAAAAAAACCTCGACCAATACCTCGAGCTTTTCGTGGGTTACAAACTCAAAATCAATAAAGCGTACAAGCTTGGTCTTGAAAACGGTCAGGGTTACAAAGGCGAACTCAAGCAGTATCGCGGCCAACTCGCCAAAACCTATTTGACCGATTCGAAAGTCACGAAAGAACTTGTGGATGAAGCCTACCAACGTTCGCTAAAAGAAATCCGCGCCTCACATATCTTATTCTTGGTCGACGAGAACGCTGCTCCGGCCGATACGTTGAAAGCCTACAACCAAGCCGTCGAAGTTCGCAATAAGGCCGTTGCCGGAGAAGACTTCGGTAAACTCGCCGAACAATATTCACAGGATCCGTCGGCTAAGGAAAACCAGGGTGATCTGGGTTATTTCTCGGCATTCCGAATGGTATATCCGTTCGAAAGCGGCGCGTACCACACGAAAAAAGGCGAGATTTCAAAACCGGTCCGTTCGCGTTTCGGATATCACGTGATCAAGGTGAACGACATCCGCGACAACCGTGGCGAAATGTCGGTGGCGCACATCATGATCCTGAAACCGAAGACTGACGATGCCGCCGAAGCCAAGAAAGCGAAAGACAAAATCTACGACATCTACAACAAATTGCAGCAAGGCGAGAGTTTTGAAAGTCTTGCGAAACAATTCTCTGACGACAAATCCTCGTCTTCGAAAGGCGGCGTCTTGAATCGTTTCGGATCGGGGCAATTGAGTTCCGAAGAGTTTGAGAACACAGCGTTTTCATTGTCGAAAAACAAGCCGTTGTCGGAACCGATCGAAAGCCAGTTCGGATGGCATATCATCAAATTCATCGAGCGTTATCCTGTGAAAACATCGGACGAGATGAAAGGCGAACTCGAAAATAAGATCAGCAAGGACGACCGTTCACGCCTTATAACGGCTTCGTTGAACGAGAAACTGCACAAGAAATACAAGATCAAACGCAACGAAAAGGAATACAAGAAAGCTGCGGCCGCGGTTACCGATGCGATCTACAAGAACGAATGGGAAACTCCGGATTTGAAGAATTTCGAGTCGACGTTGGTTACGATCGATAAGAAAAACGTACCGTCGGCTGATTTCCTTACATACGTGCTTTCACAACAAAAAGCGGGTCTGACTGAAAAACCGATCAACAAATTGACCGACAAGTTGTACGACAAATTCCTCGACGAACAACTCAACCAATATTACAACGACAACCTCGAGAACGAATTCCCGGAATTTTCGGCCGTGATGGACGAATACCGCGACGGTTTGTTGTTGTTCGACCTCATGGAAAAGGAAATCTGGGAGCGTTCGAAAACGGATACGATCGGATTGAAGAATTTCTACGACGCGAACAAGGCGAAATACCAATGGAAGAACAGGCTTGATGTCGTGATCGTCTCATCGACCAAGCAAGACGTCGTCAAAGAAGCTGAAAAGATGCTCAAGGCCGACAAGACTGCCGACGCGATCAAGGAAAAACTCAACACGAAAGACAAAGTAAACGTGATGACGACCGCAGGTGTTTTTGAAGAAGGAAACGACGCGTTGCCAAAAGGCTTGAAGTTCGAGGCGGGCGTTTCAGAAATCATCAAGGAAGGCGATTATTATTTCGTCGCGAAAGTCAACAAGGTAATGCCGGCCGGCCCTAAAACGCTCGACGAGGCGAAAGGGCGCGTAGTCAACGATTACCAGGAATATCTCGAGAAAAATTGGGTGAAAGACCTCAAGTCGGAGTTCGCGTTAAAGGTGAACAACGACACGTTCCAAAAGGTCAAGAAGCAAATGAACCAATAATGAACAAGGTTTTGGGCATAGGGTTGTTGCTGGGCTGTATTGCCTGCTCGGGCCCGAAAGCCAAGCCTGAAGCCGTTGCGCGGGTAGGCGAGTCCTATTTGTATAACGAAGATATCAAAGATCTGGTGCCGTCGGGAACGTCGAAAGAAGACAGCGTGGCGATCGTTCGTGGTTTCATCGACCGATGGGCGTCGCAAAAACTGCTCATCGAAGCCGCCGAACTCAATTTGAGCGATGCGAGGAAAGTCGATTTCGACAAGCTCGTCAAGCAATATAAAGTCGATCTGTATACCAAGGCCTACATTGAGGAAGTGGTCAAACAATCGGTCGACACGACGATTACCGAAGCCGAATTGCAATCGTATTACGACGACAACAAGGAAAATTTTAAAACAAACGGGACGTTGGTGCGTTTAAGGTATATCCATTTGCCAAAGGACAACCCGCGTTACGTGACGATAAAGCAAAAGTTCTTTGATTACAGGAAGTCGGACCGCAAATTTTGGGAAACCTACGCGCTCCAATTCAAGGATTTCGCGTTCAACGATAGCGTTTGGGTGAGCATTGAACAGGTGTACGCGAAGTTGCCGTTCATCAATCCCGACAACCGCGACGCGTATATTTCAAGCGGGAAATCGATCCAGGAAACGGATTCGCTCGACGTATATCTGGTCAAGATCCGAAACGTGATCAACCCGAACAACACGAGCCCGTTCGAGTATGTAAAACCGACGTTGCGCGAAGTAATCCTCAACAAGAGAAAACTCGAGCTCATTAAAAAATTTGAAAAAGAAATAACAGACGATGCCATTAAAGACAAGAAGTATGAAGTTTATAAGTAAAATCGTATTCGCGATCGCGGTACTATTGCCGATGTTCGCCAACGCCCAGGATACGACCGATGTGGCTCAGAACACCGAACAACCCGTTTTCCAGAAGCGACAAAAAGTGGACGGAATCGTAGCGACGATCGGGGATTATTTGATCCTTGATTCCGACATCGACAAGGCGTATCTTGAAATCCGCAGCCAGGGCGCATCGATCGACGGCATTACGCGTTGCCAGATTTTGGGCCGACTCATGGAAGACAAATTATACGCTCACCAGGCGATCCAGGATAGTATCGTGGTAACCGACGGACAAGTGCGTGAAAAAATGGGCAAGCAGATCGATTACATGGTCGAGCAGCTTGGTACGATGAAGGATGTCGTGGCTCATTTCAAGAAAGACAGCGAGGAAGATTTCCGTAACGACATGTTCGAGATTATGAAAATGCAGATGCTCACCGAGCAGGAAACCCAAAAAATCATTGAAGAAGTGCAAATCACGCCTGAGGAAGTGCGCACGTTCTTCAACAAGATCCCAAAAGAGGAATTGCCTACGTTCGGAGCTGAAATGGAAGTCGCCCAGATCGTCGTGCTGCCAAAAGTAACCGATGCCGAAAAGCAAAAGGTCATCAACAAGCTCAAGGAAATCAAGAAAGAAGTCCAGGACGGCGCGAGTTTCTTCGGGAAAGCCGTTTTGTATACTGACGACAAGGCTTCGAGCCCGACCGGCGGTTTCTATAAGATCAACCGAAAGACGCAGTTCGTGAAGGAATTCAAGGAAGTCGCGTTCAGTCTGGCCGAAGGTGAAATCTCGGATCCGTTCGAAACCGAATTCGGATTCCATATCATCATGGTCGAGAAAATCCGTGGCCAGGAAGTGGAATTGCGCCACATCTTGATGGCTCCCAAAGTTTCGGACGAAGCACTTAGGGACGCGAAAGAGAAGATTGCGCTAATCAAGAAACGCATCGAGCAAGGAGAAATTTCTTTTGCCGACGCTGCAAGAACGATGAGCGATGAAAAAGAAACCCGCGCGAATGGAGGCGTTCTGCTCAACCCGAGAACACAGGATACGCGTTTCGAATTGACTAAAATGGATCCCGCTTTGTATCGCGATCTTTCGGGATTGAAAGACAAAGAAATTTCGAATCCGATTCTTGAAACCGAACAAAACGGCAAGAAAAAGTATAAATTGCTTACCGTGATGAACCGTTACGACGAGCACACCGCCGATTACGCGAAAGATTACACGAAAATCAAAGCGCTCGCGCTGAAAGAAAAGCAGTTCGCTGCCGTCGGAAAATGGTTCGATACGAAAATCAAGGATACGTACGTGAAGATCAACGGCGAATACCGCGATTGTACGTTTACGAACAACTGGTTGAAAAAGTAATTGACAATTGATAATTGACAATTGACAATTGGAAATGAATAATTAATAATTAACAATGAATAATGATTTGGGAGCGGCGGGTTTGGTCGTAACTCAATACCCATTACTCAATACTCATAACTAATTAAATGTCAGACGTTACGGCAATCCAAAATCTCGTAGAAAAGCGCAACTTTCTAAAAAAGGAAATCTCCAAAATCATCGTGGGGCAGGAAGAAGTCGTCGACCAAATCCTGTTGTCGATTTTCTCGGGAGGCCACGCACTTTTGGTCGGCGTTCCGGGATTGGCCAAAACGCTTATGGTGAACACGATCGCGCAGGCACTCGGACTCGATTTCAAGCGTATACAGTTTACGCCCGATTTGATGCCAAGCGACATTTTGGGAAGTGAAATCCTCGATGAGAACCGCACGTTCAAATTCATAAAAGGCCCGATTTTCTCGAATATCATCCTGGCCGACGAGATCAACCGTACGCCTCCAAAAACACAGGCGGCTTTGCTCGAGGCGATGCAGGAACGCGCCGTGACGATCGCGGGCGAGAACCACAAATTATCGCTTCCGTATTTCGTATTGGCGACGCAAAACCCGATCGAGCAGGAGGGAACATATCCGTTGCCTGAAGCGCAGTTGGACCGTTTCATGTTCTCGATAAAACTCGATTATCCGTCGTTTGCTGAGGAAGTCCAGGTCGTGAAAAGTACGACGTCCGACGAAAAACAAACGGTCAATCCGTTGTTTTCGGCCCAGGAAATCATCGACTTCCAGCATTTGGTCCGTCGCGTTCCGGTGGCCGACAACGTGATCGAATACGCCGTGACGTTGGTGAGTAAAACGCGTCCCGACAATTCACTCGCAACTGATTATATCAAGAATTATATCGATTGGGGAGCCGGACCGCGCGCCTCACAAAACCTAATCCTGGCCGCGAAAGCGCACGCCGCGTTCAACGGAAAATATTCACCCGATATCGAAGACGTCAAAGCCGTAGCGACCGGGATCCTGCGCCACCGCGTCGTGAAGAATTACAAAGCCGACGCCGAAGGAATCTCCATCGAAAAAATCATCGCTTCATTGTATTGATTTTCGTTTCGAGTTCTTTGTCGTAGAAAAATAAGAAAGCGCTGCCCATCATATCTTGGGCGGCGTTTGTCGTATTATCGACTTCGAGGATGAGTTCGTAGTCGTGGTTTTTGTAGAGCCAGATTCCGCTCTCGGACACGAAATCCGCAACCTTCGCGAGCCCGATCTTGTTTTTGTAGTTCGTGACTTTGCTCGTGAAGATCGCTTTTCCTGACGTTTTATCGAACAAGATCAGCGACGTCGCGAACGGATGTACGTGAACTGCCGACGCGTGCAATCGCAGACTGTCCTTGATTTCGAGTTGGGAATTTACGTCGCTGCGATAGGTTTTTTTTCCTTTGGGAATAACCCAATGTCCCGACAATTTTTCGCCTTTATCGTTCTGGTACGTATGGTTTTTCGTCTCGACGGGAACGCAACTGTTCGCATTCGGATCCAGCGGTTCTTTGAAAGGATCGTTCCGGTCAAACGGCAGCATGATGAAAACCGTTCGGCTCATAAGTGGTTTGAGATTTTCGTTTTTGGCCGAATAATCGATCGTGACTTCGTGCTTGATCCAGCGATATTCGTCTTTTATGTTGTGGTTGAGCGATTCGGTGGTGATGTGAAGCAGGTCGTTCCCACGCATCGGAATACCGTAACCTTTCGGGAACCTGAATTTTTCGAGGCCGTTCGAAAGCGACGTCATCCTTGGATAATAATTCCCGATCCGGTCGTGCAAACCGAAGTTCCCGAAGTATTTCGAATCGTTGAAATCGACGTTCGTGTGGCAGATGAAATCGTTCGACAAGCGTTTTTTCGTCTTCGCATCGACGGCCTTAACTTCGAAGCCCGTGATCCAGACCAAGCTCGAATCGCTCGAGAGTTGCACGTAATTCGTGGCTTTCGGGCCTTCCATCGATTTGTAGATGCCGTCGATCAAAAGCGTCGGGGACAACATGCGATATGTCGAGGTTTTGCTCGAGATATTCCATTCGTTGTCAACCAAACCCGTGCGATGCAGAAATTCGGTCTTCACGATGGCTCTGTGCCTATTGCTCAATTGCGAATACACGATCGCGCCCGCAACGATCCCAATGACAGCGACGCCCGCAAGAATTTTGTATATCTTTGGTTTCGGCATGATGGCAAACTTACAAATTATATGAGCGCCCAGACTTCGCAACGTGTATTCGGGCTCGATTTGATGCGCGCGGCGGCGATCCTTATGGTCGTTTTTGGGCACATCGGCTGGATTTTGCCCAAAGAGTTCGAAGTCGTGAACGCGTTGTTGTCGCTGTCGGGATTTTTGGGCGTCGAGATTTTTTTCGTGCTCAGCGGTTTCCTCATCGGACGGATTTTGTATCGCGAATTCACCCAGAGCACTTTCAACTTCCGGTCGATCCTAAATTTCCTCGGACGACGCTGGCTGCGCACGTTGCCCAATTATTTTTTCGTACTTTCTCTCAATATTTTTCTCGTGTTC
The DNA here is from genome assembly GCF_004211145.1 of Flavobacterium sp. Taxonomy (GTDB): domain Bacteria; phylum Bacteroidota; class Bacteroidia; order Flavobacteriales; family Flavobacteriaceae; genus Flavobacterium. The sequence goes on along the minus strand of NZ_SEBS01000012.1, from coordinate 36,628 downwards.
GCGGTGTTCCGATATGACATTGACGATGTTTGGAAGTATTTCTTTTTTCTACAGAATTTCAGTCACGCGATGCCGGCCTTCTTTCCCGAATCCTGGAGTTTGTCGATAGAGGAATTCGCGTACTTGCTATTGCCGATCGCGTTGTTCGGGTTTTCGTTTTTCAGCGGTAATCGTCGCAATGTCTTCTTTTTCGGCGTATTTGTCTTGTATCTTTTCTTCATCGGAACAAAAATATATTACGACCAAACGACCGAATTCACGACGATGGCACAATGGAACGTAAATTTAAAAGGCGTGGTCATTTTCCGAATCGACGCGATTTGTACAGGCGTCCTTGCGGCTTGGGCATCGGTAAATTTTCAAAAGACCTGGATGAAATTCAAATTGTTGTTCGCTCTCGGCGGTTGCGCGCTGCTATTGGCGTTGTGCTTCTCACTCGCGATGCGAATCACGATGGCGAAGTTTCCGTACTACTGGAACGTCCTGTTTTTGCCTCTTATCTCGTTGGCGATGGCGTTTTGGCTGCCGTTGCTTTCATCATGGCGAAGCGCGAAAAAATTCGTAAGCATGCCGATAACCTTCATAAGTCTTATATCGTATTCCATGTATTTACTGCATTACAGCGTCGTGATGCAGTTGCTGCACGTCTACATTTTGCCCGAATCGGATTGGGCGATCACGACGTTGTTTTATCTGTCGATCACAGTCGTTTTTTCTTATTTACTCTACCGTTTTTTCGAAAAGCCGATCCTAAAATTTCGCGATTCGAAGCTCAAGACTTCCGAAATCGATTTCAGAGGCTAATTTAGAATCATTCTTAGGCTTTTGTGCAGAGCGATAAATGCGGTGAAATTTCCAAATCGACAATAAAAATACTTTAAAATAACAAATCGGTAAAATTTTCACTTCAATATACATTTTCTACAAATAATTACAGAAATTCTTTGTAATTGGAAATAATAATACTCGGATTTGTTCATTTTATTAAAAATATTTCAGTTGTTGGCCGAATTCAGTAAATTTGCAGAACACAAATTAACACCTTGGGCAATTTTGCCGAACAGTACAAAGTAAATCCAACATTATGGCTTTTGATATTGAAATGATACGGAAAGTCTACGCGAACATGCCTTCGCGCGTCGATAAAGCGCGTGAGATCGTAGGCCGTCCGCTCACACTTTCAGAAAAGATTTTATACAACCACCTTTGGGAAGGAACGCCATCCCAAGCTTTTACACGCGGTAAGGATTACGTGGACTTCGCTCCGGACCGTGTCGCGTGCCAGGATGCGACCGCGCAGATGGCGCTTTTGCAGTTCATGCACGCCGGGAAACCACAAGCCGCCGTACCGACTACGGTACATTGCGACCACTTGATCCAGGCGAAAATCGATGCGAAAACCGATTTGGCCCGCGCGAAACAACAATCGAATGAGGTGTTCGACTTCCTGTCGTCGATCTCGAACAAATACGGAATCGGATTCTGGAAACCCGGAGCCGGAATCATCCACCAGGTCGTTCTTGAAAACTACGCGTTCCCTGGCGGAATGATGATCGGAACCGATTCGCACACCGTAAACGCCGGAGGTCTCGGAATGGTCGCCATCGGAGTCGGTGGTGCCGATGCCGTGGACGTAATGTCGGGCATGGCGTGGGAATTGAAGTTCCCGAAATTAATCGGAGTTCACTTGACAGGAAAATTGTCGGGCTGGACGGCTCCAAAAGACGTCATCCTTAAAGTTGCCGGAATCCTCACCGTGAAAGGTGGAACGGGAGCTATCGTGGAATATTTCGGGGAAGGCGCGACCGCAATGTCGTGTACCGGAAAAGGAACGATCTGTAACATGGGTGCCGAAATCGGGGCGACGACTTCAACTTTCGGATACGACGATTCAATGGATCGTTACCTGCGTTCCACGAACCGCGCCGACGTTGCCGATGCAGCGAACGAAATCCGCGAGTATCTGACAGCCGATGCCGAGGTTTATGCAAACCCTGAACAATATTTCGACCAAGTAATTGAAATCAACCTTTCAGAATTGGAGCCGCATTTGAACGGTCCTTTCACGCCGGATTTGGCTACGCCGATCTCGAAAATGAAAGAGGAAGCCATCAAAAACGATTGGCCATTGCAAATCCAGGTCGGTTTGATCGGATCGTGCACGAACTCGTCTTACGAAGATATCGCACGTTCGGCGTCACTTGCCAAGCAGGTCGCCGATAAAAAACTAAAGACGAAAGCACAATTTACGATCACTCCGGGATCTCAAACGGTTCGCTACACGATTGAGCGCGACGGTTTTATCGACACGTTCGATAAGATCGGAGCGACGGTTTTCGCCAATGCCTGCGGTCCGTGTATCGGAATGTGGGATCGCGAAGGTGCTGAAAAAGAAGAAAGAAATACGATCGTCCACTCGTTCAACCGTAACTTCTCGAAACGCGCCGACGGAAACCCGAACACTTTGGCATTCGTAGGTTCGCCCGAGTTGGTGACGGCTTTGGCAATCGCCGGAGATCTTTCGTTCAACCCGCTTACCGATACATTGATTAATGAGGACGGAGAAGAAGTTCGCCTCGATGAGCCTACAGGTAACGAATTACCGCCAAACGGTTTCGACGCCGACGATCCGGGTTATCAGGCTCCGGCCGCCGACGGATCGCACGTACAGGTTGCGGTTAGCCCGACATCAGAGCGTTTGCAATTGCTTGCGCCTTTCGATCCGTGGGATAAGAAAAATATCACAGGTGCGAAATTACTTATCAAGGCATTCGGAAAATGTACGACCGACCACATTTCAATGGCCGGACCTTGGTTGCGTTTCCGCGGACACTTGGATAATATCTCGAACAACATGCTTATCGGTGCGATCAACGCGTTCAACCAAAAGGCAAACTCGGTGAAAAGCCAGTTGACGGGCGAATACGATGCTGTTCCCGCAACGCAACGTGCTTATAAGGCTGAAGGAATTCCATCGATCGTCGTTGGAGATCACAACTACGGTGAAGGTTCGTCACGCGAGCACGCTGCGATGGAGCCGCGTTTCCTTGGTGTGAAAGCCGTTTTGGTGAAATCGTTCGCGCGTATCCACGAAACGAACTTGAAAAAGCAAGGCATGTTGGCGCTTACTTTCGCCAATGAAACCGATTACGATTTGATCCAGGAAGACGACACGATCAACTTCCTCGATTTGACCGAGTTCGCTCCGGGCAAGCAATTGACCTTGGAATTCGTCCACAAAGACGGTTCGAAAGACATCATCATGGCAAACCACACGTACAACGCCGGCCAGATCGGTTGGTTCGTTGCGGGTTCGGCCTTGAACCTGATCGCTGCTGCCGAAGTCTAGTCGACAGAAATCATAAAAACAAAAAAGCTTCTCATAACGGGAAGCTTTTTTTATGCCTTTTGCAAAACCATCGTCACGAAATGCCGTTCGATCGGATGCCCCGTCTTGCTCACGACTTCTTCGAACTGGCGGTCGGTCCTGACGAGATTGAGATCGGTTTGTGAAATACGTTCGGCGACTTCATCGGAACCGTATAAATTGAAAACATAGTCGGTGAACGGCAATTGCGTCATCGAATCCTTCTCGGCGAACGTGAGGCAGAAAATGCCTTTTGGTTTGAGCACGCGTGAGATTTCGGCGAACATCGATATCGGATCGGGCCAGAAATAAAGCGTGTTTACGGAAAAACCTTTTTGGAACGTGGCATCGTTCGCGGGAATTTTAGTTCCGTTGTAAAGCGAGAAATGCGCGTTTTTGAGGGCGCTGTTTTTAGCGATCGCGGCCTCGTGCATCGTTTCGGAAATCTCAAAACCGTCGTACGATATGTCGGCATTTTCAAAGAGTTCCGACACATGCGCGCCGTTTCCCTGTCCGAGTTCAAATACCGAATCACCATTTTCAAGCGCCAGATTTCCGATCGAATTTCTCGTCATCCCGATGTTCGTCTCGTTCATGTTCTCGGCGAGTGCGATTCCGAATTCGCCGTCGGGATGGCTCAATTGGGTGGCGAGATGATGCAATTCTTCGGCGTTCACGGCTGTAATTTTATGAGTTCGGTGGCTACGTTTCCGTTGTCGAGCGTGATCAACCGATAGCCGAAATAATCGGCGTGCGGTTCGACGTCAGGCGTTCCTTTTCTAATTTGGTAGGAAACGGCCGTCGTTTCATATTGCGAGATCGCGCCGGTTCCGGTCTCGTCTTCGGTATGGTAATGTCCGCAAAAAACGAAGATCTCGCGTTGCTGTTGCATAAGGATTTGTTGGACGATCTCTCGATTTTGCAGCGGATATTTGCGATCGACAGGCGTATCGATCTCGAAAATCGGGTGATGCACGAACAGCAGGATTTTGAGGTTCGTCTCTTCAACTTTCTCGCGAAGCCAAGCGAGTTGCGGGTTGCTGAATTCATCGGTCGACGAATCGAGGAAAATATACAGGAAATTGTCGTCGGAGTAACTGTAATACAATTCGGCCAAATCGGGAAATTCGGGGTTCGGGAAATGCGAAAGCAAATCGCCAAGACTGTCGTGGTTGCCCGGAATTACTTTTAGGTTGTCCGAATATTTCCCGAGCGATTTGAAGAAGTCGGCGTAAATCGACTCGTGCCCGATATCGCCTCCGATAATTACCTGATCGACGCCGCGTTTTTCAATATCTTCCAAAATGCGGTCGAAATTTCGCTGCTGGTCGGCTGCGACGGGAAGTTCTTCGGCGAGATGCGAATCGGTAATAAAGGCAATTGTCTTTTTCATGGTAGGGATTTGTTCTTAAATTTAAGGATTTCCGATAAATGTTCATCGTTTCGGTAACTATTTGAGCTGCGGTTCGTTTACTTCGGAAACCGAATTATGCATTGTTTGGAAACCCGGAATCTGTCGCATCGATTTTCGTCATCGGAAGTTATTTTGGACGACATCAACCTAAAAGTCCCTAGCGGCAGCATCTATGGATTTCTTGGCCCGAACGGCGCGGGAAAAACCACGACGCTCAAACTCATTCTCGGGTTGCTCCAAAAACAGCAAGGCGAGATTTTGATTTTCGGAAAAACACTCGAAAAAAACAGGTTCGATATTTTGGGGAACATCGGTTCACTGATTGAAAATCCCTCCATTTACGGGCATTTGACGGCAATCGAAAACCTCGAATTGCTCCAAAAAATCTATCGTTGCCCAAAATCGCGCATTGCCGAAGTGCTGGAACTTGTCGGGCTTTCGAAAACCGGAAACAAGAAAGCCGGACGTTTTTCGCTCGGCATGAAACAACGCCTGAGCATCGCGATTTCGCTTTTACACGATCCGTCGCTTTTGGTTTTGGATGAACCGACGAATGGCCTCGACCCGAACGGAATCCTTGAGATTCGCGAGTTGCTCAAGAAACTCAATTCCGAAATGGGAATTACCGTGATCATTTCAAGCCATTTGTTGCCCGAAATCGAAAAACTCGTTTCTCACGTCGGCATCATCCACAAAGGAAAAATGATGTTCCAAGGCACGCTCGACGAATTGAAATTACAACAGGCGCAGACCGTGAAGACGACGATCGACACGGGCGATAATTTTGGAAGTGTCAGGATTTTGGACGACTTGGGAATTCCGTCGGAGATCGCCGATGGAAAGATCACGCTGCCAAATCTCGATAAGGAAACGATCGCGAAAATCACGGCCGAATTGGTACGTCGGAACATTCCGGTATACGAAATCAGCCTGACGAAAAACGACCTCGAAATGATTTTTATGGACCTGATACAATCTTGATATGATGATGTTTCTACACGTTTTCAATAGCGAATGGCGCAAAAAGAAACGCAGTTTGGCGTCGTGGCTCGTCGTGTTGGGCGCGTTTTTCACACCCGTGATCGTGACGATTGCACGACTCGTGAATTACGAATCCTTGCCCCAAATTTACGCATCGGACCGATTTTGGAACTTACTCTGGAGCAGTTCATGGGAATCGATGGCGATTTTTTTGTTGCCGCTCGGCGTGATTTTGGCCACGAGTCTGGTTACGCAACTCGAATATAAGAACAACACGTGGAAACAAGTCCACACGCTTCCGGTTGGTTTCACGACGATTTTCTTTGCGAAACTTATGGTGATCGTCGTCATGATGCTGCAATTTTTCGTGCTTTTCAACATCGGGATTTATTTGTCGGGCGTTTTGCCGTGTTTGCTGGTTCCCGACATTCCGTATCCGACGCAGCCGATTCCATTCCAATATTTCATTAAGGAGAATGCGTTGTTTTTTATCGATTGCCTGCCGATAATCGCGCTTCAATACCTGATCAGCCTGCAGTTTCGGAATTTTCTCGTTCCCGTGGGCGCAGGATTCGCGTTATGGGTCGGATCGCTCGCGGCCCTGTCATGGAAATTCGGTTACGTGATTCCGTATACGTATGGAATGTTGCATTATTTAAAGGATAATCCGGGTGGGAAAGTGATTTTGCCGTTGGTGAACGTACACGTTCTTGCGGTCGGATATTTCGTTGGGATCACGCTTGTGGGCTACGTCTTATATCGCACGAAAAAGGACAAATCCTAATTGGAAAACGTAACTTTTCGTACCTTGGTTTCACGCCGATTTTGGCAAGAATCCTCTAAAACCAAAGCATGAACAAAGTAATCTGGATTGCACTCGTATTGTTGTCGGGCGCGTTCTTGCCGATACAGGCCGGCCTCAACGCAAAACTTGGAAAAGCCGCCGGAAATCCCGTTTACGCGTCGTTGTTTTCGTTCGCGGTAGGCGCCGTCGGATTGGTCGCATATATCCTGATCACGCGGCAGACCGTTTCGTGGAGCGGAGTAAAAGACGCGCCCGGCTATGTTTGGGCAGGCGGATTACTCGGCGCTTTTTATGTGACGTTCATCCTGCTCGCGTTCCCGAAATTAGGTCCTGGATTGACGTTTGGGCTTGTAGTCGCGGGACAGATGATCGTGTCGGTTTTGCTTGAACATTTTAATATCCTCGTGGCCCAACCCAATCCGATGAGTTTCATGAAACTGCTTGGGATCGCGTTGATCGTGGCTGGTGTCGTCATCATTCGGAAATATTGAAAGCGCGACAAGGTCAAAAATTCAAGAATCTGCAATTGTCGGTTTCGGTGATATTGGTCGTGTCGATCGCGCTTTATTATGGTTTTTATCCGATGGAAATCTTTCCCGGACTTTTCGATTTCAAAGCTGATTCGGACGATTTAAAAGGAATTTTGACTTCGATCATGACGTTGTATTTTGGAATGTCGGCGCTGTGGCTCGTCGGGATTTTCGATGCCGGATTTTGGCGGACCGCGACACTCGTAAATGTCATTTTCATGGCGAGTTTGTCGCTAGGCCGAATTATGGCGATGTTGCTGTACGGATTGCCGTCGGATTGCTTTACAATCGGAACCAGCGCCGAGTTGGTGCTCGCGTTTTGGGGATTTTTGAATTTGCGTAAATACGGTCAGGCAATTGTGTAACTTCGACTCGCGACTCGCGACAAATCAAACATAATCAATCAAATACTCTCATGAAAAATTTTGTCCGATCCTTTGCGGTTGTTGCAATCTTCACGTTTTCGACTTTCGGTTTTGCGCAAAACAGAGAAGTCGATTCCCTGATTTCGAAAATCAGCAACAAAGACGCGTATATCATGTTGGTCAACACGATGTCGGCTCGCGTGAAAGTCGGGCCGGCGACTGAAATAGTTAAAGTCGGAAAACAAGCCACTCCACAATTGATCGACGTACTCGACAGCCAAAACAAAGGCGTCGTCGCGCATTTCATCCTGCTCGAAATATGGAAGGACCAATGGGAAGAACAGACGTGCTGCAACATCAGGACGTCTGGCAATGTCGAGATTTATTTCATAAACGGGCTTGAAATCCGCTACGACGGTGAGAAAATGTATGCGACCGATGTGGCGATGAAGAAGAATAAGGAGTTTTGGATGAAGTTTTGGGCGTAGGAAGGTTCAGGGTTCAGGGTAAATGTACAAGGTGCAAGGTTCAGGGTGCAGAATACATTTGGAAAAAGACAACGTTTCGGGTTACGATTGATCTAGATCAAAACTAAACTTCGTGTCTTCGCGTCTTCGTGCCTTCGTGTTAAAAAAAGTTGCGAAGCAACACACTCAAAAAACAACCCAACCTAATCCATATCCTCAGCTTCCGCCAATTCCGCATCTTCATCGGCGAACACAAAAGCATTGTCCGAAAAGTCCAGGATTTCAGCTTCCGAAACGTATTTCATGATTTCATCAATCCCTTTTTTAAGCCGCAGTTCGGTCGAATACTTACGCGAATTCGCCAACACCAAACCGTCTTTTGATAACCTGAAGTAATATTTTCCGCCCGCGTTCCTGATCTTCGTGAACGCGAACTGCGCCAAATTGGTCTTGATGCCGTCGATCATCGCCTCACAATCGGATTTGTGTTTGCAGCCGATGCTCGTAAAAATCGTCTTTCCCCTGCGCGTCGCGAAAATAAACTTGTAATCGTTGTTGTATCGTTTGCTGATGACGAATGTTCCCATAACTCGATTTGGATTCGGAGCGAAAAATAAGAAAAGCAAACGGCAATGTCGGGCGGGTTCGCGAAAAGTTCTGAACAGAAAAATGTGGAGTTTTCAAATGTCGGAACGAATATGTAACGACTTGTTGGTATTGATTACTAACTGATCGTGACCAACTTATCTTTTATGAAAAACATGTCAAGACGTTCGTTCGTCAATTCGCTCGGAATAGGAGTTGGTGCGGCTGCGGTGATGACGTCGCTTCCGTCGTTTCTGATGCCGCCCGAAAAACAAAAACCCTACGTCGGTAAAAAACTCAATATCGCGCTTTGCGGCCTCGGTTATTACGCACAACTGTTGGCCGCGGGAATCGAAGCATCGCAATATTGCCATCTCGCGGGGATCGTAACCGGAACGCCGTCGAAAGCTGAGAAATGGAAAAAGCAATACCAAATTCCCGACAGCAATAGCTACGACTACGAAAATTTCGACGACATCAAGAACAACAAAGACATCGATCTCGTCTATGTCGTTTTACCCAATGGCCTGCACAAGGAATTCGTGATCCGGTCGGCGCAAGCGGGAAAGCACGTGATTACTGAAAAACCCATGGCGACGTCAGCTGCCGATTGCGAGCAAATGATAAAAGCCTGCACCGACGCCAACGTGCAACTCGCCGTTGGATATCGGTTGCATTTCGAACCGTATCACTTGGAGATGAAACGACTGGGCCAGCAAAAAATATTCGGGCAGGTCCGGTTCATCGAAGCGTCGCTCGGATATAAAACCTACGACATTTTGGATCTGACGAGTGAACCCGACCCGAAAGACTGGCATCTCAATAAAAAATTATCAGGCGGCGGCCCGCTTACCGATCTGGGTATTTATTGCATACAGGCGAGCCGTTATATCTTGGGCGAAGAGCCGATCGCGGTAACGGCCCAATTCGGAGTCATCCACAACAAGAAACGGTTTTCGGAAGTCGAGGAAAGTATCAGCTGGCAAATGGAATTCCCGGGCGGCGCGGTCGCGAATTGCAATACGTCCTGCGGTTTCGACATCGACAGGTTGTTCGTGTCGGCTGATGACGGCAGCTTCGAATTGAGTCCGGGTTTGAGTTACGGGCCTTTCGCGGGGAAAACGTCCAAAGGAGAACTAAAATTCCCCGTGATCAACCAACAGCAGACGCAACTCGACGCCATTGCGAGCGCGCTCTTGGAGAACCGGAAACTTCCAAATCACATTTCGGGCGAAGAAGGTTTGAGGGATTTGCGTGTGATCGATGCGGTTTATAAGGCGGCGAGGAGTGGAAGTAAGGTTTTGTTGGGATGATTGGTTATCGGCTAATTGGTTAGTCGGAAAGTTTTCGTCGTGAAAGATTCACGTGCGCGGCTTTTCATTACCTTTCGTTCATTTATGAAAACACTGACCGTCCGAACCAACAAACCCAGAATATTGTTTTTAACGCTGCTGTTTACGGCTTCGATGTTTTTGGCGGCGGTTGTCATGAATTATCTGTCGCAACGCGAACGGTATTCGTTTGCGCTCATCATCACAATGGTTATCGGGATTCCGCTGTTGGGTTTCGTTTGGTATCAGAATCTTAAGATCGTGACGTCTAAATTGCCCGGATTGATCGTGGATAGCCGCGGCATTGTGGACAATATCAGCTTTTCGAACATCGGTGTGATTTCCTGGCAGCACGTCAAAGGAATCGCGACCGCAACATATTTTTCGTCGACGTTTTACGTTATTTTTCTCGATGATCCGGGTATCGTGACGCGGCGTTTGAGTGGACGGCGGTTGCGGAATGCCAAAAACTCCATTGAAAAATTCGGAAGCCCGTTCGCAATCAACGTAAGCAACCTCAAAATACCCAAGGAAGAATTGCTTGACGCTTTGAACGGCCATCTCGCAAACTGGTCAAAGCAACCGCAATGAACGTTTCCCAAACAGGTAAATTCTACGGACAGACCAACCAAACGATACAGCTCGGCGGCATTACGTTGACCGATACCGAATACACGAACCCTAAAGTCGATTGGCATTATCACGAGAACGCTTACTTCACGTTCATTCTGCAAGGAAATGTAATCGAGGGAAACAAAAAGGAAATTTACGAATGCACGCCCGGGAGTTTGCTGTTCCACAATTGGCAGGAGCCGCATTACAACATCAAACCCGATGGATTTACGCGGGGTTTCCATGTCGAGATCGATCACCGATGGTTCGCCGATTCGATGCTGGACATTTCGAATTTGCAAGGAAGTTTGAATATTTCGCATCCCGATGTCAAGTTGTTGCTCTACAAGATTTTCCGAGAGACGAAGATCGACGATTCCGTGAGCGATGTTTCGGTCCGCAGCTTACTTACCGAAGCATTTTCGCGCCTGACCGAAATCCAACGAACGTACGTGAATCCAAAACCGTCTTGGGTCGCAAAGGTCGACGAAGTATTGCACGACAGGTTTGCCGAACCGATGACGCTCGACTATTTATCGGGCATCGCAAACATTCATCCGGTTCATTTGTCGCGTGATTTTTCAAAGTATTTCGGATGCACTTTGGCCGATTATATCCGGAAGATACGAGTTGAGAAAGCGCTTTCATTGATGCCTGAACGCAATTTGTCGCTGTCGGAGATCGCGCACCGTTGCGGTTTTTTCGACCAAAGCCATTTTATCCGATGCTTCAAGGAACTGAACGGCCTGAATCCCGGTGCTCACAAAAAACTGTTGCGTTAATCCTGTACAATTTTGCGCGCGAACTTTGGCGTAGGTTTGCAACTCATCAGTAAATCAAAAAATGAGAACAGCCACATTTCTATTCGTCGTCCTTTTCGGGATTTCAAGTTACGCGCAAAAAGATCTTTTTACGGTCGATGAGATTTCGGATCCGCTGCACAAGGCGAACATGGGCAAGGTAATTTTCACCGACGGAAATATTCCGCCCGACAAGCTTTCCAATTCCGATTTCCTGACGTCGTTCCATCTCAAGCGCAAATCCAATCTGAACATCCGGGTTTTCATGGCCAATTCGGTCACGAACTACCTGCGCGAATTGGCTCCCGATCTTCCGACCGAGAAATTGCTCAAATCGGGCAACCTTCAATTTTCGTTTTATGTGGACGACGTCTTGATTTATGTAGAAAATATCCATCACGGCTGCAATTTCGGGTCGTCGGTAAACAAGAATACCGCGACGACATTCCGCGTTCCGCTCACGAGTTCGAAAGGCGAGGATTGGTGGGCGATGTATATGTTCGACCGATTCAAGGCGAACGGAGGCGATAAGGCGCTGACCGACGGCACGCACAATTTCAAGCTCGAAATCCGTCCTTATATAAGATTAAGTGAAACGTCGGACCCGAAAGTCGGCGAATTGATCGCGCAAGGAAAACTCGAACTCATTGTCAAGACGCCCGCGATCACGCGAGACCAGATCGCCGTCCAGAACATCGCTCCGAACAGCGGTTGGGAAATCTCGAAATTGCCGTTCGACAAAGCGAAAATCGAAGCCATGAACACCGAAATCGCGAAATTCAACCTCAAGGAAATCACAAGTGTCGTCGTGATCCGGGAAGGAAAATTGATGCTTGAGGAATATTTCAACGATGCGCAAAGAAGCACTTTGCACGATACGCGATCGGCGGGAAAATCGTTCGCATCGACGTTGATGGGAATGGCGATTCGTGACGGTTTCATCAAAAGCGAAAATCAAAAACTCCGCGAATTTTATGATTTGAAGAAATTCGCGAACTATTCTGAAGCGAAGGAAAACGTGACGATTAAGGATTTGCTTACGATGAGTTCGGCGTTCATGGGTTCGGATTCCGACGGGGATTCGCCAGGAAATGAAGAAAACATGTATCCGACCGACAATTGGGTGAAATTCACATTGGACTTGCCGATGGATTCCACAAAAACCAACGGCGCAAAATGGGATTATTTCACGGCCGGTGTCGTGCTGCTCGGCGACATCCTAAACAAATCGATTCCCGGCGGACTCGAGAAATACGCGAGCGAAAAGTTATTCAGACCGTTGGGAATTTCAGACTACCAATGGCAGTTCACGCCCCAACAGGTTCCGAATACCGCGGGAAGCCTGCAGATGACTTCCCTCGATTATGCGAAATACGCCCAACTTTACAAAGGCGACGGCAAATGGAACGGCAAAAAAATCCTGCCGAAAGACTGGGTCAGGAAAACGATGACGCGGCAAATCCGGATCACCGAACGCGACAATCAGTTTTACGGTTATCTGTTTTGGAACAAATCGTTCGATTATCACGGGAAAAAGTACGACGCTTTCTATTGCGCCGGAAATGGCGGAAACGAATTCATCGTTTTCACCGAACTCCCGATCGTCGTCATCGTAACCGCAAAAGCCTACAACAAACCGTACGCCCATGCGCAAGCCGAGTCGATCGTCAACGATTATATTTTACCTGCGATCCTGGACTAGGAGTCTACTCACGGCAAACGTCCTGAAATAAGTGTGAGGGTTTTTTCAAAAATAAATTTTACTCACAAAATCTGTGAGGGTTTCTAAAATTCAAAATTTTCCACACATCTTCAACCTCCTCAAAAAAGCCATCAATAACTTCGCGCCTTCGTAGCTTCGTACCTTCCTGCTTTTTTTCCTGCCTTTCTTCGTGCCTTCGTGCCTTCGTGTCAAAAAAAAGTTGCGAAGCAACCCCCAAAAGTTGCGAAGCAACCCAAAAACTTGCAAAGCAACCCAAAAAAACTTACGAAACAACAAAACAAAACATCACCAAGCTCCAAAGCAAAAAAAAACCGGTAATAAGTTTCCCAATCACCGGCCCCTTTTTAAAAAGTCTGCAAATTTATCTTCGCCGTCGCCGACGTAGTAAATGTTTTCTTAAGCGTCGCGCCCGTCAACGAATACGTTCCGCCCGTATACAATCCCCAGGTCGTCGTGCCGCCAACGAAACTTCCGCCCGTATAGCTTCCTCCGAAGTATACTTTATACTGCGTGCTCTGCGCCAAAGCCGGGCTCGAGAAATGAAAATAGTATACCGCGTTTTTCGGTTTGAACGTCACCATCTCAGTTCCCGCCGCGTTCTCGATATGCAAAACCGATGTCGCCGGAAGTTGCGCCGATGATTTCAAGAACATATTCACCTGGGACGAAGCCGCCCCGAAGTTCGGAGTCATCTGTGAATTCGAACCCGCCGCGATCAAAATACCGCCGTTCATCAAAAACGTCCCGTTGAAATCCAAACCTTCTTCAGGCCCGTTTGTGACGCCGTTCACGATGGTCGTTCCGCCGGTTATGGTGATGTTTCCGTTGCTGTCGATCGCGTCGGATCCGGTTGCGATCACGATGCCGCCCGTAATGTACAAATGGCTGCCGTCGTTTCCTTCAGCGCCGCCCGTTACCGTTCCGTACGTCGCGTTGATGCCGTCGTTCGAGGCCGTGATGTTCGATGTTCCGCCGTTGAACGTGATGATCGGAGCTTCGACGCCTTCGCCGACGCCCGACGTGGTCGAGATCGCTGAAATCGTATTCGTTCCGCCGTTTACGGTTACCGCCGTATCCGAATGCACGCCGTCATCGCTCGAATTGATCGTGTTCGTTCCGCTGTTGATCGTGACTACGCCGGCCGCCACGATCGTTTTCGCATGGCTGTAATCAGTTCCTGAAACGAGGAAACGCGCTCCGGTCGTCGTGATGTTCAGCGTTGGGCTTGTCGTTGTGGTTCCGATCGTGATCGCGCCATCGGCCTTCAATCCTTTTCCGCCCGTTCCCGAACTGTTCGTGGTTACGGTTCCGCCATTGATCGTGATGAAAGTGTCCGACGAGAACGCCGCCGATGAATACGAATCCGTCGTTCCGTTCGCGTTCACATAAGTCGCTCCGTTTCCGGCGTTCGTGATCGAGACGTTTCCGCCGTTCACGGTAATTCCAGTGTCCGATGAAAGTCCTTTCGCGCCTTTTGCAACCGATGTTCCCGTGATCGTGATCGTGCCGCTGTTGACCGTGATGCTGCCATCGGTTTTGACGCCTGTCGGATAGGACGGATCGAAACCGCTGCCCGAAGCCGAAAGCACTGTCGCGCCCGAAAGTGAAATCGTAGTCGTGCCGCCTGAGAAAACCACGTTTCCGTCGGCTTTGATTCCTTTGCCCGCCGCGCCTGAATTTGTGATCCCGATTAGGGACGAACCTGAAATATTGATGTTCGTATCCGACGAAATCGCTTTTCCGTCGGTGCCCGAATTCGCAAGCGTAAACGTTCCGCCTGAGATGTTGATGTTCGTGTCGGACGTGAAACCCGACGTCGAAAATGTGTCGGCGACTCCGGTCGTATTCGTGTAACTTCCACCATTTCCTGCGGTTGAAACCGTGAAGTTTCCGCCTGAGATGTTGATTTCGCCATCGGCCGAGAACGCCTTTCCGCCATCGGCGCCTGACAGGGCATTCACGTTGAACGTTCCGCCCGTGATGATGATCTGGGCGTCGGTCTTGAACGCGCTGGAGTACGACGGATCGAACCCGCTGTCGGCCGCCGTCAATACTGTCGCGCCTGAAATCGTAATGCCGAAAGATCCGTTGCTGATCGAGATATTTCCTTTCGCGCTGATGGCTTTGGATTGCGCGCCCGAAACCGTCATGTTGATCGTGCCGCCGGTAATCGTAATCGTGTTCGTTCCCGTCTTTATGCCTTTTACGTCGGCTGCGGTCGAAGTGACGTTGATCGTGCCGCCGCTGATCGCGATTGCTCCGTTTCCTGCATCGATGCCGTCGCCCAAAGACAATGTTACGGTTGCCGTGCCTGCGGTTTGGGTGTAACCTTCAGAGTGGAAACCATCGGAAACAGCTGACGAAATCGTGGTCGTTCCGCCGTTGATCGCGATTGTTGAGGAAGTGTTGACGCCGTGTTTTTTCAATGCGCTGACGAGAAGCGTTCCGCTGTTTGCGATGACGATCGGGCCGTCGGTGGTGATAGTGCCGTTTTTGGTGCTCGCGGTTCCATCAGACAACATATTGGTCGTTCCCGAAGTCAGTAAGATGTTCGTGGTTTTCGCGCCCGTGATGTTGAACGCCGCGCCGCTCGGATTCGTAAGCGTCAAATTGTTGAGCACGAGATTCACGTCTTTGTCGGTCGCCATCGTCAGGCTTCCATTGGCCGACGCACCCAAAATGTTATACTCGAGGTTGTCGATGCCCGATGTCGCGGCGACGGTCACGGTTCCGGCGGCGGCCGTGATATTCACGCCTGAATTTGCATACGGATTGATGATTGTCGCGTTGTCGGTTCCGTTATAGATGATATAGATTTTATCGAGGTTGACCGCGCTTCCCGTAAACGTCAAACTGTCGATGAGCGTTTTTTGGATGTTGAGCGTATTCGCGTCGCCTGAAATCTTGAATTTCGCGTAGGTGTTGTCGAGTTTGATGCTGTCGACCGATGTCAATTCCTTGGCGTACATCGTGTTTCCCGAATTGTGCACTCGGACTTTTTGTTGGGCCAACGAGACATTCGCCACTAAAAACAGCGCTATAAGTAAAAATATCCGTCTCATTTTTTGCTGAATTTAATGGTTGCGCCGTTTACCTGAACGAGGTAAAGTCCTGATGATAAGTTCGAAACGTCGATGTCTTCTCCTGATTGATACGAACCTTGCAGCATCAATTGGCCTGTCATAGAATAAATTTTCGTGGCCAAAGTTTCGCCTGAATCCGATTTGATGCGGATCGCGTCCGAGCTCGGGTTAGGGTAGATCACAAGGTTGGTTTTGTTTTGCCCGAACGTCGAGGCTGCGAGTGCGTTTGAGAATACGATTTTCCTAATGATGCTTACGGGGATCGTCGTCGGAGTAGCCGCAACATCGGTCTTTACATACAAATTGTCTGACTCGAAATAGAGTTTTCCCGCCGAGGCGACGTTGAAACCCTGGGTCGTGCCGTCGTAATACATTACCGTAACTCCAGTTTGCGCATACGAAAATGTGCAAAGTAAGAGCAACAGCAATCCTGAAATGTGTCGAAGTGTTGTCATAGTGTTAGTTTAATGTGCAAAAAAGGTTAATTCTCGTGGGTAATAAAAAAAAGTGAGGTGTTTGATTGGATTGTTGAGGTAAAAGGCAGGGATAAAACAGTTGTGTCAATTTGCGATTTGAAAGGATTTATTTCTTATCGTTTTGTCTCAATTTTTATGATTTGAATTTCAGCATATTAACTGATTTGTACCGATTCGACGCTTTCCAGTTTGTGATTTCCACAATAACAAATATTCGCAGCCTATCGAGTTTAATATCGAATCCTGTTAAATTATTTCTTATGTTTACTTTAATGGAAAAGTAAAGCAAGCTCCCAAACTGCCTAATTTATTACGTTATCATATACTTGAAAAATGAGTGAATCGAAAAAAGTCGTGTACGACGTAGGCATGCACAGGGGAGAAGACACCGATTTCTACCTGAAGAAAGGATTTAAAGTTATTGCATTCGAAGCCGATCCCGATCTGGCCGAATCATGTCGGAAGCGGTTCTCGGAACATTTGAAATCCAATCAACTCACGATCGTCGAAGGTGCGATCGTCGATATGGAACGATATAAAGGCCAGGACAAGATCCGGTTTTTCAAGAATACCGTGACGAGCGTCTGGGGAACCGTCGTTGACGATTGGGCCGAACGAAACAACAAGTTGGGCGCGCAAAGCGAGATCATCGAGGTGCCGATCGTCGATTTTTCAGAATGTCTGAAAACACACGGGATTCCGTATTATCTCAAGATCGATATCGAAGGCATGGACGTGATCTGCCTGAAAGCGTTGCGCAATTTCGTTGAACGACCCGAATATATTTCCATAGAGTCTGAGAAAGTGTCGTTCGAAAAACTCACCGAGGAATTCAACATATTCAAGGAACTCGGCTACGACACGTTCCAGATCGTGAACCAAACCAAGATCACCTCGAACAGGGAGCCGCGAAATTCGTCTGAAGGATCGTTCGCCGATTACAAATTCCTCAAAGGCGCGACCGGTTTATTCGGAACCGACCTAAAAAGGAATGCATGGCAGTCACATGAGAAATCCATGAGCCGCTACCGCACGATTTTCAAAGGCTACAGATTACTTGGCGATGACGCGCCGGTAAACAAATTTTTTCTGGGACGCGTCGTTTCAAAATCGATGAACCGGTTATTCGGGATTCCCGGCTGGTACGACACGCATGCAAAACATTCATCGGTGAAATCATAACCGATTTCTAAAATAAAAAACCCCGAAAACAATGTCTTCGGGGTTTTTGTTTAGCTATTACGAATTTATCGCTTTATCACTTTTATGGTCTTCGAAGCGTTATCGGCTTCAACTTTCACCAAATACGTCCCGGCAGGCAATCCCGACATATCGAGTTGGGTCGCGCTCGCGTTTACGTTTTTGGTCATCACTTGCTGTCCGATCATGTTGAAGACTTCGACTGATTTGAAATCGGTCGTGTATCCGATGTTCAGGATGTCGGTCACAGGATTCGGATAAATCTCGAATTTCGAATGTGCGAAATCTCCAACTCCCAATTGCGTAACCGTGATACAGCTTGACATCACCGAGCAATCGCCCAACGTGATCTCGACCTTGTAATCGCCAACGACCGTCGGGGTGAACGTCTGGTCGGTTTCACCTGAAAGCAACGTATCCGGACATTGGTACCATTGGTACGTCGCGCCCGTTTCAGTCGCCGTTACGACACCGTTGTCTTGTGTCAAGCCCGCATTTGGAGTCGGGTTCACCGTAATTGTCATAACTGCCGATGTAGCCGAAGTACAGCCGCCGTTCGTCACTGAAACGGAGTACGGTCCTTCGTTGGAAACCGTGATCGATTGCGTCGTCGCACCGTTTGACCATGTGTTTCCTGTGGCCGATGATGACGTCAACGTGACGCTTCCGCCTTGGCAGATCGTCGTAGAACCCGATGCTGAAACCGTCGGAGTCGCAGGAATCGCATTGACCGTAATTGTCGTCGATGCCGATGTTGCCGACGTACAGCTTCCGTTGCTTACCGAAACCGAATATGTTCCTTCATTTGAAACCGTGATAGATTGTGTCGTCGCACCGTTTGACCATGTGTTTCCTGTGGCCGATGATGATGTCAGCGTAACGCTTCCGCCTTGGCAGATTGTCGTCGAACCCGATGCTGAAACCGTCGGAGTCGCAGGAATCGCGTTGACCGTAACTGTCGTCGATGCCGACGTTGCCGACGTACAGCTTCCGTTGCTCAGCGAAACCGAATACGTTCCGCCAGTCGAAACCGTGATCGATTGTGTCGTCGCACCGTTTGACCATGTGTTTCCTGTGGCCGATGATGATGTCAACGTAACGCTTCCGCCTTGGCAGATCGTCGTAGCGCCCGATGCTGAAACCGTCGGAGTCGCAGGAGTCGGATTTACAGTAACCGTAATTCCAGCCAATCCAGCCGATGAACAACTACCGTTCGAAACATAAACCGTGTAGGTTCCTTCATTCGAAACCGTGATCGATTGTGTCGTCGCACCGTTCGACCAAATATTTCCCGTTGCCGATGAAGATGTCAACGTCACGCTTGCGCCTTGGCAGATCGTCGTCGAGCCTGAAGCGGAGATCGTCGGGGTCGCCGGGGTCGGATTTACAGTAACCGTGGTTCCCGCCGATGTAGCCGATGAACAACCGCCGTTCGTTACCGAAACCGTGTAAGTTCCTTCACTTGAAACCGTGATCGATTGTGTCGTCGCACCGTTCGACCAGATATTTCCCGTTGCCGATGAAGATGTCAATGTAACGTTTCCGCCTTGGCAAATGGTCGTCGAGCCTGAAGCTGAGATCGTCGGGGTCGCAGGAATCGGATTTACAGTAACCGTAATTCCAGCCACTGCAGCCGAAGAACAACTGCCGTTCGATACATAAACCGTGTAGGTTCCCGAATTCGAAACCGTGATCGATTGTGTCGTCGCACCGTTCGACCAGATATTTCCTGTCGCCGATGAAGATGTCAACGTCACGCTTCCGCCCTGGCAGAAAGTCGTTGCTCCTGAAGTTGAAACCGTCGGAGTCGCAGGCAATGGAGTTACCGTTACCGTTGTTGTTGCCGATGAGGCTGATGTGCACGAGCCGTTGTCAACCGAAACTGAATATGTTCCCGAAGTCGAAACCGTAATTGATTGTGTCGTCGCGCCGTTCGACCAAACGTTTCCGCTTGTTGCCGATGAAGTCAACGTCACGCTTCCGCCTTGGCAGAAAGTCGTTGCTCCTGAAGCAGAAACCGTCGGAGTTGTCGGAACCGGATTTACCGTTACAGTCGTTCCCGCCGAAGTTGCCGATCCGCAGCTTGAGCCCGAAACCGAAACCGTAAACGTTCCCGAAGTGGAAACCGTGATCGATTGCGTCGTTGCTCCGTTCGACCAAGTATTTCCCGTAGCCGATGATGAAGTCAACGTTACACTTCCGCCTTGACAGAAAGTAGTCGTGCCTGAAGCCGTGATCGTCGGAGTTGTCGCAGCTGGGTTTACGGTAACTTCAATGCCGTCTGAAGTGGCCGAAGTACAAGTTCCGTTATTGACCGAAACGGTGTATGTTCCCGAAGTCGTAACCGTGATGAATTGCGTCGTCGCACCGTTTGACCAAACGTTTCCGCTCGACGCCGATGAAATCAAAATTACGCTTCCGCCTTGGCAGAACGTCGTCGGTCCTGTAGCCGTGATCGTTGGCGTTGCAGGCGCCGGATTTACAGTTACAGTTGTTCCCGCCGAAGATGCAGAATTACAAGTTCCGTTGTTGAATACGACTGAATAGGTTCCCGATGTTGAAACCGTGATCGATTGTGTCGTCGCTCCGTTCGACCAGGTATTTCCTGTCGCCGATGATGAAGTCAATGTTACGCTCGCGCCTTGGCAGAAAGTTGTTGCGCCCGAAGCGGTAACCGTCGGAGCAGCGGGAGCCGGAATGATCGAAATCACAGTTGCCGCCGATGCCGCCGATGTACACGTTCCGTTGTTCACAGAAACCGTGTAAGAACCGGCCGCCGTAACGGTGATCGATTGTGTCGTCGCACCTGTCGACCAAACGTTTCCGGTCGTTGCCGATGAAGTCAACGTTACGCTTGAACCTTGACAGAACGTCGTCGCGCCCGAAGCGGTAATCGTCGGAACAGTAGCCGAGAATGTCGCGCTGATCGAATGATTCGCGTTTACGTTCGAGAATGTATAGGTTGTGATCGCGCCTTGTGAAACGCCGTCGACCAAAACGTCGGCAACAGCATACGCACAGTTTGGCGTGATCGTGAATGTTTGGTTTCCGTTCGTCGGTACACTTGTCGTCCCAACAGGAGAAATCGTTCCGTTTGTTCCGGCCGATGCTGAGATTATGAAACCAGCCACGTTGCTTTCGCTCGCGCCCGGTGTCGGAGTCAATGGATTTCTAGGTAAGCAATCGAAGTCGTTCGTAACACTTGCAATTGGAGTTCCGATGCCGTCGATTGTCGGGTTGCTTCCGGCTACAAGGTGTAAATCATTTTGGGATACGAATACCGGTTGTACCTGGATGGAACTTGCATCTTTTCCTGAAACCGCTTGCCAGGCCGCAAGATTTGCGTGAGCCGTTCCCACTGTAGTCGAAAGGCCGCCCGAGCGGAATCCGCCAGCCTGGGCGCCGCCTATGTAAAACACGTTATTGTCGGAAACCAAATTGTTGAAGGTCGAACTCAACGTTCCGAAAGCGTAGGTTTTCGTGTTGGCCGTTCCGGTTGCGATTTGCGTGGTCGAAATCACGTTGTTTCTCATTTCCAACGATGGATCAAGACCTGAAAGCGCGATACCGTAACTTGGCGATTGGATCGTTTGATTCCCGCGGTCGCCGTAAAGATTAATCGTGTTGTTGTAGAGTTTCGTCACCGATGCAACTGCTCCGGTTACCCAAATTCCCGCCGTATAGTAATTGCCTTGAGACAAACCCGATACGTTGCTGACCATGTTATTCTGAACAATATTCGGATTGCCCGTCGATGTTCCGGAAACCCCGATACCGACCGCAGATCCGCCAAATGTTGTCGTATTCAAAACGCCGGTAACCCAGTTGTTGGACACCATCGCGCCGCTGATTCCGCCACTTGCTACGCTTGGAGAATACGCTGATCCCGCGCCGATTGCTATACCTACGTTTTCACTCGCGTCGCTTCCGTTCAGATTGGCGATGTTGACTTTGTTGAATGTTACCTGTGGGTTGATCTCGTTGGAAATAACAATGCCATATCGGGAAACCCTCTCAGCTCCTGTAGCCGACACGTCATTTTGGGTGATTACCAAGTTGGTGTTTTGGTTCGAAGTGCTCACGCCTGCAGCAGAAATACCGATCGATGCTTTTTTGACCGAACAATTCTCAATGCGCATGTTTTCATTGTGCGCCGTCGACGGAACTGCAATCGAGTTCGGAAACACGCGGTACATAATGCCGTATCCACTGTTGGGCGAATATCCGATGACATTAACGTTTTTGACGGTGATGTTGTTGGCTCCGTCGGCGGCTGATTGGAACAAGATTCCAGATGTTGTCCCGACAGAATTACTCACGATCGTAAGTTGACGCAATGACGCGTCGCCGCCCACTGTACAGCTTGCAGCGGTTGCTCCGGTAAGCGATCCGTTGATGGTAACGTTGTCGGTGCCGTCAAATCGGAGAAGCCCGAAATTGGCCGTCGTGCTCAACTGACCTGTAATTGTTCTTGCCGCGCCGACAGGTTGGATCAAAACGGAATGTCCACCGGCGATTTGGTTAAGCGCGTAATTTCCGGTTTCTCCGGTAATGTCCGAGATGATGTTGATGGTGATCGGTGCCGAAACGCCGTCAACACTTGTATTGATCGCCTGGAAAATACCGCCTGCGTTTGTCAGGGATGTAAAATTACCTCCGACTCCGACAGTGTACGTGCCTTGCATCGGAGCCAAAACATTCGTAATGCTCAAAACCATAGGATTCGTGCCTACCAATGGAGCGCCTTGTGCATCTGAAAGCGTGATGTTGACGGTTTCGTTATTGTCGGGTACAAAGTCGGCCAAAGTTGTTACCGGAAACGATTTTGGTGCCATGTCTCCGTCGGCCCAAGTCAAAGTTCCCGAAGTCGCAATGTAGTCTGATCCCGCGATTGCAGTGCCGTCGCTTGTGGCATAATTTATTGAAACCGCTCCCGTAGATCCGCCATGACGGTAAACGGTGATGTTTTTGGTGCGGTTCTCAAGCATGGAATCCGCAGGATATTCCCACGAAAGCGAGCCGGTCGCGCCTGCCGCGTTGTATAAGATCTGGATGTTCGGCCTGGAGCTGATGACTGTCCCGTTGCCCGGATAAGTAGGCGCGATGTTGCTGTTCCAGGTTTGGGTGCGATTTGAAGATGTCGACCATCTGAAGAGTTTGTCTGCCGAGCCCAAGTAATCGTCGGCGCTGTAAGACGATACCAACACCTGAAGATTCGAGCCGGTATATTCGAAAGGCGTGGTGAAATTGAGCGTAATCCATTTTCCGGCCGCAACGTCATCGGGCGTGATATTTCCGCCATAAACGTAGGTCGAGCCTACATACGTCGAGTTGTAAATGCCAGCCGTATATGTGCTGTTTGATACATTTTTCAATGATACTCCGATCGGAACGGTTGTCGCCGTGTAATTGGTCTCGACGAAATAACGCACTCCGGTGATCGTCGATCCGTTGGGGATGTTCATATCCGAAGCCAAATAAATCGAAGCCGTTTCGGCATAGCCATATTGCGCTCCGATAGGACGGTTATTCGTTGAAGAGAATGCGTTCGTCGCCGGAATCGTCAATTGGGCCGAAAGCGAATGGCTTAGTAAAATTGCCATCACGGTGAACAAGAACTTCCGTAAGAGAACCTGCGTCCTAAAATTGTAGTT
This sequence comes from Flavobacterium sp., assembly GCF_004211145.1. Taxonomy (GTDB): domain Bacteria; phylum Bacteroidota; class Bacteroidia; order Flavobacteriales; family Flavobacteriaceae; genus Flavobacterium. Next base: position 13,235 of record NZ_SEBS01000012.1, on the reverse strand, counting down.
GTTTTTCAAGATAAATGATTTAGTTAAAGAGAGTTACGTTTTTATTTGTCTGCTGTAAGATTTTTTCTATAAAATCGACGCCAAACATAGCGAAATATTGGCGATCGTATTTAATGAAAATGTTATTTGTTATCAACATCGGCAACCAAATATGTATTTGGGATACAAGGATAAGCGAAATCCGATTTAGGATTTTTGCCGATGAACATTCGTCGGGAATTTGCGTATAAACGTTTGGATTGAGCTGATTTTCGAAGACGCGAACAACGCGGTCGAAGGTTTTTCACAAACTCGTATCTTAGCTTTCGAAACCCGAAGCCGGAATTCGAACCTGCGAACAATGAAAATAAAACTAAGCTGTTTTTTCGTACTGATCCCATTCGCGATTTGCGCGCAGATCATCCCGTTTACCGATCCCGCGCTCAAATCGGCATTGTTGGTATCGGGAAACGAGAATGACAATATCTATCCGTACGATTCGTCGGGAAATGAAATCCAAACCATCGATACGAATGGAAATGGTGAAATCGAGGTTTTGGAAGTCGCGCCGATCCACGAACTTTTTTTCGGGAACAATGGCGTTGTGAACCTGGGCGGGCTCGAGCAATTTCCGAATCTCAAAAGGTTGCGCTGCGAATATCTCGTTCTGGCTACCGCCGATCTTTCGCTGTTCACTAATCTCGAGCTGTTCAAATGTTACGGTTGCAACCTGAATTCAATTAATGTAGCGGGACTTTCAAATCTGCTCGAACTCAATCTTTGGAACAACGAATTTTCGAGTCTGCCCGATTTTTCTGGAGTCGACAATTTGGCTACGTTGAATTTGGAGGAAAATAATTTTGAAGGAAATTTCGAATTTACCGATTCCGAGCTTCCGGCGCTCAAAACATTGTTGATCGGGAGCAATGCGCTCACCTCGGTCGCCATCCAAAAGAACGCGCTCGAAACATTGATCGTACGCGAGAACGATTTGGCGGCAATCGATTTGTCGGGCACGCCGAATTTGCTGTCGTTCATCTGCACGGCCAATTCCATCTCAAGTCTCGACATGAGCGCAGTGCCGCAACTGGTCACGCTCAACTGCAGTTCGAACAACATCGTGAACCTGGATTTGTCGGCGTTGCACGATCTCAATAATTTGTCGTGCAGTTCGAATCCGATGGTCGACCTCAATATAAAAAACGGCAAAAACGAATCGACGTTCCAATTGTACAACCTGCAAACGCTGCAGCATATTTGTGCCGACGCTTCCCAGTTGAACGTGATCCAAAACATCGTAAACCTGCTTGGTTATGCGAATTGTGACGTCGACGCTTCGTGTAATCTGGATGCCGAAGAGAATTTTGCCGATGGATTTTTGCTGTATCCGAATCCCGTCAGGACCGAATTGCGCATCGAAACCAATGAAACATTCAAATCGGTTGCAATCTATGATTCGCGCGGTCGCCTCGTGCTGAAAACGACCAAATTCGATGTGGTCGACGTATCGGATCTAACTTCGGGATTGTATTACGCTATTTTGCAGAATGAAACTACATTCGTCACTCGCAAGTTCATCAAACAGTGAAGCAGGCTCGAAGACACGACATTTTTTATTGAACGCGTAAAAGCAAACGTGACGATTATTCCGAATCGGCTTTTTACTTAACTTGGTTACGCCGAACCCAACAATTCAACCGATCATGAACAAAGAGAAATTGAAGAAAATTCCGCACCTGATTTCAGGCATGGTGATCTTGCTGCACAGTTTGGAGCGATTCGAAACAGGCCATTCCTCGTGGATCGTGTTCCTGTTGGCAGGCGTCGTTTTTTTGACGGTCGCCATTTTTCATCACAAACTGTCGGCGCGATTCCCGATGTTGGACATCCTATTCTACGGCATCGAAAGTTTCCTGTGCTTCCTGATCGCCTACGAATATTTCGCCGCCGGGAAAAAAGGCGTTCCCGTCATGTATGCGATCGCGGGTTTGGTCCAGATTTTTGCGATGTTCATGTTCGCCCGAAGAAAGAAACTGCACAAGGCGGAGTGATTTTCATCTTTTCGGATCTCATGGAATAACCCGACATTTTGAACTCTAACGAACTATTTTTTCGCGGGATTTTTTACTTTTTCGAATGTGGCCTTCGCGATGTCAGCTTGCTGTTTGTTGATTTTCGCTTCGATGATCTGCCACAATTCACCCAATTGCGATTCTGAAATCCCATTGTTCAACCCAAGCCCGATATGCGATTGCAACTGCGCCTCGGTTCCCGTCATCGCCGCGAGAGCTGAAATCGTGACGAGTTCGCGCTGACTGTACGTCAGGACATCGCGGCTGAAAATGTCGGCGAACAAATGCTCTTTTAGGAATTGATCCAAGGCTGGTGCGAATGCGTTGGCGCCCGACAAAGTTTTTTCTTCGCGTCCCGACAGTTTCTGCAATGTCTGCTTTCCCGTTTGATATCGGTTCGTATCGGTTACGGGCGTCGCTTCTTTTCCCACGACGTCGGTTTTTCCTTTCGCCTTCCGATCTTCGAGAACGGCCATGAACGCGTTGACGGCATTCAAGCTGCGCGGGAATCCGCAATAGGCGTAGAGTTGCACGAGTTCTTCCTTGATTTCGTTTATCGTGAGTCCCGAATCGAGGCCGGCGATGAGCTCCGTTTTGAGTTGTTCAATGTTTCCGACGGCGGTCAACGCTGAAATCGCCGCCATGCTTTCCTGTTGGGCCGAAAGCGACTTCTCGCTGTTTTGTGCGTCGATGCTGCCGCTGACGAGCACGATAAAAAACAATTGGCTGATTCTTTTCATGGCGCTTATTTTTGGTTGACTTTTTTGTAATCTGTATCTGAAACAGGCGTGAGCCAGACCACACTTTCGTCGTCCTTGATATTCGTGATTGCGATGTGCGTGAATTCGCTGTCGGCCGACGCGCCGTGCCAGTGTTCGACGTTTTCAGGAATGTTCACGACATCGCCTTTCCTGAGCGCGCGCGCCGTGCCGCCTTTTTCCTGATAAAAACCTTCGCCTCCCGTGACGAGCAAAACCTGGCCTTTGGGATGCGTGTGCCAATTCGTCCTCGCGCCGGGGTCGAACGTGACGCTTCCCATGGAGAAATCGTTGTTTTTGTCGCGTTTCAAAAGCATCGTCAAATAGGCGTTTCCCGTGAAATATTCTGATGGCGTCTTGTCGCCTTTTTCAAAAAGCGAAGTTGTGTTTCCAGTTGTCATTTTTTCGTTTTTTTTAGTGTTGTCGCACGATGTAGCGATCGCGAGTAGGATGGCGAACACGAGGGTTGAGGTTGTTTTTTTGAGCATATTTCGGGTTGTTTTGGATAAGTTACGCCGTTTTGTCGAAAGCTAGGTTTACGTTACCTAAGGTTTAGCGCGATGTTGAATGAAAGCCTATTTCACAGTCGACAACATCTTTAGTTTTTGCAGCCATTTTTTAATTCCTGACGTCGCCGTGACTTTCTTGTCGCCTTCGATCACGAACATAATTCCGTCCTTTTCCTTTCCGCCTTTGATACTGAAACCTTCGAGAACCGTTGCGTTTTTGGCCAACTGTTTGACGGTTTCGAAACTGCTGCCGATACCGTAACCCGCATTCGTATTGAACGGAATCACCGTTTTTCCTGACAGGTCGTACTCGTTCAAGAAACTCTTCATGGGCGGCGGCAACTGCATTCCCCAAGTCGGAAACCCGATGAAAATGGTATCGTACTTCGCGATGTCGATCTTGGTTTTGAGAGGCGGCAGAAAGCCTGAGTTGTTTTCCTTTTCGACCTGATCGACTATTTTTTTGTAGTCTTCGGGATAAGGAGTCACGAGTTCAAGCGCAATCAAATCACCGCCGACGTTGCCGTGTATGATCTCGGCGACCGCTTTAGTATTGTTCGTCCGTGACAAATACAAGATAAGGATTTTCGCGTCGGGCTTGGCGGGTTGCGCTTTCGAACAACCTGAGACCAAACAGAGGCAAAGCATCGCGATGAGATGTGATTGCGCTTTTTTCATGATTATCGGTTTATGGCTTTTTGTAAATTTTCAGGATAACGCGCGCCTTGAGCATCTATTTTTGCGGCTGCCGATGCGATCTGCTGTAAATCGTCGGGCGAAAGTTCGATCGCGGTCGCGCCGGTGTTTTCCTGTAAGCGATGCAATTTCGTCGTTCCCGGAATCGGCACGATCCAAGGTTTTTGGGCGAGCAGCCACGCCAGAGCGATTTGGGCCGACGTCGCTTCTTTTTGGGTCGCGATCGAACTCAAAAGATCGACGAATGCCTGGTTCGCTTTGCGGTTTTCCTCAGAAAATCTCGGGACGATATTGCGGAAATCGTTTTTGTCGAATTCGGTGTTTTCAGTGATCGCGCCAGTCAAAAATCCTTTTCCGAGCGGGCTGAACGGCACGAATCCTATTCGGAGTTCTTCCAGCGTCGGTAAAATTTCAGCTTCGGGTTCGCGCCACCACAACGAATATTCGCTTTGCAAGGCGGCCAAAGGCTGGACGGCGTGTGCTTTCCTGATCGTTTCGGCTCCCGCTTCAGACAATCCCCAATGTTTGACTTTTCCTTCGGCGATCAAATCCTTGATGGTTCCGGCGACGTCCTCGATCGGGACGTTCGGGTCGACTCGGTGTTGGTACAACAGGTCGATATAGTCAGTTCGGAGTCTTTTGAGCGCGCTTTCAGCCACGGCACGGATATTTTGAGGTCGCGAATCCAAGCCCATAGCGGGTTTGCCTTCCTTGAATCCGAATTTGGTCGCGATCACGACTTTTTTGCGGAACGATGATAGGGCTTCGCCGAGCAATTCCTCGTTGTCGTATGGGCCGTATGCTTCGGCCGAATCGAAAAATGTGATGCCCAAATCGTAGGCGGAATGGAGCAGATTTATCGCTTGGGTCTTGTCGGTCGCCGGTCCGTAGCCGAAAGATAAGCCCATGCAGCCGAGGCCGATTTCAGAAACTTTGAGATCGGTTCCTAATGTTCTTGTTTTCATTTTAGATGGTTTTAAATTAAAGACGCTTCGCTGGGGAAACGCTTTGCGGGAGAAACGCTTCGCCAGGGAAACGGTCCGCTCGGGATGTTGAAATACAAAGTTCCGACCGAATGCGACCTCAATCTTTACATCGATTACAGTTTTACCTACCAATATTACCGATTGACGCCCCGATCGGTGGAAAGCTCGGCGGAAGCCGTTAAATTTGTGTTCCAATACTTTAGAAATGGACTTTGTAAATTTTAAGACCGTTAGCGACTACAGTAGTTTCAATAAGAATGAGACGCTGCATCCGCTTGTCGGGATTGTCGATTTGGGCAAATCCGACCCGAGAAAACAACACAAGATGAATTTCGATTTGTACTGCGTTATCCTGAAACAGGTGAAATGCGGTGACTTGAGATACGGGAACAATCTATACGACTACCAGGAAGGAACGCTTGTGTTTTTCGCTCCGGGACAGGTCGTTGAAGTCGCGTCGGACGAGATTTACCAACCCGCCGGAATGGCACTCGTTTTCCATCCGGATTTCCTCATCGGAACCTCGCTTGGCAAACGCATGATCGATTACGGGTTTTTTTCATACGGTTTGAGCGAGGCGTTGCACTTGTCGGAAAAGGAAAAAAAGATGGTTTTGGAATGTTTCGCGAAGATCCAACACGAACTCGGGCAATCGATCGACAAGCACAGCAAGACGTTGATCGCGTCGAACATCGAGCTGTTCTTGAATTACTGCACGCGTTTCTACGATAGGCAATTCATCACGCGTGAAGTCGCGAACAGCGGCGTTCTCGCGAGATTCGAAACGCTTTTGAATACGTATTTCACGTCCGACAAACCAAAGCAATACGGCTTGCCGTCGGTGAGTTATTGCGCCGAGGAATTGCATTTGTCACCGAACTACTTCGGCGATCTGATCAAAAAGGAAACGGGAAAAACCGCCCAGGAATATATCCAGAGCAAGATCATCGACGTGGCAAAAGAACGCGTTTTCCATGCCGAGAAAACGGTGAATGAAATCGCTTATGAACTCGGTTTTAAATATCCACAACACTTTACGCGACTGTTCAAGCAGCGCGTCGGATTCACACCGATCGAATTCCGGAAACTCAATTGACCAATCCATTTTGGCTACAAACGCGCGCGAATCGGCTACAAACGCATCCTGATATCGGCTGACCTTTGTTGTGTTATAATTTAAAACACAATATTATGGTATCCCAAAATGAAAATTCAGCCAAAGTTTGGTTCATCACGGGCGCGTCGAGAGGTTTCGGACGCGTTTGGACCGAGGCCGCACTCAAACGCGGTGACAAGGTCGCGGCTACGGCACGCAAACTCGAAAGCATCGCCGACTTCAAACAAAAATATGGCGAAAACGTCCTCACGCTCGAGCTCGACGTTACGAATCACGAGCAGGTAAAAAATGTAATCGCACAAGCTCACGCGCATTTCGGGCGGCTCGACGTCGTGCTCAACAACGCGGGTTATTCGCTGGTCGCGACGATTGAAGAGGCGAGTGCCGACGATGTTCGCGCCTTATACGAAACCAATGTTTTAGGTCCGTTGGCCGTAATAAAAGCGGCTTTGCCCATTTTGCGCGAACAGGGTTTCGGGCATATTCTGGGAACGTCGAGCGGACTCGGCCACGTCACGTTGCCCGTAATCGGTTATTACTGTTCGTCGAAATGGGCGTTCGAAGCGATCCATGAAAGTTTGGCGATTGAAGTCGCGGCGTTCGGAATCAACGTCACGATCATCGAGCCCGGCGCGTACGCGACAGAATTCGGAAGCCAGGATTCGTTGAAATTCTCGGAAGGACTTGACTTTTATGCCGATTTCAAGGCGCACTTTTTCGAAGGCCTGCACACGATGGAACGAGGAAATCCCAATGCGACGCCTGATGCGATCTTTGCGGTCGTCGACGCACCGAAACCACCGTTGCGCATCTTCCTCGGAAGCCAAAACCTGCCGTGGATCAAGAACGCTTACGACGAAAGGCTCGCGACTTGGGAAGCTTGGAAGGATGTTTCAGACGCAGCTCAAGGGAATTAACGACATGAGTAGCCTGGGATGCGAATCCTCGGTGTACATTTAGTACTTTTAAATATGAAAAAGGACGAAAATATGAAGGAGAGTTTCACGTCGTTGTCGCAAGTGCATCGGGCTTTTGGGTTGGGCGCGCCCCAGCATCCGCTTATCAGTCTCATAAACGGAACCGAGAATCGCACGCAGATTTGTATGCCGCCCGGTCCGCATGTGCTACATTTCTACAAGATTTCGTACAAGACCGAACTTCCCGAGAAGATAAAATACGGCCAGGGTTATTATGATTTTGACGAAGGCGGTTTGTTGTTCGCCTCTCCGAATCAGGTCATCGGAAGCCCGAACAATAGCGATTCGGGTGGAAACGCGTTATATACGTTATTAATCCATCCTGATTTTCTGTGGAATCATCCGCTTGCCAAAAAAATCAAGCAATACGGTTTCTTCTCGTATTCGGCGAATGAGGCGTTGCATCTGTCGGACGAAGAAAAGCAGACTATAATTTCTATCTTTTCGATCATCGAACGCGAACTTAACGGTCGCATCGACGATTTCAGCCAGGACGTGATCATCTCGCAAATAGAAGTGTTGCTCAATTACGCGAGCCGATTTTACAAGCGACAGTTCATCACGCGAAAGGCCGCGAGCAATGATTTGTTGGAAAAACTTGAGGAAATACTCAATGGTTATTTTAATTCGGAAACATCGGAAATCGACGGTATTCCGAGCGTTCAGGGTTTGTCGGACAAATTAAACGTCTCACCGAGTTATCTAAGCGACATGTTGCGGTCACTTACAGGGCAGAACACGCAACAGCACATTCACGCCAAACTCATTGAAAAGGCGAAGGAAAAGTTGTCGGTGACGACGTTGTCGGTGAGCGAGATCGCGTTTCAACTCGGGTTCGAACATTCGCAATCGTTCAGTAAATTGTTCAAGGCGAAGACGAATATTTCGCCTCTGGAATTCAGGCGATCGTTTAATTGATTCGAATGCTGCGCGAATTTGTTACATTTGCGATGTTATTTCCATAACAAACACATTTAGGTTAGGAAGCCCGAGCTTGACGTTCGGGCTTTTTTTGTGAGAATGATCCAGGGATTTTATCGGATAATTTTCTTTCGGTGTGCGATTCCCCAATCGGTCAGGTTGTTGATTATGGTTTTAAGGGTTTTTCCGTGTTCGGTGAGCTCGTATTGAAAAACCGCCGAGATCTTAGTTGCGGTTTATTTATTTCATCTTAAAATCGTCATCAAAGACATCGTTTTCCTTTTTTCCTATCTTTAGCCAATCGGCGCGTCATCAATTACGATCGGGCGACGCATCGCAACCAAACCAAAACCAATGGAAAACGAAAACGAACATTTTAAACGCGAGTTAGGCTTGCTCGACGGCACGATGCTCGTCGTGGGCTCGATGATCGGGTCGGGCATTTTTATAGTGAGTTCTGACATGGTCAGGCAAGTCGGTTCGGCCGGATGGCTGTTGCTCATCTGGGCATTGACGGGCATAATAACCGTAATCGCGGCCGTCAGTTACGGCGAACTCAGCGCGATGTTCCCCAAAGCCGGAGGGCAGTACGTCTATCTCAAGGAAGCGTACGGAAAACTCACGGCATTCCTGTACGGCTGGAGTTTTTTCGCCGTCATCCAAACCGGAACGATCGCAGCGGTAGGCGTGGCGTTTTCGAAATTCTTCGCGTATTTGTACGAGCCTTTCAGCGAAAACAATATTTTGTTTGAAGCCGGATTTTTCAAACTCAGCGCGGCCCAAATCGTTTCGATCATCACGATAATCCTGCTTACGTATTTGAACAGCCGGGGCGTCAAGAACAGTAAAATCCTACAGACCGTTTTGTCGGTCATCAAAATCTTATCGCTTGCTGGACTGATCCTTTTCGGGTTTTTCGCCGCCAAGGCCGAAGTCTGGGACGCGAATTGGGCGAACGGCTGGATCACCCAATCGTTCGATGTCGAAAGCGGTTCATGGTTTCCTGTTGGCGGGGCGGCTTTGATGGGCGCGATTTCAGCGGCTATGGTCGGATCGTTGTTTTCGAGCGACGCTTGGAACGGTGTGACTTTTATCGCGGGCGAAATCAAGAATCCGCAGCGAAATGTCGGGTTAAGTCTGTTTTTGGGAACGCTCATCGTGAGTATTATCTATATGTTGGCGAACGTGATGTATTTGTCGGTCGTGCCTTTGCAGGAAATTGCGACGGCGCCCAGCGATAGGGTTGCGGTCGTGGCGTCGGAGTATATTTTCGGCGGCATCGGAACCTACATCATCGCGGTCATGATCATGATTTCGACCTTCGCGTGCAACAACGGATTGATCATGGCAGGAGCGCGTGTCTATTACACGATGGCCAAAGACGGTCTGTTCCTGAAGAAAGCCGCACATTTAAACCGGCACAGCGTTCCTGAATGGGCGCTTTGGGTGCAATGTATTTGGGCGTCGGCTTTGTGTTTGACGGGGAAATATGGGGATTTGCTTGATTTCGTCGTCATCATCGTGTTGATATTTTACATTCTGACGATTTACGGGATTTTCAAATTGAGGAAATCGATGCCCGACGCCGATCGTCCGTACAAGGCTTTCGGTTATCCGATTCTTCCCGCGTTTTACATTTTGGTTGCGACCGCAATTTCAGTTTCGCTGTTGTGGTTCAAGACCGACACGTGCGGCTGGGGCGTCTTGATTATGTTGATCGGGATTCCGGTCTATTATTTGACGAAGCCGAAGTCGGTTTAATCCAGGTTTTTAACCATTTAGAGCATTTAGGACATTAAGTGTCGTTTGGTGGATTTTGAGATAAGCAATAAGGGAGTTGAGTTAGTTAAGCGATTTGTCTTGGTTAGTTTGACTCTTTAATTTTGAAAATTTTCGAAAAGCGAAACCTCGTATGTTGAATACGAACTCATTTCCTATTTGATTCCGAGGATTTCAGATCTTATTTTTCGGACGCCGCGCCACTCGCAAGTATTGTCGGTCGCTTGATAGACAATTTCGCCGTTTTTGGTAAAGACGTAGCCGTCGGTCGTGGTGCAGCCGCCATCTATTTTTGACATGTGTCTAACGATTTTCTCGAATCGGATCAGTTCGTTGAGTTTGGCAATGTCGATCGGCAGCGTCCGCACTTTGTTTTTCTCGTCGGTGAAACTGACCGAATATTTTTTGTCGGTCAATGAGAAAGTCAAGTCGTCCTGAAATGTGTGGAAACAGCCGTGCGAAGAAATCGACAGAAGCAGTTTGTCGCCGTTTTTCATCGTGTTGAATAAAGTGCTCACGTTCGTATCCTGAAAATCGTCGAGGCAAAGTTCGACCGACGTCGATGCCGCGTTCACCGCTACCGGTTTCCGGACGCGTTGCCGGAATTTGTTGTAATATCCGATGACATAATTCCCGGGCGCGAGATCGCCGATCTCAAAATGTCCTTTCGCCCCTGTCTTTATTGCGTCGTTAAGCACTTTTCCGTCTTTCGAGATGGCGATAAGGCGATTCCCGTACTCGATTTCCTGAGGATTGCAATCGTGTAGACTTCCAACGATTTTGTAGGAAGAAGGTTGGCTCAGTACGACGCAAATCGCAAGTAGAAAAAGTGTTTTCATCGTCAATTCTTAAACTTTATTGGCACGACATTTATTGTTTACCGACCTTATTCGTGATTCTATCGTCTTCGCACAAAGAAAAGTGCTTGATGCCCGATCACAACTCGTACTTCGCCAAAAGCGCCAATTGCCCGAGATGATACGCGTCGTGCTGCATGATTCCGAAAATCAAATCGTACACGTTATAATTCGTGTTGAGGTATTGTTGCGAGAGTTTTTCGTCGCTCACGGTTCCGAGAAAACCGATCCAAACCTCTTGGGATTTTTTAAGTTGTTCGAGTGTTTTGAGCCATGCTTTTTCTGACGTGTCATCGATCGGTAAAAAGTAATTGTGCTCGGGCGTCACGTCTTTCGCGCCGTGGATTCGTGCCAGGACGACTTCGCGCCAACTGATCACATGGTTCGTGATTTCCCAAATCGAATTGGTCAGATGTTTGGGTTTCTGCGCCGCTCTTTCAAATGAAACAGAGCTCAGAATACCGAGTGTCGACGAATCCAGCCACGGATCACCGTTGAACAGCTCCTTGAATTGCTTTATTAAATTTTCGTTCTGTGTCATCTCAATGTCCTTTTAGCGTGATCTTGTCCTGGACTTTCAAATATTCGGGCAGGGCCGCGCCTCCGTACCATTCGAACAATTCCACTTCGAGCAGTTTCTCCTTGATCGCCGGGTCAGTGGCGACGAGTTGTTGGGCTTCGGCGATCGTCGCGACATTGAAGATGAAAATCCCGCGATAGGTTTTATCGTTCTTCCCGAGCGGGCCGGCCACGATGAGCTTGCCTTCTTTCACTAATCTGCCGATGTTATCCATGTGTCCGCGAAACAATTCGTTTGTTGTTTTCTCGTCCGATGTCTTGTTGCTTCCTGTCTTTAAGATCGCCAGCACGTATTTTTTCATGCCGTATTCGTCTCCACCGAGTTTTTCGGCGAGCGCCTTATCGTAATTCGGATTGTCCTGGGCTTGCAAAAGAGCGATGCCTCCGACAACAATCAAAAAAGTAAAAAGTGCTTTCATTTTTCTTTTAAAAGTAAAAAAAAATCCGCCACTGTTGCGACGGACTTTTTTAAAGGGCAAAGAGCAAAGTGCAGAGTTCAAAGTTTTGTGCCTTGGGAGACCTTGCACGTTGCACTTTGAACCTTGCACGTTGCACTTTGCACTTTGCTCTCAATAATACGTATAACGTCTCACCTTCGAAATATATTTCGCGAGTCGCACGACCTGATGGCTGTACCCGAATTCATTGTCGTACCAAACATACAAAACGATGCTTTTTCCGTCGGGTGAAACGATCGTCGCGTTGCTGTCGTAGATCGATGGAGCCGATGTCCCGACGATGTCCGACGACACCAATTCGTTGTTCAGCGAATACTTGATCTGCTCGACGAGTTCGCCTTCAAGCGCGTATTGTTTCATGATTGAATTCACTTCCTCGACCGACGTTTCGCGCTCTACCTCAAGATTCAAAACGACGAGCGACCCATTCGGAACCGGCACGCGGATCGCATTCGAGGTCAGTTTCCCGGCGAGTGACGGCAACGCTTTCGCGACCGCGCTTCCGGCTCCGGTTTCGGTGATGACCATATTTAAAGCGGCAGCACGTCCGCGACGGTATTTGTTGTGCATGTTGTCCACGAGATTCTGGTCGTTCGTGTAGGCGTGGATCGTTTCGAGATGTCCTTTTACGACACCAAGCGTGTCCTCGATCGCTTTCAAAATCGGCGTGATCGCGTTCGTAGTGCAGGAAGCCGCCGAGAATATATTGACTTCATCGGGATTGTATTCCTTGTGGTTGACGCCGTGCACGATGTTCGGGACGCCTTTTCCCGGAGCCGTGAGCAGGACTTTGTCGACGCCTTTTGAAGCCAAGTGCCGCGACAACGCTTCTTGGGTCGTGAATGCGCCCGTGTTGTCGATGACCAAAGCGTCGGTGAAACCATATTCGGTATAGTCGATTTCCTCGGGAGAATTCGCGGTGATCACGTGGACGGTCGTGCCGTTTATGATTAGCGCCTTGTTGTCGGGATCGGCGATTACCGAACCTTCGAAATCGCCGTGGATCGAATCGTAACGCAATAACGACGCGCGTTTTTCAAGGGAAATCGCGTCGTTCTTATCGCGCGTCACAATTGCCCTGAGTCGCATTTGCGTGCCTTTTCCGGATTTCGACATGAGTTCGCGTGCAAGGATTCTTCCGATGCGTCCGAATCCATACAAAACCACGTCTTTGGGTTTGTTGTTCTTGAAATCGCGTGCGTTCCGAAGTTTATCGATGATGAACGACGTCGCGTTCGTATAATGGTTTTCCTCTGAACGATATTCATGCGTAAGTTTTCCGATGTCGAGTTTGGCGGGCGGCAAGTCCATTCCAAGAATTGCGCGTGCGATTTCGACCGAATCGAAGACTGAAATCGGTTTGCCCACGAATTCTCCCGCGTATTCGTGCAGGTTGATGATATCGCTCACGTTTCGGTTGATCAATTGGTTGCGGAACAACACGATTTCTATCGATTTGTCGTACCATAAGTCTGAGATGATCTTGATGAATTCGACGGCGGCGCGACGACGATCGGTTTGGTAGGCGACCTCTTTTTCGTATAAAC
>NZ_SEBS01000048.1 GCF_004211145.1 Flavobacterium sp. | reverse complement strand
ACCTTATGGAAAATTATTGCTACTCCGGCCATGATTATTTCTGTTCTGGCTGGTGCCGGGATGCTTGCGCTCAACAGTGGCCTGTTGCAAATGGATTGGATGTGGGTTAAGCTTGCTTTCGTAATCGGCCTCCTTATTTATCATTTTATCTGCCAAAACATTGTAAAGCAACTTAAAAATAATGTATTCAAAATGAATAGTTTTCAATTGCGTTTATGGCGTGAACTGGCTACAATTTTCATGATTGCGATTGTGTTTGTGGTTATTCTCAAAAGTGCAATTAACTGGATTTATGGTTTGATTGGCATTATGGGGATTGCCATGGTAATTATGATTGCAGTTAAACTGTATAAGAATTACAGGTTGAAGAAATAAGCCAAAAGGCTAAACGGAAAGGATAAGTGAAATTAACAACAGCCTTCTTTGTTTCCTTAGCGTAAACTTAGTGTTGTTTGCGGTTAAATAAACAAAAAACTATTCTAAATTTGGACGATAAATTCCAAACACATGTTTACAAATACAGGTCTGAAAAAGGCCTTAATCTGCATAACTTTTCTTTGTACTTCTTACGTTGCTTCAGCACAGTTTAATCAAACTGCTTTAGAAAACAGAATTCGTCCGGATAGCAGCTTAACGAACGAAGTTCACTTCAATTTCTACAATTTCAATTACGTTCGTAACTACGAGTATACCAACGATTTTCATGATGGATACACTTTGTATGGAACACAGTTGCAACCTCAAATTGTTTACTATGCGCATCCGAACCTGGCCATCACCGCAGGTGCTTTTATTCGTAAAGATTTTGGCAGAAATGGAATTACAGATGCGAAACCCTTGTTCAGTTTAAAGTATCACAAGCGCAACCTCACTTTAATTTTTGGAAGTTTGGAGGGGGGAATTCAACATAAATATATTGAGCCGCTTTATGATTTCGAAAGAACAATAACAACGCCCATTGAGTATGGTACTCAGCTACTGGTTGAGCGCAAGCGATTTAATTTAGATGCCTGGATTGCCTGGCAAAAAATGATCTACACAGGCGAGGCTGCAAAGGAAGAAATTATAGGCGGGTTATCGACAGAGACAACTATCACGGAAAACAATGGCTGGAAGTTTAGTTTTCCTGCTCAGTTTCTAGCTTTCCACCAGGGCGGACAAATCGACGTATTAAAAGAAATTCCGATTAGTACGGTTTTTAATGGCGCAGCTGGATTAAAATTGCATAAGGAAATTAACACCAACATTAAACAGGTTTATACTGATAACTACATTGCCGTTTACAAAGACTTATCCCCCGATAAAAGACGTGCTTTCCAAGGTGGCTTTGGTATGTGGTTGAACGCAGGTGTTGAAAGCAAATGGGGGAGTTTAGTTGCATCGTACTGGAAAGGAAATAACTTTATTTCGATCAAAGGTATGCCTCTGTATGAATCAGTTTCAAGTAACCTATATACGAATGGTTTAAAACAAAGCGGCCGAAACATCGTTTCGCTGCGTTATGCTTATCAAAAAGAATTAATTCCACATTTATATCTTGATGTTCGCTTCGAACCGCACATCGATCTAGACAATACCGATAAACAACTCCAGTTTAACCATTCATTTTTCTTAACTTATAAACAGGATTTTAGATTGTTTAGGGTTAAGAAAAAAGACTAAAATTTCTGCCGTCAGCTAAAGCAAGACGGCAATGAAATTCAAGAGGCCTAAACTATCGCTATTCTTTGCCGTTGGCTTCAGCCAACGGAACTATAAATATGCTTTCGGCTTTAGCCAAATTTTGCGATTTTCAGGCTTCGTTTCCTGCAAAGTCCGAAGTTTTTAAACCCGATAGCAGTGACAATACTTTTTGATGCAGATCTTCGACAAGCTCAGACGGACAGTCGCAAAAAGATTGTAACGGATAGCGGGACGAACAATCAAAAAGGCCCCTGCCATTGCTTTCCGAATTAAAAAACTATATCTTTCTCGGGAATTTATTCTACAGCTATGTTCTTGATAATCAATACATAGAAATTTATTTTAACTTTTTTTAACTTTTTCTTACTCCTGATGCAACCAATGTTTGTAATCTGCCATCTTCTATATACAAACACACAATGAAATTGACGCGAAGCTATACGATAAACGATTTGATGGAGGGCTGCAAAGCCGGCGACCGAAAAATGCAGGAGTTGCTTTATAAGCAAACGGCATCGAAAATGCTCGCCGTTTGTATGCGCTACGCAAAAGATAGAATGGAAGCTGAAGATGTATTGCAAATGGGGTACATTAAGATTTTTCAAAAGATTAAAGAATACAGAGGCGATGGTTCTTTTGAAGGATGGATTAGACGAGTAATGGTTAACACAGCAATTGAAAGTTACCGCAAAAATTTAAGAAGCCTGAATGTTGTAGAAATAGACGAGGCATACGAGCAACCTTCGACAGGCTTTGATTTTGGAACACTCGGCATGCAGGATTTAATGAAAGTGATTCAAAAACTGGCAGACGGTTATCGGATGGTTTTCAACATGTATGTTATCGAGGGTTACTCACACAAAGAAATAGGCGAAACGCTTGGAATATCTGAAGGCGCAAGTAAATCTCAGTTATCGAGAGCAAGAGCAATTTTAAAAGAGGAAATTATAAAAATGGAGGGATTTGGTTATGCAACCTATACAGGATAAGGATTTTGATCAGTTATTTAAGAATGCTTTCAAAGATGCCGAAATTACACCATCAAGAGATTTGTGGAGTAATATCGAAAGTGAAATCGAACCGAAGAAAAAGAGGATTCTTTCAATTTACTGGCTGTCTGCAGCAGCAGTGTTATTAATTGCCACAATCGTGTTTTTGGTTTACCAACAACAAGAAGGTAAACCAAAGCAATTTGCAAATAACGTTGAGCCTAAAACTATTAAGCCGATTATTGAAACGACACAGGTTGTCGATTCTACGAAAGCTTTGAGTGTTGTAATTGAAAAGACAGAACAGGTTTCACCTTCCAATTCAAAACCTGCTGTGGCGTTAGCAAAATCAAGCGTAAAAGAAGCTGTTAAGTCCACACAAAATCAAAAAGCGATTACTGCGCCTGAAATGCAAAAGCAGGAAACAATAATTGCCAAAGTTGAGGAGCCTAAACAAGAGATTATCAAAAGAAAGATCGAAGAAGCAATTCAGCAACCGAAGGAGGAAACTATAATAGCTGCGAATTTAGGTTCTGTGAAGGCCGACGATGTAAGCGGAGATTACGGCCAGAGTGAAAACAAAGGCATAAGGAATGTCGGTGATGTAGTAAACTTAATTGTAAACAAAGTTGATAAAAGAAAAGATAAGTTTATTCAGTTCCGTACAGATGATGATGACTCTTCGCTTTCATCAATAAATATCGGGCCTTTTAAAATCGGTAAAAAAAACAGAAAGTAGTCTGTCGTTTGAAAGCCTGAAATCAATTTACTAATGAACTAATTGCAAATTAACATTCAAATAAACACACACGAAATATGAAACATATAATTTTTACAACACTTTTGGTAAGCGGGCTTGCCGGTGTTATGGCTCCAAGTGCTTTTGCTCAGCAAGATACAGTGGTTAAAGATACCGTGATGAAAAAGAAAAGTAAAGATTTCTCACTCGCTACTTTTTCAAAATAAAGAAAAATCCTTCAAAACATCATTCCCGAATTTTTGACGTAACGGTGTCGCCCACTCATTCGGAGTCGATGAGTTTATAACCGAAACCGCGGATGTTTATGATTGAGATCGAAGCGTCGACCGATAAAATCTTGCGCAATCGCGTTACGTAGACATCCATGCTGCGCGCGTGAAAAAAGCTATCGTCGCCCCAAAGTTCGAGCAACGCCTGTTTCCTGTCGGTTATTTCGTTTTTGTTCTTGAGTAAAATTTCGAGCAATCCCGTTTCCCGATGCGACAATTTCACGACTTTGCCGTCGGGCTGCAAAAGTTCCTGTCGCTTCATGTTGAATTTGAGCGTTCCTACTGGAATTTCGTCTGAGACAACCGGTGATTTCCCGCGATTGACCAATTGTTCGATGCGCAAGAACAACTCGTCAAGGCTGAACGGTTTTCGCAAATAATCGTTGCCGCCGCTCGCGTAGCCGGTTTTTACGTCTTCGATCGCGTTTCGTGCGGTGAGGAATAAAATCGGCAGTTCTTTCTCGGACAAGCGGATTTTCTGGGCCAACGAGAAACCGTCGATTCCGGGCAACATCACATCAAGTACGCAAACGTCGAATTTCGCGACCGAAAAATTGCTCCACGCGAGTTTCCCATCTTCGAACCAAGTCACGGAATAACCTTGTTTTTCGAGGCTTTCCATTACGACTTTACCTAAAAACGGTTCGTCTTCGACTAAAAGAATATGCGTTTTCGTTTTCATATCGGAAGCGAAATTAAGAACGTCGTACCGCGATTCGGTGCGTCCGAAACTGAAATTTTCCCGCCATGGCTTTCGACGATTTTCCTCACGTAATGCAAACCGAGCCCATAACCTTTAACGTCGTGCACGTTTTGGTTTTGTATGCGATAGAACGCGTCGAAGATCCTGGTTTTCTCGAAATCTGGAATTCCCGGACCATTGTCGGAAATGGAAAGTTGCAGGTTATTTTTTGAAACCGAAGCCAGAATGATGACTTTCAAATCTTGCGATTTCGCATATTTCACGGCGTTGTCGATCAGGTTCTGCAACATCCGAAGCAAATGATCGTAATTGCCTTTGATAGTTGTTTTTTCCGGTAGAAAATCCGGATCGAACACGACATCGACTTCCGGAAACAACGAAATCGCGTCAAGAATCAGCGCTCTTACCTTCACCGACTGAAGACTTTCAACGCCTTTTTTCTGCAATCGCGCCGACGTCAAAATCTCGGACGAAAGCGCATCCAATCGTTTGCTTTGGTGCAAAATAATATCAAGATAACGGTTCCGCGTCTGTTCATCATGCGGGAATTTCTGCAAGGATTCGGCCGTCACGATGATCGATGTCAAGGGCGTGTGCAATTCGTGCGTCATATTATTGATGAAATCGTCTTTAATCACCGACAGTTTTTCCTGCGTGAACAGCAATTTCAACGTATATCCGAAGCAAAAAAACGTGAGTAGTACCAAAATCGCGCTGCCAAAAATCGCCCATTTCATACTTTCGAAAATAAATAAATTTCCGTCTAAAACCGTCGCTTTGATCCAACGCGGCTTCGAATGAAGTGTGAGCGCAAGATTAGCCTGATCGGTTGTAAAATCGCCTTTGCGTTCGGGATTCAGGCTGAAATCAATCGCTATATTTCGCTTTCTAAGTTCGCGTTTAAATTCGTTTCTCACTATCGCCGTGTCGATCGGGACTGAAAATCGCGCTTTGTTCAAACTGTCGCCCAATTTTTTCGTGTAATAGAAAACGAAGCCTTTGCGCACGTCGGCTCTCACTGTTTCAACCGTGTGGTCGATTAAAACCGCACGGGCTTTCGGCGTGATCGACGGCACTCTTTCCCTGAACGTTTCGATGCTTAAACTCGACGTATTTTGGCTCGTGAACGGCGGACGCACTTCGGCCATCGTGAAAACCGAGACGTGTTCGACAGGATTCACACGGCATGTGATTTTGATGAATGTCGTGTCGGAAATCCACGTGCGGAACTGCTCGGCGATTTCGTCGGCTCGCCTTGAAAAGGACGAATCGACCGAGGCTTTGAACGCATCATTCACGTTTTTGGAAAAACTGCGTTTCTCGATCGCGTAATTCTGCACGCTGTAAAAAAATTGCAGCGCAACGATTCCCGCGACGCAAACCGCCATAAAACGAATCGCCCAAAGCACTTTTTTGTTCATGCGTCAAATGTAATCGATCGCCGTAAAAAACATCGGAAAACGTTAACACTAATTAACCTTGTTTGCAGGAGTGTTAACCCAATCCGCAAAACTGCGAGCGTAGATTTGGCCAAAATCTAATCACATGAAAATATTTAAGATTGCAGTCGTGTTATTCATCGGCGGAATCGTGTCGGCCCAGACATCCGATATCAGAATGTCAAGTAAAGGTTCGTTCGACAAGAAGGAATTACGTGATTTGATGTACTTCCAAAACCTGGATTATTATAAAATTGCGATTACAGGGACCGAATTGAAAGGCAAAAATTACCACATCATCGCCAAGGAAATCTGGAACGGAAAAATCAAAAAGATCGATACGATTTTCAATTCACGCCAACTCGACATTTTTAGGATTGCAGGCGACACGCTGTCGTTCAGCGTCACGTCGGGGAAAACGACCGACAAGAATTTACGCGTGCGCTTTGACTTCGGGCGATTCGCGCTCACCGAAAATTACAAGAGCACGAAGTCAAGCGACTATAGTTTGCGCGACTCCGGCAGCAATATGAAGATTGAAATTGGCAAACCTTTTTACGCGTTCGCGTACATTCTACCCGCGGAGCACGAAGACGGCAGCAAGTCGTGGTGTGAAGTCGAAGCTGACGGGAATGACATTGAAAATTGGGGACGCAAATTCGGCATTAAACATTATCTGTTGTTCGAGATGAAGTTTGAGTGAATTTTGGAGCGGGAAATTGTTTTATCGAAATATATTTTCGGATTATGGTTTTGTGCTTTTGGTGGGATTGGGTTGGTTTTGGAATTCGTTGGCACAAATAATTCATGTGCAATTTTGACCCTGACAGGGTGTATTTGAATATATTGAAAATCAAATTGTTAACCGCATTTTTTCGCAACATAAAATTACTCCTTCACAAATTTTAATGTTACGGCAACACTAGTCAAAAGTCGCAACATGTAAATGCCGCTAACCAACGCGTCAATTTTAATCTGCGGATTCGAAACATCCAAAACACCGCCGGCAATTTTTCGGCCGCGAAGATCGATGATCTCAAAAGCAGTATTTTCCTCAAGTCCTGAAAGTTCCAAAATATCAGTCGCAGGATTTGGAGCGATTACGATTTTGGCCTTCGAAAATTCTTCGGTGCCCAAAGGCGTATAATTCAATTTCGCGATGAACAGATCGAAATTGCTCGACGATTTCGTAAGCGCGTTCGTCCCGAAACTGATCGTCGGGCTAAAAAACGTGCCCGCGACGTAAATCTCGTTTTCGTTGTGGACATCGATCGAAACGACGTTGTTGATATTCGTGGCCGAACTTCTCCTGGCCCAAAGCGGTTGTCCCGCGGTATTATATTTCACGACGTAAATCCCGCCTTCGCCACTCATCGAAAGCGAAAGTCCGCCAAAGTTCAGCGACGCGCAATTCGTGGTTCCGACGACGTAAATATTTCCCTGGCTGTCCGTGTCGACGCCATACACATTGCCGGCGCAGTTGGCACCTGATGTGTTTTTTGCCCAAAGAGCGGTGCCGTTGGTATCAAATTTCGCGGTGTACGGCTTGCTTCCGCCTCCGGCCATGAGGCTGATCGCGTCAAACGAAATCGTGTTGCTGAAAAATCCCGACACCAACACATTGTTGCTTGGATCGACTGAAACCGTTTCGGCTATCGTGAGGTTTGAAAACTCAGAACCCGCATTTTTGCCCCAAAGTGCGTTTCCGTTCGCGTCGTATTTCACGAGGTACATGTTTGCCGTGTAATCATAATCGGCCGATTTGGTCAACGTGACATTTCCGAAGTTGATCGTCGCATTATTGAATTGGCCGGCGACGTAGACATTCCCGTTCGAATCGATGTCGATGCCGTGGGCCAAATTTCCTGTCGAATTTATCGCCGTGCTTTGTGGACCGCGCAGCCAGATGCAGTTTCCGCTGCCGTCAAATTTTCCGAACCACGAAACAGGCGCAACGTTCGTCGAACTATATGCTGGATTCACGAGCGTCACTCCACCCAAAGTAACAGACGGCCCGATGAAATGTCCTGCCATATACATATTGCCCGAAGCGTCGGTCTTGACATCGCGCGCCGACCACGAGCCGACAGGTTCATTGAACGATTTTGCCCAAAGCGGATTGCCCGAACTGTCGAACTTCGCGTAGAAATTCCCGCCGTCGGTGTTCGTTAGTGTGGTCGTGCCGATCGTTATGCTCTCGTGGTATGTTCCGAGTACATAGAAATTCCCCTGGTTATCGAGGCCGATGCTTGCGCCGTGATTATACCATGTTCCGCCTTCACTGCGCGCCCAAAGAACGTTTCCGTCCTTGTCGAATTTGATGATATAAATGTCGGACGTTGCAGGTTCGAAGTTCGTGAGCGTGTAGGTTCCGACGGTCAAGGTCGGGCCTGCGAAATCCCCGATCAGATAGACATTGCCGTCATTGTCGGCAGCCGTGTATTGTTTGCCTGCGTTTTGGGAAAGCGTGTAGTTTCGCGCCCATTGCCAATCGGGAGTTTGGGAAAAGCAAAGTAGCGGAAACAATAGGAAAAGGCTGTGTAGAATTTTTTTCATGGTTTCTTTTTTCGATGCCCTAAAATAAGAAACGGATGACAAGAACAACAGGCGAATTCTAGTTGGAAGTGTTGGTTTGCTAAGTCAGGAATCTTTGAGGAAGTCGATGTTCCGCGTCAATCCAGCGAATTTCGTGCGTTTCACGGCCGAACCCTTGAACACTTTTTGGAAGGTTTCCTCAGTGATTTCCTGCCAATCTTTCCTGGACATCGACAGCATTTCGGGATTCGGGTTGAAAAGCGGCTCGCTGTGCGGTTTTGAAAATCTATTCCACGGACAAACGTCCTGGCAGATGTCGCAGCCGAACGCCCAATCGTCGAATTTGCCTTTCATGTCGATTGGCAGGTTTTCCTTGAGTTCGATCGTGAAATACGAAATGCATTTGCTGCCATCGACTACGTAAGGCGCGACGATCGCCTCGGTCGGGCAGGCGTCGAGACAGGCCGTGCAAGAACCGCAGTGATCGGTGACGGCGTGATCGTATTCGAGGTCGAGGTCGACGATGAGTTCGGCGATGAAAAAAAACGATCCGACTTGTTTGGAAAGCAAATTTGAATTCTTGCCGATCCAACCCAAGCCGCTTTTCGCCGCCCAGGCCTTATCGAGAACCGGAGCCGAATCGACGAACGCGCGGCCTTCAACTTCCCCGATCTCAGTTTGTATCGAATGTAAAAGTTCGCGCAGTTTTTCCTTGATCACGAAATGATAATCCTGTCCGTAGGCGTATTTTGAAATTTTGTACGATTCGGGATTTTGCTGTTCCGACGGATAGTAATTCAGTAAAAGTGAGATCACGCTTTTCGAACCTTCGACGAGTTTCGTCGGGTCGAGGCGTTTGTCGAAATGGTTTTCCATATACGACATCTCGCCGTGCGCATTGCTTTTGAGCCAAGCTTCGAGTCGCGGCGCTTCTTGTTCTAAAAATCCCGCTTTTGAGATGCCGCATGAAAGGAACCCGAGGCGTTTTGCTTCGGACTTTATGAACGCGGTATGTTTGGATTGCGGAGTCATGAATCGGAGTTGGGATTCGCGTTAGGGATAGTAGCGGCATCCTTTTGGTGTAAACCTCAAAGGTCTTAAAAACCTTTGAGGTTTGGCAAAAGATATAGCGGATAGCCCGACGGGCGCGAGTTAAATGCGTTAGCTTTTAACGAGCGCCTGGAACGCCCTAAAACAATCCACCTTGTATGTTGGTTCGTACGCGTCCCAAATGTTTATACGCCTTTTCAGTCGCTTCACGCCCACGCGGAGTCCGCATCAAGAAACCTTCCTTGATCAAAAACGGTTCGTAGACTTCCTCGATGGTTTCAGCGCTTTCGGAAACGCCGGTTGCCAACGTCGAAAGGCCGACCGGACCGCCTTTGAACTTGTCGATTATGGTCGATAAGATTTTGTTGTCCATTTCGTCGAGACCGTGAGCATCGACGTTCAAAGCATTGAGCGCGTACTTGGCGATTGCGATGTCGATTTTTCCATTGCCTTTGATTTGAGCGAAGTCACGGACTCGTCTCAACAACGCATTCGCGATACGAGGCGTTCCACGGCTGCGACCGGCAATTTCGATCGCGGCTTCCATCGAGATCGGCATTTTCAGGATGGCGGAACTGCGTTGGACGATCGTGGTGAGTAATTCGGTGTTGTAATATTCCAGTCGTGATGAAATGCCGAAACGCGCGCGCATCGGAGCGGTCAGCAATCCCGAACGCGTCGTCGCGCCGACTAGTGTAAATGGGTTCAAATTGATTTGGACGGTTCTCGCATTCGGGCCCGATTCGATCATGATATCGATCTTGAAATCTTCCATCGCCGAATACAAATATTCCTCGACTATCGGGCTCAGACGGTGAATTTCATCTATGAACAACACGTCGCGCTCCTCCAAATTGGTGAGCAATCCCGCGAGATCTCCGGGTTTGTCGAGAACAGGACCGGAAGTGATCTTGATTCCGACGCCGAGTTCGTTCGCCAAAATATTCGCAAGCGTCGTCTTTCCCAATCCCGGCGGACCGTGAAAAAGCGAGTGGTCGAGTGCTTCGCCTCTTTGGTTCGCGGCTTCGACGAAAATCTTGAGGTTTTCAAGGATGTGATCCTGACCCGCGAAGTCGTCGAAAGACAGCGGCCTGAGTTTTTTCTCGAGATCGAGTTCTTCAGGGTTGAAATTTTGGTTCGTGGGATCAAGGTTCTCGTTCATTCGGCAAATATAAAGAAAAGTGAGGCGATTACATTTGGTAACCTTCGGCCAAGATCGAGTGCCATTCGTCGTGGTTGTTCACGTACGATGCGACGAACGAACACAATGGAACGAGCACGCGTTTATCCTGCTTTATGTGCGCAAGAACTTTCTCGACGAGCTTGGTTCCGATGCCATTTCCTTGATGCGAAGCCGGGACTTCAGTATGCGTAAGGTAGATCTTCTTGCCTTCGTTTACGAATTCTATGAACGCGGTGCTTCCGTCTTCGAGATGGAATTCGAATTGCTTGTCGGGGTCGTTTACGATGAGTTCCATTATCCGATGTTGTATCCGTCGGCCAAAATGGTTTTCCATTCGGGATGGCGTTTTAGGTAAGCGGCCACAAATGGGCACAAGGGCGCGAGTTTGTAGTCGTGGTCTTTTATGTAGTTGAGCGCGCTTTCGACGATGCGTTTGCCGACGCCTTTGCCCTCAAGCGCCGCGGGAACTTCCGTGTGCGTGAGGAACATGATGTCGCCTTTGGCAAGGATGCTTTCGATGATGGCCGTGTGTCCGTCGACATCGAGTTCGAATCGTTTTTTATCTTCGTTGAATCTGAAATCGTTTTCAGGCATGGTCGTTTGGTTTATCGGAGTTCATGTAAGTTAATAGTGCTTTCGATGGGCATTTGGCGACCTGTCCGACGATCTCGTTCGTGCTTGCGCCTTCAGGAACGATCCACGGCTTTTCCCTTGGTTTGAAAACACCGGGCAAGCCGCGCCAACAATTCGTTGAATGTGTGCAGAGAGAAGGTTTCCAAACGATGGTGACTTCTCCGTTCGAATATTCTTTTACAATGTCCATGACTGCAAATTGATTCCCTTAAAGGTACGGCTTTCAATCCAAAAAAAAAAGCCCTCCGTGTTGGAAGGCTCTTGATTTTATTTTTAGTGGTGAAGTTCTTCTTCGCCGTCTTTCATTGGGATGTGCTGTGGAACGAAATCCTCTTCATGTCCCGGTTTGCTGTAGTCATACGGCCAACGGTGTACGTGAGGAATCTCACCCGGCCAGTTGCCGTGCATGTGCTCGACTGGAGCCGTCCATTCGAGTGTGTTGGATTTCCATGGGTTCATCGGCGAACGTTTTCCGTAGAAAATGCTGCTGAAGAAGTTGTAAAGGAAAACCAATTGGAAAGCACCTCCGAACAATGCGAACAGAGTAATCAATACGTTTACGTTCTGCAAGTCATCAAACAATGGGAAGTTCGTATTTGTATAGTAACGACGCGGCAATCCGGCGAGTCCGATGAAGTGCATCGGGAAGAAAACCCCATAAGCACAAACCGTCGTCACCCAAAAGTGGACGTAACCCATATTCTTGTTGAGCATGCGCCCGAACATTCTCGGGAACCAGTGATAAATACCGGCGAACATTCCGTAAAGAGCCGAGATACCCATTACCAAGTGGAAGTGAGCTACGACGAAATACGTATCGTGAACGTTGATGTCAAGCGTCGAATCCCCAAGGATGATACCTGTCAATCCACCTGTGATGAACGTCGAAACGAAGCCCATCGAGAACAACATGGCAGGGTTCATCTGCAAGTTACCTTTCCAAAGTGTCGTGATCCAGTTGAAGGCTTTTACGGCCGACGGAATCGCGATCAACAACGTCGTAAACGTAAACACCGAGCCCAGGAATGGATTCATTCCGGACATAAACATGTGGTGACCCCAAACGATTGTCGAAAGGAATGCGATTGCAAGGATCGACATAATCATCGCGCGGTAACCGAAGATCGGCTTGCGGGCGTTTGTCGCCATGATCTCAGAAACCAATCCCATCGCAGGAAGGATTACGATATATACTTCAGGGTGTCCGAGGAACCAGAAAAGGTGTTCGAACAATACCGGTGAACCGCCTTGATAGTGGAGAACTTCTCCGGCAATGTAAATGTCTGAAAGGAAGAATGAAGTTCCGAAACTTCTGTCCATAAGCAACAACAACGCTGCCGAAAGAAGTACAGGGAACGAAATAATACCGATGATGGCCGTGATGAAGAATGCCCAGATCGTAAGTGGAAGGCGTGTCATCGACATACCTTTCGTACGCAAGTTGATAACGGTAACGACGTAGTTCAACGATCCCATTAACGAGGATGCGATGAAGACTGCCATTGAAGTCAACCAAAGTGTCATACCCGTTCCTGAACCTCCGATAGCTTGCGGAAGTGCCGAAAGCGGCGGATAAATCGTCCAACCTGCCGATGCCGGCCCTGCTTCGACGAACAAAGACGAGACCATAATGACCGACGACGTAAAGAACAACCAATACGAGATCATATTCAGGAAACCTGACGCCATGTCTCGCGCCCCGATCTGAAGCGGGATAAGCAAGTTACTGAACGTACCACTTAAACCGGCCGTCAATACGAAGAATACCATGATCGTACCGTGGATCGTAACCAAAGCGAGATACATGTCGTTTTTCATGATTCCTTCAGGAGCGTGACTTTCTCCGAGGAAGAAACTGAATACCTTGAAAGACTCTTCAGGCCAAGCCAACTGCATCCTGAAAAGCATCGACATACCTACTCCGATAACACCCATGATAATACCCGTGATAAGGTATTGCTTAGCGATCATTTTGTGATCGATACTAAAGATGTACTTGGTAATAAAAGTATCCTTATGGTGATGCTCGTGATCGTGAGCGTGATCATGATCGTGACTGTGGTCGTGTGCGTGAGCTACTGCTGACATATATGCTGACTTTTAATTTCTTGTTTTACTATTTAGAAGCTACGGTTTGTGTCGCTGCCTTTTTTGTCGCTGCCGAATCGGCGGCTGGAGCTGCAGGCGTCGCTGAATCTTTTCCTGCGGGAGAGGCTTCAGATGCTTCAGGCGTTGCATTCGATGCTTTGAAAGCGGCAACAACCGTCGGCTTGTCCTTCAACCATTCCTTGAAATCTTCAGGAGTATCGACAACCACTTTCATTTGCATGTTGTAGTGTGACGATCCGCAGATTTTGTTACACAACAACAGGTAATCGAATGTGTAAGGATCAAGACCAGGCAAACCTTGTGCTATCAACTCCTGGCTCTTCTTGGCACGAATGTCGTTGATCTGGTGTACTTTCTCTTTCATGAAATCCATGTCGCGCATCTCGGCAGTCGTGTAGATCGGCTCGAATGAGAATTGTGTCACCATTCCCGGAACAGCGTTCATCTGTGCGCGGAAGTGTGGGAAATAAGCTGAGTGCAATACGTCCTGTGAACGAATCTTGAATAATATTTTTTTACCTTTTGGCAAGTGAAGTTCTGTAACCGCGATATCGTCTTGTGCATTCGGATCGGCAAGATCGACACCAAGTGTGTTTACTCCCTCGATGTAACGGACGTTGGCTTTCCCCAACACGTTGTCTTCCCCGGCGTAACGCGCTTCCCAAGAGAATTGCTTTCCGTAGATCTCGATGACCATTACATCTTCCGTTTTCTCGTCGACGAACATGATGTTTGTCCAAGCATATAATCCGTAAAGGATAAGACCTGCAAGGACTACGGCAGGAATTACCGACCAGATGAATTCGAGTTTATCGTTATCGGCGAAATACAACGCCTTTTGATCTTTGTGACCGCGGTATTTGAACGCGAACCAGTGCAACAAGCCCTGAGTGATGAACTGCACGACGAAAAGCAAAACCCATGTGATGTTCATTAGGTTATCTACTTGCGCACCGTGGGCCGAAGCCGGAGTTCCCAGGATCAGGTGACCCCATTTCCACATCCCGTACAACGTGAATATGTAGATGAAAGCCAACATCGCGAACATGAGCCAACCTTGGATATTGTTGTCGTTATCGGTCGCTACCTGAGCATCGCCTTCCTGTACTTTGCCTGCCTGTGTTAAGTCAAATATTTTAGTCAGCTGCCAAAGAGCAACAGATAAGAGAACTAAAATTACAATTACCAACAAACTTGTCATCTGTTATGTTCTTTTAAATATTAATAATGAAAATGCTTGCTTTCTTCGATGAACGGGTTGCGTTTCGGCAACAATGGAGCTTTCGTGAGCGCCGTGAAAATCACCAACAGGAATAGTCCAAGGAAGAACAATACCGCACTGATTTCAGGAATTCCGATGAACCATTGCGTACCAACGGTTGCAGGCATGATCATGTTGAAGAAGTCAATATAATGTCCGGCGAGGATAACCGTTCCCGCCATAACCAAAATCCATGAAATGCGTTTGAAATCGGTATTTACAAGGATTAGGATCGGGAATACGAAGTTCATCACGACAGCGCCCCAGAACGGCACGGTAAAGTCGTTGATACGCGTAATGAAATACGTTACCTCTTCAGGAATGTTCGCATACCAGATGAGCATGAACTGAGAGAACCAAAGGTATGTCCAGAATACCGAGATACCGAACATGAACTTCGCCAAATCGTGGATGTGGCTCGTGTTGACATATTCCAAAAGTCCTTTCGATTTCAGGTAAAGCGTCACCATACAGATCGTAGTGATCCCGCTCACGAAGAAACTCGCGAACACATACCATCCGAACAAAGTCGAGAACCAGTGCGGATCGAGTGACATGATCCAGTCCCAAGACATGATCGATTCGGAAACGATGAAGAATACCAGGAATCCAGCTGAAGCCTTGAATACTTTCTTGTAGTTGCTGTCGTCAGTCGCTTCGTCCTGCTCCGCGAATTTCTTGCGAGAATAGAAACGGTAGATGTTCCAACCTGTCAAGAAGATCGCGGCGCGGATCAACCAGAACGGAATGTTCAAGTATCCCGATTTACCAGCGATGAGCGCGTCGTAGTTTTCACTTCCTTTTACCGTCACGCCTTCAGCCATCCAAGGGAACAAATGGTTCCACCCGAAAGCACAAGTAAGCAAGAAGATAAAGAACAAAATCGAGCCGACCGGCAAATAAGCCGTGATGCCTTCCATGACGCGGAACAATACCGGCGACCAACCTGCCTGAGCCACTTGTTGGATTCCGTAGAATGCAAGTACGCCCATCGTGATCAAAAGGAAGAAGATACAAGCGACGTATAAAGCCGCCCAAGGTTTGTTTTTCAATTGGTGGAACACGTGTTCAAGGTGTTCTTCGTGTTCCGCGTGCGCATCGACTTTTGCATGCTCACCGTGAGCCGCAGATGCTTCCGCGTGGTGATCTTGGGCCGGAGGAGCGATCGCAACCCCAGCGTCGATCGAGTCAACCGGTTTCGTAATAGTGTCGTGGGCCGCAACCGAATCGTGGGCTTCCGCAGGAGCTACCTCATGCGCTTCGGCCTCATGACCTTCGTGAGCTTCAGCAGGAGCAGCCTCGTGATGAGCGGCTGCAGCTTCGTGAGTCGCCTCACCGTGCCCAGCTTCAGCGTGACCGCCTCCGTGTCCGTGGCTTTCAGCAGCCAGGATCGCTTCCACTTCCTTGATGTCTTTAGGTGCAGTTAAAAACCCGTATGCGATCCCAACAAGCCCGACGGCTATCAGGATGAACGAAAATGTTTTTAATTTACTTGAAAAGGTGTACATATCTATTACGATCAGTTTATTCAATTATTTCAATTCGCTTTTCAGCTTCATAACATAAGCGGCAACCATCCAACGTTCGTGCTGCGTAAGTTGGTTCGCGTACGATCCCATCGAGTTTAGCCCGTAAGTCTCTACGTGGAATACACTTCCGACGCTAATCGCCCTGTCTTTATAATTCGGAACCCCGAGGAATTTTTCCTGCTTCACTAGATTACCTTTACCGTCGCCTTTTTCGCCGTGGCAAATCCCGCAATAGATCATGTAAAGTGGCGCAGCTTTGTCGAAATCAACTTCCGATGAATCGAGCGGTGAAGTCATTACCGACTTTGAAGCCTCGTAACCCGCAGTCGTGTTCGGCAGATCATAAGGTACGAAACCACGTTTGATGGTTCCCGCAACCGGTGTCTGCGCCTCAACGCCACCGCGCTTGAATGCATCCGATTCCGAATACGTTTCGTAAGCCGTAGATTCATACATATTTGGCATGTACTGGTAGTTCGGTTTCTCCTTGTTGAAACATGAAGTCACTGAAAACGCCATCGCGGCCATTAGTGTTATTTTGAATACTGTCTTCATAACTGCAGTTAGTGCTTTTCGATTACTTTAACTTCGACCGCGCCTGTGTTCTTGTAGAAAGAAATCAGGTCGTCTTCGTTGTTGTTCACGGCGATCTCCATCAAAAAGTGGTCATCGGTCGTACGAACGTCAGGATTCTCGGCCTGTTTGAACGGCCACAATTTACTTCTCATATAGAATGTGATGACCATCAAGTGGGCAGCGAAGAATACGGTCATCTCGAACATTACCGGAACGAAAGCCGGCATATTCTGGATGTAGCTCATACTTGGCTTACCTCCGATGTCTTGAGGCCAGTCGGAAATCATGATATTGTTCATCATCCATGTCGCAACCGACAAACCTGTACATCCGTAGATGAAGGCGCAGATGGCCAAACGGGTCGGCGCGATTCCCATTGCCTTGTCCAGTCCGTGGACCGGGAAAGGCGTGTAAACCTCTTCGATGTGGTGATGGGCGGCACGTGATTGCTTCACGGCATCCATCAGGACGTCGTCGTCGTTGTAAATGGCGTGTATTACTCTATTAGTGGTGCTCATGGTGTGAAGGATTTTCGTCTCTGCGTTTTTTGAAAAATTCGCCTGATGTTTTCAGGATGGTCTTAACCTCGGCCTGTGCGATTACAGGGAAAGTTCGTGCATAAAGAAGGAACAATACGAAGAAGAATCCGATGGTTCCGATGAAGATTCCGATGTCGATGAATGTCGGCGAGAACATCGTCCATGAAGACGGAAGGTAATCGCGGTGCAATGACGTCACGATGATTACGAAACGTTCGAACCACATCCCGATGTTTACGACGATCGAAATGATAAATGAGAACATGATCGAAGTACGCAATTTCTTGAACCACATGAACTGAGGCGAGAATACGTTACATGTCATCATCGACCAATATGCCCACCAGTAAGGTCCGGTCGCACGGTTAAGGAACGCATACTGTTCGTACTCGACTCCTGAATACCACGCCACGAACAACTCGGTGATATAGGCGACACCTACGATAGACCCGGTGATCATGATGACGATGTTCATCAATTCGATATGTTGTAATGTGATGTAAGCCTCAAGGTGACAAACCTTACGCATGATGATAAGGAGTGTGTTTACCATCGCAAATCCTGAGAATACCGCTCCCGCAACGAAATACGGAGGGAAGATGGTCGTGTGCCAACCCGGAATTACCGATGTCGCAAAGTCAAAGGATACGATCGTGTGAACCGAAAGTACGAGTGGCGTCGCCAAACCTGCAAGTACAAGAGAAACCTCTTCAAAACGTTGCCAGTCTTTCACGCGTCCGCTCCAACCGAAGCTCAAAATGGTATAGATTCTTTTTGTAAATGGAGTCACGGCTCTGTCGCGAAGCATTGCAAAGTCAGGAAGAAGTCCTGTCCACCAGAATACGAGTGAAACCGAAAGATACGTCGAGATCGCGAAAACGTCCCAAAGTAGAGGCGAGTTGAAGTTTACCCAAAGTGATCCGAATTGGTTCGGGATCGGCAATACCCAATAACCTAACCACGGACGACCCATGTGGATTACAGGGAACAAACCTGCCTGGACTACTGAGAAAATGGTCATCGCTTCCGCTGAACGGTTGATCGCCATTCTCCAACGCTGGCGGAACAATAAAAGTACGGCCGAAATCAGCGTTCCCGCGTGACCGATACCAACCCACCAAACGAAGTTAGTGATATCCCAAGCCCAACCTACTGTCTTGTTCAAACCCCATGAACCGATACCGGTAGCGATGGTGTACGTGATACAGCCTATTCCCCAGAGGAAAGCGGTTAAGGCGATTAAAAATACGGTCCACCATTGTTTGTTGGCGCGCCCTTCAACAGGAAAGGCAACGTCTACCGTTACATCGTGATATGTTTTATCACCTATAACTAAGGGTTTTCTGATGGGTGCTTCGTAGTGCGATGACATACTTATCGTGTTTTCTTAATTAATTTATTCGATTAGACGTTTCTTACCTTGACATGGTAGAATACGTTTGGCTGCGTCCCGACGTGCTCGAGCAAGTGATACATGCGCTCGCTGTTTTTCAAGTCAGCGATTGGGTCTTCAGTATTGTTTACATCACCGAAAGCCATTGCACCTGTGGAACAAGCAGCAGAACAAGCAACTTCAAATTCAGTGTTTCCAACGACTCTACCTTCGCGTTTTGCGGCGAGGATCGTCGATTGTGTTTTCTGGATACACATTGAACATTTCTCCATAACCCCGCGAGAACGAACGTTTACATCCGGATTCAATACCATGCGTCCGAGGTCATCGTTCATGTGGTAATCGAATTCTTCGTTCTTGTTGTATAGGAACCAGTTGAAACGACGCACTTTGTACGGACAGTTGTTCGCACAGTAACGCGTTCCGACGCAACGGTTGTACGCCATATGGTTTTGGCCTTGACGTGAGTGAGACGTAGCGGCAACCGGACAAACCGTTTCACACGGCGCGTGGTTACAATGCTGACACATTACCGGTTGGAAGGCAACTTGTGGGTTGTCAGCTTCAGGAATTTCCATTTCCCCGAATCCTCCGAGTGATCCTTTTTCTCCGAACAGACCGTCGAAGTTGTCTTTCTTCTCGTTGTCCTGTTCGAACGTATCTTCAGATGAATAATAACGGTCAATACGCAACCAGTGCATATCGCGGCTTCTTCTTACTTCTGATTTTCCGACTACAGGAACGTTATTCTCGGCGTGACAAGCGATAACGCAAGCCCCGCAACCCGTACAAGCGTTAAGGTCGATCGAAAGGTTGAAGTGGTGACCTGTCGTGCTGTCGAAAGATTCCCAAAGGTCTACTTTCGTGACAGGCGTTTCTTTATGGTCGAGGGAAACCATCGGCATCGGGTTCCAAACTTCGGCATCCTTATCGTTGAAGGTTTTCAAAGTCGTTTCCTTGATGATATCGCCGCGGCCCATCAATGTTTTTTGCGATTGTACGCAAGCGAATTCGTGCATGCCTGAACCTGCTGCAACATCGGCACCTTGAACGCTGTTGAATCCGCTATACACGGAATACGCGTTGATACCAACCTGCATTTCCTCTTTCATCGAGGCTTTGCGTCCGTAACCCAAGGCAAGACCCAGAGTTCCGTGCGCCTGGCCCGGTTGAACGATTACAGGGACATTTTCGATTTTCTTTCCACCGACAGTAAGCGTCGCATAACTTCCGTCGAGACCACCGTTCGCCACGATCTCATTCGAAAGACCGAGTTTGTCGGCATCGAATTTAGACATCGTAACGTAGTTGTCCCAAGATACGCGAGTGATTGGGTCAGGGAATTCCTGAAGCCAAGGGTTGTTCGCCTGTTGCCCGTCACCGAGACCGGTTTTGGTATACAGCGTAAGTTCGAATTTCCCGGCAGCTTTTGCTTGTGAAAGTGTAGCGGCGGCTCCGGCGAAATTTCCGGCGGCGGCAGAAACACCTTGAACGGCTCCGACGACAATTCCGTCGTGAAGCGCTTTATTCCAGGTCGAACCAACCAAATAAGCGGCTGAATTCGCACGAAGGTAATCGTATATCGAAGACGTATTACCTGTCCAGGCCAACAACGTCTCTTCAAATTGTTTTGTATTGAACAGCGGACGGATCAACGGCTGCATCAAACTGTATGTGCCTTTGGTGATCATCACATCGCCCCAAGATTCGAGGAAATGCGGAACCGCGGCGGCAACTTTACAGACTTCGGCCGTCTCATCTTCACGCATCGTGAACGTAACTGAAAGCGGAAGCGCTTTAACTGCCTTCGCGAATTCTTGTCCGTTTGGCAATGTGTAAGCCGGATTGACACCGCTCATGATCAGGTTGCTGATTTTACCCGAAGTCAATTCAGCCACGAAAGCTTCCATCTTCGCGTTCGATCCCTGACGGATTTTGCGGATTGGAGCCCCGACGAATGCCTGGCTTCCCAATGCCTGGTTGATTCCAAGAACCAACAACTGGGCATCTTTATCGTCGATACCGCAAAGTACTACGGCGCGACCTTTCTTTTCATTGAGCTCTTCAGCCGTTTTCGTGACGTGGTTTTTCAATTTTTCGTCAAGCGACGTAGAAACTGAAGAACCTGTAACCAAACCGTAGATCAAAGCCAAAGCTTGTTTTTGTTGTGATGGTGTCATCGGAACGCGCTTGTCGGCACTCGCACCGCTCAAAGTCATGTTGGCTTCGAACTGGATGTGACGTGACATTTTTCCGTTTTTCGGAACACGACCTTTCGAATAACCTGAATCATAGCTTCCGCCCTGCCAGTCGCCAAGGAAATCGGCTCCTACACCAACGATAAGGTCAGCATTGGACAAGTCGTAGTCGACAAGGCCTCTTTCTCCGTAAACCGTTTCGAAAGCATCAACTGCATCCGATGATGAAACCGCATCGTAAACCACGTGTTGGACACCTGGATTCGCAGAGAGGAATTCACCGACGATTTTCTCGGTAGTCGGGCTCGCGATCGTATTCGTCAAAAGAACAGTGCGGCCGCCTTTGGCAAGACCTGCTTGTACTTTTGCCGTAACTTCGTCCCAAGTCGCGTTTTTGCCATCGACTTTAGGCTGCTTCAAACGACCACTGTCGTACATCGACAAGATCGAAGCGTGGACACGCGCATTTGCTGCGAAACGAGCACCTGCAACCGTGTTGTTTTCTATTTTGATCGGACGGCCTTCACGCGATTTCACCAAAAGGTTGGCGAAGTCGAATCCGTCGAAGAAAGTCGTCGCGTACATGTCCCAAACACCCGGAACGATCTGCTCAGGCTGGACTACGTAAGGTATCGATTTGTGCACCGGACCTTCACAAGCTGCCAACGAAGCGGCTGCCGTGCTGAATCCGACGTATTTTAAGAAGTCACGGCGAGAGGTCGACGAAGAAGACAAACCTTCTTTGTCCCCGAGAAATTCATCCACGGGAATCGCCTCGGCGAACTCGTTACTTTTAAGCGCCTCAACAATAGAACTGTTTTCATTTAGTTCCTCAACACTTTTCCAGTATTTTTTGTTTGATGACATCGTATATATAATTTGCTTCTTAGTAATTGATTAATAGTGGCACTTACCGCACTCGAGACCTCCCATTTGCGCAGCGGTCAACTTGTCGACGCCGTACTTCTTGGAAAGCTGTTCGTGGATTTTGGTATAGTACTCGTTTCCTTCCATCTTCACTTCAGTCTTGCGGTGACAGTTGATACACCAGCCCATCGTAAGCGGAGAGAATTGCTTCATAAGTTCGTAAGTCTGGACAGGACCGTGGCACGTCTGACATTCGATACCCGCAACAGTTACGTGCTGAGAGTGGTTGAAGTAAGCGAAATCAGGAAGATTGTGGATTCGGACCCATTTGACCGGCTGAGTCTTGCCTGTATATTTTTGTGTCGCCTTATCCCATCCGACAGCCGTGTAAAGCTTTTGGATCTCACCGTCGTAGAATGCCTTTGAATGTTCAGGAGTCGCAGTAGTGTCTGAAACTTCGGCGATGTTCTTGTGACAGTTCATACAAACGTTAAGCGAAGGGATTCCTGCGTTTTTACCCATACGGGCCGCAGAGTGGCAATATTTACAATCGATGCCGTTGCTTCCGGCGTGGATCCTGTGTGAATAGTGGATTGGCTGGATCGGCTCATAATTTTGGTCGACACCGACCTGCATGAACCATCCGTAAGCGAAATAACCTGAAGCCAACAACAAGAATACCGACGTAACGAAAACAAGGAATTGATTCTTAGCGAACGCTTTCCAGATTGGAATTCCAGCGACCTTTTCAGGCATTGCAAGACCATTGTTCGCCGCTACTTTGTTGAGCACACGGTTGACCAAAACCAACATCACGACCAACATCAACATCACCACTGCAAGCGCACCAAGGATGTAGTTGTTCGAGATTCCGCTGTCGGCAGCCGCAGTTCCCGGAGGTCCCGCTGAAGCACCGCCCGCAGGTTCAGCTTTCGGTTCTGACGTATACGCAATAATGTTATCGATATCGGTGTTCGAAAGCTGCGGGAACGCCGTCATCACTGACTTGCTGTTCTCTTCGAAAAGCTTTACAGCCGTCGCGTCGCCCGATTTGATCATCTCCGAACTGTTGTGGACCCATTTATAGATCCAATCCATTTCGTGTTTTGATGCAACGCCACGCAACGCCGGACCCGTAGATTTCGAGTCGAGTTTGTGACAAGCGGCACAATTGGTGTTAAACAGAGCTTTTCCGGCAGCCGGATCGCCTTTCCCTGCCGGAGCATCGCCCGGTGTTGCCGCCTCGGCAGCTGCAGGAGCCGGAAGCGGTGCTGCATCCTGTGCGAAAGACACAGTTTGCGACGAGAGGATCAGCGCTAAACTAAAGAACAAAGTTTTTAGAATCGAATTATGGTTACCCACTTTTTTCATATTGTAAATGATTATCGACTTGAAATTTTTTGGTACGGTTTTTACAGCGATTTTCGCAGCAACAACGGCACTTCTCTTAAAAATTTGCACAAAAATACGACATTGACACTTCTCGTAAAACCTTAAAATAGTCTTAATAACCAATTTATAACAATTCTAAATAAATTTTTTCGAGCCTCTAAATCTTTAAATCTTACATTTGTATAAAAATCACCATTTTATGAAATTACACGCCTCAAAATTCTTGTTTTTTTGCCTGTCGGCAGGAATCTTCCTACCGCTAAAATCGTTCTCGCAAGCCAGCGACGTCACGGTTTCACAGGATCCGAAATTCGAGCAATTATTGAACGAAAAACGCCGAATCAACTCCTCGATCACCGTAAACGACAAATACAAGATCCAGATCTTCAACGGCGACAGCGAAAGCTCTAAAAAAATCCTCAACGATTTCAGGAAAGACAATAAGAACCTTGATGCGACCGTCGTTTTCAGTACGCCGGCCTACAAAGTCTGGGTCGGAAATTTCAAATCGAGGATCGAAGCCGAACGCAATTTGGCCGACCTTCGGAAAAAGTACCCGAACGCCATCATCATCAAACCAAACAAATAATATTCGAGATATAAAAAAACGCCACTTTCACGAGTGGCGTTTTTGTTTATTTTCGGTTTACATCATAGA
>NZ_SEBS01000087.1 GCF_004211145.1 Flavobacterium sp. | reverse complement strand
GCCCAAGCTCGAAGGCGACAAATTCTATTTTCACGAGGTCATCGGTTTTGACGTCGAAGACAAGCGCCTGGGAATTGTCGGGAAAATCGTATCTGTAAACGACATCGCCGCACAGCCGCTGTTCGAAGTCCTCAAAGACAACGTCATCGAAATCCTGATCCCGATGATCGACCACTTCATCGTCAAGGTCGACCGCAAAAACAAAGTCATCAAAATGGACTTGCCCGAAGGATTGATCGAAATGTATCTTTAACGATCGTTCAATTTATTTTTTTGGAGCTGTTTCCGGCTATCCGTTACAATCTTTTTTAAAAGCATTTTCCTTCGCTGCCGCTGCGGCAAACACTTTCAAAAAAGGATTTCCACTGCTATCCGGGCTAGGGGAATTTAGCCGTAACTTTGCTTCTCGATAACCCGAACTTCACGTCACCCGAAAAACGTTCCTATGTTTCAATTCAAGCAATTCAATATCGACCAGGATAAAACCGCAATGAAAGTCGGCACCGACGGCGTACTTCTCGGCGCATGGACGCCAATCGACCACGAGCCCGATTCTATTCTTGATATTGGAACCGGAACCGGAGTAATCGCACTGATGCTCGCCCAGCGCTGCGACGCCCAGCAAATCGATGGAATCGAAATAGACGAAAACGCCCACGAGCAGGCAACCAATAATTTTGAAAATTCACCCTGGAACGACCGGCTGTTCTGCTTTCACGTATCGCTCGACGACTTCATGGACGATGTCGAGCACGAAGAATACGATTTGATTGTTTCCAACCCGCCGTTTTATACCGAGAATGTTTCATCAGGCGACGACGCGCGCGACACCGCAAGGCAAAACCAGTCGCTGCCGTTTGATGATTTGTGCGAAGCCGCATCGGTTTTATTGTCTGAAGACGGAATTTTCACCACGATCGTTCCCTATAAAGAAGAGCCGTATTTGCTGACTTTAGCGTCAGTTCACGGCTTGTTCCCGATAAAAGTTACACGCGTCAAAGGAACGCCGACATCTGAAGTAAAGCGCAGCCTTCTTGCATTTTCGATGACCGAGCCAAAAAATGTAGAAATTGACGAACTCATAATCGAAACCTCGCGCCATCAATACACCGACGATTACATTTGTTTGACGAAGGAATTCTACCTCAACATGTAACTACGGCGCTTGCTTGCAAATTCGCTATTGCTCGCCTTCAAGCTTGTAGCGTTTCATTTCCTGGAGCGGCTCGATCGCGCTGTA
>NZ_SEBS01000011.1 GCF_004211145.1 Flavobacterium sp. | reverse complement strand
GGCTAACAAAATGTAATACGTCGACAATTGTAATGTCATTCAACCTAAGATAAATCTTTTAAAATCAAATACTCAACAACCGCCAGAAATCTGCGGAAATCCGTGAATCCGTGGCCAAAACATTAGCTGTCGGAATTTATCGGTTGTCCGACGCAGGATGAATCCGCAAGAATCAAAGCGAAGCAAAATCTCAACGGTTTTAGAAATCCGTGAATCTGTGGCTAACAAAAAAGTAAGAATGACAAACTACGGTATAGCGCAGTGACAAATCCCAAATCACAATACGTTTCCCAGTTATCCCCAAAAAAACTATCTTGTACCTGTTTTTAAAGAATAAGCAATTTCAACCATTGCTTTTTATCAAATGCTCAAAATATGTACAACTCAAAAATATCGGGCCTCGGTTTCTACGTGCCTGAAAACATAGTCACCAATGACGATCTTTCCAAAATCATGGACACCAACGACGCCTGGATCCAGGAACGCACGGGAATCCAGGAACGACGTCACATCATAAAAGGCGAAGACACGACTACTTCGATGGGCGTCAAAGCCGCACGAATCGCGATGGAACGCGCCAACGTCGGCCCGAACGACATCGACTTTGTGGTTTTTGCCACGTTAAGTCCTGATTATTACTTTCCGGGACCTGGCGTTCTCGTCCAAAAGGAATTGGGATTGAGAACCGTCGGAGCGCTTGATGTACGCAATCAATGTTCGGGATTCGTATACGCGATTTCAGTCGCCGACCAGTACATCAAGACAGGAATGTACAAAAACGTGCTCGTCATCGGTTCTGAAGTACATTCACTCGGGCTCGACATGACCGATCGCGGACGAGCCGTTTCAGTAATCTTCGGCGATGGGGCAGGAGCCGCAATCCTGACGCGAGAGGAAAATCCTCAAAAAGGAATCCTGTCCACGCACCTGCATTCTGAAGGCGAACACGCGCTCGAACTCACCGTAACCGCTCCGGGAATGGGCGGACGTTGGGTTACCGACATCATCAACGACAACAACCCGAACGACGAGAGTTACCTGCCGCACATGAACGGTCAATTCGTATTCAAGAATGCCGTCGTGCGCTTCTCGGAAGTCATCATGGAAGGCTTGCAGAAGAACAATCTGCAGGTTCCCGACATCGACATGTTGATTCCACACCAGGCAAATTTGCGTATCTCCCAATTCATCCAGCAAAAATTCCAGCTACCCGACGATAAGGTGTTCAACAACATCCAAAAATACGGGAACACGACCGCGGCTTCGGTGCCGATCGCGTTGACCGAGGCGTGGGAAGCCGGAAAAATCAAGGAAGGCGACTTGGTCGTGCTGGCCGCTTTCGGATCAGGATTTACTTGGGCGAGCGCGATCATCCGCTGGTAAATGAAGAAAATGGCAGTCGTCATCTTTATACTTTTTGTCGGAATATTGGCCGCTTACTACGTTTGGCCGGAACCGAAATTGCGTGAAAACGCCGTCATCGATTCTATCGAAGTTTGGAAATCCAGACATCGCATGGCCGTATATTCCGACGGGAAACTGCTCAAGATGTACACGATCGCGTTGGGTCGGAATCCCGTCGGACATAAACAATTCGAAGGCGACCGCAAAACGCCCGAGGGAACTTACACGATCAACGAGCGCAACCCAAACAGTTCCTACTACAAGAATCTCGGCATTTCGTATCCCAATGAATCCGACAAGTCTTTCGCGTCTTCCCAAAGCAAATCCGCCGGCGGCATGGTGAAAATCCACGGCCTTCGCAACGGACGCGGCGCCATCGGAAAATTCCACCGTTGGAAAGATTGGACGATGGGTTGCATTGCGGTGACGAACGAGGAAATGGAAGAGCTTTTCAATTCGGTCGCTCCTGACGCCAAAATTACGATACATCCGTAATGTTTTTTTTGAAGCGTAATTAAAAACAGTTAGCGATTTTTTTTCGCTTCACGAAATAGATTTATGTCGAGTGACGCGTCTGCCTCGCGGGCGTGGTGTTTTACGTCACCTTCTTTTGTCTCGCAACAAAAGAAGCAAAAATGCGATAGCGACAGTAAAATCGGGCTAAAAATCTACGCTTGAATCCTAAGCGACAAAGCCATTGTCAATACTTTGTCGTTGTTTGCTTTTTAACGGGATTCGTTATTATTGTTCGACGATTGTCGCTCTTAACGGATTCTTTACGTGATTTTTTACGCCCGATTTCACAAGTCGCAAATTATTCGGTAGTTTTTATTTGTGATTTTGCGCCGCTGCGCTTTGCAAAATCGTCTTCGAAACAAATTATTAATTCCAATTAAGTCTGTTCTCTGGAAAAAGTTCGCTTTAAGCGCCGCCAAAGGCTGTCGAAAAATCTTCTT
The DNA here is from genome assembly GCF_004211145.1 of Flavobacterium sp. Lineage (GTDB taxonomy): Bacteria > Bacteroidota > Bacteroidia > Flavobacteriales > Flavobacteriaceae > Flavobacterium. The sequence continues at coordinate 146,236 of NZ_SEBS01000011.1, read as the reverse complement.
TTGGAAGCATTTTCGGCGCGGCACGCAAGCCGAAAATCAATAAAGACTTCAAATTCGACGCGCCGTTTAGTCTCACAGGCGGGCACCCGGCCGCGCGAAAATTCGTAAAGCGCGACAACCTGTTTGAGCGCAGCGAGTTTTGTCGCGTAGGATTTTCGCGCGATGCCGGGTCGCCGAGAGACTTGGCGCTTGGCATTTTTGCTTCTTTTGTTGCCAGACAAAAGAAGGCCAGCTGCAGGCGACGAACTCCAACGGTTGGTCAAAACAATTTAATTCTAGCAAAGCTGAAAGGTATATAAAAAATGAAGCTCGGGTGCATTACGCCCGAGCTCCTATACTAAACAACAATAAATTTCTTTAACTCAATTTCTAATTTATCTTTTTTGCGACAGAAACGTGCTGCGCCTTGTTTAGTGTTATCGTACCGTTTTGAAACACAAGTACTTCCATCGATCGCGTTTCGTATTAAGATCGAAGCTCCAAATCAAACGTGATATTCGGCTCAAAATTGTCGAATGCCATGAATTGTTTTGGCAATAATGCAACAACGATTGTCGCGATTACGGCCTCGAACCGATTGATCCTGCCGTTAGACTTCGACCTGGGAATCTTGTTACAAATTGAAACGAATTTATTTCGACCACTAAACAATTAACCAATTAAACAACAAAACAATTAAACAAAAAAAAGAGGCGCTAACTCACAACGCCTCTTTTAAAAAAAATCTAATATGAGAAAATCTATCTTTTCATGGAGAAGTGGGCGCGGAACTCTTTCGATTCTCCGTCCTCAGTATAATTCACGCTGAACCAGTAGTCCGTCGACGGCATCGGCTTACCGTTGTAGGTTCCGTCCCATCCTGAACCGCTTGGTTTGATCTTCGTGATCAGTTTTCCGTAGCGGTCAAAAATCGTGATGTCCGAATTCAATTGGTCGTGCAAGTCGACGATGTTCCAAGTATCATGGACGCCATCGGCATTCGGAGTGAAATAATGTGGATAATTCACGACCAAGGCACTCGCGCTCGCCGATCCGCAACCATTCTTATCGCGAACGGTAACGGTGTGTATGCCCGATGAAACATTCTCGAACACATTGCTGTCCTGCCAGATGCCGTTGTCGAGCAAATATTCATAATCTCCTGTTCCGACCGCAGTCACCGTGACGGTCATGTTATCGCTGAAATTATCGCTCGTCGTATACGAAACAACCGCTGGCTCCGATCCCTCAACGGTAACGGTTACCGGCATGGAAACGCAACCCGTGGCATTGCTCACGGCGATCACGGTATAATCTCCGGGAACGACAGCCACATAAGAACTTCCCGTACCTACGATTTCCCCGGCTTCATTGAGCCATTGGAACGTATGCGTCGAGGCGCTTAGTCCGCTTGTGATCGTGAATGGATTCAGCAACGTTTCAGTTTCCGAATCGAAACAAACGATTCCTCCTTCAGGCGTCGGTTCAGGCAACACATTTACATGCAGGCTGATGGCGCGCACCGCGAAACAGTCGGCGGTGAGCGTATTGCGGACCCGTACGAATACGACCGGGAGTTGCGATGTCGTAACCGCGTTGGTTCCCGCCGTAGCGTCGGCCATTGATTCGTGATACGTCGCGACGAATTCGGATCCGGATTGGCTTCCCAGAACAGTGGCTGATAGTGCCGTCAATTCAAATGCCGTGATGCCGTCGTTGGTTCCGTCTTCGTCGCAAGTCGTCGCGATCGCGGCAGGAACCGGATTGGCAACCGGTTGGTCGACAATTGTAAGTACGAACGAACTTTCATCGGAACAAGTCGGTGTGAAAGGCGATTGCGCATAGATATAGATCGTTCCCGATTGCGAAACCTGGTTTCCGGCGTACAAATGTGTTCCCGTTCCGCCAGGTCCGGTATAATAACCACCGACCGTAAGCGCAGGAAGCGTGAAGCTGTCGCAGGTCGTGACTGCAGCCAATTCATCGACGTTGAAGATCGTGATTTGAAGCGGTTTTTCGTCGTAGCAGTTCGGAGTCGTTCCCGTTTCGGCATACACGTAAATAGTTTGCGATGTAGAAATCGTGTCGCCGGCGTGCAAAAGCGTTCCGGTTTTCAAAGAACCCGTGTAATAATCTCCGATGGTCAAAGCCGGCAATACATAAGAATTACAAGCGTTCGCATTCGGGATATTTCCTATTGCAGGCGTTTGGTTGATCGTGATCTGGAATGAATTCTCATCGGTACAGTTGATGCGTTCTCCTGATTCCTTGTAGATGAAAATCGTTCCCGATTGCGTGATCACGTCGCCAGGCATCAAAATGTCGTTTTCGGTATTCGCTGCGGGTCCGCCCGAGAATTTATAGTATTGGTTTCCGTCGCTCAAAGCCGGCAAAACGAAGCTGTCGCAAGCCGTGGCTGCTGGGAAACTGTCGGCCTCGATCGAGAAAATGTTGATCTCGAAACTGTTTTCGGCCGTACAGAATGGCGGATTCGGGTTTGTCGCATAAATATAAAGCACCTGAGATTCGGTGATTACCGTTCCTGCCGCAAGTTGCGTTCCCGTTCCGTTCGGGCCGGTGAAGTAATTCCCGACGTCGAGCGTCGTCAACGTATACGAATTACAGACGTCGATGTTCGAGCGCGAATCGATAGCAGGCGCCGGATTTACCGTAACCGTAAAACTGTTCTGGTTGCTGCACAACGCGTTGAGCTGTTTGTAGATGTAGATCGTTTGTGTGGTTCCGACGAAATCCCCGGCCTGCAAAGCCGTTCCGGTTCCGTTCGGGCCAGTGAAGTAATTTCCGTTCGTGATTGCAGGCAAGACGTAACCGCCGCAAACCGTTTGGTTGCCGACAGTATCGATCGCCGGCTGTGACACCGAAATCGTGAAATGACGGTCAGGCATGCAATCATTCGCTCCTGCGTAAACATAAATCGTCTGTGGCGTCGAAATCACCGTTCCCGCAGGAATCATGGTTCCCGCACCCGCAGCTTCGGTGTAGTAATTCCCGACAGGAAGCGCCGGCAACGTGTATGGATCGCATTGGGAAACGTCGGCTGGAGCGTCAAGCCCGATCTGCACGACAAAACTTTCCTGAGATGTGCAATTCACGGGCGATGTGTTTGATTGTGCATACGCATAAACCGTTTGTGTCGCAGTAATTACAGTTCCCGCTGTCAGTTGGTCGCCAGTTCCGTTCGGTCCCGTAAAGTAGTTTCCTGAGCCGATAGCCGGAAGCGTGTACGACGTACAATCGAAGACATTGTCATAATCGGCAACCGCGACCTGTGGAATGATCGTCACGTCGAAATCAGTATCAATGACGCAGAACGGTTCGATTTCGGTCGTGAAATAGAAGTAAAGCGTCTGTGATGTCGAGATGGTCGTTCCGGCTGGAATCGGATCGCCTTGTCCGCCCGGTTGTGAGAAAAATGCTCCCAGCTCGGCACTCGGCACTGAATAACTTCCGCAATATGTTCCATCAGATGGCGACATGGTTTCAGGATCCAAGATTCTCACGAGGAAGAAACTTTGAGCGCTGCAACTTCCGGGGCCTCCGGGTTGGTTGAATATGTAAACCGTTTGGGTTTCGGTAATCTCATCTCCGGCGAACAAAGCCGTTCCCGTTCCGTTGATTCCCGAGAAATAATTTCCGTTATCAAGCGGCGGCAACGTATAGCTTTCGCACACGACGACAGGTTGCATCTGGTCGACGACAGGGAAAGGCATCAAGTGAACCGCGAATGACGTGGTCACGTAACAAGTCGGGTCGGTCACGTTTTGGACGCGGACATAGATGATTTGGTTGTCAATCACTGAAAGCAAAGCCGTGATCGGGTTGGTTCCCGCATTCGCTTCAGCTTGTGAATGGTGGTAAGACACGATGTTTATCGCTGCAGGTTGCGATCCAAGAACTTGTGATGTCAATGTGGCAACGTTCACGATTCCCGCATGTTGCGTAGCCGAAACCTCGCATACGGTAATGTCTTGGGGCGCGTTTGCCACCGGTCCGTTGGTAATGTCGAGCAAAAAGGATTTTACGGTATGGCAACCGGTAGTAGGATTTTGGATGCGGACGTAAACCGTCGTATCGCCGGGAACCGTATAGTTTGCCGGCAAAGGCGAGATGTTGTCGTTCGCATTGGCTTGGCTCGCGAAATAAGAAACTTGCGTTCCCGCAGGCAATCCCGCGCTGACGACCGGCGTATTCAGCGCCAAATTGAAGCTGTAGCTGGCCGCGCCGGTATCGCACTTATATAATGTAGTAGGGTTTTGCGTGATGATCTGCGGATAATATTCGATCGTGATCGAGTCGGTAGTCGCCTGGCAAACGTTGCTGATGTTCGCGTAGGTAACGGCGTATGTTCCAGGTTCGGTTACGTTGATCGCCGGGCCGTTTCCTGCAATCGGAGAACCGCCTTTTGTCCAGGAAAACGTGTAGTTAGCAGCGGGTAAACCTGTATCGAGCGTGTGCGATTGACCGTAACAAACCGCAGTTCCTGATGCGACAGTCATATCGAGTCCCAAAACCTGTTGGCCAATGTTGAAACTGTCGGACGCAATGAAGATCGCCGAATCCGATTCGTAGTCGGTACGGTCGGCAATCACCAATTTAATATGGTAAGGCGTGTTCGGAACCAACGTCGAGGCCGCATTCAAAAGCACGGTCTGTCCGTTGAAATTCGTAGCCGATCCAGCCGCAGCCGATCCGCCGTTGAAGCTTCCAAAGTATTGTGCGTTGGCCGAAGCACAACTTGAATTGTACAAGAAGTCACGGATCGTAACCACCGAGATTGGCGTATTCGTGTTAGGTACCAACGCCAAGTTGGTCGTTACGCCCGTGTTCATGTTGGTCAGCAAAAACGCGAACGCATCGCTGAACTGGCATTGGAAATTCCCGTATTCCTCTGAAGCGAATACGAAATCAAAATTGAATTGGGGCGAAATGGGTGTAAAATCAAATTCAAGTACTGTCGCGTTTGTGGACGACATCGTAATTCCAGCTTGAGCAAGAGTTGCCTCGAGCGATGTATCTCCGGGCCAGTTCGAGGAACCGTCGCTTAACATGCTCGTGTTCGGGCCTGCCGCGTGGATCGCGCTACCCGTTGTAAGGACAACGCCGGCGTACATTGGAAAGTTCGGATTCGTGTTTTGGAAATACCCGATGCCGTTCGACGAACCGAAGTTCGAACCCGTGCTCCACGTAATATTGTTTGCCTGCACGCAGGGCGAATTGATGAGCACGCTGTTTACCAGTTGGGGAACTGAGTAAGCATTCGTATTCACCGTGATCGGCTGGGCGACAACTGGTAAGGAAAACACGACAGTTAAAATGAGTAAGAATCTTTTCATAACATAATTCGCTAAGGGACTGCGTAATGTTTAGTTGTTCGTAAATGTTTTTGACGGGACAAATATGTGTTTAAATATCGATTAAAAGCAAAAAAAGTCGATGAAATGCATAAATTTTATTTTATTTAGGGATTAATTCTTACAATTCGGTTTGTATTTTGTTTCTAAACGAAGCGAAGTTCGATTGTCGAGGGTGCGACGCGTAGATATGTAATCGATAGGTTACAACGTTTTCGATCGTAAGTTGTTAAAAGGAAGTCGATAAAGGAATTTGAAACTTGAATCGACATAACCGATTTCTGCGTTGTAAATTGAACTTATGTCTTTTCAAATTTTCGGATGTTGCGTGTCCTTGGATAATCAGGTTTCTGTTTTTTTTCCGACAGTTTGCACTTTGTACTTTCCACCTTGCACTTCACCACAAAAAACCTATCTTTGCACGCCTAAAAAACACATTGAAATGACACCACAGCAAATCCTTTTGCCGCACATCCAACAAGCAGTCAGCGAACTGTTTGGCGCCAGCGTTGAACACCTTGAGTTCCAGGCGACGCGACGCGATTTTGCAGGCGACATCACGCTCGTGGTCTTCCCGTTGTTGAAAGTAATCAAAGGAAATCCAGCCGAAATCGGAAACAAAATCGGTCAATACTTAAAAGACAACGTCAACGAAGTCAGCGATTTCAATGTTGTCGCGGGCTTTTTGAACATCGTGATCTCGAACGAATATTATCTCGATTTTTTCAAGAACATAAAAGACGATTCCAATTTCGGATACGGCAATCCTAACGCCGAGGCCGTAATGGTCGAATACGCCTCGCCCAATACGAACAAACCATTGCATCTGGGCCACGTTCGAAATGTGTTGTTAGGTTATTCGGTCGCTGAGATATTGAAGGCCGCCGGCCATAAAGTCTACAAAACCCAGATCATCAACGATCGCGGCATCCACATTTGCAAGTCGATGCTCGCATGGGAGAAATTCGGAAATGGAGAAACGCCCGAAACATCGGGATTGAAAGGCGACAAACTCGTCGGAAAATATTACGTCGAATTCGACAAACATTACAAAAGCGAAATCGAAGACCTGAAAGCACAAGGCAAATCAGAAGACGACGCCAAAAAACAAGCTCCGATCATCGTCGAAGCCCAGCAAATGCTACGCGATTGGGAAGCCGGAGATGAAAAAGTAGTGTCGCTTTGGAACAAGATGAACGGTTGGGTTTACAAAGGTTTCGAACAGACATACAAGGAAATCGGAGTGGATTTCGACAAGAATTACTACGAATCGAATACGTATTTATTAGGAAAGGAAGTCGTGCAACTCGGGCTTGAAAAAGGCGTTTTCGAGAAAGATCCCGACGGTTCTGTGTGGATCGATTTGACAAATGAAGGCCTCGACCGTAAAATCGTATTGCGCTCCGACGGTACCGCAGTTTACATGACGCAAGACATCGGAACCGCGATCCAACGCGTGAAGGATTTCCCGGACATTTCGGGAATGGTTTACACCGTCGGGAACGAACAGGATTACCATTTCAAAGTGTTGTTCCTGATCTTGAAAAAACTCGGTTTCGATTGGGCCGAAAACCTGTTCCATTTATCGTATGGAATGGTCGACCTTCCATCGGGGAAAATGAAAAGCCGCGAAGGAACGGTTGTCGATGCCGACGATCTGATGCACGACATGACCGCGACAGCAAAACAGATTTCGGAAGAACTCGGCAAACTCGACGGATATTCATCAGACGAAAAAGCGAAACTCTACGAAATCATCGGTTTGGGCGCGCTCAAATATTACATATTAAAGGTTGATCCCAAGAAACGCATCCTGTTCAACCCTGAAGAATCAGTCGATTTCGCAGGAAACACGGGGCCGTTCATTCAATATACATACGCGAGGATCCGTTCGATTCTAAGAAAGGCCGACTTCGATATTTCGGCGTCGATCACCGATATCGACCTGCACGAAAAGGAAAAGGAATTGCTGAAACTCGTGTCGGAATTCCCGCAAGTCATCCAAGACGCAGCAAAAGGCCACAGCCCGGCGCTGGTCGCAAACTATGTATACGAATTGGTCAAGGAATATAACTCGTTCTATCAATCGGTTCCTATTTTAGGGGCTGAAAACCTGAACGAAAAAGTTTTCCGTACGCAATTGTCGAAGAAGGTCGCCGACGTGATTGAAACTGGATTTGGATTGCTTGGGATTACTGTTCCTGAGAGAATGTAGTCAATTAATAATTAACAATTAACAATTAATAATTGGAGGCATCGGGTAAATCATATTTCTTTTCATCATTCCTGATCGTGCTATTATCAGCAGGATTTTTTCTGGGTTTGAAACAGTTTCTTCCCAAGAAAATTTTCTCCGACAAGGCCGGCACGACTAAAAACGTCCTGATCGATTCAATGCTCATCGACGCGTTCGAAGCCGAGAAGAAAGAAGGCGCGAAAGCCGAACCCCGAGCCGAGAACGGCAAAGGGCTCGACAATCAACCTGTCGTTTATTACGAGACTGACGGCATCAAATTTCCCGAGGAAAAATTCGAAGACTACAAAGGCAACCAATACCTGATCTCGTTCTACGAGAAACTATACCAGCTCGAAACCACCGGAAGCGGCAACGTCCGAATCGCATATTTCGGGGATTCCATGACCGACGGCGACATGATCGTCGAGGATTTGCGCACGAGTTTGCAGGAACAATTCGGTGGGCGAGGCGTTGGTTTCGTTCCGATAACGTCCGAATCGGCGGCGTCGCGAAATTCGATCAAGCACGACTATTCGGGCAACTGGAAAATGCAATCGTATTTGAATATCAAATATCCGAAACGCGCATTCGGCGTGAACGGCCACGTGTTTTTCGCGAACGACACGGCTCACACCGAATGGGTGCGATTCAAGTCGGGCAAAGGGAAATTCAACCACGATCTCGACAATCCGACGGTTTTCTTCGGAAGCTCAACGAACAAGAACGGCGTCGTTTCGTACATAACCGGCAAAGACACGATCCGCAAAAAACTCGCGGCGAACAATACATTGAATACGGTAACGCTGGCTTCGGGCGCACTCAAAGCGATCAAGGCCGATTTCCACAAAGCCGATTCAATTCCCGTCTATGGTTTCAATTTCGATGACGGAAAAGGCGTCCACGTCGACAATTTCTCGCAACGCGGCAACTCGGGAATCCCGATTTCGAAGTTCAACGTGCAATTGATGAACGCGTTCCAGGACAAACTCGGCTATGATCTAATCGTGCTTCACTACGGAACCAACGTGTTGAATTACGGCACGCTCGATTACAAATGGTACGAACGCGCGATGACCAAAACCGTGAACCGCATCCACGAATGTTTCCCGGGAGCGGCCATTTTGATCATTTCGACCGCCGACAAATCGACGAAGTACGACATGGAAATGAAGACCGATTCGGCCGTCGTTCCGTTGACTGTCGCTCAGAAAAAATATGCGCTCAATACCAAATCGGGATTCGTGAATCTCTATATGTTGATGGGCGGAAACGGCTCGATGGTGAAATGGGTCGAGGAACAACCCGCGATGGCCGGAAAAGATTACACGCACCCGAACTTCAAAGGCGCCAAGAAATTCGCGAGCCTGATCTACACGCAGCTCAAGCAAGGTTACGACCAATTCAAGGTTTTGCGCCAGAACAAGAAAACCGAAACGCCTAAAAAAGCACCATCCGACAGTTTGATGCGCAAAACCGATTCTACCGATGCGGATTAAATTATTTCTATTTTTATTACTATTGGGTTTCACGAAAGTGTCCGCCCAAACCGACTCTTCCTACGTAGCGGTCGATTCGATCGATGTCGATACGGTTGAGGTTCCGGTTCCAGCGAATCAGATCCAGAACGCGGGCGCGATGAAGAAATTCTACACGAAACTCGCCGAACTCGAACAGAAACGCGACCGCAAGATCAACATCCTGCACGTCGGCGATTCTCACATACAGGCCGATTTGTTCACCGACAAGACGCGCAAGGACTTGCAGAATATCTTCGGAAACGGCGGACGCGGCTTCGTGTTTCCGCACCGATTGGCGGGCACGAATGGTTCAAGTGACTACAAATTCACCTCGAACGCGAAATGGAACGGCTGGCGCAACATTAATTCGGTGAATCCCGATTATCCGGTCGGTCTTAGTGGAATTGCATTGATTACGAACGCGCGTGATTTCGCCATTGAATTTGACACCAAATCGGACAATAACGCATTCAACCTGATCCGAGTCATTACGCCACAAAACCGTCCGTTGTTCGACGTCGCGACCGCGAAGAAAACGATCGTGATGGAATCGGAAGTAACTAAAAAAATTACACACAAGATCAAAAACGGAGAAGTTTTAGGTTCGATCGCCGACAAATACAACGTGTCGATTTCGGCCATCAAAAAAGCGAACGGTTTGAAATCCGACCGAATCCGCGCCGGAAAGTCGCTCAAGATTCCGACCAACGACCGCGAAGCCAAGAAAATTTATCGCTCCGAATTCATTCCGTTGCAAATGCAGGAAGACGCGGTTTCCCATTTTTACCGATCTGAAAATTCGCTCGACGAGATTTATTTGATTCCGTCTGAAGGCGCGTTCGACGTGGCATTGAGCGGCATCGTCATTGAAAATAATTTGCCCGGAATTTTGTACCACAGCGTCGGCGTAAATGGAGCGAAACTGTCGGATTACAACAAATATCCCGAATTTTTCGAGCAGACGAAAGCATTGCAATTAGATTTGGTCATCGTTTCCCTGGGAACCAACGAATCATTCGACAAAATGTCCGGAAACGATTACATGGCGCAACTTGACGCGTTCATCGCGAATTTGAAAAGGCAGAATCCCGAAGTCGAAGTGTTGGTCTTGACGCCGCCGCCATCGCTTTTCAAACGCCGTTACCCGAATACGTTCGCAGCCGATTATGCGCAAAAATCAATCGATCAATCGTCGCCCACGACTTATGCCGCCTGGGATTTGTATTCCCAATTGGGCGGTTTGTACGGCGTCGGGCGAAATGCCAAAAAAGGCCTGATCGGCGGCGACCGTGTGCATTACACGAATGCGGGTTACGCCAAAATGGGCGCGTTGCTCACCGAAGCGATTTTAAAAGGTTATCAGGATTTTAAAACATCGGGCAAATGATGAGCTGGATTGACATACAAAATTGGTTCCTCGCGAATTACGAGAGCTGGTTCACGTTCAACCCGAAAGAGCCGATCCTGTTCAACACGCCTTTGTTTTTGGGCATGTTCCTTATTTTCTACCCGATTTATATCTTGACATTAAAGTCGAAAACACACGCGATGCGCAACCTTTACGTGTTCGCGTTCTCGTTGTTTTTTTACTATAAATCGAGCGGATTGTATTTCTGTTTGCTGCTCATTTCGGGCGTAACCGATTACAATTTGGCAAAAATGCTGCACCAGGAAACGATCCAGGCGTATAGAAAATTCTATTTGGTATTGAGTGTCATCCTGAACTTATGTTTCTTGGGCTATTTCAAGTATACGAACTTCCTGATCGACAATTACAATGGGATTTTCGACGGAAACGTAGCGTTTCATGACATCATTTTGCCCGTCGGGATTTCGTTCTACACGTTCCAGTCGATGAGTTATATCATCGATATTTATCGAAAAGAGTTGCAGCCGACCAAGAACATTCTCGATTACATGTTCTTCGTCTCGTTCTTCCCGCAACTCGTCGCCGGCCCGATCGTGCGCGCGTCTGAGTTCCTGCCGCAGATCTATAAGAAAATCACGCTTTCACGGGAAGAAGTCAACTATGCGTTGTTCCTGATCATCGGTGGTCTGCTCAAGAAAACCGTGATCTCCGACTACATTTCGATCAATTTCGTCGACCGTGTGTTCGACCAGCCGAACTTGTACACGCCGTTTGAAAATCTCATGGCGTCATACGGTTACACGATTCAGATCTACTGCGATTTCTCGGGTTATTCTGACATGGCGATCGGTATTGCGATGCTTATGGGTTTTAGGTTGTCGACGAATTTCCGCACGCCTTACAAATCGGCTTCGGTGACCGAATTCTGGCGTCGTTGGCACATTTCGCTTTCGACTTGGTTGCGCGATTACTTGTACATTTCACTCGGTGGAAACCGCAAAGGAAAATTCCGGACGTATCTGAACCTGTTTCTCACGATGCTACTCGGCGGATTGTGGCACGGAGCGTCGTGGAAGTTCGTAATCTGGGGCGTTTTGCACGGATTGGCGCTCGTCGTGGAACGTTTGTTCAAAGGCGTTTTACCGATCCCGAAGAACCGATTCTCATGGGCGATCAAAGTCATTCTTACTTTCCATTTCGTCGTTTTCTGTTGGATTTTCTTCCGTGCGAAGGATTTCACGACGGCATTCGAAGTCATCGGAAACATCGCGAAACTCGATTTCAAACCTCAGGAATGGCTTACGATCTTGTCGGGTTATAGAAACGTCTTTATCGTGATGTTCATCGGGTATGTGTGGCATTTCCTGCCCGCGCGTTGGATCGATTCACTCAAACTCGCGTTCGACAAACTCCCGATTCCGGGTAAAGCATTGGTTTTGGCGCTTACGTATTGGGTGGTTTACGCGACGGCGACGAGCGGGCCGCAGCCGTTTATTTATTTTCAGTTTTAGCGAGGTTCAGGGTTCAGGGTGCAGGGTGCAAGGTGCAAGGTGCAAGGTTTTGACTCATTATTGTATGTTAGTTTCTAGTGTATGGATTCTCTTGAACGTCGATTGTCTACGTAAACGAACCCTGAGCCCTAGACCCTGAACCGTGAACCCAAAAATCAAAAACTTTTCCCAAAGTCCGCTCTCCAAATACTTTTTCCAACAAATAGGTCGTACTTTAATGTACCATTAAAATTAACCTAAAGACCTGCAGTATGAAAAAAGCAATGTATTCGATGTTTGCCGCGGCACTTTTGCTGGGTAGCGCATCATGTTCGAGCGATGACGATGGCAGCGGAAATAACGCGAACATCACCGTCCAGGCGCTTACCAACACGATCACGAACCAGACGTGGCGCGTGACGTCCTACAGCGAGGACGGAATCGATGAAATCTCAAATTTTTCGGGCTTCAATTTTACGTTTAACGACAACAACACTGTTTCGGCATCAAACGGTACCGACACATTCGATGGCGTCTGGACGATTACCGATGACGATGACGACGACAATCCGGGATCGAACCCCGATCTGAACCTTACATTCGGTTCGCCCGACGATTTTCTTGAAATCAGCGAAGATTGGTACACGCTCGAGCGCACCGGAAATAGGGTAAGGCTGAGCCATATCAGCGGCGGCGACGGCGGTACCGATTACCTTACGTTCGAAAGAAATTAAAAGAATTTGTATTCTTTGCGAAAACCAGCTTGTAACAGCTGGTTTTTTTGTGGTAAAAAACTTATAAATTTGTTAAGTAGAATTGCAATTTAGTCGCTCTCAGTTATTTTCGTCCCGACAAACATTAAAATAGCAGCGATGAAAAAACTAGTATTCTTATGCATGGCGATAGTTGGGGCTGTCGTAACTTCTTGTTCGGATGACGACAACAATCCGTCGGGAACTTCAATAGAGAAAGTCCGTACCACGGTTCAAGACGGCCAATGGCGCATCAGCAGTCTAATCAAGGACGGCAGCGATCTTTCGGGAAATTTTGCCGATACCGATTTCGATTTCAACAATGGCGTGGTTACGGCAACAGCCGCAAGCGACGTTTGGACCGGATCGTATTCGCTGCCCAACCAGACAAGTTCAAGCGCCGGATACAAGGTGATCACGATGTATTTTGCGGACGAACCGAATTTCGCGATCCTCAACGACCACTGGCGCATCATTACACTCACCGACGACAAGATCACGTTGAAATACGTCGATCAGGACACGGTGGACGATACGATGATCCTCGAAAAAAATTAGTTAGGTTACTCAATAAGGAAGACCAGTCGGAAACGGCTGGTTTTTTTTTGGTCAGATTGGAAAATCTACAGATCATCAGATTTACAGATTTACAGATTGAAAGATGTCCTGACGTTGAATTAAGACAAGCGAATCTGTCGATCTGTCAATCTGAAATCTGACAATCTAAAAAATAAATTTCAACGACAAATTCGGCGTGCGTTTCAACGAATACGTATTCACGCGTTCAATCACATTCTCATCGTTGATGCGGTAATAACGGTTGATGATGTTGCGGTTGTCAAACAGATTCATCACCGACAAACCCAACGAAAAGGCCGTTCGGGCCGATATTTTCCACAAGTAAGATGCCGAGAAATTCGCCTGAAAATAATCGTCCAGATTCGAGCTGTTCGGATCATTGTAGGTTATTTGTCCGAAGCTCGGGCTCGTTTGTCCCGCCATCGGAGTCGTTTGCGGTTTGCCCGTATACCATTTCGCGCCCAACGATGCTTTCAGTCGTTTTCCTTCGTAACTCGCCGCGGCCGACAATGCGTGCACGATCTCAAAATTGTTCGCGAAATTCGGAGGCGTCCAACCGTTGAACGTATATTCGTTTCTATTGAAACTGTAGCTGACCCAAGTCCGGAAATCGCCGAAGGTCTTTTGGATCAAGGCTTCGGAACCCCAAACCTTGTAATCGCCGTTGATTCGGATAAATTCCAATTGGTTCTGGAACGATTGGCTCGCCGTAGGGATTCCGCTCACGTTTTTATAGAAACCGTCGAGCGTCAAAAGCCAGCCCGAATTTTCATAAGTGAAACCCAAAGACGACTGGAAACTTTTTTGGATAGGCACCGAACCGTCGTCGCTGGGCATCCAACGACGTTTTTCAAGCCCGAGGAAATCCTGTTGCAGATCGATTACCTGAGACGACGTCTGGCTTTTGAATTCGGCGAGTGCCTCGATACGCAAATCGTCGGTCAACTTATAATTCGACTGCAGTCGTGGCTCAAAACGCGTACTTCCGAATCGATCGTAGTAATTGAATCGCAAACCCGGCTGCACGAAAAGCCTTTTATCGCCCGACGTATATCGCAATTGTGCAATAACGGCATGGTTTCTCAAAACCGTTTTCGCGCGGCGGTTGTATTCGGGATCGTTGATGTCGTCGTAGTTCGAAATTCCCGTTTCGTTGTATTGATAACCGTTTTCGAAAACCAATTTTTCCGACAATTTGTGCGTATTCGTGAGTCGGATTCCGGTGTCCAAAACCTCGTTCTGCTGGTCGAGTTGCTGGTCGTTCTGCACCGATCGGCTCATCGCATCCAATTTGTACGACGACACATAGCCGCTGATCTGCGTCGAATTGTTCGCGTTCCACTTGGTTTGCCAATCGAGGGACGCGCCCAAATTCTGCTGGTCGAGGTTGCTGTTTTTAGCGGTCGACGTTCCCGTTTCCAATTTTTTCTGCGTGACGTCGAGGCTGTTCGAAACCGCGATCGCACTGATTGAAAACCGGCTTTTCCCGCCGACGATCCGGTCGTACTTGAGCGAAACGTCGTAAAAATAAAATTCCTTATCGACGCCGTATTTCACGGTTTCGTTGCTTTGCAGATCGGTCACGACGGTATTTTGGAAAATTCTGTCGGAATACGCTTTGTATGTGGGCGAATCGAATAAATCGGTAACCGATCGCCGGCCTGAGATCGTCAATCCCGATTTTTTCGACAGACGAAACTGCGCGTACAATTCGGCACTGATCATATTTGCCGCGAAACCCGCAATCGTGGAATCGGCGGGCTTCGTGGAAATATTTACCGTACTCGAAACGCCTTCGCCGAAGATTGACGGCGTTCCGTTTTTATAAATGTCGATCGTCTGCGGCAACTGCGGGCTGAACACTGAAACCAACCCGAAGAAATGTCCGGTCTGGTACATTCGGATGCCATTCCACAAAAACAAATTTTGGTCGTGGGTTCCGCCTCGAACGTTGATGTTCGAAATCGTCTCGTCGACGCTCAAAACACCGGGAAGTTGTTGCATCGTTTGCAATACGTCGGCCTCGACCAAACCCGGAAGCAACCCGAATTGTCGCGGTTTTATGCGCAGCGACCCGTCGGCTTTTTTCGAGATTCCCTGGGCGAGATATTGGGCGATGAGCACTTCGTCGAGTTGTTCCGACAGCGTGTCATTCAAGGTAGGTTCAGGTTCCGACGCCGAAATCCCGATGTGCGTGCGGTCCTGAAACGCGAAAGTCAGCCGTGTAAGCTGACGAAGAAAATCGAGTTTTTGTTCGAGCGAATACTCGTTCGGAGGCGCGCTGGCGATTTTTCCCGCGATCGTTTCGTCGAGGAACGTGAACGTGACGTCGTGTTGTTTTTCAATACCCGAAAGTATTTCACGCAGCGGTAATTGCTTGCCCATACCGGTTTGCGCGTTCAGGCTGCAAACGGTAAAAAGCACAAAAAACAACGCCCGTAAAAGTCTATTCATTAGCTGAAAGTACTATTTTTTTATCGATTGTTTCGGCATTTAGCGAATAGGTCGCGCACAACATTTTGACGGCTTTCTGCAAGTCGTTGGCGGGCAGCGATCCCGTTAACTTGCTCGGCGATGTATTCTTGATTTCGATGTCGACGTCGTATACGCGCTCGATTTCGGCGACGACTTGTTCCAAAGTGGCCGAACGGAAGCGCAATTCGCCGATGGTCCATTCCGGTTCGGAACTTTGCGTTTCCCCATCGAGGATTTTGTCGCCGTTTTCAAAAATAACGAGTTGTCCTTTCGTGAGCAGCACTTCAGAATTATCGTTTTTGACGCGAACTTTCCCTTCATAACATTCGACTTCGAAACGATTTTCACGCGCCCTGACATTGAATTGCGTCCCGACGACGGTCACGGTCCCAAGCGACGTTTTTACATCGAATTTCTTTCCCTTCGCGACCTTGAAATACGCTTCGCCTTTGAGCGTGAGGCTGCGGTTTTCCTCCCAGTTTGATTTATCGTACTCGATCTGCGATCCTGATTGCAGCGCGATTTGCGATTGATCCGGAAGCAGCGCGTGCGTCGTGGTTCCGTTCGAAGCGATTTCGCTTATCATTGCATCGGTCGGACGAAAAACGAAGGAAATCCCGAGCGCGATCACCAAAACCGCAGCGATTGCAAATTTGAACATCGGTTTGCGATACATCGGAATCACTTTAACTCGTTTCTCGCGCGACATGACGTTCGCCAACATCGCCTCTTCATCCATATCCTCGGGCTTCAACTGCGAACTCAATCGCGCGATGCGCTCGTACTCCTTGAACTCGGGCGTTCGCTGGAATTGCGTAAGCTCGGCCTGTGTCATTTCACCGGCAAGCCATTTTGCGAGATGCTCCATTGTAGTTATGAATTATAAATTATGAATTATGAATTGGCATTCGTTATCATCGGCCAAATCAAAATCTGTAGATCTGTAAATCTGTAAATCTGACTTCTGTAAATCTGTAAATCTGAATTCTGTCAATCTAAAATCTCAAATCGAAAACCCAACGATTTCCTTCCGAAGCGAAACCAACGCTCCACTTATCCGTTTTTCAACGGCTTTCACTGAAATGTCGAGGATTTCGGCGATCTCATGGTATTTTTTTCCATCTATCCGGTTCATCAAAAAAGCCGTGCGCTGTGCTTCGCTTAAATTCGCGATGGCGTTTTGCAACTTGGTTTTGAACTCTTCTTCCTCCAGCAAATACTCGGGGCTTTCGGGCGTTTGGCTTCGGATATTTGCCGTTTGGGCGTAATTCAAGACTACTTTTTGGTGTGCGATCTTGTTTAAGGATACGTTGTTTGCAACCGTATACAAATAGGATTTCGCCTTTTCTTCGGGCACGTCGGCGCAATTTTCCCAAAGCTTGATGAAGGCGTCCTGCGCTACGTCATTCGCCTTTTCACTGTCGCCGAACTTGTACAACAAATAATTGCGCAACACCTTCACGTGTTTCTTGAACAGCGAGGCAAACAGGCTTTCCTCGCAAACGCCGTCTATTGGACAATGAATCTCCATGGAACTCGATTCGGATTTGATAATGGTGAAACAGCCGCAAAACATTTTACCCTACCTTTAGCAGGATATTTTTTTCGCTGCGTTAAAATTATGATTTTTGGTAGGGTTTGCGGCAACGTGGCTGTTTTTATGCAAACCGTTTTACATCGACTATGAAAAAGCTGTGCAGATTGAAGTTCCTGGTTTTCGTTTTTGCCGCATTGGCGTTGTTCTCGTGCCAAAAGGAAGAGAATCGCATAATCGTAGGCGAAGGCCAGCTCGACAAGGCGTCGGCGATTACGAGGAAGATCCAAAGACTGACCGCGAACAACACGGGTATCGACAACGTGATCGACAGCACCGACTGTTACAGCGTAAAGCTGCCCGTCGATGTGATCGTTTCGGGACAAACCGTCTCCGTGCAAAACGCCGATGATTACACAATCGTAAGTGAAATTTTACAAGCGACTCCCGTAGGCGCGACCGTCGATTTCGTGTTTCCGATTACGGTCGTGGATTCGGCCTATGTCGAAACCGTCGTTGGCGGAGAAGAATTCGACGCGCTGGTTTCGAATTGCACGGCGTTCCAAAAGATAGAATGTTTGGCGTTGGTGTACCCGATTTCAGTTTCGGCTTACGACACGGGTACTCAAAATCCGTTGAACCAGACGATAGACAACGACAAGGAATTTTATTTATTCCTCGAAAATCTCCCGAATTCGTCGGTCTATCAAATCAATTATCCGATAAGCGCCGTCGATTTTCAAGGCGCAACCATCAGCATTTCCAGCAACGAGGCGCTGAATTCCGCAATCGATACGGCCGGCTCCGATTGCGCCTGCGACAACCCGCAAATCCTTACCGACGACTTGATACTGTACATGCCTTTCGCCAACGAAATCGCCGATTTGACCGGTTTTGGATCGGTCGACCAACAAGGCGTGACATTTGTCACTGATAGAAGCGATAATCCGAACGGTGCGGTTTCTTTAGGCGGTGGCGGTCAAAGCGGGTCGATCTTCGTGAGTGGAAACTTAAACAACGATCTCATTCAAAACAACGCGTTTACGATAAGTTTGTGGTTCAATCGCCAAACGTCGGTCCTGACGCCCGAATTCCTGCTCAGCAACAGCGAATTCGTGCTCGGTTTGGGCAATCCCAACATACAAACTGAGGTAAGGTCGCCGTTTGCAAGCGCGCCAAATATGTTCGTCAACGAAGCCGATTGGCCGTTTCTGCAAGGCCTGGACCAATGGCATCACGTTGCCGTGACTTGGAACGGCCAGGTTTTCACATTGTATCGCGACGCCAATTTCGTAGCGGAATCGGCGAATCCTGAATTCCCGCAGCAGATGTTGGGCTATGCGATCGGAGGCGAATATCTAGGTTTCATCGACGACATCCGAGTCTACAAACGCTCGCTCAACAGCACTGAAATAGGTACATTGTTCGAGCTCGAAGGCGATATCAATACCTGCCTCGAGTAAAAAGAAAAAGCCGGTCGCAATGATCGGCTTTATATTTTGGGCGCGTCCCAATCGCGGAACTTTTTCGTAAAAGTCACGTTTTCATCGCGATTGGGTCGGGCTATCTGTTCCAATCTTTTTAGGGAAAACCTTGGCAGGATTTCCCTAAAAAGGATTTCCACTTCTATCCCTCGCGCGGTCTAGTACCTGAAATTATGTGCCGTTCCACTTGGCGCTTTCCCGGTTCCGTTCGTCGCTCCGTTGGTTCCTGTCCGGTCAGCCGCCGATCCTTTGTATTGGGATCCGCAGGAAATTATCGCCGAAGTCGCGAATACTAAAACCAGTGCTTTGAGTGCATGTATCGTTTTCATGGTCGTCCGTTTTAAAGTTGAACATAAAAGTACGCTCGTCCACAGCGTTTTATCGTATAGGGTTTACGGGTATTTTTACACGATTCGATTGTGTTTTTAATGCGGTTTCGATTCGGCACAGAGCGCAAAATCACTTATATTTGCATCTTCATTTTTACGATTGCACTATGTTCGATAATTTATCCGATAAGCTAGACAAAGCCTTTCATATCCTAAAAGGACACGGCAAGATCACTGAGATCAACGTGGCCGAAACCCTCAAGGAAGTGCGCCGCGCGTTGCTCGATGCCGACGTCAACTTCAAGATCGCAAAAGATTTTACGGCGAGAGTAAAAGACAAAGCCATTGGCGAAAACGTGTTGACCACGTTACAACCGGGACAGCTTTTGGTGAAACTCGTGAAAGATGAGTTAACTGAACTCATGGGCGGAGACGTCGCCGGAATCAATCTTGGCGGCAGCCCGACGGTCATTTTGATGTCAGGTCTGCAAGGTTCGGGTAAGACGACGTTCTCAGGTAAACTCGCTAATTTCCTAAAGACCAAAAAGAACAAAAAACCATTATTGGTCGCATGCGATGTGTATCGTCCGGCGGCGATCAACCAATTGCATGTGGTCGGTGACCAGATCGGTGTCGAAGTCTATTCGGAACCTGAAAATAAGAATCCTGTCGAAATCGCGCAAAACGGTATCAAGCATGCCAAGGCTAACGGTTTCAACGTAGTCATCATCGATACCGCTGGCCGTTTGGCCGTCGACGAGGAAATGATGAACGAAATCGCGAACGTCCACAAGGCGATCCAACCACAGGAAACCTTGTTCGTCGTCGATTCGATGACGGGACAAGATGCCGTAAATACAGCGAAAGCCTTCAACGACCGACTCAATTTCGACGGCGTAATCCTGACCAAACTCGACGGTGATACGCGAGGTGGTGCGGCGCTTTCGATCAAATCGGTAGTGAACAAGCCGATAAAATTCGTCGGAACAGG
This sequence comes from Flavobacterium sp., assembly GCF_004211145.1. Lineage (GTDB taxonomy): Bacteria > Bacteroidota > Bacteroidia > Flavobacteriales > Flavobacteriaceae > Flavobacterium. The sequence continues at coordinate 126,129 of NZ_SEBS01000011.1, read as the reverse complement.
CGAGAAAATGGAAGCCATCGACGTGTTTTATCCGTCGCGTATGGCCGAAAGGATTCTCGGAATGGGCGACGTCGTTTCCCTCGTTGAAAGAGCGCAGGAGCAGTTCGACGAAGAGGAAGCGCGCAAACTCCAAAAGAAGATCGCGAAGAACGAATTCGGGTTCGACGATTTCCTCACGCAGATCCAGCAAGTCAAGAAAATGGGTAATATGAAGGATTTGGTCGGCATGATTCCGGGCGCTTCGAAAGCCATGAAAGACGTGGAAATCGAGGACGACGCGTTCAAGCATATCGAGGCCATCATTTATTCGATGACGCCCAAAGAGCGCAAGAAACCCGCGATCATCGACGTGAAACGCAAGAACCGCATCGCGAAAGGATCGGGCACGAAAATCGACCAGGTCAACCAGCTCATGAAACAGTTCGACCAAATGAGCAAGATGATGAAGATGATGCAAGGTCCGGGCGGTAAGAACTTGATGAAAATGATGGGCGGGGGAATGCCGGGAATGAAATAAAGAATTTGTTTAGGGTTTAGAGTTTAGGGTTTTGCCCGGATTCTGAACCCTAAACGTTTGCGGACAACGCATCTCTAAACTCTAAACCAAGACAACAACATGAAACTTCTCGACGGAAAGAAAATTTCAGAAGACATCAAAAACGAAATCACGGCCGAAGTCGCCCAAATGAAAGCCAAGGGTGAAAAAGTGCCTCATCTTGCAGCGGTTATCGTCGGCAATGACGGTGCGAGCCTGACATATGTCGGCAGTAAGGTAAAGGCCTGCGAACGCGTCGGTTTCGAGTCGACAATGGTGAGAATGCCGAGCACGACATCGGAGTCCGAATTGCTCAAGAAAATCAAGCAACTCAACGAAGACGCGAACATTGACGGATTCATCGTGCAATTGCCGTTGCCTCCACAAATCGACACGCAGAAAGTCATCATGGCGATCGACCCGACGAAAGATGTCGACGGTTTCCATCCCGAGAATTTCGGAAAAATGGCACTTGACATGAGTACGTTCATTCCTGCGACGCCTTTCGGAATTCTCGAATTGCTCGAGCGTTACGGAGTTGAGACGCAAGGAAAGCACACGGTCGTCATCGGACGCAGCCATATCGTCGGACGCCCGATGAGCATTTTGATGGGACGCAAAGGTTTCCCGGGAAACTCAACCGTTACGTTGACACACAGTTATACTAAAAATATCGCACAGATTACGACCCAGGCCGACATCATCATCTCGGCGCTCGGCGTTCCGAATTATCTGAAAGCGGAAATGGTCAAGGACGATGCGGTCATCATCGACGTCGGTATCACGCGTGTCGCCGACGAAACGTCTGAAAAAGGCTATCGTATCACAGGCGACGTCGATTTCGAAAACGTATCCAAAAAAGCATCGTACATCACGCCTGTTCCCGGTGGAGTAGGGCCGATGACGATCGCGATGTTGCTCAAAAATACGCTGTTGGCCCGCGAGCGCAAACGCGAAATGGAATAAGTACGCAAGTAAATATTTGAACCATTACGAGCATTAAGTTCATTAAGAAAATAAAATCTTGATGAACTTAATGCTCTTGGTGTTTTGTACGTTTTCTGTCGAATTAAATAATTCCCAAATAACGACCTGATTTAAAAATTAGCCTTACTTTCGCGGCGCAAAACAGAAATCCAATCCTTCAATGGACGATCATCCCAAGATGTTAAACCACTCCTGATGTTGCGCAAGCGCGGCGTCTCGACTAATGCCGCGTACAAATGAAAACCTTCTACCAAAACAACAATGGCCTCGTGGCCGTGAACGACTGGCAGCCGCACTGCTGGATCAATGTCGAAACGCCCGACAAAGGCGACAAGAAATACCTGCTCGAGGAATTGGGTATTCCCGAAGCGTTCTACAATGACATAAAGGATTTTGACGAACGCCCGCGCATCGAGGTCGAGAACGGCTGGTGGCTTGTCATCATGCGTATTCCGATCAAGAGAGACGATATGAAATTGCCGTTTTATACGATTCCGATCGGGATTGTGTTCAAGAACGATGTGAGGATTACGATCAGTTTCAAGAAGACCGAAATGCTCGAGGATTTCGTCGTGTATTCGCGTCGCAAAAAACTCGATATTTCTGACAATTTCGATATGATCCTGAAATTGTTGCTCTCGTCGAGCGTTTGGTATCTCAAGTATCTGAAGCAGATCAACCAAAAGATCAAACTGGCCGAGGACAATCTCGAAAAGTCGATCAAGAACGAGGAATTGCAGGCGCTTCTGCAAATTGAAAAATGCCTCGTGTACTTCATGACATCTTTAAAAGGCAATGATATTTTGTTGCACCGATTGAAAAACATCCGGAGCCAAAAGGAAAACTACGATCCGGAATTGCTCGAGGACGTCGAGATCGAACTGCGTCAGGCACAGGAAACGACGAACATTTATTCGGATATCCTGACGGGCACGATGGACGCGTATGCCTCGGTGATCTCGAATAACATGAACAACATCATGAAACAGATGACGTCGATTTCAATTATTTTGATGATCCCGACCGTCGTGGCGAGTTTTTATGGCATGAACGTGCCGAACATTTTTCAGGACAATCCGTACGGCTTGTGGATAATCATGGGGATTTCGTTGGTTTTCTCGACGTTCGGCGTGTTGTTGTTTATGCGGAGAAAGTGGTTTTGACTTTTTAACTGTGAGGTTGACTTTTTGCAATTGAAAACCGAAAGTTTCACCATTTAGAGCATTGAGGCCATCAAGTTCATTAAGGATTGAATGAATGAACGTACCCGTCAAAAATCATGGATTTTACCCTTAAAAACCGCCGATCAAAACGACGTTTTTCTTTTTCCATTTGCCGTTTTCCTTCTCGCAGTAATAATAATTATCAAGTACGACGTTTTTCGAACTCAAATACCAAATATAAATTAACGCTTTTGTGCGTTCAGCATTGAAGAGCGGCGTCGAATATAGGAAAACGCCGTTCCTGTTGTGCGTACGCGAAAATTCGTCGATGTTGAGACCGTGATAATTTACGTACTCGGTTGCTTTGACGCGCGGTTCCCAGCTTTCGACTATGGGGATGTTCTTTTTCCAGATCGCTATGTTTCCTCCGATGTACTTAGCGATCGTGTCGGCCTTTTTCTGTGGGAATTCGTCTTTGATTGATTTCGGCATGAAGTAATCGGTCCACATATTGTTGACTTCGCGGCACATGTAGATCGCACTTCGGTTTTCAGCCGTATTCAGGTCGTTGACGAGTTTGTAGGATTCGGTTGTGAGCGCAGATTCCTTTTGGGCGAGGAGAACGGTTGCGGTAAGAATGAAAATAGGTAGGAATTTCATAATGGAGGTTTAACTTTTTTGGAGGAAAAAGTGTAACGGGCGGTTTTTGACTTTTGGTATATTTAACCCTTTAAGAGTTTCAAACTCTTAAAGGGTTGCATTCAATCCTCGTAAAAATACCTTAAATCCACCCAAATCCTGCCGCTTCTCGCATCCAACAACATCTTATACGAATTCGTCTGCGTTTTTCCGTCGCGATAAAACAACTCCGAAGTATCAACCGATGCGATCCCGTCCTTGTCGAAATCCGCGAAATTCTCCGGAGCCGAACTGACTTTCCTAAAATCATGCCTCGACGAATATTCGTCCATGTCGAATTTGGAAGTGTCAAGCGCGAAAACAGTCGTCTTTCGTTTCTTGCCCGCGTCATAATTGCAGTCGGACGCCAGGGTCGGTGGAATGTCCGCCATCGCACGTATCTCGACATGATCGATATTTGCCCATTCGCAATCGCGGTTGTTCACGATCTTTCGGGTAAACGTCCGCAAACCTAAAAAGCCGACGCAAACCACGGCCACGACAATCGCGCTGCTTAGCAAGAGTATTTTTTTTGCACTCATAAAATAAATATGTTATCGGTTACGAATGCAAAACGGTAAAGCTGTAAGAAAATTGCTCTATTTTAGGAATCTCCGTCTTTCCGATAGCGCGGATCGTCTTTCTTGATGATCTCAATATTGCGTTTCGGCGCAGGTGAAAAACTCTTCGGGCGCGTACTCTCGCGTTCCGAATTCCGCTGCAGATCACTTTTCCTCGGTTCGTCGCGATTGGCGTCGCCTCTGGAAAAATCCCTTTTGACAAAGTCTTTTTTGTCCGAATCCTTGCCAGAATCTCGCTTTTGGAAATCGCGTTTCGGCGCATCCGATCGCTTCGAATCCTTATTGAAATCGCCTCTCGAAAAGTCTTTTTTCCCGAAATCGCGCTTCGGTTTTTCGCCGAATTCATTCTTCGAGAAACTCGCTTCCTCAGTCTTGCTTGACGGTTCGATAAGCAACGACAACTGAGAGATTTCGTCCTCGGTAAGTTCACGATGGCGCCCGACAGGAAGATCGAGCTTGATGTTGATGATTCTCACGCGCTTCAATTTCACGACCTCGTAACCCAAAAACTCGCACATGCGACGGATTTGTCGGTTTAAACCCTGCGTCAAGATGATGCGGAACGATTCTTTTCCCGTCTGTTCCACGAAACACTTGCGCGTCACGGTATCGAGAATCGGCACGCCGTTGCTCATTTTTTCGATGAAACGAGGCGAGACAGGTTGGTTCACGATCACTTCATATTCCTTCTCGTGATTGTTCCTCGCGCGCAAAATCTTGTTCACGATGTCGCCGTCGTCGGTCAGGAAAATAAGGCCTTCACTGGCTTTGTCGAGTCGTCCGATCGGGAAAATGCGCTTCGGATAATGTAAGAAATCGATGATGTTGTCTTTCACGTCCGTATTCGTCGTGCATTCGATTCCTGGCGGCTTGTTAAGTGCGAGATATACGAATTTTCCTGTTTTTTCGCGGATGAGTTTCCCGTCGATCCGGATTTCATCGGCCGATGACACTTTCATGCCCATTTCGGCAGGATTCCCGTTTACGATTACGCGATTCGCGGCGATGATCTCGTCGGCTTCACGTCGCGAGCAATGTCCGGTTTCGGCTATGAATTGTACGTGACGTTTTCGTCTGAAACCGATCTCGAAAAAATAAACGGTTTGCGATCGCTTGAAAGCCAATATGTGTTTTCGCTCGAGAAATTGCAGTTGCTTCCCGACGAAAAAATCGAACAGATGAAGATTGTGTCCGAATCAAATAATGAAAATTCCGACGCCCTGATCCGAATCAAAAACACGTACAAAGTCCAAACTTTAAATTCTTCGAATGCGCAATTGCTCGAATTGGCCGCCAAACTCGAAGCGCTCGACGCGGTTTCCTATTGCAGCTTGCTCTCGATGAACGCGATTCCGCCGCCGTCCGACATTCCGCCCGCGACACCGAACTACGAGTCGGCCCAAAACTACATCGGCCCAAATCCGGGCGTAAACATGCAATTCGCGTGGGATTCGGGATTGATCGGAAACGGCATCCGAATCCGCGACGTCGAATATGGTTTCAATAAAAACCACGAAGAGTTCAACGATTTGGCGGGCACGTTCCTGCAACCCGGAATGACGATCGGATCGGACGTCACGGCGAGTTACACCGAACACGGAACCGCAGTCTTCGGTGTCGTGTTCGCCGACAAAGGAACCTACGGCGTTTCGGGAATGGCGTACGGCGCCCAGGAAATGGTGCTGTTTCCCGAGTGGCAACAAAGCGGATACAATCGCGTGCTCGCGGTAAGCCAATCCATCGGCGCTTCAATTGCGGGCGATGTGATCATCTATGAAATGCAGGCGTACGGCGTGAATGACGCATTCGTCCCGGCCGAATACGAAAATCTGATCTGGGATCTGACCAAAGCCGCCACCGATTCGGGAATCATAATCGTCGCAGCGGCCGGAAACGGTAACGCCGACCTCGACTCGACGCCTTATCTTCCGTATATGAACCGAGGCGACAGCGGCGCGATTATCGTCGGGGCCGGTTCGCCCGACGTGTCGCACAACAAGATTTCGTACAGTACGTTTGGAAACCGCGTGAATGTGCAAGGTTGGGGGAGCAACGTACGTTCGTCGGGCTACGGTGATTTCGCGGCGATTTTCGGTGATTTCAACCAACGTTACACGAATTTTTCGGGTACGAGTTCGGCCACTCCGATCGTCGCGTCGTGCGCAATCGTGCTGCAATCCTATTACCATGGGCAAACCGGAAATTACCTGACGCCTGCGCAAATGCGGAATATTCTCGTGACGACGGGAATCGCCCAAGGCTCCGGCGGCCACATCGGGCCATTGCCGAATATGGAACCCGCAATCGCCGCGGTTACTGCTTTGGCGACGCAAAAAGTCGACGCGATTTCGTTTTTCGTGTATCCGAATCCTGCGAATGACGTGATTTCCATCGCGGGCGACATTTTAACGGAGTCGCGAATCGAAGTGATGAATGCAGTCGGGCAAACGGTTTACGTAGGTTTCGCCACCGATAAAAATATTTCGGTTTCTAATTTGACATCGGGAATTTACTTTGTGAAAGTAACGGAATCGGATAGGAGCGCGGTTCGGAAAATCGTAAAGCATTAATTTAAGAAAACATGCATGAAACACGTAGTAAGATTTCGTTGATTAATCTTTGTTTTGTCATTCCGACGCAGGAGGAATCTCATGATTATTATCGACGACTATCATAATTACTATGTCTATATTTTGACGAACAAAAATAGATGCGTGTTTTACATTGGGGTGACTAACAATCTCGGTAAAAGGATCATAGAGCACAAGGAGTCTAGAAAGACTTTCTGTGCAAAATACAATGTTCACTACTTGATTTATTTTGAAGAATTTACTTGGATTCAGGAAGCCATCGCGCGCGAAAAGGAATTAAAGGGCTGGCGACGTGAAAAGAAGTTAAATTTGATAAAACTGTCAAATCCTCGATTGGACTTTTTAGTTTTTAATGAAGAGATTCCTCCTACGTCGGAATGACAATCTTGAGGGCTATTTAAAATGTCTACGCTTCAAACAAAAACGCCGCGATCTTCGCATACAATTCATCGTCGTGCATGCTGTGCCCAAGTCCCGACGTTTCGTGGAACAACGCCTGCGTCCAAGCTTCGGGAATGCGTTTGGCTTCCTCGAATTTGACGACGTTGTCCTGCGTATCGTGTACGACCAATCCCTTTAGGCTTAACGTTTTTCCGAAGATGCGCGCCGAGAAATCGTTCGGGTGGAAGTTGAAGTTTTCCACAAAATAAGCGTTCAATAAATCCTGCGACCGCTTGTTCAAACTCAACAGCCCGACGTAATTCGCCACGATCGAGCTCAATTCGGCCGGAGCGCCCAAAATTACGAGTTTCTGCAAATTATCGTTTTGGTATTTGTGCTGGTAAAACAAGCTCGCCGCGCCTCCGATCGAATGTCCGATGAGATAATCGGGTTTGAATTTTTGGGCCGCGGTGTGGATGAATTCGGCGTATTTCGGAAGGCTGAAATTTCCTTGAGACAAACCGTGATCGGGCGCGTCTATCGCCACGACCGTACTTCCCGATTCGACCAAAAAAGGTAGAAGCCGTTCCCAACGCCACGAATTGCTGTCCCAACCGTGGGCGAGTAAAATTACGGCGCCGTTGCCTTTCCACGTATAGGTTTGGATCGTGTCCTCGCGCAATGTGATGGTTTCGTGATGCGCCTTGAGCAACATTTCAGGCAGTGATTCTTTCTTCAGTTTTCCGTCGCGCGGTTTGCTGAACAAGGCGTACGCAAATTCCTTCGCATGTTTCGGAGACACGAAACTGAGCAGGTTGATATACAACCCGAGCGATTTGGTGAATATGAAAAACTTGATCTTACGCATGTCCTGATTCGAAAAAATTAAAAAAGGGCAAAAAAAAAGTCCCGTTGCCAGGACTTGTATTTTAGTGTTTGAACTCTGCGAACAGTTGGTCCATTTTCTCGCGCTCTTCAACGGCGAGCACATTGTCGATCAGGATACGCCCTGAATGCTCGTCGGTGATGATTTTCTTGCGGGCCGCGATCTCGACCTGTGTCTGTGGCGGAATCGTAAAGAACGAACCTGCCGAAGCGCCGCGTTCAATAGAAACTACCGCCAAACCATTGCGGACGCTCGTGCGGATGCGGTTGTAGGCAGCCAACAGACGCTCTTCGATCAACGCGCGGTATTCGTCTGATTTCTCAGCAAGGAACGCTTCCTCTTTCGCGGTCTCGGCCATGATGTCTTCAAGCTCCGATTTCTTGTGCTTAAGGTGAGACGATTTGGTTTCGAGTCTTTCTTTCGATTGGGAAATCACTTCTTTCTTGTGTTCGATAGAAGCTTTCATTTCCTTGATTTGTTTCTCGGCAAGCTGGATTTCAAGTTCTTGAAACTCGACTTCCTTGGTCAAAGCATTGAACTCGCGGTTGTTGCGAACCGTTTCCTGTTGCTTCGTGTATTTTTTGATGCCCTCTTTATGGTCGTCGATGGCGGTTTTGCGGCTCTTGATGTTGTCTTCGATCACTTCAAGTTCGCTCTTCAACTTGTCAAGACGCGTGCTCAAACCTGCCACTTCATCCTCGAGGTCTTCTACTTCGAGCGGCAATTCGCCTCTGACGTTGCGGATCTCATCGATACGCGTGTCAATGAGCTGTAGATCATACAACGCTCTCAATTTGTCTTCAACACTCAATTCTTTCACGGATGTAGCCATATTTAAAAGTACTTAATTGGATTCGTATTTACTTCGGATAAAATGATTGCAAAATTAGGGATTTTTTCCTTTAGAAAATCAACTATATAATTTTTTGTAAAACGCTCGCTTTCAAAGTGGCCGATGTCGAGTAAAAGCAAGTCATCCTCGGCTTCGTAAAACTGATGGTATTTCAAGTCCGATGTCACGAAAGCATCAGCACCGGCGCGCCTTGCGGCCTGAATCGCGAAACTTCCCGAACCGCCCAGAACGGCTACTTTTTTCACGTTTTTATTTCGATATTCCGAGTGTCGGATGCCTTCGGCCTGCATCGAATCGGCGACCAATTGCAGGAAATCGCGTTCGGTTCTTGCCGTTTCGAGTTCGCCGATCATTCCCAATCCGATATTCTGGTGTTCGTTTTTTAGTTCGTAAATCTCATAAGCGACTTCCTCGTACGGATGATTTTCAAAAAGCGCTTTTAGGATTTTGGATTGCAGGTGTTTCTCGAACGTGACCTCGATCTTCGTTTCATCGGCGTTCACCAATTCGTGTTTTTGCCCGATTACGGGATTGCTGTCGGCATTTCCCTGATACGTTCCGGTTCCGTTTGAATTGAAACTGCAATTCTCGTAATTCCCGATTTTTCCGGCTCCGGCGGCAAACAACGCATTTCGGACATTGTCAGCATTTTCCATCGGTGCGAATGTCACAAGTTTGGAAATAAATCCCTTCTTCGGTACCAGAATCTTCGTGTTCACCAATCCGAGCGCGTCACAGAAAATCTTATTCACGCCGTTCTTATGGTTGTCCAAAGCCGTGTGCACCGCATAGATCGCGATGTCGTTCCTGATCGCTTTCAAGATCGAGCGTTCGACGTAATTCGCGCCCGTGATTTTCTTCAATCCTGAAAACAAGATCGGATGGAAACAAACGACCAGATTGCACTTTTTCTCGATCGCCTCATCGATAACCGATTCAAGCGCGTCGTGGCAAACGAGAATTCCCGTCGCCTCGTCGTTCGAATTTCCCAGTATCAAACCGACATTATCAAAATCCTCGGCATACGCTAGCGGCGCCATTTCCTCGAGAACGGCAAGTATTTCTTTTATCTTCATCAGGTTGCCCACTCGTTTAGGAATTCTTTTATCGTCCAGACGCCGTTGATTTTTTCCATGCGTACAACCGCTCCGTTGTTGTGTTCGATGGTCCGGTAGAACGTGACTTTCACGAGCGCCTTCGAATTGTTGTCGTACAAAACGGGCTTGCTCACGATCATCAGCCGCTGGTTGTTCAGGTTGAGTTTGGCGCGTCGTTCCTGGTATTGTTCGACCAACAGGCAGTCGTTGATCTTCATCTGCAACTTGGTTTGGTCGTCTTTGTAGATCGCTTCGAGTTCCTGTTGCCAACTTGCGGGCGATAAATCGGTCAGCACCGTATTGCGGATTTGCTTCACGGTCGCTTGCGGAAGCTTGAGATTTTGCACGGCCTCGAAAATTTCCTCATTGTTGTTCGCCTTGTCGCAAAAAAAGAAAAGCAGTTGCTGGCGGCCTTTATAAACGGGTTTTTCAGTCTTGTAATAATTTTTGAGAATGGTTCGTAGAATTCCCGTGGCGTCGGTTTCCTGAGCCGGAAGCACCGAACTGGCAATTAGAAATAGTGCGATTACAAAGGAACGGAAGCTCATGATTGAACGAATTTTTGTTCGGATACCAAAGATAAAAATTATATTTTCGTAAGATGGTTTTGCTCCGAAAAATACTCTTCCCGTTTGCCGCGATTTACGGATTCATCACGGGAATGCGCAATTATTTTTACGACAAGGGCATTTTCAGATCGACGACGTTCAACATTCCCGTGATCGCCGTCGGAAACCTTAGCGTGGGCGGAACCGGAAAATCTCCACAGATCGAATATTTGTTGCGATTGTTGACGCCCAATTACAAAGTCGCTACGCTGAGCCGCGGATACAAACGCAAGACGAGCGGTTTCGTACTGGCCGACAAAAGTTCGAACGCCGAAACCCTGGGAGACGAACCGTTCCAATTTCACCGAAAATTTCCGGATATTTTGGTCGCGGTCGACGCCGATCGCACGAACGGCATCCAAAAACTGCTCGAACAACCGCGAAAACCCGATGTGATTTTGCTCGACGACGCGTTCCAACATCGGAAAGTACACGCAGGATTCTATATTTTGCTCACGGTTTTCAATGATTTATATGTCGACGATTTCCTACTTCCGACGGGAAACCTGCGCGAAAGCAGGCGAGGAGCGAAACGCGCAGACATCATAATCGTCACGAAATGCCCGAGCGATTTATCGGAAGCCCAGCAAAACGTGATCCGTTACAAAATGCGGTTGAAATCGCACCAACAGTTGTTCTTCAGTTTTATCGATTACGACGATTCGGTGTGTTCCGATGTCCGAAATATATCGGTGGACGAACTTAAAAACCAAAAGAAATTGCTGGTCGCCGGAATCGCAAAACCAAAACCGTTCTTCGACTATCTGAATTCGGGAAGCGACGAGATTCTCGAATTTCCCGACCATCATCATTTCTCGGATTCCGACATTTTGGAAATCGCCAAAAAAGCAAATGGAAATCCTATCGTCACGACCGAAAAAGACTACGTTCGCCTGCAAAACAGCGGCCTCGAAAACGTATATTATCTTCCGATAAAATCGACTTTGACTTCCGGGGCCGACCAATTCGATAAAACAATCCTTGACTATGTGGGAAAAAGTACGACAGACCGTTGAATTCATAAAAAGCAAGATCGACATGTCGCCCGAATACGGCGTAATCCTGGGTTCGGGCCTCGGTGGATTTACCGACGACATCGCGATCGAATACACGCTTCCGTACCGCAAAATCCCGAATTTCCCGATATCGACCGTCGAAGGCCACAAAGGCGCACTCGTTTTCGGAACCATCGCGGGCAAGAAAGTCGTCGCAATGCAAGGCCGATTCCATTATTACGAAGGTTATTCGATGGCCGAGGTCACGTTTCCGGTGCGCGTGATGAAATATCTGGGCGTCAACAAACTCATCGTCTCGAACGCGTCGGGAGGCGTAAATCCAAATTACAAAGTTGGCGACATCGTACTTATTAACGACCATATAAACATGATGCCCGAGCATCCGTTGAGAGGAAAAAACGACGATCGCTTCGGGCCGAGATTCGTCAACATGGGCGAACCGTACTCCAAAAATCTGATCGCAAAAGCGAAACGAATCGCGTCGGAGCTCAACATCGAAGTCAAGGACGGAATCTACCTCGGATTGCAAGGCCCGACGTTTGAAACGCTTGCCGAATATCGCATGGTCAAAATCCTCGGAGCCGATTGCGTCGGGATGTCGACCGTTCCAGAGGTAATCGTGGCGCGCCACATGGAATTGGAAACGTTTGGGATTTCGGTGATCACCGACATCGGGCATGAAGATTCGATCGCCGAAGTGAATCACGAAGAAGTGTTGCTGGCGGCGAAAAAGGCGGAACCGATGGTTAGGAAGTTGATTGGGGAATTGATTGGGAGTTAGACGCGTTGCGCTTTTGAATCGCTTTGCTTTGGACACGCTTCGCTTTGGACACGCTTTGCTTTGGACACGCTTTGCTTTGGACTCGCTTCGCTTTGGACACGCTTTGCTTGGGACGCGCTGCGCTTTAGACTCGCTTCGCTTTGGACACGCTTCGCTTAGATTCAAATCTTCTATATTTGACGACCAATTCTTTAGAAAATTAAAATCCGTTTTCAATATGAAAGCGAGATTTTCTTAGGCCTAAACCAAATCCAAAGCGCAGCGTGTCCAAAAGTCCAACGCGTAGCGCTTCCTCAAGAAATCGTCTGCGCGATCACCCTATAAAAAACATTCGGGTCAAAAGGCTTCGTAATCACGTCATTCATCCCATAACTCAACAACATCTCGCGGTTTTCGTTGAGCGAGATCGCCGTTAGCGCTATGATGCGCGTATGCATATCGAACGTCCTGATCGTTTGGGTCGCGATGGTTCCGTTGATGCCGGGCAAGTGCACGTCCATCAAAACCAGATCGTAATAATTGTTCTTGACGGCTTCGATCGCGTCTTCGCCGTTGTCGATGATCTCGACGAGCATCTGTTTGTTTTCGCACATCTTGGCCGTGATCATCTGGTTGATCTTGTTGTCCTCGATGAGCAGCACTTTCTTGTTCACGAACACCGATTCGTCGTAGTCTTCGTCCTTTATGATTTCCTGCCCCGAACTGATCTTGAACGCCAAATCAAACGAAAACGTGGAACCTTGCCCGATTTTGCTCTCGAGTTTGATCTGTCCGCCGAGTATGTCGATGAGTTTCTTGACGATGTTCAATCCGAGTCCGGTTCCGCCGTACTTGCGGTTGATTTCTATCGAACCTTGTGAGAAACTGTCGAAAATCGATTCCTGTTTGTCTTCGGGAATTCCGATTCCCGTGTCGATGATCCTGAAATGGATGTTCGTCGTATCGTCGGTCACCGATTGTTGGCGCACGACGACTTTCACTTCGCCGTTTTTCGTGAACTTGAGCGCATTGTTGATCAGGTTCATGAAGATCTGTGACAATTTCGTCGGATCTCCGATCAAAATATCGGGAATGCGTTCGTCGATCTCGATCGTGTATTTGTTGTTGTTCGTGCCCGCGAGTTCCTTGAGTGAATTCTGGATATTCTCCAAAAGCAACTTGAGGTTGAAATTGATCTTCTCGGCCACGACAGTGCTCGATTCGATACGGTTGATCTCAAGGATTTCGTTGATGAAAGTGAGCAGGTAATTGCCCGAAAATTGAAGCGACGTCAAATAATTCAGCTGTGATTTCTTCGGGTTTTCCTCAAGCAAAAGGTGCGTGATGCCGTTGATCGCGTTCAAAGGCGTGCGCAATTCGTGGCTTACGGTCGACAGGAATTCGGCCCTGGCTTTTGACGCCTTTTCAGCCTTGTCCTTCGCGACCTGGAGTTCCTTGTTTTTTTCCTTGAGCAATACGTTCGATTGGTTTCGGATGATGTTGTTCTTGTAAAGCGATAAACTCAAAAGCGACAGGATCGAGATCAGTGCGATCGCCAAAATCGAGATCAACTTCGCGAATCGGCTCGCTTTTTCCTGCTGCTGGTTTTCCTTGTCGAGCTGTTCGATGGTCTTTAAACGCTCGCCTTCCTTGAATTTCGTGTAGTCGTCGGCGCCCAATTTTTCCTTGTTCAGATTGGCGATGCTGTCGCGCAGTTCGATGTGTTTCTTGAGGAAGCGATACGAATTCCTGATGTCCGAAATGTTCTCGTACGCCTTGCTCAACGCCATGTAGATCTTCGAACGCAACTCGTAATTGTTGTGCTGTTCGTTGAGCAGGATCGCGCGGTTCAAATAATTCAATGCGAGATTGTTGCGTTTTTGGTCGAGTTCGAGTTCGCCCATTTGGTACAGCGCTTCGGCCTTGATCTTATAGACGTCGAGCCTGTCGGGAATCGATATGATAAGCCCGAAAACATAGGCGGCTTCGGCGTTTTTGCGTTTCGCGCGATACACGATGCCGCGCTGAAGGTTCAACAATTGGATCGCGTCGGGAATCTTAAGTGTCTGATAAATGGTTTTCGCCTTCTCGAAATTGATTTCGGCCATGGAATAATTTTCTTTTTCCATGTAACACAAACCCAGATTATAGTAGGCGTACGCTTGTTCGGCCGATGGTTTCAACGTATTGAACAACGCGATCGCACGGCTCAATATCTCAGTCGCGTCGTTGAATTTCTTGATGTCGATGTAGAGATTTGCAAGCGCGAGGGAAGCACTTGCCTCGGCCTTTACGTCTTTGTTGCGACGCGCGTAGTCGATGGCTTTTTGGGTATAGTCGAGCGAATTGCGGTAGTTGTTGATGCGCGAATTGAACTGGGCGAGTTCGATGTAATAATCCGAACTGTCAACCGGTTTTTTTTGGGCATAACCGCTGGCAAAGCAAAAAAGCAATAATAGTAGCAATTTCCTCATTAACCTCTGTGTTTGTTCGGATTCAGGGTGTTAAATGTAGGAATTATTTCTTAATTAGTGCTATTAGGTCGATTAAGCGTGAGCAATATCCGATTTCGTTGTCATACCAACCCACGACTTTGACCATTTTGTCAATCACCGAGGTAAGTTGCGCATCAAAAGTGCACGAATTGCGATTTCCGATGATGTCCACCGACACGATCGGATCTTCAGTATACGCCAAAATTCCATTGAGTTCACCCTGGGCCGCTTTCCTGAATGCCGCGTTGAGTTCTTCGATCGACGTTTCGCATCGTACGTAACACGTGATGTCGGTCAACGAGCCATCGGGCACGGGAACGCGGATGCCGCCGCCACCGATTTTGCCGTCCATTTTCGGGAAGATTTTCGTCAACGCTTTCGCTGCGCCCGTCGTCGTCGGAACTATGGATTGGGAAGCTGCTCTCGCGCGACGCAAATCCTTGTGCGGTTCGTCGTGCAGACTCTGGTCGGTCGTGTAGGAGTGGACCGTCGTGATGTAGGCTTGTTCGATGCCGCAGAGTTCGTCGATAACCTTTATCATCGGAGCCGCGTTGTTCGTCGTGCAGCTCGCATTTGAAATTATGGTTTCCGATCCGTCGAGAATGTGTTCGTTTACGCCAAGCACGACCGTCTTGATCAGATCAGTTTCGCTCGGAGCCGACAAAATTACCTTTTTCGCGCCTTGCAAAACGTGTTGGTTTATCTCGTCGAACGTCTTGTATTTGCCCGTGGATTCGATGACGATATCAATATCCTGTGAATTCCAATCGAGGTTCTTGATTTCCTTTTCATGGAAGAATGTGTAATGTTTTCCATCGATGACAATCGAATGTTCGTCAAACGAAACCTCGCTGTTCAAAACACCGTGGATGCTGTCGTACTTGATCAGGTGCGCCATCGTTCGATTGTCGGCGATATCGTTTATCGCGACGACTTCGATGTCGGGATGATTCAAAAGCAATCGGAAGAGATTTCGCCCGATGCGACCGAAACCGTTTATGGCAATGCGGGTTTTACTCATTGGAATTGTTATTTTGAATTTTAAATTTTGAATTTTAAATTGGATGGAGTCACTCAACATTCAAAATTCAACATTCAAAACAAATCAAAGAATGTGTTTCGCTGCATGATACGAACTTCTAACCAGCGCGCCGCTTTCCACGTGCCTGAATCCCATTTCCTTCCCGATGCGTTCGTATTTCTCGAATTGCTCAGGCGTGATGAATTCTTTTACGGGCAAGTGTTTTTTAGACGGTTGCAGGTATTGTCCGAGTGTTACGATATCGACGTTGGCATCGCGCAGATCCTGCATCGTTTGGATGACTTCTTCTTCGAGTTCGCCCAAGCCGAGCATGATTCCTGATTTCGTCCGACGGATGCCTTGTTGTTTCAAATAACGCAAAACCTCAAGACTGCGGTCGTATTTCGCCTGGATTCGGACTTCGCGAGTGAGTCGGCGGACGGTTTCCATATTGTGTGAAACCACTTCAGGATTCGCGGACACGATGCGATCGATGTTACGCTCATTGCCCTGAAAATCGGGAATCAACGTTTCCAAAGTCGTTTCGGGATTCATGCGTCGGATCGCTTTCACGGTTTCGAGCCAAATGATCGAACCCATGTCTTTCAAGTCATCGCGATCGACTGAAGTCACGACGGCGTGCTTGATTTTCATGAGTTTTATCGAACGCGCCACTTTTTCAGGTTCGTCCCAATCGACGGTTTCAGGTCGGCCCGTCTTGACGCCACAAAATCCGCACGATCGCGTACAGACGTTCCCCAGAATCATGAACGTCGCCGTGCCTTCGCCCCAGCATTCGCCCATGTTGGGGCAACTTCCTGAAGTACAGATGGTGTTGAGTTTATATTTGTCGACGAGACCGCGCAATTCGGTATATTTTTGCCCGATCGGCAATTTTACCTTGAGCCATTTGGGTTTACCTACGGGCAGCGCGTTGTCAAGAACCGTTTCCATGTCGTTGATTTTTGAATGGCAAATTTACGGAGAAAGTTTGTTAAATAGTGCAAAGTGCTAAAGTGCTTGGTGCTGAAGTGCTAAAGAGCTGTAATGCTAAAGCTACCCGACCATTTGAGCATAACTTCCACACTTCAGCACCAAGCACTTCAGCACTTCAGCACTTAATAAAAAAAAGCTGCCCGAAGGCAGCTTTTGAATTTTAGTCCGCACAATTACTGCTTCACGATGCGATATGTTTTCACCGAATCCTGAGCGTTCACTTTCATCAGATAAGCGCCGGACGCCAAAGCTGAAACATCGACTTGTCCTGAATTCGCGTTCATCTGCTGTTTCAAAACCTGTTGACCCATGAGATTGAAAACGGTCACGTCGGCGATTTCACTGTCGTACTCCACGTTCAACCTGTCTTTGACCGGATTCGGATAGTACGAGAATTTAGAAGTATCGAACGACGGAGCGGCCAGAGAAGCGTCGTAGGCTGCGACCCTGAACGCGCCGGTCGTAGTTCCAAAGAAACCTGCATACGACCAAACGCCGACATATAGTGTCGCTCCGGGCGTAAGCGCG
Organism: Flavobacterium sp.; assembly: GCF_004211145.1. GTDB lineage: Bacteria > Bacteroidota > Bacteroidia > Flavobacteriales > Flavobacteriaceae > Flavobacterium. The sequence continues at coordinate 108,953 of NZ_SEBS01000011.1, read as the reverse complement.
GTCAACACTACCTTCGAGAAAAGGTTTTCAGTATCTTCATTGTCGTCGTTACAGCCGATGGAAGTCAACGAGCCGCAAGCTCCGGTGTAAACTCCAATAACCGTATCCTCATTCTCAGAACCATCGGCCAAATCGGTTTCGATGGTAATCGATCCGCTCGCGGGAACCACAACCGAAAACCAGACGTCAGCGGCTGCCGACTCCTGACACTCAGGAATTTCAGCCGAATCCGTGGCATTGTCGTTCGTGAACTCGACGGCCGCGGCTTCGAAATTGTTACCCGGCGTAAGCGCGATCGCTCCGACGCAGTTGTCGTTTGCCGGCGGAACAGGTGGAGGCGTTTGCTCTTCTTTTACTACGATGTCGTCGATGAGGAGTTGCGCTCCGTCGGCACCGATATATTGGAAAGCCACTTTCACATTCGCATTGCCAACATACTGCGCGAGGTCGACTGAAACCGAAAACGGCTCATAGCTTGCGAATTCGGGAATAGATTCTTCGTCCCAAACGGTACTCCATGTTTGGCCGCCATCGGTCGAAACTTTTACGAAAACATCGTAATTGTCTTCAGGATCGACTGACCAGTAATAACTCAACGAAATGTTGAATTCGAGAAAAGCTGTTGGTAAAGTGGTAAGATCAAAACTCGGGCTGATAAGCCATTCGTCCTGTGCGCCAAGATCGTATTCGACGTTTGCCGATGCATCGCCTGTGATTGGCCCATCGGTGTAAATCGCCCAATTTTGAGCGGCGTTCGTATTAATGACGGTCCATCCGGTTGGAGGGAAAGTTCCGCCTTCAAAGTCTTCGGTCAAGACCTGGCTAAAACCTGCGATGGGTAGGAATGCCAGCGCAATAAGTAATTTTTTCATCATGTAAGTTGTTATTGTTTAATCGGTAAGTTAAGAAATAAAAGACAAAAGGCGTCTTAAAAATCTGACTTTTAACATTCCATGATAGAGGATTTACACTTTAGCGAAACGAGTTATTGTGCTGTTATTCAGTGAATTCCAAGTCGCGACCGTGTGTTTCGGGAATTGTCAGCGTTGAGTAGATCGCGAGTACGAAAACGATGCTTCCCACAATGATCGCTGACCACACGACACTCGCGTGCAACTTGAAAAAGTCGAACCCGAACAACATCACAGGCAATAAGCCGCGCACCATATTCGGAACCGTGGTCGTCGCCGTGCTGCGGATGTTGGTGCCGAACTGCTCAGCCGCGACCGTTACGAAAAGTGCCCAATATCCGGTGCCGAGACCAAGCCAGATGCAAAAGAAATAATAATGACTCTCAGATTTCGAGCCTCCGAAAAGCATGAATCCGATTCCGATCGCCGTAAAAACCATCATGTAAAAAATCGCCTTCTTGCGCGAATGCAACGCGTGCGAAATGAAACCGCTCGCGAAATCGCCGATCGAAATCCCGACGTACGTCCACATGATTGCCTTTCCCGGATTGATGCTTTCAATGCCGAAAGATGGTGCGAACTGATTGCCCATGACGGCCAAAATTCCGACGCAAAACCACGTGGGCAAACCGATCGCGATACATTTCAAGTATTTCACAAAACGCCTCGAATTCGTGAAAAGCGAAAGGAAATTTCCTTTTTTGATGTGCTCCTTGTGTTCGATCTGCTCGAACATGCCGCTTTCGAGTACGCCGATGCGCAGGAAAAGCAACAACAGACCGAGCCCGCCGCCGATGAAGTACGCCGTCGCCCAATCGCCTGAAAGTTCCACGGTGAAGTTCGCGACGACAGCGCCTAAAAGCCCGAATCCGGCGACCATTGAAGTTCCGATGGCACGCAGTTCTTTCGGCAGGCTTTCAGAAACCAGCGTGATTCCGGCTCCGAGTTCGCCCGCCAAACCGACGCCGGCTATGAAACGCAACGTCGCATAGAGCGCGACGATATTGTCGGACGGTAAATATGGAAGGAAACCACAGGCGATGTTCGCGAGAGAATATACGAGTATTGATCCAAACAACACTGAAAGCCGTCCTTTTCGATCGCCCAAGATTCCCCATAAGATTCCGCCGAGCAGCAGTCCCGTCATCTGGAAATTCAAGATCAACGTCCCGGCTTTGTCGGCATCGACGCCGAGCGATTCCAAGCTTGGGACGCGCACGATCCCGAAAAGCAACAGGTCATAAATATCAACGAAATAGCCGAGTGCGGCCACGATTACTGGAAAGCTGAACAAATGCCCGAGCTTTTGGGAAGTGGTGAATGATTGCATTTTTGGTTGGTTGGTTGATCAAAAGTAATGAAATAGTGCTTCGATAGTGCCTGAGTAAATGAGTGCCTGAGTGCCTGAGAGGTTTTCGTTTCGAAGAAATTGTCCGATCGGATTGACATTAGAGAGTTAGTTGATAAGTCGAGATCGACACGTCGGAGCAAAATTTCACGAAAGCAAATTATTTTAAATACCATTGCGTAATTTCAACTCAAGTGATTTCGTAGTTTTGCAGACAAATCGTCCTCAATTGTCGGCGTGTTCGAATCGAAAAAATAAGTGTTATCCCTAATTATTCGAACTCAGGCACTCAGGCACTCAGGCACTCATTCACTCAGGCACTTAAAAAATGGAAACAAAAGACAGCAACGGAAACATCCTCAACGACGGCGATTCGGTAACGGTCATCAAAGACCTGAAAGTTCGCGGTTCAAGCGACGTGATCAAACGCGGCACCAAAGTCAACAACATAAAACTTACCGATGATCCCGCTGAAATCGATTGCCGCGTGAATAAGACGGCGATGGTTTTGAGGACGGAATTCGTGAAGAAAGTTTAGATTTTAGATTTACAGATTTACAGATTTACAAATTTCAGATTTTCAGATTCACAGATTTCAGATTTACAGATTTACGGATGCAGGCCAGAAAGTTCTAGACCGAAAAGATGATCGAAATTTTGACCGGGATCTTTACAATTAAAATCGGCAATCTAAAATCTTCAATTTAGAAAACAAAAAAAAACAGGCCCAAAGGCCTGCCAAGTTAAATTCCATTCTTGTGTTTACTCGGGTTTAATCGTAATCGGAAGCGTATACAATACGCGCATCGGTTGCCCGTTCTTCACGCCCGGCGTCCATTTTTTGCGCAGGGATTTCAATACGCGCACTGCTTCTTTTTCGAGCGCGTAGCCGGGTTTGTTCTTCACGACGATATCGGTCATCGTGCCGTCTTTTTCGATTACGAACGACACGAAAATTCGGATCGCGGCTTCGTCGTTGGCCTCCGGTTTCTCAAAATTATTCCCGACGTAAGTGTAGAACGCCTGCATTCCGCCCGGGAACATCGGTTGGCGATCGAGGACTGCGGTTCCAACGGGACTGTTGTCAGGTATGTTTTCGGTTCCGGTTGACGTACCTCCGGGAGTTCCGCCGTCAGTCACGCCGCCGGTATCGGTTCCGCTTCCGGGAGTCGCAGCCGGTGTTGCCGGTGGGTTTTCGATAGGATCGGTATTCGCATCGATCGGCGGTGCGACTACGGGATCGGTTCTCCAATCGTCTATCGGTTCAGAGGTCGACGGTGGCGCATCGACTGGTGGTTTTGGTGCGATCGGTTCGATTGGCGGCTTCGGGTAATCAAGGTCGACCACTACGATCGAATCGTTTTCTATTGGCGAAAGCGAGTCGATGCCGGGTTTATTTCCGAACGAACTCAACAAGAATCCACCTCCTGAAACGCCTCCGATGAACAAAAGTGCGTACAACATGGCGAGAATCGTGGTTCGCCTGTTTTCGAGCCGTAACTGGTAAGCGCCGTAGGCTTTGTTTTTCCCTTCGAACACGAGATCAAGCCAACGCTTTTCAAAAATACTGGTTTGTGACATAATTAATTTATTTTAAAATGGTTAGGTAATTATGTTTCATTTTCGAAAACGATTGAGTGTTACTTTGATAACTGATTCGGTGAGCGAAAAATTGTGTTAATGTTAATTTTTTTTGGACGCGCTGCACATTGAATCTTTTTTGGATAAAAAAATAAACTGTTACCTGAACGCATTGTTTGAAAGATGAATAATGGAGGCAAAAAGTTGGGACGGTTTGTCAAAATGAGGTCGGTAGGAAAGCTACCATGAAATCGCCTTCGTTCCAATTTTGGTTACTGACCTACTTTTATTAATTAGCAACCGACAAAAAAAATGCAAAATGAGAATCCGAAACTTTTTTTTCACTGCGTTCGTCTCGGTGATTATCCTTTCATGTACGTTCACGACAAACAGCGAGAAGCCGCCTGTTTTCAACAAAGACACGACAGTCATTGAGAAATAATTCAACGAAATTGTGTCGTGTGAATCAGTCGACATGAAAGGCAAGGAAAGTAAATCAGGTAAAGAAACGATCTCATCGTTGGAATTCAGCGTTATCAACCCGAAAAATCTGCCCGAAGATCCACACACGGTAGGGGAACTCGCAAAATCAGTAGCTTCACTACTAAAAAAATCGTTGAAGGACGCGAACCAATACGATGTGTATCGAATTGTTTTCGTTTCGAGCGATGGGAATGATATCGTCGAGAAGGCGAAGACTTTGGTTCACGAATTCAGCGCTTAAGACTTGTAAAGTCGAGCCGACGAGATAGCGTACGTTTTTTGCTTGCGCAACGATTTAAATTATTTTTTTTCTTTCTCGAGTTGCTTGGCGAGAGCGACGTCGGCCTTTGTGGGACTGTGCAACAATGCGCGGATCACGACGTCCCGCAGGTTCTCGACTTCGGCATATTTTTTCAAGAACGGACTCAAATTTCCCATGTGTTGCATGGCCATTGCGGCAATTACCCAGCCTTTGTAATCGCCTTCCCAAGTGTTTAGGAATTCCATGAGTTTCGCCTGTAATTCTTTATCTGTCCCGAAAGTCGACAGGCATTGGATCGCGATTATCTGCTCGCTTCTTACCGGCGAATCGACAAATTTCCAGCATGTTTTCTTGACCGCGTCCTGATCGCATCGCGCGTACATATTTATCAAAACGTCGCCAGGCAATCCTTCAGGCGGGGCCGAAAGCAGCCGGAAAATATCGTCGGAAGCCGATGCACAATCGTTTTCCAGGACGGCGATCGCGCTCCAGGTTTTTAATAGGGAGTTCTCGTCCGATTTCAGTCGGTTCCTGAGTTCGACATTGAACGCCGGATCTTTCGCCGAACCGATCAAACGATAGGCGAGTACGCGTTTATTGGGGTTTTCCGAATCGAACAGGCGTCGGATATTGTCGGAATAAGATGGGCAATACGGCAGCGTTTTCAAACTGTCGGCCTGCAATTCAAAAAGCAAGGTGTTGATCCGGTAGAAATCCTTTTCGCCGAACGAGGCAGTTGTCGAAACGTATGCCAGTTCTGTTTCCAATGTTGGCGGGATTTTACATTCCTGCCCGATCAGATTGTTCTGAAAAGCCAAAATTGAAATAAAGAAAGAAAATCGCGTCATGGTTTCTGGTTTACCGTGTGCAAATTACGATAATCCGCATCTGATAAAAATTTTGGACACCGCATTTACGTTTCATTTTTCGCGCGAGCCCATGTTGAGCCAAAAAAGTGTCGACAACACCAACAAAATCACCGCGCATGAAAAATGACTTGACGCCGGAATATTGTGCGACGAAGCGCCGAGCATCAACCAAAAAAATCCCACGGCGAGAATTGCGATTCCTAAGATTATTGAAATGAATGATTTCACGGATTATATTATTATTTATTGGCCCGGCGACGAGCAGGAGTTTTGGCGGCTTTGACGATCTGCCAAAGCAAAAATGTGAATATTATTGTTAGAGCAAAATACCGTAAAACCAGTTGTTGGGTCGATTCGCAAGGCGGGCAAAAATCATCGGGTAAGCACGGTTCGCATTTCGGTTGGAGGAATTTATAACTAAAAATGATAAGCAACTCGACCGTCGCAATCGCGATGAATGATTTCAGTCTGTGCCAAATCCGATTCACGATAGCCAAAAGCGTAATTAAAACCAGCAAAATCGCCGCACACGACACATGGCTCGAAAGCGGAACGTTATGGGACGAGGCGCCCAACAGCAACCACATAAATGCAATTCCGATAACTAAAACGCCCAAAATTATTGAAATGAATATCTTCATCGATTGCTTTTCGCACGTTTAACTCGTATGCTGGCTCACGCGAACCACTTTTCCATTGTCGAATTCGATCACCAAAAATGTCATTGTCAAAAGCCAGGATCGACGGTTTCAATCCTAGGTCGTATTCCCATTCGTTTGAAGCAATCGGGTTGTCTTCTTCGCCCAAAATAAAAATGACTTGCTGCTTTGTTTTCCCGACCAATAATTTGCTGTCGATAAGGTTTTCCGACAATTCATACCGATGTCGGTCGTCATTTTTCCACCGCATCCTATCGAAATCCCGCGTCGGATGATAACTCACGCACCAAACGACAAACCAAATCGTTCCGATAATCGCCAACGGAGTCGCGCAAATCGTCGTGATCCAAACCGCAATTTTTCGTTTTCGCAAATCCACAATCGATTTCCCGATAAGCAATCTCACCAAAAAATACGTCGGAACCGCGAAAACAGCAACTATCAAAACGAACATCCAATCCATCGATCTAAATCTAATTGCAGCAAATAAATGGTGTCAGCCAACCAAAACCCAAATCAAAACCCAAACTTCCTTTCACCGAAATCGAATCCAAAGCGCACCGTGTCCCAAGCGCAACGTGTCCAAAGCGCAACGTGTCCAAAGCGCAGCGTCTCATTTCACCCAAAACGCAAATCAAACCCCAAATTTCTTCCACCGAAATCGAATCCCAAGCGCAGCGTGTCCCAAGCGAAGCGTGTCTAAAGCGCAGCGTGTCCCAACCGCAGTGTGTCCAAAAAACGCCTACCTCCGATTCTCAATAACCTCCGCCAACAACTTCTTCGCCCGCAACAACTTCACCTTCACGTTCGTCAAAGGTTCTTTGAGCTCGTCGGCGATTTCCTGATACGACAATTCCTGAAAGTATCGCAGTTGGATCACTTCCTGATAATGCGGCTTGAGCTGTTTGATGCATTGCAACAGGCTCGATAAATTTTGTTCGGTGATGAGTTTGTCCTCGGGCGACGGAGCGGTGTCGGCGACATCGTAGGCGAGTTCGTCATCTTCGTCGGTAATGTCCAGAAAAAGTGCTTTCCGGCGTTTGCGCAACATATCGATGTGCACGTTTTTCGCGATCGCGATGAGCCAGGTGTTGAATTGGAATTCGGGATTGTAGGCCGCGATCTTGTCGAACGCTTTCCCGAAGGTTTCTATCGTGATATCTTCGGCGTCGGTCTCATTCTCGGTGCGTTTGAGCATGAATCCGTACACCTCGTTCCAGTAATGGTCAAGCAAATACGTAAAGGCCGTCTGGTCTCCGGTTTTGGCCTTTTCTATGTATTCGCTTATTTCCAATGCACGGGTTTTGAGAAAACGTTGGTTATAAAGATATTCAATTGCGTGAAGATAAGCGCGATCTCGATGATCGGAAACCAATACATCGTGTCCTTTTCACGCAGTTTCCCCGCGGCCAATCCAAGCGTTATCCAAGTGAACAAATAACGGAATCCGATGATCGCGAGCACGTAAATCCACATGAACTGAAACGCCAAAAGTACAGTCGGAAGTACAAAGAACAGCACCTGGACCAAATAAAAAAGACCCAATTGCGTCCTGTCAAACGATTTGTAGTGCTTGGCCGTCGAAACATGTCGGCGTTTTTGGGAGAACCAGTCCTTGTAGGTCTTTTTTGGTTCCGAATACGTGAAACTCTCGGGCGAATAACAAATCGTCGTATTCGTATCCGTAGCGGCCTGGTTGATGAAAAGGTCATCGTCGCCCGAACGGATTTTCATGTGGTCGATGAAACCGTTCACATTAAAGAATTCCTCTTTCTTGTATGCGAGATTCCGTCCGACGCCCATATACGGATGCCCGGCCTTCGCCCATGAAAAATATTGCACGACGGTCAAAACCGTTTCGAATCGGATGAGTTTATTGAGGAAGGAATTCGGGATCTTGTCATACGCGCCGTAACCCAGAACGATGGTTTTGTCGGCCGAAAAACGAGACGTCATTTCCTTGATCCATTGGTCGGAAGCCGGTTTGCAATCGGCGTCGGTGAACAGCAGATATTCCTTCGTCGCGGCCTTGATGCCAAGTGTGAGCGCGAATTTCTTGTTGCCCCAAAATGCTTCGATGTTTTCGACTTTGACCAATCGGACGTTCGAATATTGCCTCTCGAATTCCTCGAAAACATCAAGCGTATGGTCGCTCGACGCGTCGTCGATCAATACGATCTCAAAATCGGGATAATCCTGCCGGGCGAGCAAAGGCACGAATTCGCGCACGTTTTCCTCTTCGTTTTTGGCGCAGACGATAACTGAAACCGGAATGCGTTTTGGGTTACTTTTTTGGGGTTTCGAAAACGCGAATTTCCCAAAAATCACGACGTAATAAAGGAATTGCACGAAAACGATGAACGCAAAAAGACAGAAAGTAATGAAGAGCATAGGCGGCGTTTTGACGTGCAAATTTAGGTTAAAAAGTGCAGAGTGCAAAGTGCAAAGAGCAGTTGCGAAGCAGAGAATTTAACTGCCCGAATTATCGCCGATGGCTGAAAAATGAACTGAAAAAGATGATTTTTTTTGGAGCGATTTGTTTTTGGAGCCTAATCCCGCTGTGCGCTGTAGCCCTTGTCCGCAAATCGTTTTTTACACTTGTTCGGCGAGCTTCCTTCGGTCGCTGCCAAACGGCGGTAAAAAATCGCTTCGCAAACGTCGGGGCTGCCGCTTCCATCGGGGCTAGGATTCGCGTTTCGTATGTCGATTTTAGGGTCGGAACACGAATTTTGACGATAGGAAGAAGTCGAATACGTCAACCGTTCGGAGTTTCGTCCATTTTTATTTTGCGGTCAATTCCAAATCACCAATTATTTCAAGCACGAACTCGCGGTTGTATTTTGGATCATAGTCGTAATAATAGGTTCCGTGCTCGGCGCTTTCAAGTTTGAGTTTAAATTTCGTAGTGCCGTATTTTTCATACGGAGCAACTTCCACGACTTTAAATGTTTTTCCGACGACCGCCGAATGTGCAAATGTTTTTCCTGTTGCGTTCGTTTGAGCTTTGTCTGCGCCTTTATTGCTAAATTTTTGAAGCGTCGGCGATAAAGACGTAAGCCTTACTTCTTTGTTCAACAACAATTCAGGATTTTGTGACTGAAATTGTGCTTGACAAAAATATGACGTCAACGTAAGCACAAACAAGAATGTAAATTTTTTCATAATGATGGTTTTTACAGTTTTTTAAACAATTTCCGATTGCATTTCTGCTGGTACGAATAACCCAAATGTAATCAATATCCCGACGACTTCGTTGATTTATAATCGGTAAGCAACCAAACCAGCAAAACCGCCAATCCGAACGCCGAATAAAAATACTTGGGTAAATCGCCCTCGATGCCGCCCAAATAATACGCGACGCCGAACAGCGCAAATGCGACCACGAGTTCGATCAGTCCATGAACCCGAAACGGAATCACCTTCCAAAATCCAAGCTCGAAATTCGTAAACAACGTCAATGCCAAATGGATTCCACCAAGTACGTACGTGAACAAAGCCGTTTTTTCAGGCGAACCAAAAAAGTAAGGGGAAATAAACAAGAACGCGACAACCGCGTAATCAACTGAACCATGCAACCTGGAATCGAATATTTTCATGACGTGGGATTTTGAATCGTATTCAAGATACGACAATTTCGCTCATTTTCGTCTTAATAATCCAGATTAGTGAAACTTCAGCACCTCAGAAACAAACAATCACCCACGGCAGACACGAACCCAATTAAACAAACACACAGCCACGGCAGACACGAACTCAAATCAACAAATCAACAAATCAACATCAAACAAACAATCGCCCACGGCAGACACGAACTCAAATCAACAAATCAACAAATCAACAAATCAACAAATCAACAATCAATCAAATCAACAATGAATCAATCAAACAACATTAACCTCCGCCTCAATCCAAATCCCAAACTTCTCCAAAACCGCATCCTGAACCATTTTCGAAACGGCCAAGATCTCGGCGCCCGTCGCGTTTCCGTAATTCACCAGGACCAAAGCCTGATTCTTATGAACGCCCGCATCGCCGAAACGTTTCCCTTTGAATCCGGCTTGTTCGATAAGCCAGCCCGCAGGAACTTTCACTTCGGTTTCGGATACTACATAATGCGGCATTTCCGGAAATTCGGCATGCGCCTTTTCGTAAAGCGATCTCGGCACGACGGGATTTTTAAAGAAACTGCCGCTGTTGCCGAGTTCGTTCGGGTCGGGCAGTTTGCTTTTCCGGATCGCGATCACGGCGTCGCTTACGTCTTTGATCGTCGGTTTTTCGATGTTTCGGTCGGCGAGATTCTTGATGATGTCGCCATAACCCGTATTGATTTTATGGTGTTTTTTCGTGAGTCGGAACACGACCGACGTGATGATGTATTTGTCTTTCTCAATATTCTTGAACACGCTTTCACGATACCCGAACTCACATTCGTCCTTCGTAAACGTGCGCATTTGCTGGGTTTCGATATTCATCGCGTCGCAACTCACGAACGTGTCCTTTATTTCGGCTCCATAAGCTCCGATGTTTTGGATCGGTGTCGTGCCCACGTTTCCGGGAATCAGCGACATGTTTTCGAGCCCGCCGAAATCCTGTGAGATCGCCCAAAGCACGAATTCATGCCAGCTCTCGCCCGCCTGGGATTCCACGAGAACATGATGTTCGTCTTCGCTGAGCACTTTTTTTCCTTTCAAATCGACGTGAATTACAAGCGCGTCAATGTCTTTCGTGAGCAACATATTACTGCCGCCGCCCAAAATGAATTTGTTCTCGAGCCGATGCGTTTCCAAAACATGCTTCAATTCCTCAAGCGAATGCACGGCCACGAATTGTCGGGCTTTGGCGTCGATGCCGAACGTGTTGAATTTTTTAAGCGAAAAATCGGGGATAAGCTGCATTATTCTGAAGTGGTTAAGGCGCGGTTCAGGAAATCGTTGACGGGTTTGATCAGTGCGAGTTTCGCCGACATTTTTTGCACGAAATTTTTGTTGGTCAATTCTTTATCGTCGATGCATTTGGTTACGATGAACGATTTTAATTTCAAATGATGTATCGCTTCGTGGTCTTTTTCAAAACCTTTCGGGGCTGTTTTCAGTGAATCTTCGGTATCGAAACCGTCGAACTCCGATTTGAAATTTTTATCGGCGAAAATTACATCCAAATCGTCGTGGAAGAATTCGATTTCCTTTCGGATCTTCTTTAAATCCGCGGCTTCGGGTTGCCATTTTCCACCCGCGATGAAACTCTTTCCGGGTTCGATGTGAATGTAATATCCTGCGAGGTTCGTGTTTTTCTGGCCCGGCGACATCCAAATTCCCATGTGCGATTTGTAGGGCGATTTGTCCTTGCTGAACCTGATGTCGCGATTGATGCGGAACTTGCAATCTTTCACTGCGAGCGATTCGAGTTTTTCATCGTAGGTCGACATGACTTTTATGAAATCCGACACCAACGCGTGATAATTTTCCTTGTATGTTTCGTACCGTTTCTTGTTGGCCAAAAACCAGTCGCGGTTGTTGTTTTTGCGCAAATCGTCCAGGAATTGCAGGCTTTCCTTTGCAATCATTTGATCTGGGTTTTAAGGTCTTGTTCGCTGATGAAGCCCGAATGCGTCCAGGTTTGCTTGCCGTCGACGTAAAGAAGAAGCGTCGGGAGCGCATCGATTTTCATTTCCTTCATGAGCGTCTTGTGTTCGTCGGCGTTGAGTTTTACGATTTTTATGTCTTTGTCTTCATCGGCCATTTTAGCCAAGTAAGGCGCCATTTTCTTGCACGGCTCGCACCACGGCGCGTAGAAATCGATCAATACTTTTTTGTCCGATTTGATCAGATCGCCATATTCCTGCGAACACATCCCGATGATTTTCTCGGATTCCTTTTCGCCCGATAATCCGGCCGCGTTCCATTTCACGATGCCGCCGTCGAGGTCGTAAATCTGCGTGAATCCCAAGTCGTGGAGTTTTCCTGCGGCGCGGTGCGAACGGCTTCCGGCCATGCAATACACGAAAACGGGTTTATTCTTGTCGAGTGATGCGACTTTCTTGTCGAACGCTTCTTTTTCATACCAATCGATGTTTGTCGCATTGTCGAGATGGCCGCCCTGGAATTCGTCGGGCGTGCGAACATCCAAAATTTGGGCATTCGGATTGTTCTTGATCTGTTGTGCGAAATCAGCGGGAGCAACGGTTTTGACTGCTGTAGGGGTCTGTCCTTGGCACGAAGCGAAAAGGAATGACCAAGCAAACAGCGCGAGGATTTGTGTTCTCATTTTCAATGTAAAAAGTAGCGCTAAAGTACGGCTTTTTATAGAAATGAAAATGTCGGGTAGGGAGAATGTGTTCGTAGTTGTTCCATTACAAAACCTGACTTTATGAGATACCTGTTTTGCCTATTTATGAGTTTTGCGCTGTATTCGTGCGCTCAGGATGATTCCGAAACGCCTTTTCAAAATACGGCCGATGAGGTTTTTTCGTTTGAAGTCGATTCCATAAATCTCGACATGATTGCGGCTCCTGACGGCAATTCGCTTTACGTCACTTATTCGGCCGACAACGGTTTAAATGAAAATCTCACGAGGTTCAATCTTCAATCGGGAAGCCAAACGACAGTTGTTCATCCCGATTTGTCCGAAGGCCGAAAACTCGTGATCCTGGGAGATTACGTATATTCGGTCGGCAATGTAATGTACCGCGCCAGCCTCGATTTAGCGCAAGTCGAAGTTTTCGGGCCCGGCATCGGCTCCATCGGTGCGAATAGCCCGGTAAGTGACGGAACGAATATTTTTTATGTATTCGGCTATGAATCATGGGCGACGTTTGACCTGACGACAGGCGAGCCGGATTTGCAAAATGACAACTGGAATTTGTGGAGAACTGGCTCGGCCTCGTGTTTTAGGCAGGAAAAAATTTACTTGTTCGGAGGTCACTCGGGCAACGCTAACGATGGTTTTGAAATATTCGATTCCATTTTTATATACGACACAAACGATAATTCCTGGAGCCAAAATACGTTACCATTCGCTGCATTCGAAACATTTTCCGCAAGTTACGGCGGACAGATTTTATTGGCCGGAAATAAATTTTCAGATGGAAGCGGCGCGTTCATCGGAATTTACGACACGCAATCGGCAACCTTTGTCGACACGCCAATTTCTTTGGATTTGCAAAATATTTCGATCAGGAGCATCGCTGCAATCGGCGATGATTTTTACGTCGCTTACGTCGAACTTGAAAACATCGGGGATGCGACGATGACGGTCAAAGTCGTGAAACTACAATTGCCTTGACTAGAGTGTGAACATTTTATAACTCTGGTGGGTTTGCTTCACGATTTCCTCAGTGCGTTGCGGATGCGTGTCCGATATGAACAATTGCCCGAACGCGTCGTTATTGACCATCTCTACGATCTTGGCCACGCGCGTCTCGTCGAGTTTGTCGAAAATATCATCGAATAACAGTATAGGTTTTTCGCCCGATTGCTTTCGGACGAATTCGAACTGCGCCAATTTCAATGCGATCAAAAACGACTTTTGCTGGCCTTGTGATCCGAATTTCTTGATCGGATGGCTGTCGATCTCAAACGACAGATCGTCTTTATGGATGCCGACCGACGTGTATTGCAACGCCCGATCGCGCTGAATGTGGTCGTTCAATAACGCGATCATGCCGTTTTGAGCGAGATGGCTGTGGTAGACGATCTGGACATTCTCGGCCGAATCGGTGATCGTTTGGTGATACTGGTTGAAGATCGGCACGAATTCATCGACAAAATCGCGGCGTTTCTCAAAGATCGGCTGGGCAAGCACGTCAAGTTGTTCGTCGTAGATCACGAGCGTATCGGGTTCGAACGTTCGGTTTGCGGCGAAATACTTTAGAAGCGCATTTCGTTGTGTAAGGATTTTCTGATATTGAATCAATTGTTGCAAATAGGTCGAATCGAGCTGTGAAATCACGCTGTCGATAAAACTTCTCCGGACTTCGCTGCCTTCCACGATCAAATCACGATCGGTAGGCGAGATGATGACCAGCGGTATGAATCCAATGTGATCCGAGAATTTCTCGTACACTTTCCCGTTGCGTTTCAGGATTTTCTTCTGGCCTTTCTTGAGGCTGCACACGATGGTTTCACTGCGTCCGGCCTTCTCGAACTCACCGTCGATCACGAAAAATTCCTCTCCGTGACGGATGTTCTGCATCGCCATCGGGTTGAAATAACTGCGTCCGTAGGCCAGGTGATAGACCGCGTCGAGCACGTTGGTTTTCCCGACTCCGTTTCGCCCGACGAAGCAATTGACCTTGCTGTCGAACTCAAAATGGGCGTCGTCGAAATTCTTGTAATTGAGCAGTGAAATCTTCTTGAGGTACATCGGCAAAAGCGGCGGGAACGCGGCAAATTAAAGAGGCTGCAAATTATTGAAAAAATACAAAGATTTCTCTTTTGGTTCTGAATAAAAATTTTATTTTTGCCCCGCATTAATTTACAGCTAAATGGCAACATATAATAAGAGAGGTTTTAAGGCTCCAAAAGAGAAAGAAGAAAAAGATCCGACGCTTGACGGCGCGTATATCGATGACGTAAACGTGGACGAAAAGGACAGTACGACTGCCGGCGTCTTCAACACGCTCGATGAAACGGCCAACAAAACCGAGGCTTGGGTTGAGAAAAACCAAAAAGCCATCTTTGGTGTAGTCGGTGCGATCGCTCTTGTAGTCGTGGGTTACGTTTGTTACCACAAATTCATCGCAGGGCCAAAAGAAGACACGGCTGCCGAGGCGATGTTCGTAGCGCAGCAAAACTTCCAGAAAGCGGTTGACGGCATCAAGCCTGATTCGCTTTTCGTGTTGGCGTTAAACGGATCTGAAGGTCAATACGGTTTCAAGGAAATCGCCGACAAATATTCAGGAACCGATGCCGGAAACCTTGCGAACTACTACGCCGGAATCTCGTATTTGAACACAGGAAAATACTCTGAAGCCATCGCGTCACTTGAGAAGTTCAAGTCAAAAGACGTCGTGCTTTCAACATTGGCGATCGGTGCGACCGGCGACGCGTTCTCGCAAAAGAACCAGCCGAAAGAAGCGCTTGAATATTACGTAAAAGCATCTGAAAGCAACAAAAACGAATTCACGACCCCGATGTATTTGATGAAAGCCGGTAAAACTGCTTTGGCAATGGGCAAGAAAGAAGACGCTTTGAAATATTTCCAGGACATCAAAGACAATTACGATGCATCTCCTGAGGCTTCTCAAGTAGACGCGCTCATCGGATTGGCCCAATAATATGGCGACAGCGAACAAGAATTTATCAAATTACGATAAGAACCAACTCCCGGATGCGAAAGACTTCACATTCGGGATTGTTGTTTCAGAGTGGAACGAGAAAGTAACCGAAGGCCTTTTCAATGGTGCCGAAACGACCTTGCTCGACCTGGGCGTAAAACCTGAGAACATCACGCGCTGGAACGTTCCCGGCAGCTTCGAACTCATTTACGGAGCCGCGCGCATGCAGCAAAAACTCGCGGTCGATGCGATCATCACGATCGGTTGTGTCATAAAAGGCGAGACCATGCACTTCGAATTCGTGTGCGAAGGTGTGACCCAAGGCATCAAAGACCTGAACGTCAAAGCTGAAATTCCGGTAATTTTCTGTGTCTTGACCGACAATAACGAACAGCAATCTCTCGAACGCTCGGGCGGCGCTCACGGCAACAAAGGAACCGAGGCGGCAGTTACGGCGATTCGTATGGCTGATTTGCGCCGACGTACTTCGGGGCAGAATTCTAAGATGGGATTTAAGTAGGTTAGTAACATAGATTCGGTAATCAGGTTTTTACGGAATGATTTCTTAGGAACGCAGATTAGGTGGAAAGGCGCTGATTTTTCGCGGATTTCTTTTAGTGTTCGATAAAAGCATTTTTTCCATTGGCCAGTCCAAATCGGTGTCATTTGCGTTGTTCAGCGTCATCTGCGTTCCAAAAAAATACATGCGTTTAAATCTTCGTGTCTTCGTGCCTTCGTGGCAAAAAAAATAGAGATCAACCGCGATCCGAGCTAAGCAATCGTCTGCTTTTTGCCACGAAGGCACGAAGACACGAAGTTGTTTGAGTTGGGACTTCAGGTTGATTGATGTTTGCACCTTTCGCCCTGAGTCCTGCACCTCACACCCCAAAATTGTGCAAAACTTTACCATTCCCTTCACGTACCATTCAACGATTTTTACGTTAATTGTGTATCTTTGAAACCACTCAAAAATCCCATGTCCAGTATCATCCAATTGCTTCCCGACCACGTCGCCAACCAGATTGCGGCAGGCGAAGTCGTACAACGGCCGGCCTCGGTCGTCAAGGAATTATTGGAGAACGCCGTCGACGCGAAATCGACCGACATCAAACTCATCCTCAAAGACGCAGGAAAAACACTCGTCCAGGTTATCGACAACGGCGCGGGCATGAATCCGCAGGACGCGCGTTTGTGTTTCCAACGCCACGCGACCTCGAAGATCCGCAACGCCGAAGATTTGTTCGCACTCAGCACGAAAGGTTTCCGCGGGGAAGCACTCGCGTCGATCGCAGCGATCGCGCACGTCGAGATGAAAACGCGTCAGGATTCAGAAGAATTGGGCACGCATTTGATCATCGAAGGCAGCAAATTCGTTTCCCAGGATGTCGCCGTTCTGCCAAAAGGAACCACATTTTCAGTCAAGAATCTATTTTTTAATATTCCGGCGCGACGCAATTTCCTTAAGTCCGACACGGTCGAATACCGCCATGTGATCGACGAATTCCAACGCGTCGCACTCGCTCATCCGAACATCAGTTTCGCGATGTATCACAACGGAAGCGAAATGTTCAACTTGCCCGCGTCGAACATCAGGCAACGCATCGTGAACGTTTTTGGCGGCCGCACGAACGAAAAATTAGTGCCGCTCGGCGAAGAAACCGACATCGTTTCGTTGCAGGGATTTGCAGGAAAACCCGAATTCGCCAAGAAAAATCGCGGCGAGCAATTCTTTTTCGTGAACGACCGATTCATCAAGAGCGGCTATCTGCACCACGCGGTCATGGCGGCTTACGAAGGCTTGCTCAAGGACGGTTGCCAGCCGTCGTATTTCATTTACCTTGAAGTTCCGCCGCACACGATCGATATCAACATCCATCCGACGAAGACCGAAATAAAATTCGACGACGAACACGCGCTGTATGCGATTTTGCGCGCGTCGGTGAAACACAGTTTGGGTCAGTTCAACGTGGCGCCGGTTCTCGATTTCGAACGCGATGCCGCTCTTGACACGCCTTACGAATTCAAGGATCGCGACGCCGTCGTGCCCGTGATCGAGGTTGACGCGGCGTTCAATCCGTTCGGGGAAGCGAAACCCGCGCGCGCGGCATCGTCGTACCATCATCACCAGCGCAAGACCGAATCGGCAGGTTGGGAAAGCCTGTACGTCGGATTAAAAAACGATGCGGAATCGAGTTTCAGTGGGTTGGCGCAACAAACGCTCACGGAAATCGCAGATATCCAATACGAGACTGAAGAAGTCGCGCCCTCGCTTTTCGAGGAATCTGAAATCCAACAAGAAAACCGAACCTACCAACTTCATAGGAAATACATCGTCAACCCAATCAAGTCGGGCATGGTGATCGTGGATCAGCAGCGCGCGCACCAACGCGTTTTGTACGAACAATTCCTCACGAACATGACGGTTCACCAGGCGTCGAGCCAGCAATTGCTGTTTCCGTTGAACATGTATTATTCGGCCCAGGAAATCAGCCTGATCCGGGAATTGCAGCCGTCACTTGAGAATACGGGCTTCGTGTTCAGCGAGATCAACCACGATCACGTCGTGATTTCGGGTCTGCCGATAAATGTCGCCGAGAGCGAAATCTCGATTGTGCTCGAACAATTACTCACCGATTTGCAGGACGGGATTCCGTCGAACAGTTTCAGCCAGAACGATTGCATTGCCAAATCGATGGCAAAAAGTCTTGCGGTAAAAACAGGGACGATCCTGTCAGGCAAAGAACAGGAAAACCTTGTGAACGGCTTGTTCGCGTGCAGGGAAGCCAACAATTCACCTTTCGGGAAACCGACTTTCATCACGTTGCGTGTGGAAGATATCGATAAAAAATTCGCGATATGATGCAGATTACGCCTGTTGTTAAGCAGTTGCTTATCATCAATATTTTGTTTTACATCGGCTCGCAGTTCGTGCCGCAAGCCTACGATTTCCTGGCGCTTTATTATTTCGACAACGAGCAGTTCGGCTATTGGCAATTGTTGACGCACATGTTCATGCACGCGCCTTATCCCAATGTGATGCACATCGCGTTCAATATGTTCGCGCTGTATTCGTTCGGATCGGCGCTCGAGCATTTTTGGGGCGGAAAGAAATTCATCTTTTTTTACATTACCTGTGGGCTTGGTGCGGCGATGTTGCAGCTCGGGATCAATTATATCGAGTTGCAGCAGACGTTACAGCCCGCGGCATACCTGAACTTATCGCACGCGGAACTCTATCAGATACTCAATGCGCCTTTGAACGAGACCGAATTCATGTCGACGATCCGTAATGTCATGTCATCGGGGCATCCGACGGCGAAATTGACTGAGGATGCGACGATTTCACTCATCCGCGCGGCAAGTGAAAGCCGTGGCATCATGGTCGGCGCGTCGGGTGCAATTTATGGATTGCTTGTCGCGTTTGCATTCATGTTCCCGAACGCTGAACTCATGATGATGTTTATTCCGATCCCGATCAAAGCCAAATATTTCGTTCCGGGCATGATCACGCTCGATCTGGTGCTCGGATTGTCGTCGAGCTACTACGGGAACGGCGGCGGAATCGCGCATTTTGCCCATGTCGGCGGTGCGATTTTCGGATTTATGTTGATGTGGTATTGGCGAAAGAATCAATTTAAGCACAACCGTTGGAATTAATGCTATGGCCGAAATCTGGAACGATCTAAAAAGTGAATATCGATTGGGTGGTCCTGAAATCAGGCTCATCATAATCAACGTGGCGATTTTTATCGTGTCCGCGCTATATTTCGCATTCGTTCCAAACTCGTATTTCCCCGATTGGTTGGCGCTTCGCCCGAGCAAAGTGCTTTATTTTCCGTGGACGCTGATCACGTATTCGTTCCTGCATGCGGGTTTTATGCATATTTTGAGCAACATGCTCGTGTTGAATTTTTCAGCTCGGTTGTTCCGAACGTATTTCAGTATAAAGCAATTCGTGGGCGTTTATTTCCTGGGTGCGATTTTCGCGGGCCTGGTCTTTGTCGGCAGCCATTACGCGTTCGGGAATCCCGATGGTCTAGTGGGCGCGTCGGCCGCTGTTATGGCCGTTCTGGTAGCCGTCACGACGTATAATCCGAAGATGGAAGTTCGGTTGTTGCTCATCGGAAACGTGAAATTATGGATGATTACAGGTGTTTTTCTTTTCTTTGACGTGATTTCGATTCCGTCGGCGAGCGTCGTGAGTCATTTGTCGCATCTATCGGGCGCGTTGTTCGGATTCGCATATATGAAACTGTTGCAATCCGGAACCGATTTGAGCCGTCCGATCACCGCAATTATCGATTGGTTCGTAAATTTATTCGGCCCTCGGAAAACGAAATTCAAGACCGTCCACAAGAATTACAACAAAAAACCACAACCCGCGCCATCGCGTATAGTAACAAAAGACAAGACACAACAACAAATCGATGAGATTCTCGACAAGATCAGCAAGTCCGGTTACGACAGCCTGACCAAAGACGAAAAGGATTTCCTGTTCCGCGCCGGAAAATAATATGAAGAAAACGTCCTGGTTCAACAAGGTTATTTGGTTCCTCAACATCGTGCTTACGGTGTTGACGGTGATCGCGTATGTCTTGCCGTTCCTTGCGCCCAAGCTGTTTCCTTTCCTGAGCGTGCTCACGTTATTCCTGCCGTTGTTCCTGATCTTGAACGCGTGTTTCTTCGTGTATTGGGCGATCCTGCTCAAGAAAAAAGTGATATTGCCCGCGTTGCTTCTGCTCGCCGGAATCACGTTCATCAATAAATTTTACAAGTTTTCGCCCACGAATTTACCCGATTCCGAAAAGGATTTCACGGTAATGAGTTACAACGTGCGCTTGTTCAACCTTTTTAAATGGCTTCCGAAAGACGACGTCGGAGGAACAATTGAAGATTTCATCAACGAGCAAAACCCGGACATCGTGTGTTTGCAGGAATATTCCAATTCGGCCAACGTCGAACTCAAGGTTTATCCATACAAATACATCATGACCGAAGGCAATCAGGTCAAGACCGGACAGGCGATTTTCTCAAAATTCCCAATTGTCGACAAAGGCGAACTCGAGCTTCCGAATTCGAACAACAACGTCGTATACGCCGATATCCGAATGGGGAAAGACACCGTGCGCGTGTACAGCATACATCTGCAGTCGATCAAGATCACGCCCGACGTCGACGAGATCAACAACGACCACATCAACAACATCGACGAGAAGAAACGCCAGGTTATCTTCAGGCGCATCACCGACGCGTTCAAACGCCAACAGCAACAGGCTGAGATCGTGATGGCGCACAAACGCGATTGCCATTATCCCGTGATCATTTGCGGCGACATGAACAACAGCGCGTTCTCATACGTGTATCGCGGTATCAAAGGGAAGTTAAATGACTGTTTCGAGGAAGCCGGAAGCGGTTTCGGACAGACGTACAAGTTCAAGTACTATCCGGCGCGCATCGATTATATTTTTGCCGACCCTAAATTCCAGGTAAAGGCATTTTCGAATTTCCCGCAGTTCGAGAATTCGGATCATTATCCGGTTTTGACGCGGTTGGAGATTAAGGAGTGATTTTTTGTTTACGGTTTAGCGTTTAGCGTTTCGTGCTAGCAGAGTCGCCAACACTGAACCCTAAACTCGAAACTAGATTTTCTGCCGCTTCAAATAATCCAAAGCGAATCGCCCTTCGTTGAACAACAAATCCAAAATGCTCAAGTTGTTCAAATACCCGTATTTGTCCCCGAAAACCTGAGTGTATTCCTCGAACTCGTACGTGTCTTTTTTGCCGTTCGCCAAATAGCGTAAGTCTTTGTATTGGGGAACTTCATGGAAATATTCTTCGGTTTTCTTGTAGTCGAAAGGCAGGCCGAGGCATTTGTAGACAATTTGTAACGCTTCCATATTCAAATCCATCAAAAACTGGTGCTTCTTGAAATAGATCGGCGCGATTTCATCCTCATAATATTCGAAGAAAGGCGAGGAGCGATATGCCGCTTCCAATGATTTGAAATGCAATTTCTGCCACGGAAACGCCTTTTCTATCCTGATGTCTTTCGTCTTCTGATGCGCGTCGCTCGAATGTTTTACGGGAATATTCAACAACTGTTTCCCGTTCGGGCTGTAAATGTACATGCGGTTGCGGTTGGTCTGCTTTTGGAAGTTGTCTCCAGTTTCAAAAGTAACGGAATCCGCTTGTGCGATGGACGCGAACTGGGAGATTGATGGGAAATAGGTTGGGTAGAGGAGAATGTCCATTACGGTTGATGCGTTGATTTGTTGATGGGTTGATTTGATGATGTTTTCGACATACGAGAAAGTTGCGTATTTCGCAGTGAGTTCAGTTTATTTGACAAGCCAAGTAAAGATTTTCGCAAGTCCAAATATTGACTTTCTTCCAAAAAATTTAACTCGAACGCCAGAATCAATTGATTTACGATTTCTACAGTAGATCCGAAAGCGATATTTGTAAAATGCGCTTGATCCTTATAAGAGCTTCTAGCGCTACCTTCGGCAATGTTCGAACAAATGGAAACCGCCGCTCGGCGCAGTTGTGCGGAAAGTCCGAATTTTTCGGAACTGGGGAACGAGGCAGTCAGTTGATAAATAGTCTTCGTAATTTCTTTGGCATCGTTCCAGACGATCAATTTTTCAAATGAATATAAATACATAAATCCGGCGTGTATAAAATTAATTTTGGCTTATAATAACGTATTTCGAATCAACGCATCAACAAATCAACGCATCAACTTTTTGCTTTCTTTTTCACAAAAAACCCCGCCACAAAATACAACCCCAAAGCAATCAAAAAGAACTTAAAGTACGAATACGGTTCACCATCGCCGCCCACGGTCGTGAACATGCGTTCCCAACGGATTTTATCCAAACCGCTCGCGCTGCCATCAAGGCTCATCCAGATAAACACAGGTTTTCCGACGATATGGTTTTCAGGCACGAATCCCCAATATCGGCTATCTTCAGACTTGTGGCGGTTGTCGCCCATCATCCAATAGTAATTTTGTTTGAACGTATACGAGGTCGCGACCTGTCCGTTCACTTTGATCTGGTCGCCGCTCACGTCGAGTTTGTTGCCTTCGTATTCGGTGATGATCTTCTTGTAGAACGGCAGCGAAGCCAATGTCAAGGCAACCGTTTTTCCTTCCTGAGGCACGTAGATCGGCCCGAAATTATCAAGCGACCAATTCGTCGTATTCTTCGGGAACATTTCGGTAACGCCCGATTTCGCTTTCGGTAAGATGATTCGGACGAGTGAATCGATGTCGGCTTTCTTCGCACGCAATTCCTCGGCGCCTTTCATCGTCAGGTTCACGCGCGTATGATAATCCCAAACTTCGTTGAGCGCAATATTGAACTCGCGCAGGATTTGATCGGGAATTCCGTTCTGGTCGGTCTTGATTCGGAACATGCCATTTCCCAAAGGCTCGAAACCCGTAAGATATTTGCGCATCGCCTCGCCTTGTTCCTGGGTCGGTTGGCTGATCTCGAAAGTACGGTCATATTCGGTCGAACCCGCGGCGCGAACCAAGTCAAGCGAAACACCTTTTTTGGAATATGCGTCATAGATATATTGCGGCTTTGCGCGTTCGGGCAACACAAGTTCTTTTCCGTTTATGAATACGAAACCTTCGCGAACCGATAAGCTGTCTCCGGGAATCCCGACGCAGCGTTTCACATAATTCGATTTCTTATCGATCGGCTTCCAAACGCGAGGCGTCGAAGCGTCAAAAAACTTCACTACCGTATCGACAGGCCAGTTGAATACGACGATGTCATTGCGCTCGACGTCTTCGAATCCGGGCAATCGGAAACTCGGCAACTGCGGCCATTTCGCATACGATCGTTTGTCGAGGAACGGAATCGAATCGCTCAATTTCGGCGTCAACGGAACGCTGTCGTGCACCATCGGCAACGCGACTGCCGTCATTGGCGTGCGCGCTCCGTAATGGAATTTGCTCACGAACAGGAAATCACCCACGAGCAATGATTTTTCAAGCGATGATGTCGGAATCGTAAAAGGCTGCATCACGTACGTATGCACGAGCGTTGCAACCACGATCGCAAACAAAAGCGAACTCACGGTATCTCCGACTTTCGTACGCGCCATCAAGCTGCGATCGGGAATGTGGTTGAGTGTCTGAGTATAGTTTACGTAATAAATATAAAATCCGAAAGTGAAGATCCCCAACAGCGTATCAGCGGTTGAATTCTTTCCGAAGCTACGCAGGGTTTCCACCCAAACGACAGGGAACATGATAAGGTTTACGATCGGAACGAACAGCAGAATCGTCCACCAGGTCGGGCGGTTAATGATTTTCATCAAGACGACGGCGTTGTAAACCGGAATCGCGGCTTCCCAACGTTTGCGTCCCGCGGCTTCATATAATTTCCACGTTCCCGCGAAATGCACAACCTGCACGATCAGGAAGAAAATAAACCATTGCAATACTGTCATGATGTTTGATTTTATGCGTAAGTCGCGTGCTGTCGCGCCGCGTTACAGTTTAACTTTTATTTACAGATCGAGCACGTCCTTCATCGTGAAGACACCGGTTTTCCCAAAAAGCCATTCGGCGGCGATCACGGCTCCGTAGGCGAAACCTTCGCGGCTGTGCGCCGTATGCGTGATTTCGATGCGATCCACGCCCGAATCGTAAAAAACCGTGTGCGTTCCGGGAACGTTCTCGATGCGTTTGGCGTCGATCAAAATTTCGTCCGACTTCGCGTTTTCAAGCGCCCAACTCGAATAATCCGAATGTTCGATGATATTTTTCGCAAGTGAAATCGCAGTCCCGCTTGGAGCGTCGAGTTTCTGCGTGTGATGCACTTCTTCCATGCAGACCTTGTATTCGGGGAATTTCGCCATCATCTTCGCAAGGTATTCGTTGAGATTGAAAAACAGGTTCACGCCCAAACTGAAGTTCGAACCGTAAATGAACGCGCCTTTCTTATTCTCGCACAACTCGGCCATCTTGTGATACTGTTCGAGCCAACCCGTCGTTCCTGAAACCACGGGAATTCCGCCGTTCAGGCAGGCCGAAATGTTTCCGACGGCGGCATCGGGAATGCTGAAGTCAATCGCGACGTCGGCGGTTTCAAGACCTTCGTACGAATCGGAGCTACGTTTTCGGATCACGATCTCATGACCGCGTTCCAAAGCGATGCGTTCAATGACCTGGCCCATTTTGCCGTATCCCAAAAGTGCGATTTTCATCTAAAACGTGTAATTTAAAGTGACTCCGATAGTCGGTTTTGAATTGATGTCGTTCTGATACACGTCGGGCGCAAGCGACAAATCATCGCTCACATTGAACTGCTTGAGATGCGCATCGATGTTCGCGTCGACGATGTTCAGGATATAAAACGCGGCGACGAACAAGATCGAATACTCGCGGTTCTTCTTATAGAAACGCTGCGCACTGATCAATCGTTCGTCGTCGAGGTAATCGTATTGGTCGTCGTCGTAGCCCGCGAGTCGGCGTTTGTAGGCGTCGCGGTAACTCTTGTATTTGGTGTTCGCGTCGGCGTAAAAGTAAACGCTGGTTCCCATGGCCGCATACACGAGCGGCACTTTCCAATAACGCTTGTTGTAGACCTGGCCCAATCCCGGAAGCACGGCCGAATAGAACGCAGCTTTCGCGGGACGCAAAGGATCCAAAGGCTCTTTGCGCACCGTATCGGCGACCGCAAGTGCCGTGATCTTGTACGCCTTTCTTGGTTTGGGCGCATCCGGATCTTCTTTTCCCTTAGGTTTTTCCTGTGCCAAAACGCAAGCGGGCAACAAAAGCAAAAGCGCTATGAGTTTCAAAAGTCTCACGAACCTTGGATAAGTTTGATGATGCGGTTGAAATCCTCTTCCGAATGGAACGGGATCGTGATCTTTCCTTTTCCGTTCGAAGCGACTTTCACATCGACCTTCGTGCCGAAATAGGTTGCGATGGATTTCTTCTGGTCGGCGTCGACCGAAAAACCTGACGATTTTGGCTTCGCGCTCTTCGGAAGCAGACTTTCCTGGTAATTCTTGACGAGCGCTTCCGTCTCGCGCACTGAAAGATTCTGGCTTACGATTTTCTGGTAAATATCGGTTTGGACATCCTGATCTTCGATGTTGATGATCGCGCGTCCGTGGCCCATCGAAATGAAACCGTCGCGGATTCCCGTCTGGATGATCGGATCGAGTTTGAGCAAACGCAGATAATTCGCGATCGTCGAGCGTTTTTTCCCGACGCGGTCACTCATCTGCTCCTGCGTCAGATTGATTTCGTCGATCAAACGTTGGTACGACAATGCGATTTCAATCGGATCCAAATCGTGGCGTTGGATGTTCTCGACAAGCGCCATCGTAAGCGATTCGTTGTCGTTCGCGATGCGGATATAAGCGGGAACCGTCGTGAGTTTCGCAATTTTCGACGCACGCAAACGGCGTTCCCCTGAAATGAGTTGGTATTTGTTGAAGTCGGTCTTGCGAACCGTAATCGGTTGGATCACACCCAATTCGCGGATCGAAACCGCGAGTTCTTGGAGCGATTCCTCGTTGAAGTTCGAACGCGGCTGGAACGGGTTGATCTCGATCGCATCGATGTCGAGTTCGATGATATTCCCGACAACTTTATCGGCTCCTTTGTCATCGACTGATTGTATATCGTGTTCAGGATCTTTGAGCAAAGCCGATAATCCTCTTCCCAACGCCTGTTTTTTTATTGCTTGTGCCATGTACTCCTAGCTATTTTTTTTGATTATTTCCTGAGCCAAATGCAGGTAATTCGTCGCGCCTTTGCTCGTCGCGTCGTAATTGATGATGCTTTCCCCGTAACTCGGCGCCTCGCTCAGTTTCACGTTGCGTTGGATGATCGTCTCGAACACCATGTCGGCGAAATGTTTCTGCACTTCCTCGACGACCTGGTTGCTCAGACGCAAGCGCGAATCGTACATCGTGAGCAAAAGCCCTTCGATGTCGAGGTTGGCGTTGTGTATTTTTTGTACGCTCTTGATCGTGTTGAGCAATTTGCCCAAACCTTCGAGCGCGAAATATTCGCATTGTATCGGAATCACGACCGAATCGGCAGCCGTAAGCGCGTTCAACGTAAGCAATCCCAACGAGGGCGCGCAGTCGATCAGGATATAATCGTAATCGTCCTTGATTTCCTCAAGCGCCTGTTTGAGCATGTACTCGCGGTTTTCCTTGTCGACGAGTTCAATTTCGATCGCCACCAAGTCGATATGGGCCGGAATCACGCTTACGTTCGGGGCCGTGGTCGTCACGATCGCCTCTTTTGCCGTCACGCTGTGTTCGAGCAATTGATACGTTCCCGCAGTCACGTTCTCGATGTCAAGCCCGAGCCCCGAGCTCGCGTTGGCCTGCGGATCGGCGTCAATAAGCAACACTTTTTTCTCGAGAACGCCCAGCGAAGCAGCCAAGTTCACCGAAGTCGTCGTTTTTCCCACACCGCCCTTTTGATTGGCGATGGCTATGATTTTACCCATGAATCAGTTTGAAATTTGAGCGGTAAAAATACAATTATTTGCGGGGAATTCAAGGGTTATTTGTTAACATTGGTTAAATGTTAGAGGTGCGAGGTACAGGGTGCAAGGTGCAGGGTTTTTAGGAGCCGGGAACCTGCTGCCTGCTTCAAGTTCGCCTCGATTCGGGCATTTGCAAACTGCCACACAGGCGCTTCCTTTGGTCGCACTGTGAGCCAGGCAAATGCAACCTCATTCTCAGCAAAGCTTTTCGCTCGCATCAGGGCTAGGGTTCGGGTTTCAAAGTGCGGATATTTCCTAATTGTGGCTTTTCGTCCAATCCACGATCGCATCGAGCACCTTTTTCTCCGAATCGGGTTGGTTCATCCCGACATCGTGGCCTTTTCCCTCCATGACGATGAACTTGGAATCGACCTTGTCGCGCTGCAGGATTTCATAAAGATATCGCGCTTGGCTGATCGGCACGAGTTCGTCCTTGTCGCCGTGGATCACGAGCGTCGGAACGTTCTTCACAAACGCGTACGGGCTGATTTTCTTGAGTTTTTCGAGGTTTTCGGGTTTGTTCTCGAGCGTCGTTTCGGCGAGCAGTTGAACGGGTAACACCAAGTTGAACCGGCGCGCGTAGTCGAGCATTTCAGGATCGTCGAGTCGCGTGGGAGCGCTCATCGCGGTTACTGATTTAACGGGTTTGTCGGTCGTGTACGAATACATCAACGCCAAGTGCGCACCCGCGCTGATTCCGCTTATGTGATAACCTTCGTTCGCAAAACCGTGGTCTTTTGAAGCCGCTTTCACCTTTTCGACGGCGGCCGCGATGTCGGCAATCAGGTCTTTCCCGTGCACGTTTGGAGAAACCGGTCGGTAATCCACATTCGCCACGACAAGGCCGCGGTCACGCAGATCCATCGCGTGTTTCTCGGTGTATTCGTTTCCGCCCATGACCCAGGCGCCGCCGTGTATTAGAATGAGGACGGGCGTGTTCTTGTCGACTTTCGCGGGAAGGAACAAATCGAACGTCTGCTTCTTATTTTCTCCGTACGGAATGTGCTTTATGTCAAGCTGGGCTTGTAAATTCGTGGCGATTGCAAGTAGGAATGCAATCAAAAGTGTCTTTTTCATCTTCATTTTCATAAATAAAATCGGGTTAGGATTATCCTTTTTTGGCTTTGACCATCGCTTCGAGCATGTCCCACATTTCATCAGGGACGGCTTCTAGCAAATTGAATTGTCCCGCGCCTTTGAGCCATTCGCCACCGTCGATCGTAATGACTTCGCCGTTTACGTAAGCTGAAAAGTCTGAGACCAAATACGCCGCCAAATTCGCCAATTCCTGGTGATCGCCAACGCGTTTTAACGGAACTTTCTTAGCAAGGTCGAATTTTTCCTTCAAATCACCCGGAAGCAATCGGTCCCATGCGCCTTTGGTCGGGAACGGTCCGGGAGCGATCGCGTTTGATCGGATGCCGTATTTTGCCCATTCCACGGCCAGACTTCGCGTCATCGCCAACACGCCGGCTTTCGCAGTCGCGCTCGGCACGACATAAGCCGAACCCGTCCAAGCGTACGTCGTCACGATATTTAAAATATTCGCTGATTCTTGTTTGCTGTCGATCCAATGTTTCCCGAACGCGAGCGTACAGTTTTTCGAACCTTTGAGCACGATGTCGATGATAGTATCGAACGCATTCGCCGACAATCGTTCCGTTGGCGAGATGAAATTCCCGGCCGCGTTGTTGAGCAGCACATCAACTTTCCCGAATTCGTCCAAAACGGTTTTGAGCATGAGTTCGACTTGCTCGTAATGGCGTACGTCGCAGGCAACGGGTAGGCATTTTCCGCCCGTCGCAGCCTCGAGTTCCGACGCGGTCGCACGCAGTTTTTCGATATCGCGGGACGTGATCGCGACGTTCGCTCCGAGTTCGAGGAAATATTGGGTCATTGATTTACCGAGCCCGCTTCCGCCGCCGGTTACAACTATGGTTTTGCCTTTTAACGCGTCGTCGCGCAGCATTTTTGCAGAAAATAGTGACATGAATTTATGTTTTTCTAAAAGTACTCAAAGTCCGATTAACGCTTACCATTTACGTAGACATTTTGTAAAAAGGCGCAAAACGTCCTAATTGTAATACAAATTTGGTAAATACTGTAAGATTAAAATCTCAAAATGAGAATATTTTTGTGTTTTGAGATAGTAACCTTTATAAAACCCCATTTCTTATGAAAAAAATTACTTTCGCGCTCATCGCACTTCTTGCTGGCCTTTCGGGTCGGGCGCAATTCAATCAGGACTTTGAAGCAGGCCTCGGTGCCTGGACAACGATCAACTCAGGCGACGACAGTACTTGGACATTGCTCGACCTTGAGGCGACGGCATTTCTGGCACATTCGGGAACGAATGTCGTATCTCTCGACGCGACTGTCAATGCGCAAAGCGATTATTTGATCTCGCCTGCGATTACCGTTACGGCCGATCTGAACGATTACTTGTATTTCTGGGCGCGCAACCGCGGAATTTCGGCAACCGCCGACATCGACGTTCTCGTTTCCACGACAGGAACGAACCTGGTCGATTTCAACACGACTTTGGAAACTGAAGTCAATCCGCCCGCCGGACTCAATTTCTTTAGGTATGGTGTCGATTTGAGTGCGTACGTCGGACAGACGATCTACGTTGCGCTCCATGCCTCGGCCGATGTCGCGGTCACTGTCGATATCGACGACATCATAAACACGGCCTTGCCGACATGCGAACCGCCCAGTGGTTTTATCGCGTCAGACGTCACCGCGAATGCTGCGGTCTTGAGCTGGCTCGATGCGGGATTGGACAACAATGTTCAAATTGAATACGGGCCGTCCGGATTTGCACTCGGAACCGGAACCGTCGTGAATTTGACCGATACGTTATTGTATTCGTTGGGATTGACCGCGAATGTGGACCTCGACGTTTACATCAGAACTGATTGCGGCGACGGGAATTTCAGCGATTGGGTGCAGATCGACCTGAACGCGAATGTCGATCTTGACAACGACGAATGCGAGGACGCGATCGCCGTGAATGTCGGTGTCGATTTCCAATCGGGATCGATTTTATCGACGAGTATCGGCGCCTCGACATCGAGCCAGGAAAATCCGTCGTGCGCGACGTTGATCGCCAATGACGTTTGGTTTACGACTGTCGTTCCCGCAAGCGGAAGTCTCGTCGTACAAACTGGTTTAGCGTTGGGCTCGCTCAATCTCGATACGGTAATTGCAGTTTTCACCGGAACTTGCGGCAATCTCACGCAGGTTGCGTGCAACGATAACGTGAATTTACTGAACCTGTTTTCAAGCGTTTCGGTTTCAGGATTGACGCCGGGCGAAACGGTTTATGTCGCCGTGTACCAAAACGGCCTGCTTGGGGTTCTTAACGGAAGTTTCCTGTTGTCTGTCTACAATGGTTCGCTCGCTGCCGATGATTTCAACGCCGAAAAACTTACCTATTTCCCGAATCCGGTAACGAGCGTGTTGAACCTGAGAAATCCTGAGAACATCCGATCGGTGAAAATCTACAACGAATTGGGCCAGACGGTTGAAGAAGTCGGGGTCGACAATACGACGTCTGAGATCAGCATGTCGTCATTGGCACGCGGCCTTTATTTCGTCGACGTCACGACCGAAACTGGAATCGAACGCCTCAAAATCATGAAACAATAAAAAAAGCGCTTCGAAAAGCGCTTGGTTGGAGTTGGATTTGGCCACGGATTCACGAATGCGGCACGAAAGGTTTGTGCGATTCAGGAATTCGTGGCTAAATTTTTATTCAATAACTCGCGGCTTAGATCGCCTCCTGTGTAAGGAAATTCGCCGCGGGATTTTATTTCAATAGTTTGCTGCTAAAGCTGCGTCCGTTTTCATCGATTCCTTTCAACACGAAAATTCCATTCGGCAATGTCGAAACATCGGCTTCCGAACCTGAAAATGGGATGTCAAGTTTTTTACCGTCGACTCCGAACGCCTCAAGTTTTGACAAGTTCTGCGTGAACGTGATTCTGTCGGTCGCAGGATTCGGATAAAATCCAATGGCTTTTTCGTCGGCGAAAGCAGTAACCGCGAGTGGGCTTTGTCCGGTTCCTTGGACATATACCGTCAATGGGAAATTCCCGTCCTGACCTACGAATTGTGCACTCGGAACTGAAATCTTGAACGAATGCGCGCCGGCCGCCAAATTCCCGACCGAAATCTCACGCAATGGAATCACGTTTCCGGGACACCAATTGTTCCAGGCCGTCCACCACGATGTGCTTTGAGGCGTCGACCCATAAATGCCGTTGCCTTGGGTGTTGTACATCCTGAATGGCTCGCACGAGATTCCGCCGGGTTTGTATGAAAGCATTCCGACCTCGTCAAAATAGATAAGATGGAAACGTCTCACGTATTCCTCTCCGCCGGTGCCTGCGCCGTGATTCGAGGTGATAAAGTAAATTTTGGCATTCTGGACATCGTTCGCAAGCGTGAAGTTCAACGTTCTTTGTGTGGTTCCGATGGCATCGGTCGCGCCCGTCTGATAGTTGTTGAAATTCGCCTGAATCGCGAGCGGCAAAACGAAAGTAGGCTCGGTTGGTGCCGATGTGCTTCCCGTGGTCACGAAATCAAGTGACCCGAAAAACACATCATTGCGTCCGGCGCAACCCACGACTTGCTCCTGCGCGGCATACGGAACTCCGAATACCTGCAGTTCAACCCAAAAATCATAGTTCTCATTGAGGAATTCGTCTTTGAGGATTTTTGCGAAATTGTCTATTACGAAAGTGTACGGAACTTCGTCAGGCATGACATTCTTGTTCATGAAAGGCGTGATGAATCGTCCCATCTCGATGCGCTGCACCTGGCTTGTCGTGTAACTCGGCTGGCCTTTGGGAACCATCGCAAGATTGATGTTACCGATGCGGTCATAGTTGTCGCAAGCGGCTTTGATGGTTACGTTCAGCGTAAGTGTCGTCCCGATCTGGGCGAGTTCTTCAGGTGTGAGTTTTCGTGTGAACAGATCGTTGCGAAGTCTTGTCACGCCTTCAGGAGTCGGTTCTGAAACCAAACCCGCGTAGCCGTCGTAAAACAGCACTTCGTCATAAATGTTGAGGGTTTGAGCGGGCAATTGGGCATTTTCCTGAGCAGTCAGCGAAAAGTAACACAAAGCCAGCAATGTAGTTGAGAGTAGTTTTTTAGTCATGTTGAAAGATTTTTTCAAAAATAGCGAATGTGTTGAATAAAATGTCCTGAAAATCGCTTTTGATTGTAAATTTTTTTACGTTCGAAATAATTTGATGCTTTTTTAATGATTGTTAAAAAAAAAAAGGCACGGTTCAGGAATTGACCACATGATTGAAAAAATCCGAATCAGGGAAATAATTTTTCGGATGTCGGACCCGATAATCCGCCACCGACAAGGCATAAAAAAAAGCGCCTAAAAGACGCTTCTATTTTTTGTTCAGTCGTTCGAATCCGTAAAAGGATAGGCTTGCTCGCTCCAGGTTTCCCCATCATCGTATGAAAATTTCGTGGTCATGGTATGGGCGGTGATCGTATTGAACTTATAATGCCATTCCGTGAGCGCATTCCCAGTGACGTTAAAGACGTGCATCTCCTTCGCCGATTCGTTGCTCCATTCCCATTCTCCATCCGAATTCAGCGTCATGCCGTTTGCCGTGTAGGTCGACTGATACGTTCCATCTGAATTGAAACGGATGTCGGTCGTGGTGTTGTCGGGTGAATACCACCATTTGTCCAATAAGTTGGCATTTCCGGTGGCAGCTCCTCCATCGTCGCTGCTGCAGGAAACTAAGGAAGCGCTCGTGATAAAAACTAAGGCAAGAAGTGTTAAGACTTTTTTCATTTTCTATTTTGTTAAGGTTTTCTCAAAAATATAAGAAAAATCCAAATTTATGACAAATCACACCTTTTTTTCCAATTCAAAAGATGAAAACGGATTATGTTTCCAAGAGTATTTGGAGAATCTTGATCGCCGCTTCGCTGATTTTCGTGCCCGGTCCAAAAACGGCGACAGCGCCCGAATCGAACAGGAATTGGTAATCCTGAGCGGGAATTACGCCTCCGACAATTACCATGATATCATCGCGTCCGTATTTTTTAAGTTCTTCGACGACTTGCGGCACGAGCGTTTTGTGTCCGGCCGCAAGCGATGAAACGCCCAGAATGTGCACGTCGTTTTCAACGGCTTGTTTCGCGGCTTCGGCAGGCGTTTGGAAAAGCGGCCCGATGTCGACGTCGAAACCGACATCGGCATAACCCGTGGCCACTACTTTTGCGCCGCGATCGTGTCCGTCCTGACCCATTTTCGCGATCATGATGCGCGGACGTCGGCCGTCCTGTTTGGCGAATTCGTTGGCCAATTGTTTGGCTTTCTCGAAACTCTCGTCGTTTTTGATTTCCTTGCTGTACACGCCGCTGAATGATTTGATTTGTGCTTTATATCGTCCGAAAACAAGTTCGAGCGCGTCGCTGATCTCGCCCAAAGTCGCGCGGTTTCTCGCCGCTTCGACTGCTAGTTCGAGTAGGTTCTCATTGCCGGTTTTTGCCGATTCGGTTAAATTGCCGAGACAGGTTTTGACTTTCGCGTTGTCGCGTTCGGCCTTGATCTTTTCGAGTTGTTCGACCTGTTGTTTGCGCACGAGCTGGTTGTCTACGTCGAGGATATGTAACGGATCTTCTTTGGCCAAACGGTATTTGTTTACCCCAACGATAATGTCCTGACCCGAATCGATGCGCGCCTGTTTCCTCGCCGCGGCTTCTTCGATACGCAATTTAGGAATTCCGGCTTCGATGGCTTTCGTCATGCCGCCGAGTTCTTCGACTTCTTCGATGAGCGCCCAGGCTTTTCGTGCGATTTCGGCCGTCAGACTTTCCACATAATAACTGCCCGCCCAAGGATCGACGGTTTTCGTGATCTTGGTTTCTTCCTGTAAGAACAGTTGCGTGTTTCGGGCGATGCGCGCCGAGAAATCGGTAGGCAACGCGATGGCTTCGTCGAGCGCGTTCGTATGTAGCGACTGGGTTCCGCCGAATGCCGCCGCCGCCGCTTCGATCGCGGTTCTAGCGACGTTATTGAACGGATCCTGTTCGGTCAGACTCCAGCCTGACGTTTGGCAATGCGTTCTCAAAGCCAATGATTTTTCATCTTTAGGATTGAACTGTTTGAGCAATTTCGCCCACAACATTCGACCCGCGCGCATCTTCGCGATTTCCATGAAATGATTCATGCCGATCGCCCAAAAGAACGAAAGGCGAGGAGCGAACCCGTCGATTTTCATGCCCGCGGCCAGTCCGGTTCGGATGTAATCGAGTCCGTCGGCCAGCGTGTAAGCGAGTTCGATGTCGGCGGTTGCGCCCGCTTCCTGCATATGGTAACCCGAAATAGAGATTGAGTTGAACTTGGGCATTTTCTCGCTCGTGAACGCGAAAATGTCGGCGATTATCTTCATCGATGGCGCTGGCGGATAAATGTACGTGTTGCGCACCATGAATTCCTTGAGGATGTCGTTTTGGATCGTGCCCGACAATTGCTCGGGTTTCACGCCCGATTCTTCGGCGGCGACGATGTAGAACGCCATGATGGGCAAAACAGCTCCGTTCATCGTCATTGAAACCGACATTTCGTCAAGCGGAATCTGGTCGAACAGCACTTTCATATCCTCGACCGAATCGATCGCGACTCCGGCTTTCCCGACATCGCCCACGACGCGTTCGTGATCCGAATCGTAACCGCGGTGCGTCGCCAGATCGAATGCGACCGAAAGTCCTTTTTGTCCCGCGGCGAGATTGCGTCGGTAAAAGGCGTTGCTTTCCTCGGCGGTCGAGAATCCCGCGTATTGGCGGATCGTCCATGGTCGGCGCACGTACATCGTCGAATACGGGCCGCGTAAATTCGGCGCGAAACCGGCCGCGAATTCTAGGTGTTCGAGTTCTGAGATATCCGATTCTGAATACCGTGATTTTAATGGAATTCCTTCGGCCGTAACGAAGTCCGAAACGGGATCAGCTTGCTTTTTGCCGGGATTTCCGCCTATCGAAATGTGTTTTAGATCTTTGCGCTTCATGACTTTTGAATTTCTGTGCGAACGTTTCCTTCTGAAAAGAAAAGCAAGCAGATAAAGTGGCTGCGGACATTTTTTCCGTTGCGTTTGCCCGGCGTCCATTTTGGGGAATTGGCGATGACTTTTATGATTTCCTGCGACATTGAAATGCCCAGATTTCCTGATGTTTTCACGTCCGACGTCGATCCGTCCTTTTCGACAATGAACATGACGCGCATGTTTCCTTTGAAGTTCGATTTGTCGGGAATGTCTGCGTTGTCTAAAATATACTTTTCGAAAGTCGCGATTCCGCCTGTAAATTCCGGGCTTTGTTCGAGCTCCTTCCAAAAATAGGCGTTATCGTCGATATGGGGTTGGTCAGATACGAAACCGTCAGGCGAAACCAATTCCTTCACGATCGGAACGGAGACGAATGTGCTGCATCGGACAGTTTTTCCGTTTGATTTTGCGGGTTTCCATTTTGGTGAAATCGATGCGAGCAATTTGTTCTGTGCCGCTGAAAACGGTTTGTCGAAACTATTGGCGACGACGTTGGAAACGCTTCCGTCCTTTTCGACGACGAACGCCATGTCCATGATTTCGGGAGCATTTTTGTGTTTGGCTTCAAATCTTGACCGTACGTCCGACAGGAATTGTAATTCATCTCCGGCGTAAGCTGGCGCCGTTTGGGTCTGCGCGACTTCGTAAATTGTATCGTCGGTTTGCGCGAGGCCTTGAAACGAAATCGCAAAGATGAAAAATGTGAAATGTAAAAATCTGTTTCCCATGCTATTTCTTGTCGAGTATTTCCGACACATGCGGTTTGGATTCCAATGGTTTTACGGCATTCGATCGTATCGTGATCGGCAACATGAACGCGCATCGGACTTCTTTCCCGTTCATTTTTCCGGGATTCCATTTCGGGCTTTCCTTGAGCACGCGAATGGTTTCGGCGGCGCTTCCGGCCCCGATGTCACGCACGATCTTGATGTCGCCAAGCGAACCGTCTTTTTCGACGATGAAACTCGCGAGAATTTTGCCGCCCGCGTTGTTGTCGACGACTTTTAAGTTACTTGCCAAATATCGGTAAAACGCATCCATACCGCCCGGAAATTCGGGTTTCTGGTCGATTCCGGCGGAATTGTAGATGAGATCTTCGGACGGACCTTTCGTTTGTGGCGTTTGGGCTGAAACCATGCATGTCGTGAAAACAAAAAGAAGCAGTGTGATTTGTTTCATAAGTTTTCTGAGTTTGTCGTTTCGGTTTCCAATCTTTCCTGTTCGCTTTTTTCAGCCAAACGTTTTTCGACGATCGGCGTGATCAACGTCTTTCGTGGCTTCTGTTTCACGAACGGATACAATTCCAGATCGTGTTTCATGCGGTCGTTCTTGTTCGGATGCTTGTTCGTCCCGATCAGGATTTCCTTGCCCGAATCGAACAACGCCTGTTCTTTCTGGTCGCTTTCACGGATTTTCTTTTGGATCGCGCCGTCCTTCAATTGCGATATGAAACCGCCGTTCGATTCCAATTCCTTGAACAATTCGAGTGCCTTTTCTGACAATTGTTGGGTGAGCGATTCGATGTAATAACTTCCGTCGGCGGCATTCAACACCACGTCGAGATAACTTTCGTGCTTCAATATCAACAACTGGTTGCGCGAAATGCGTTCACCGAATTCGTTGCTCTTGTGATACAGCGAATCATACGGCAAATTCGCGACGGCGTTCGCACCTCCGAGCACCGCACTCATGCATTCGGTTGTGGTGCGCAACATGTTCACATTGTAATCGTATATGGTTTTGTTGCGTTTCGTGGGCGTCGCGATGATATGGAAGCCTGGTTTGATGCCGTATTCGTTCGCGACGGTTTCAAGCAAAATCCGCAGCGCGCGCAATTTAGCGATCTCGAAAAAGTAATTCGGCCCGATCGAAACTTCGACTAAAACAGTCTTGTCGATTGACATCCTGTTGAAATATTCGTTTGCGTGGCAAAGCGCATACGCCAATTGCTGCACGATGTTCGCGCCCGCATTCTGGTATAGCCGCGCATCGACTGAAAACACCGACACGTTTTTAACTTCTTTCGAGATCGACGACAGCGCTTCAAAATTGTCTCTTCCCGCGTACCAATTTCCGTCCTTGGCGAAATGTCCGACAGGATCGATGCCGCAAAAAACGTCGAAAGCTCTACCCGAAACCGCCGCGTCGAGCTTTTTAACGAAATCGATTGAAAGAAAATTCAAATCGAAATACAGCGTTTTTGCGTCGGGCGGAATGCCTTCGATGAGTTTTACGACGTCGGTTTTTTCATCGGAAATCCCGAACCTCAAACTTTCGGCGCCGCGATTTATGGAGTCGTTCGCGCGCCAGATGGATTTTTCAACATCGAAAACGAAAATGTCCTGCGTGATTGAAAAGGCGGTTTCGTTCCCATTCGGAGCCGTCAAAATCGCCTCGTCCGAATGATAAAACGGTTTTACCTTGATGCCTTCAGGCGATTCCCAAACGAGCGTCTCGTTGTAGTCGGCGCCTTTGAGTTCGTACTGTATAAGCTGTTTCCACTGCTTTGAGGAAACGCCGTCGAAATCCTGGAATAACGGTTGTGAAGTGTCGTGCACGTGAAGGTTGTTAGATTACAAATATAAATGAAATGCGCCGATTTAAGCGCCGGATTTTCTAAAAGCGACTGGCGTTTTTCCTTTTTTCCTGAGAAAAATCCGATTGAAATACGTGAGGCTTTCGAAGCCCGAATCGGCGGCGATCTCGCGTACGGTCTTATCGGAATCGGTAAGCAGCAAACACGCGTTCGCGATGCGGATCTCGTTCACGTAATCGGAAAATCCGGTTTTCATCATGCGCTTGAAAAATTTGCAGAACGCGCTTTTTGAAAGTGAAACCAACGACGCCGCTTGTTCGAGCGAGATATTCCCGGCTGATTTTTCCTGTATGAATCGGCACACTTTGTTGATACGGTGCGCGCTTTCAGAACTTCGGCTTGCCGAGTAAACGCCTGATGAAAGCGGTTGGCTCGCTTCACCTGAAAGCGCTTCCAGAATATCGAGCAACGCCACGATTCGATCCAAGCCTTTCTTGTGCGGCAACATTTTGATCGCGTTCGCAATCTCGAAATGAGCGGTCGGGAAGAAGCTGCCGCAGTTCGATCGCTGCAGGACCTGAAGAATCGCAGCACATTCGTTGAGCGTCGAGAACTTGTCGATGAATTCCTGCGAAAACTGGATTACGATGGCCGATGATTCGCCGGCCCCGAAAGATTCGTTCGACCAAGTATGTGGCAGTTCGGGACCGATAAGCACCAGATCACCCGTGCTGAAATTCTCGTGAGAATCGCCGACGACGCGTTTGCCATGACCTTTGGTGATCAATGTCAATTCGTATTCAGGATGGTAGTGCCATTTGAATTGGAAAAACGGAACCGTAAATCCATACGCGACGAACGAATCTTTTCCTTTCAGCGTTTCGATATTTTCTAATGCGGCTTTCATACAATATGGAAAATGAATGGTATTTGAAAATTAAATTTAGTCAATATAGTGTTACATTTTTCATTTTAGTGTCGGAATATAAAATCGGTTTGCCCTAGTTTTACAATTCAACATCCAATAATGAATCAGTACGATCCGGCGCTGCTCGACCGGCCTTATGAAATGACAAACGAGCAGATCGAGTTTTTTGAAAAGAACCGATACATCAAATTAAAACACGTTCTTGACCGACAGACTTTGGATCATTTCAACAAAGTGATTTCAGACCAGGTCGATAAGATGAATACCGTTGAAATTCCGATTGGCGATCGAGACACTTACGGGAAAGCGTTTCTTCAACTATTTAATCTATGGCTTGAGAACGGCGATGTTAAGCATCTGGTTTTCAGTAAACGTATCGGAAAGATTGCGGCCGACCTTATGAAAGTTCGCGGTTCGCGATTATATCATGATCAAGCGCTTTTCAAGGAAAGTGGTGGCGGCATAACGCCTTGGCACGCAGACCAATACTATTGGCCGTTGGATTCCGACAAGACAGTGACCGCGTGGATTCCGTTGCAGGCGACGCCTCTCGAAATGGGGCCGCTCGAATTCAGTGCGGGAAGCCATGTGATCGTGGAAGGTCGCGAGTTGGCCATAGGCGATGAATCTGAAAATACGATCACGCAACGATTGCGCGTAACCGATTTCAAACACGTGATCGAACCGTTCGACGCCGGAGAAATCAGCTTTCATTCGGGCTGGATTTTTCATCGCGCCGGAGCGAACACGACAAACGAAACAAGAAAAGTCATGACGATAATCTATATGGATATCGACATGAGATTGAAACATCCCGAGAACAAAAACCAGGAACACGATTGGAAAACATGGTGTCCCGGAGCCCAAATCGGTGACGTGATAAATACCACAATAAATCCGGTTTTATATCCTTGATATGCAAGTTAAATTTTGCTGTACGCATTGGGGTTATGAAAACAAAAGTCCGGTTGATTTTTTGAAGACCATCGCTGGCGAAGGTTTTTCAGGGGCCGAAATCAACCTGGCTTCCGGGTTATTCAATGACATCCCGTTCAGGCGGACACTCGATTCGCTTCGAGGCGGGAATGACTTTACGTTGATTGCCCAACAGGTCCTGGAAACGAAGCTCGAATCTGTGGATGGGTACATCGAAAGAATGCTCGACCGCTTGCACTTCCTGTCAAGATTCGCGCCCGACTTCATCAATTCCCATACGGGAAAAGACCATTATTCTTTTGACGATAATTGCAGGATAATAGAAGCGTCTGAAGATTTTGCGGTGAAATCGGGAATTCCTGTCCTGCATGAAACTCATCGCTCGCGTTTCACGTTCCATTTGCCGACGCTGCTTCCGTATCTCGAAAAATATCCGAACCTCAAACTCACTGCCGACTTTTCGCATTGGTGCAATGTGTCTGAAACCATGCTTGACGACCAACACGAATCGCTCGCCAAGGTTTTTGGGCACGTGAAACACATCCATGCACGCGTTGGTTGGGAACAATCGGCCCAGGTAAATGATCCGTTCGCGCCCGAATGGGAAACGCACCTAAACATTTTCACCGATTGGTGGAAAAGAATCGTGAGGCAACAATCAAAAAACGAAAACCAGATCACGATCACGCCTGAGGCCGGACCATTTCCATACATGCCGCAACTGCCGTATTCGAAAACAGACGTCGGCAGCCAATGGCAAATCAATCTCGCGATGAAAAATCATTTGGAGCGCGTCTTCGCGAACGATTTGAACTCGCCGCGCGCAGTTTGAGAAAAGAACCGTAAATTTCCAATCCGATTCGGACATCAACAAAAATGAAAAAACTCCTAATGGCATTCGCGTTCGTCGCGACTGCCGCAACCGCCCAGACCGATCCCTACAAAAAGACCAACTTCTTGCCCGAAAGGCTCGAAATCCTGCCGTTCAATTCGGTAAAACCTGATGGCTGGATCAAAACTCAGATCGAGGAAAACCTTGAGGGATTCACGGGAAATCTCGACAAACTCGCGCCTGAGTTGATTGTCGAGGACGATATTTACGTGAAAAATCGCCTGAGTAAAAAAGTCAAGAGCAAAGACGTCGGCGCCGTCGGAGGTGAAGGCGATTGGCAGGTGCAATTCCTTTGGTGGAACAGCGAAACCCAAAGCAATTGGCGCGATGGCTACATTAGAAGTGCGATCTTGACGAACGACGCGCAACATCTCGCGAAAATCCAAACCTATGTAAACCGGATCCTCGCAAGTCAGGACGCCGACGGATATCTCGGCATTTACGACGAAGAACTTCGGTACAAATTCGACAATGAAAACGGAGAGTTATGGGCAAAAGCCACGTTGCTGCGCGGATTGCTCGCCTGGTATGAATACAATCGGGATGAAAAGGTGTTGACTGCGGTGAAGCGCGCTGTGCAGAATACGATGGACAACTATCCCGTGAACGCGTCGCATCCGTTCTATTCCAAAAACGAGAACGTGGGCGGATTGTCGCACGGGCTCGTATTTACCGACGTGCTCGAGGAATTGTTCAGGCTCACGAGAGATCACGTCTATTTGAATTACACGCTTTTCCTGTACAAGGATTTCTCAGAGAACAAACTCAACGAGGACGCGCAGTATGCAAAACTCATCGATAAGGACAAAATGTTAAACGGACACGGCGTGCATACGTACGAACATTTGCGCAGTCTCGCCGCCGCGTATCGCATTTCAGGAAACGAGGAATTGCTTAAGGCGCTCGGAAATTTCGAAGACAAGATAAAACTCGAGACTACCGCGACGGGCGGGCCCGTGGGCGATGAATGGATCGGTTCCAAAAAAGCCGACGCCACGACACGCGGTTACGAATATTGTTCGCTCCAGGAACTTATGCACAGTTATGAAAGCCTGCTCGCCAAAAGCGGGAATTTCCAATACGGCGATCGCGTCGAAAAAATATTCTTCAACGCGGCCCAAGGAGCGCGCCATCCTGAGCAAAGTTGCATCGCCTATCTAAAAAGTGACAATTCATACGAAATGACGGGCGGTTTGAACGGAGATGAATCCGACGCCGAGCAGACGCGTTACCGATATTCGCCCGTGCACAAGGAAGCGGCCGTTTGTTGCGTCCCGAATGCGGGAAGAATCGCGCCGTATTACACGCAATATATGTGGATGAAAGGGAAGAACTCGTTGGTGGCGACGTTGCTCGGTCCGTCACGCGTTGAGGTTATCGTCGATGGGAAACCGGTTTCGGTAAATGAGATAACGAACTATCCGTACGGAAATACGATCACGTTCGAAGTCACCGCGAACAGCAAGTTCGATCTCAAGATCCGCAAGCCGGAATGGGCGAAGAATTTTACGCTGAATGTTCCGTATACGATGGATCGCGGCTTTATCTCCATTTCAAAAACATGGAAAGGAACCGAGAAAATCACGCTTGAATTCACGCCCGAAGTGGAAGTCGCCCAAGACATAAATGGGGAAAATTATTTTAAATACGGCGCGTTGGTGTTGGCACATTCGATACAGGGCAAACCTGATGTGACGAAGAAGTACAAACTGGAAGGTTTTTCAGATATCGAATACAGTTCGGTGAAACCGGTTGTGTATTCGTTTAGTAAGCCGTCCGAAATTAAAGCCTTGGGCGATTTGAAATTTGAAACGAAATTGGTCAATTCGAAGACGAAAAAATTGGAGAAGGTTGTTTTGCAGCCTGTGGGCAGGACGATTTTAAGACAGGTTACTTTTAAGGGAAGTTAATTGGGAAAATAGGAGTGGAAAGTGTACTGGGGGAATTTTTGGATTTTTTAGATTTAACCCTTAAAGGGTTTCAAACCCTTTAAGGGTTGCCCAAAAATCAAAATATATCCGCAAAAAAGCCTTCACGCATCAATTCGGAACATACGTACTCGTATCCTTCTTTTCTCCCTCGTATTCAATAATGTAAATGTCCTCACTGTCGCGCTTCATATAGTATTTCTCGCGCGCATATTTCTCGACCTGATCGGGATTCTTCAGCAACTTGATGTTCGTCGAGTCCTTTTTGATCTCGTTCCGATAATATTCCTTGTTCGTGTTCAATTCGTCGATCTCGGCATCCAATCGCTTGTGGACGAGCCACGAATAATTGTCGAGGAACAACATCCAAAC
The DNA here is from genome assembly GCF_004211145.1 of Flavobacterium sp. Taxonomy (GTDB): domain Bacteria; phylum Bacteroidota; class Bacteroidia; order Flavobacteriales; family Flavobacteriaceae; genus Flavobacterium. The sequence continues at coordinate 66,356 of NZ_SEBS01000011.1, read as the reverse complement.
CGCAAAGAAAAGCAACACCAACACATAGCGGTTGCCAAGAAAGCGCAGCCACGGGCGTTTTTCCATTTTCTCTTTAAGCGGGTTTTTCATTTGGAAAGTATGTTAAGGCATCAGCCGGAAATCGCTCCTAAAATAACAATAAATAATAACAATACTAGCTAAAGAATACGCTGGTGGATCACCGCGCGCACCACATCGATCGCGACCGTATTGTATTTGTCGTTCGGAATGATGATATCGGCGTGCGCCTTCGTAGGCTCGATGAACTGTTCGTGCATCGGCTTGAGCGTTTTCTGGTAGCGTTGCAGCACTTCTTCCATATCGCGGCCGCGTTCGGCGATGTCGCGTTTCAACCGTCGGATCAATCTTTCGTCCGAATCGGCATGCACATAAACCTTAATGTCGAACATCTCACGCAATTCCGCATTCGCCAAAATCAAAATGCCTTCCACGATCATCACTTTTCGAGGATGCGTCAAAATCGTATCGTCGGTGCGGTTGTGCGTCACGAAAGAATACACGGGCTGTTCGATATTTTCTCCGGCCTTGAGCGCCTTCAGATGCTTCACGAGCAATTCGAAGTCGATCGCGCGCGGATGGTCGAAATTGATCAAGGCGCGCTCGTCATAAGACAAACCGTTGTTCTCGCGGTAATACGAATCCTGCGAAATGATCCCGACTTCCTCAAGCGGAATCTCATTCATGATCTGGCGCACGACAGTCGTTTTTCCGCTGCCCGTACCTCCGGCAATACCAATAATGAGCATAAAAGTGATTTTGTTCGGCGCAAAGATAAACACAAATTATCATTGCCGATGTTGTTTTTTGGGCAGCTTATCCGGCTGTTCACTTCCAGTCCTCGTCGCGTTGGGATTTGTCCTCGACCCATAATGGGCTTCCGTTGGTCGCCGTTCTTGGCCGGGACAAATTTCCAAACGCGTCTGTGGGCTGTGCGCTTCCATCCGGGCTGCGGCTCGAAATCCTTAGAAATGAGTGCTTAAAATCGACAAACCGACGGAAAAAACCGTTTAAAAATTAAGATAATTATAGTAGGAGAAATTATAACAAAAAAATTTGCAAAGTTCAGGTCATAGTGGAATCATTGCCCCGAACTTTAAAAAACTAACCATGAAAAAATTCAGTATTACATTAGCGAGCGCCCTTGTTTTGGGACTTTCTTTCACATCTTGCGGTAGCGATGACAACGGTGGCGGCGGAAGCGTTACTGCTGAGAAACTTGCCGGAAAATGGGAATTCAGCAAAGAGAAATTCAGCATCAACGGAACAGCGTTTCCTGAGCAGGATTATTCAGACAACGAAGCCGGATGTTCTAAAGATTACATCACGTTCACTGCCGCAGGAACGTATGAAGAAGGCGATTACTGGAGCACCGAGTGCGAACTTGACACTTGGGACGGTACGTACACTATTTCAGGAAAAGACATCATTGTCGATGGAGAAACTTTCAACGTACAAACGCTTTCAGGATCAACTTTGAAAATGAAAACCACTTACACTGAAGAAGACGTTACTTACACAGGAGTCGTTACTTTGAAAAAAGTAAACTAATCATCTGATTGGAAAAATAAAGACCGGCCTCGTGCCGGTTTTTTTATGCCTTTTTATTTCATGTCGCGCACCAAACTCCACGTGAAATAACCAACGGCGGCCGTCGCAAGGCAAATGCACGCCCATAAAAACCACGACTTCTGCCAAATCGGGACATTATCATCATCGCTTTTCAAATCCGATGGTTTCTCGAAATGCCGTATCGACACGATCATCGTTTGCGGCAAATCGGTTTTCATGTTGTCGCTGTACATTATTTTCGGGAAGTCGTAATCGGGCGCCGATCGGTCGGGCATTCCGGTTGAAATCGTATAGCTTTCACCTTTCTCCAGTTCGGCCACCATATAACGTCGTTGTTGTGAAAAACCAACTTTAGTAATTTCCAAAGGCGGACTGTCGCGGTTTTCGATCTCAATGAAAAATTCCTTCGCCATGAAGTCAAACGTATGATCGATCATATTCGGGAAGATCACGAAGTTGTCCAGCGTTTCCTCATATGTGACCATTTTGCGTTTCTGTTTGCGCTGTCCCAAAACGTAAACGCGCGCGTTGCGTTCAAAGTGTTTCGGGCTCGCGACGTCAAGCGAAATCCGATTTATCGCCTCGGGTTTCAAAAACGATACGTGAATCGATGTCTTTTTGTACCCGGGAAGTTCCTCGATTTTAATCGTCGCGCCTTTGATCGTATCCCATGCGACATGATTCGGGCAAGGAATCGATCTGTTCACGCCGACTTCAAGCACATTTACGGGAAGTGTTTTCGTATCGTCGAACTCGAATTTCAAGAATTTGTAGGATGTCAATGGCAGCGCGATCGTCAGATAATCGGCGAAAGAAACCTCGCTTCTCACATCGGTGAACGTCTTTTGATTGATGATGCCGTACCAGTTCTTTCCATCGTCGCTTCCTGAAAGGCTGAACTTTTTGGTGACTTCGATGTTGGCGATCCTAAGCGAAACATCGGTGATCTGAGCCATCGGATTTTCCACGACCAAAACCGTATTCTTCTTCGCAACCGATTGCTTCGATGCGATCTTGAACGCCTTGAAATCGTAGCAAACGCGGTCGTCCGGGGTCTGACGCAGCAATTTCGCATACGGAATTTCCTGGTTCTTTGAATTGTAGATCCTGAAATCGCTGTAATTCCCGTTCGAATATGACGTGATTTCGTGAGGTATCGGAATTTTATACATGCCGTCGGCGGCAACGGGCAGCAAACGCCCTGTCGTATTCTGGGCGAACGACGTCGCGGCGATCAGCAAAAAGAGTTTATGCAGGATTTTCATCTTTCTTGGAATTTGGGTCATCAAGCACGAGCACTTTGAGTTTTTGGTACACGAATGAAATCACGAGAATCACGACGCCGAGTAAGATAAACGCGATGATTTTTCCCGTTTCGGACGCATTCCTGATGTCGTAGACGAACAATTTCACGATCGTAATCCCGAGTAATACCAGCGATACGATGCGCAACATCCGCGCTTTTCTCTTGATCCCGACGATAAGGAACGCAAATGCAAGCACGCCCCAAAGTATCGGGAAACCTGATTTTATGACCTGCGTCCGAACGTTTGCGATCACCTCCTCGGCCGTGGCGAATTTAATTCCGTCGATGTCGTTTCCGTAAATCGCGATGAAAATCTCATTATAATCGGCGGCCGTGACAGGCGTGTTCGAAAATAAGTACGTGTGCAGCAGCAGTTCGGAGCTCGAAACGAAAATCACGAGGAACGCGCAAATCCACAGGGCCGCGGGTTCGGTGAAAAAACTTTTCGCGTCGTCCTTGTTCGTGCGATACAATCCGATCCCGAAACCGATGAGGATCGCGAGCCACAAATAGTGAAGGAAAAACGCGAGTCGGCTGTAATCGCCCGATGCGATGTATTCCAAATGTTCCCTGAACGGGAAACGCGAAAACCAAAACACGAGCATCGCGATGTTCAGGCAAGCCAAGATATTCGCGAATTGTTGCAAAACGACTCCCGATTTTTTAGAAAACCAAACGAACAACCCGAAACTCGCGAGCAAATGCCAAGTGATCGGGAGCGCCGCCGCCGAATTTTCGTTCGCGATGTATTTATACGATTGGTAAGCTGTTTCAAACAATCCCGACAAATACCCGATCGCGAAGCAAACGATAAGCGTGTAGGTTCGGTACTGCGTCGGATTGAAGATAAACCCGAACTGCGACACGTTTTCTTCTTCTGATAGCAACAACCAAGTCACGGCGCCCATGGTCAGCATCGCGAAAATACTCGTGATGAAAATCGGGTTAAGCACGATCATCTCGATCGGTTTGTCGCTCAAGTATCCGTTGTTCCAGTCCATGACCAGACTCACGAGCATCAAAAAATGCACGACAGCCGATGCGAATCGATAACTCACGAATCCTGATTTTTGTCCGAGCCACATGAGCAAAACCGCTTCGGCCGCCCAAAATAACGTGATGTTGTTTCCTTTGAATTGGATCGGGACGGCGAGCGTGATGAACGTCAACGTCAATCCTATCAGCAAATAAACCGTCGTTTTGTCGGCTCCGAATTTCTTGTACAAGACCGTCGCGTATATCAAATTCAAAATCGATAGCGCAGCCGTGAACAAACCTTTGAGTTCGGGATGCCAATCGTTCAATACGATCATTCCGACGCCATAAAATAGAAACGTATTGATCGAGATCACCGAGAGTTCACTGATGCTGAACGCGCCTTTTTGTCGAATATTATTGATGATATTTATCGCAATGAACGTCAGGTAAAACGCGAACGCAAATCCAAGCGCGCCGGCGTAATGCGGTTTTTCGATGATCAAATCGCCTTTGAGCCAACCCGCGAAAAGCAACATCGTGAACGCGAACGCGATGATGTTGACGGGCAGCCATTTTCGGTGATACGCCATCGCCAAAATTCCGATGTCGAGAATCAGGATATACGTGAACAAGACCACGTAATTTCCTTCGCCCGTGCTCACCATGAACGGAACAGCGAAGCCTCCGATGAGCGACAGTATCGCCAACTCCATGCGGTTATAAGAAAGCGAAACGAACGCGCTGAAAGCCGTTATCCCGACCATAATCCCAAACGCGACCGATTGCGAGAACAATTTATAATCGTGGAAAGCGATGCCGATCGTAAAGTAGAAAATCGAAATCGCGCCCGCTACCAAAACTGAACTGAACGGCGCGTAATTTTTCCTGAGTCTGTGTGCGACGCCCATGACCAGAGCGCCCGCCAATATTCCAATCCCGACGCGTGCCGGCTCGTTTATCCAATCCTTGTCGATCGCATATTTTACGAAATAGCTGATGCCGAGTACCAAAATGAGTATGCCGATCTTGTTGATTAGGTTTTCCCCGATGAACTTCTCGAGGTCGGGATTTTTCTCCTTGAAACGTTCCCACCAATCCTTTTCGGGCACATACGGTTTTGGCGCCGGAGTTGGCTGAGCGGGTCTATCCATTGCGAAAGCGGCGACGCGTTCGGGAGTCGATACGGTTTCTTTCTCGGGGATTTTTTCTTGTTCGACCTCGATTTTCGGCTCCGGTTTGGGGATTTCAGGAACGATGACGGCTTTCGGTTCTGGTGTCGGTTCAGGTCTTGTGACTGGAGTTTCGACGGGTTTCGGCGTGATTTTCTCGACGTCTTGCGGTTTTTCACCCGAATGTGATTTGAGATAATCCATCGTACGCTGCATTTCGCGCAAGCGTTCTTCAAGACGCGTGATCTTATTGCCCAAGCTGCTGTTGCCGAACAAGACGATCGCAACAACTACGATCAATAAAAAAATCTCCATAAATGTTTGGTGAGGATGTTCGGGTAAATATAGGGAAAAAGTGCCTGAGTAAATGAGTGCGTCGGTACGCATGAAGTTTTTGCGCAGTTCCGAAAAATTTGTAAAAGAATGTCGAATGTCGATCAACGAAAGTCGACCAATGAAATATCAGGGAATCAAATACCAATAAACGCCGAAAAAGTGAAACGCGCTTCCGCCCAAAACGAACAAATGCCAAATCGCGTGACTGTACGGCATGCGCGCCTTCGCGTAAAAATAAATCCCGACCATATAGCAAAGTCCGCCGGCCAGAATCATCCACAACATCCCGCTTGGCACAGTGCTGAGTAACGGTTTTATGACGATTATTGCGAGCCAGCCCATCATCACATATAGCGCCAGCGACAATTTTTCAGACTTTCTCAAACGCGAGAACTTGAACACGAAACCCAAGACCGCGAACGCCCAGCTAAGCCCGAAAAGCGTCCAGCCCCAAGCGCCTTTAAGTCCCAGAAGCGCGACAGGCGTGTACGTTCCCGCAATCAAAAGGTAAATGCACAAGTGGTCGATGCGCTGGAACATGCGCTTCCATCTCAATTTCCACATCGCATGGTAGATCGTCGAGGCCGAATACAACAAAACGAGACTCGTCCCAAAGATCGCCGACGCCAAAATCTCCATCTTTCCACCGTGCAAAGCCGCGACTACGATCAAAACGATGGCGGCCACGACCGACAATACCGCTCCGGTCCCGTGCGTGATCACATTCCAGAATTCTTCGCGACGGCGATTGGGTTTCAACATGACGAACATTTTCGCTAAGGTAAGGCAACATCAAGGTTCAAAGTTTTAAGGAAATTATAAAGATTTGGATTTTTTGGGCGTTGCGCCGGCGGGAAAGTTTCCGTAAACATGACGAACCGTTTCGCCGTCGCCAGGCTGTCCGCTGTGAGCTTTTTCAAAAACCGCGTTTTTGCAGACCACGGCAACGGGCTTCCTTTGGTCGCCGTCACCGCGGGCAAAAAATGCGGTTTTTGCGCAAAGGCTCGCCGCTTCCATCCTTAACGCGGGTGAAAACTAAAAGGAAATTCTTTTAACAAGAAAGGACGGAAAAATGTAAACGCGGTCGAGAAATTAGAAGGAACTTTAAAATCTTCGAATCCCATAGATTTTACCCTTGTAAAACGAATAAAGTAAACTCGAAAATCTATCCTTTCAAAGTCGCCGCATCGAAAACCCTACAATAATTCCCGCCTCCGATTTTCGCGATCTCATCCTCGCTGAAACCTGTCGCGAGCATCGCTTCGACGACCGTATAATAGAATCCGGTTTTTTGATCTTGCCACGCTTCGTTGGTTCGTTCACCGACGCGTTTGCCACCTTCGCCTTTCGGTTTGGCGTCATTTTTATTGCCGGGTTTGTCGTTTCCGGGTTTTTGACCGCCTGCCTGAGGTTTCGGTCCGCCGAACGTATCGCTCGGACTTCGGTAAGGCATCGTAAGCTTGGTGTCGGTGCCGATACAGACGTGCTCGATTCCCACGACGTCGACCATCGCTTTTATGTTTTCGGCGTATTCCAAAGGCGTGTTGGCCAAATGCGTCCAAACCCCGATCACGCCGCCCGTGTCGGCCACGATTTTTGCCTGTTCCTTACTGATCAATCTCGGGCGCATCATTTTCGACATGAATTCGTCTTTGCCCAATCGCGTATCGAGCCCTGTGTGCGAAACCAACACCGGTTTTTTGGAGACTTTCAGTGCGGCGTTTACCATCTCGTTGGTGCCGTGGGACAAATCGACCAGAATGCCAAGTTCGTTGCATTTTCTGATCGTATCGGCGCCCAATTTCGTGAGTCCGCCCCATTTTGGAGGATTCGTGAAAACGTCGCCCAAAGGAACCGATGCGTCGTTATCGTGCAATAATCCAAGGTGACGCAATCCTCTTTGGTAAGCGACATCGAGCCTGTCAAGATTTCCCTCTAGAAAGTGGGCTCCTTCAACTGACTGGATAACCGTCGGGATCTTGTTCTCATGTGCCGTGCGCAAATCCGCAAGATTTAATGCGCGTTTCATGTCGTTGCCTGCCAAAACCGCATCCATGGCGGTAAGTCCGTTGAGGAAACGCTCATAAGCTTCTCCCGGATTTTTGAGTTGCTGGTAATCGACCGCGAATGTCATGCAGATCGCCGACAATCCCGATTTTTTGATGTCGGCCGCAAGGTCGACTTTTGGGCCCGGCAGTTCAGTTGCTTTCAACGGCACGTCGACGTGATTGTGCGCATCGATTCCGATGGTCTTAGCTACGATTGCGGCTATGCGCGGATCTATTTCTGAAGTTGTCCACGAAAATACGGGATCGAATAGTACGAAAGTTCCGGCGGCGGTTATTTGCGCGAGGAATTTTCGTCTCGGATAATTTGAGAAGGTCGCCATGAATGTTTGTTTGGCGAAAGATAAGTGAGGTTTTGGAGGTTTGAAATAGGGTTGGGGAATTTTAGGAAATTTTTAGGGGTGGTTTGGATGGGTTGGATCGTGTGGAATCAATGCGGCGTAAGTCCTTTAGGATGGTTTTTTGAGGATTAGGCTGGCGGGTTACTTAGGTGGCGTCGTTTTAAGGATTTTGGGGAACGATTATTTTTGATTTGTGGTGGGATTACGCTGGCGCTTGATCCTGGATAGGGGAGTTATTTAAAAGAATCCGCTTCGCGGCCAGCGGTGAGGTATTTGGTTTTTGCGGGATTACGCTGGCGTGTGATCCTGGGTTGGGAATCGTTTGAAAGGGTGATGTGCGGTGTACGGAATATTTTGGATTTGTGGCAGGATTACGCTGGCGCGTGATTTTAGATAGGGGAGTTGTTTAAAAGAATCCGTTTCGCGGCCAGCGACCAGATATTTGGTTTTTGCAGGATTACGCTGTCGCGTGATCCTGAGTTGGGAGTTGATGCTAAAAGAATCCTTTCCGCGGCCTGCGGCCGCGGGGTCTTTTTTGTTTTGTGCAAAAAGTGCTCGAGCGAGCTCGGCACTTTTTGCACAAAACAAAAAATCCCTCCGCATTGCATGCGGAAGGATTCTTTTGTCGGGGTGGCAGGATTCGAACCTGCGACCTCCTGGTCCCAAACCAGGCGCGATGACCGGGCTACGCTACACCCCGAAACTCAGCTATTGCCGAATCAGGGTGCAAATATAAAACTAATTTCAATGCGTGCAAGTGAAATGTTGAACTTTCGCCGGAAAAAAATAACGTGGTATCGCAACCTCGTTGTTCTCAATAGATAAACCTAAGCGTACACGGATTTCCAATGCGACGGCAGGACGCGTTCCCGGTTCAACCGCCGCGTAAAAGTCGCACATGTCGACACTTGGGCGTAAACTTATTCACATATAGCCAAAAGTAATCTACAACCCAATGTTTTAAAGGGTAAAAAATCTAAATTTGCAGTCGAAAATCCAACTACAATATCATGTCTGACACAATCGAAAAAATAAAATGTCTGATCATCGGTTCGGGGCCTGCGGGCTACACGGCCGCAATTTACGCAGCTCGCGCCGATATGCATCCCGTACTTTACACGGGAATGGAACCGGGCGGACAGCTCACCACGACAACTGAAGTCGACAACTTCCCGGGTTATCCTGAAGGAATCGACGGTCCATCGATGATGGTACAATTGCAGCAACAAGCCGAGCGTTTCGGAACACAAGTACGTTTCGGGATGGCGACGATGGTGCAATTCCACAAAGAAGTCGGCGGCTGGCACAAAGTGATCATCGACAGCACGACCGAGGTCCACGCGCAAACCGTGATCATCTCAACGGGAGCGACCGCGAAATATCTCGGTTTGCCAAGCGAGCAAAAATTGCGCGGAGGCGGCGTTTCAGCCTGTGCTGTCTGCGACGGATTCTTCTTTAAAGGGCAGGACGTGGCGATCGTCGGGGCCGGGGATACGGCTGCCGAGGAAGCGACGTATTTGGCGAACATCTGTAAAAACGTAACCATGTTGGTACGCAAGGACCAGATGCGCGCGTCGAAAGCGATGCAACACCGCGTGAACAACACGCCGAACATCACCGTTTTGTACAACAGCGAAGTCGATGAGGTTCTGGGCGACACGGTTGTCGAAGGAATCCGCGTGTACAACAACGCGACGGCCCAAAAAACTGAAGTTCCGGTCACGGGATTGTTCATAGCAATCGGACATAAACCAAACACCGATATCTTCCAGGGACAGCTTGAAATGGACGAAACGGGTTATCTCGTCACTCACGGCAAGTCAACAAAAACCAACCTTCCCGGAGTTTTCGCATGCGGAGACGTTCAGGATAACGTATATCGCCAGGCCGTAACCGCAGCCGGAACGGGTTGTATGGCGGCGTTGGATGCGGAACGTTATTTGGTTTCGATTGAAGAACACGCGGTTGTTTGATTTGTTTAGGGTTTAGCGTTTAAAGTTCTCTTTTATACCGAAACAATTCGTTTACAATACGAAATAAAAAATCCCGGCATTTCGACCGGGATTTTTCATTTTTGCACTCAGGCACTCAGGCACTCAGGCACTCAGGCACTCAGGCACTCAGGCACTCAGGCACTCAGGCACTCAGGCACTACTTTACCTTATTATTCTTCTTCGAAATCAACGCATTATCACTAAACTTATTAATCTCGATTTTCTGCTCTCCATGCAAATCGATTTCGGATTTCCCCGATGCCGAAATTACTGCCTTCTCGATCACTTCGATACTGCAATTGCTGCTGCCTTCGGTCGTGATGTTCGCGTTTTTGGTCGTGAGGTTTTTGCCCGTGAACGTGGTGTTGTTGTCGAGTCGCAGTTTCAACGTGTTCACGTCGCCCTCGATCGAGGCCGATGCTTTCTGATACATGTCGAACGTAATCTTGTCTGACGAGATCAGCGCTTTCAAACTCGCGTTGTTGTTCATTTCGACCGTGGTTTCGGTCGCCGTCACATTGAGTTCGGTTTTGGATTTGTCGTTCGCCATGAGCGTGAATTTCTTGCCTTTCACGGTCGCGAAAATCTTGGCCGACTCGAACGTCTTGAACGTGAAATCGGCGAGTTGAAGATCGGTGAGCGCGGTGACGTTGCTCGAGCCTTTCGCAGTAAGCATCTTGAAATCGTCGGTGTATGTGATTTTGACGCTGAGTTTTTTGAACGTCGTTACTTTTTCGGTGGCTGAAATCCGCAAAGTTCCCGTGCTTTCCGAGATCGAAATGACTTCGTGCAAATTGTCGTCGGCCTCGATCTCAATTTCTGATTTGTCGCCTTTCGAAAGGAAAACCTCGATGTTGTCACTTACTTCGATCGACTCGAAATTCCCGATTTCCTTAGACGACGTCGTCACGTTTTTCGTGCCTTTGAGCTTTTGTCCAAACGCGGTCATCACTGAAAAACAGACGATCAGCAACAGTATATTTTTCCTCATGATTGTTGTTGGTTGAGCCACAAATATAAAAAACATCCCGATAGTTTATCGGGACGTTATCTTATTCTTCAAATTTCCTCAGATTGTCGTTCGGAAGCCTGTCAATCAAATAATTGTAAGGGTCGATTCCCGCATTGTACGGCTGTTCTTTCACGATAAACGAAAACGTGTTGTCCTTCTTGGTGATCTTTAGTCGGCGTTTGATCAAGATTTTTCCGGTTTCTTCATCGTCGGTCGGCTTGGCAAAAACGGCGATGTCGATATAATCCTTGATCGGGATTTTCGTTTCCTTTCCGAGTGAATCCGCCCTGAATTTCTGCGATTGCGTTTTCAAAGTCACGACGAAATCCTTTCCTTTTTTCTGGAATTTCGCTTCGGACATGCGGTTGTCGAACAACGTGATTTTTTCGAACATGTCGTTTATGAGATATTGCAGGGAATCGGGCGTCACTTTCTTGAATTCGCGCACCGCCTCATTCGATGTCGCATACGGCGGATTTTTGTACGCGTATTTGCCCACGAGATTGCGCAACGCGAGATTCGTTTTATCCTCGCCGATCATTTCCTTTAAATAATACATCACGACGCTCGCCTTGTTGTAATGGATGTATTGCTGGTTCTCGGTCTTCATCAGCGGACGTTCGGCCTCAGGCTCGTTGCTGCGCGCGTTGAGATAATTGTCCATCTCATAACTCAGGAATTTCTTCATTTTGTCTTTTCCATATTCCTTTTCCATGACCATAAGCGCCGAATATTGCGCGAAACCTTCACTCATCATTTCGCTGCCCTGCATCGGAGGCCCAATCACCTGATGCGCCCAATACTGATGCGCCATTTCGTGGGCCACGACATAATAGACCTGATCGATGTCGTCTTTCGTGACATCGCGCAAATCGAGAATGAATCCGATCCCTTCGCTGAACGGCATCGTTCCAGGGAATGCCTGCGCGAACGACTGGTAACGCGGGAATTCGATGATGCGGCACTGCTTGTGGTAATACGGCCCGAAATTTTTGGTGTAGTATTCAAGCGATTTCTGCATGGCGCTCATCATGTTGGGCACGTTGTACGCGTGATTTTTGTCGTAATAGACTTCGAGGTCGATGCCGTTCCATTTTTTGCGAGCGACTTCATATCGCGCCGATAGGAACGAGTAGAAATTCAGCGACTTCTGGTCGAGCCTGTATTGGAAATACTTTTTACCGTCGGCTTCCCAGGATTTCAAAAGCGAACCTGGCGCAATGGCGATCTGGTCGGGCGAAGTGCTCATCGTAGTGGTGACGCTCACCCAATCCGAATCGTTGCTGATGTAGGTGTTTTTGCGCGTCGCGACGTCATTGTCATTGAGTTTTGCCATTCGTTTTCTGAGCGGCAGTTTCAATTCCTTGCGCTTGTTACGGTCAGAAATCTCGTAGTCGCTGTTGTATCCGAAGTTCGGGAAAATATCGGCATTGTTGAAGAACGAACCATTTTCAGTAACCGACAAGAAGCTGATGTCGTTCTCAAAACCTCTCGTGAAATTCTTATAATTGACGACGACTTTGAGCGAATCGTTCGGTTGCAATGGTTTTGCCAACGCATAGATTCGGTAGAAATGATCGTTATCGCGCAATTTTTGTCTCGCGCCCGGAATCACGACCTCGACGCTGTCCGATGAAGACGGCATCGTGAAATGCAATTCGCCGATCGGTTGCGCCGACGTGTTTTTCGCCCAGGCGGTGATCGTCGCGCTGAGGTTGCGATGCGCCGGATCGAGATCGATCTTGTAGTCGAGTGCCGTCCATCGGGGCTGCGTGACGGTTTCGTATTTCTTGTACAATTTCTCGTATTGCACCTGCATATCTTCCTGCTGGTCCGACGTCGTGTAGCGATTCAGGACATTCGTGTTGTAAAAGATGAATCCGCCGCAGATGAAGAAGGCGAGAACGCTCACGAAGATCGCGATTTTGCTTCGGCCGAGTTGGACTTTGGCCCGTTTCCATCGCGCTCCGAAACGTTCTTCCTTGCCGCGTGCGTAAAACGCGTTGGTCACGAAACTCAAGATTATGCAGAACAGGCTCCAATATAAAGTAAACCAAACCTGACCCGAAACGAAAGGCCCGAAACCGTTCATGTCGCTGTATTGCACGTTTTCACTTTGCCCGAACTGTACGAGATACGTGCTCACATCGAAGCCACTCCATATAAAGGTATTGAGGATCAGGAAAACGACGAACGCGAAATACGCGATGTACCGATTGTTTATCAAGTAATGGAAAAGCAGCGCCAGGATGATCGCGAACGAGAAGAACGACAGGCTGATGCCTAGGATCGATTCGATGTAAACGTCCACTTGATAACGATGGTAGCCGTAAAGCGACTGCGCGATGATGCCCACGAATATCGTCAAACTTAGGATCAACGCCGTCGCAAAAATCATCGCCAACGCTTTCGATGCGAACAACATTCCGGTTTTTATGGGCGTCGCATCCTGGATCTCGTTTATTTTGGCGTCGCGTTCTTTCCAGACCAGAACGCCCGAATAGAATATGATGAAACCCAAAAGAAACATGTAAAAAGCACCTTTGATCGAACTGATCATGTCGTCGGTCACGGGATATTGGTCCGAACCGTAAGAACCCGTAAAACTCGTGATGCTTGCGATCAGGTTGATCAGCCCGATCGACGTGATGATGATGAATGTCGGATTTCGAATCACGGCAAGCATTTCGAACTTGACCAGATGTATGAAGATTGAGAATGAAAAAACGTTGGCCTTGCGCGCCGTGTAAATCTTGTCGGTCAATATCGCAGGACTTTCCGATTTGATTTTTTTGGGCTTTTTGTGTTTCTCGTTTTTCGTGTTGAATGAGAATCGCGCGTAAACGATTACCAAAATCAGGAACGCGATCCCGACCCAAACCAATCGATTCGTTAGTAACGCACCTTCAAGTGCTACGGCGTGCGCGTTCTTTTCATCGACGGTCATGTATTTCGAGACGATGCCAAGCGGACGAAACCCGAATGGATCGAGCAGATTCGCGAGCCATTGTTTTTCAATATCGCGCGTGAATCCCGATGTAACCGAATATAAAACCAAAATCATCATCGAACCGATGAACGAAACGATGCTGCTCCTGAAATAGATCGCAAGCGAAAAAACCATCACGCCGATGATGAACACGTTCGGAATCGCGAACGTGAGAATTCCCATCAAATGACCTGACCAGATGACTTCGCCGTAACGTTCGGCAGGGCTCCAGTCGAATGCGGGAGCGACCAACGGAGCGATCAAGGTCCCGATCGTAACCCCGAAAAGCGGAATGATCGCAATCAGGCAAGCTCCGATGAACTTACCAAAAAAATAATCGCGTTTCTTAATAGGTGATGAAAAAACAAACTGCTGCATCCCGAACTGGAAGTCGCGGTTGGCCGTCGCGTTCATGAACGCCGTGATCATGAGCAGGCTCACAAGGCACATCGTCCCGTAGATCAATTGGATCGAAAAAGGTGAATTTTTGTGTTCGCTGCCCATTCCGCCGCCGATTTGGATGTTGTCGGTGCACATCGCGCCAAAAACCAAAAGCGAATTGATGGTCAGGAAAATCCAGGTCATCGGCGATTTAAGCCAATACCGCAACTCGTGTCGTATAAATTTCCACATGGCTTAGACGAGTTCGTTGAGTTTGGCGAAAAATACGTCTTCGAGATTTTCCTCGGCCTTGAAAAAACCATTGCCGGGCGCGTCATCGCTGTATACGTGGATCAGCGGGCTTCCGCCGACGAGCTTGTTCGAAATCACCTTGTAATCACTTTGATACTGCGGCAAGGCGTGTTTGTCGACTTTCTTTTCCCAGACTTTTCCCTTGATCTGGACAAGCGCATCATCAGTGTTTCCCGAATACAGCACGCGTCCTTTGTCCATGATCGCCATTTGTGTACACAGTTCGCGAACGTCCTGGACGATATGGGTCGACAGGATCACGATCACGTTTTCACCGATTTCACTTAAAATATTGTAGAAGCGATTGCGCTCTCCGGGATCGAGACCTGCCGTCGGTTCGTCGACGATCACTAATTTTGGATTTCCGATAAGGCTTTGCGCGATTCCGAAACGTTGGCGCATTCCGCCGCTATAACTGCTCACGGCATTTTTGCGCTGCTCCCAAAGATTGACTTTCACGAGCAACTGTTCGACGATTTCCTTGCGTTCCGATTTTTTATCGAAACCCTTCAAGAGCGCCAAGTGGTCGAGCAATTCAACAGCCGAAGTACGCGGGTAAACCCCAAATTCCTGGGGAAGGTAACCCAAGTTCCTTCGAACGGCTTCTTTGTCGTTCAAAACGTCGATGTCGCCCAGGAAAGCAGATCCGCTGTCTACGTCCTGCAACGTGGCAAGGGTTCGCATGAGCGATGATTTTCCGGCTCCGTTCGGACCTAAAAGCCCGAACATTCCCTTGTCGATCGTGAGTGAGACGTCGTTGAGCGCGTGCACGCCATTGCCGTATTTCTTGTCAATGTTTTTGATTACAAGTTGCATGATTGTGTTTGTTGATTAATGAATGTTGGTTGTGCGGAATTTACGAACTTTTACGCTACAAAAAGTCCCGCTGTTATACGGGACGTGATTTTTGCCGATACGGTTGCATCGTTTTTATTTTACGACCGGGCTTTCGCCGACGATTGCACCGTTTTCTCGGATGATTACTTTCGAAACCTTGTCGCCCGATTTTACGAATTCGAACGTCAAATCGCGTTCCTTGTAGAAAAACGTAGTCTGCGATTCGGGGAAAAGCACGTATTTGTTATTTCTGATGTAAAGCGTGAGACCGTTACTGGATTTCTCGAAAGTCAGTTCGCCTTGGTCGCTTTTGTATTTTCCGACGAATGGCGAAAGCGCTTTGTCTGACACGAAAATTTCGGTTCGCTTGTTTTCGTATTTCGGCGCGTCGTGATTGTAGCTTAAGATGCGCGACATTTTCCATTTGCCGTCAGTGAGCAGCCAAAGATGGGTGAATTTCGCGACGCCCGTCCAGTATTCGGGTTTGCCGTTCTCGGTCACGAAAAATTTATGATCGCCCGACAGGACCGCGCCGTAGAGTCGACCGTCCTTTTCCATCGGATAAATGCGGTAGCTTTCAGGATATGCTTCACGTCTTATTCGCCAATCAGCTCGTCCGCACAGGTTCTTTTTCGTAGTCTCCTGAAACGTCGCCCAGCCTTTTTGAATGCCGCCTTTGTCGTGGTAGAATTCCACGTCATCGGCTATGAATTCGTGCATTCCCGCGTCGTCGCACTTGTTGTAGGCGAGCCAGAACAGGCTGTCTTTTTCTCGGATCGTGCGCTCGAGATCCACATCTTGTGCGCTTATCGACAGGCTGCAAAAAAGCAATAGGGAAGTGGCTACGAGTTGTAGGGATTTTTTCATAGGACAATGGATAATGGACAATTGACGATTGATAATTGACAATTGACAATGGATAATGGACAATTGATAATGGACAATTGGCTTTGGGTAAGTTTGGAGGTTGGGTCAATTATCGGCGTTTTTGAATGGCCGGAATAATAATTTCTACAGATTAATGAACATTCAAGAAATAGGATGTAGGCGCTTTGACCTTGAAAATAAGGGAAAAATGTAGTTGCAACTTGAAATGATTTTTTGCTCCAAAGACATACTACGCGACTTTATAACCAGAAAAGCCGATACCTACCCAAAGAGTATATCACGGAAATCCGCACTATCAAATCGGAATCCTAAACGTCCAGCGCAAGAGCAACCCTAACTGTCAATTGTCAATTGTCAATTAGTTCTTTTCCCCACGCTTCCGCCTGAACTCTCATCTCTTTCCAAAGATTTCGGATCGTTATTGTACTCAACCGATCCGCCGCTCGAGGCCTTCCCGTCGAGTTTCACGATCGGGTGCACGACGATGTGACTGCCTGAACTTGCGTCGGCCGAAACATCGTTCGCAAGCAATTGTCCCGCTTCGACGCCGCTTCCGCTTGAGGAATTCGTGTCGAAATCGATGGCTTTCCCGCTGACTTCGAGCGTGCTTCCGCTTGACGATTCGGCGCTCAGGTCTTCGGCCTCCACGACGACTTTCATGTTCGCGCCGCTGTTCGTTTCGAGTGAAAGGTTTTCGCTGATTAAGTTATTGAGCGATCGGATGCTTGATCCCGCTTCGGCTGTCAAGCCTTCGATCTTGGGCATCTTCACGGTGACTTTTTTCGCGGTCACGTTCGTATAACCGTTGTAGTCGGACGAGATCACGAGCGTATTTCCTTCTAATTTCGTGGTAATGTGCGAGATCAGGTTATCATCGGCTTCAACCACCACCGACGTGACATCGGCCTGTTCAATTTCAACATCGAGACCGCGGCTCGCTTTGATTTTGGTGAAGTTGCCCTGAATATTCCGGGTTTCTGTTTTTACGTTTCCGCTGCCAACGATGGTTTTGACATCGAAATCCTGACATGAGGCGAAACAAATCGCAAGTAGCGCCGCAAGCGTGAATCTGGTGGTTGAAGTGATGATTGACATATTATTCGTTTTTGATTATTTCTCCGTTTTCGCCCGTTTTCAGGCCTTTGAAAGGTTTTCCGTTTTTCGATGTTCCCTTGATGGAAATCGTGTCGCCGTCGGTTACGATCGTACCCGAAACATTCACGCTGTCAACGTCGAACGTGCCTTCGATATCGTCCCAATCGTTCTCGTCGGCGGGACAATCGAGACATTTCACCTGATCTTTCCCGACCTTATATTTGTATTGCCCCGAGAAATGCAGGTTGAAGAACGAATCGTCGCTGTAATCGAAATGCTCGAAGTTTTTATCGGGTCTCAAATAAATTCCCTCGGGAACATACAAAAAGATCTGAACTTCCTGTTTGCGGTATTTGCTCGACATTTCGGTAAGCAAATAGTTGTCTAAAGTTACGGTATTTCCTTCGACGGTGAACCCGTATTTGATTTTTTCAGCGCGTTGCTTGGCTTCTGAAAGCGATTTTCCGCGAGCGATTTTCTCGATTTGGATGTAGGGCTGCTTTTCGTCGGTGCTCAGGATCTCGATATGGACCTCGTTCGAATAGATTACTTCATTGCCTTTGTCGTCCTGCACGAAAGCGAAATCGTGGTGGCGATAAATGTCTTTCGCGTAATAATCGTTGTAGCGGAACTTCACGAAAAGCGTATCGTTGGGCTGGATGTTGATGATTTGTTTTTCGACCATTTTTCCGTCCGAACCGATTTCCGTCGCCTGTTTCACGCCAAGCGTAATCAAGGTTCCGATCGAGATCAGCCACAAAGCCAGCAACGTATATTTTGCGATGTTCCCGATGGATTTCAAATTCGTCACGAGCAGTTTCAATCCCAGGATGAACAGGAAGAACATCGGAATTCCTACTGCCAGAAAACCAAGCGTGCCTACGAACCAAAGTGGGAAATCGGTGTAGTTCACCGCGTCGGCGTAATTGTGCCACGGCACGTCGACAAGCGTGGTCGAACCAAGCGTGAACAAAGCCACGACGCCCGCAGCGAGCATGAACGCCGAGAACACGACGATCAGCGCGCCCAACACTTTAGCGAACGCCTTGAAAATCTTTCCCAGGACTTCGAGGATGTTGTTCACGAAACGCTCGGCTCCGGTCTTGACTTCCTTTCCCATCTTGTCGTAGTTCGCGTTCTTGAACTTCTCGGAAACGTTCTCGAATTCCTCGCGGACTTTCTTTTCGATGTTCGAAATGTTTACGGGTTCGCCTGTCATTTCGAGTTTTTCAGCCGTAGTGAGCGCGGCGGGAGTTACGATCCAAAGTACGAAGTAGGCGATAATTCCGGTGCCGAAACCGGCGAATACGAATATCAAAAACAAAATCTTGATCCACACGGCATCGATCCCGAAGTAATGTCCGAGTCCTGTCGCGACGCCACCGATCATGCCTTTTTCAGTATCGCGATAGAGTTTTTTCATGCGTCGGCCCGCGTTTAGGTTTTCGTATGAAGCCGATGATGAAGCGGGTTGTCCGTCGTCTTCGATTCGGTAATCCTCAGGCTGGCCCATGATCGCGATCACTTCGTCGACTTCGCGTGAATTGATGACTTGTTTTTCGTGCGTGTGCTTTTCAGAAATGATCTCGGCGATGCGCATCTCGATGTCCTTGATGATCTCGTCCTGTCCGGTTGAGTTCGACAACGAGCGTTTGATCGCGTCGAAATAACGGGTGAGTTTTTGGTAGGCGTCCTCGTCTATGTGGAAGAACATGCCTCCCAGATTAATATTTACAGTCTTGTTCATGATTGCGATTTTTGGTTGGTGATTATGTTTACGGCATCGGATAACTCGGTCCAGGTGCTGTTCAATTCATTTAGGAAAGTCTTGCCGATCTCGGTGAGTCCGTAGTATTTGCGCGGCGGGCCCGAAGTCGATTCTTCCCAGCGATAGTTGAGAAGTCCGTCGTTTTTAAGCCTTGTGAGAAGCGGATAAACCGTGCCTTCAACCACAAGCAATTTAGCGTTTTTTAGCGTATCCAAAATCTCCGATGTGTAAGCGTCTTTCTCTTTAAGGACGCTCAAAATACAGAACTCGAGTACACCTTTACGCATCTGGGCTTTAGTGTTTTCAATATTCATAGTCGATTGTTATTAATAATTAGCGCCGGGTTTTCGCATCATTTTCATTTCGGTCCCGGCGTGTATCTTTTTTGATTAGAATCCCGTTATCGCCGATGTTGTTTTCGAAACGATTTTCGCGTCCTCGGGCATTGTCACCGTTTCAGGATAACCGGCCCAGCTGGCTTGTGATCCTTCAGTAATGTCGATGGTGACGTCGTCGTCGGCGTTCGCCATTACGTTCGAATTCGTCGTGGCCGTAATGTCGCTGCGATCGGTGTACAGACGTTTGGCGTCGCAGATCGAACCGTTGCTCGCCGAGAAACTCGATTGGTTGACGAAGCCCGATAATCTCGCCACCGACGAGCCGTTCAAGTCCACTTTCAATTTCTTGGACACGATGTTGCCGTTGAAATGCGAACCTGATTTGAGCGTGAGTTGCATGTTGTCGGCGTTGACCGATCCCGTAAAAATCGAACGTGCCGATAATTTCACTTTCAATTCGTTGGAAACGATGGCGTTCGTGACGCTTACCTTGGAACCGTCGAGAACTTCGATCGACGATAAGTCGGAAACCGACAACCTGATTTTTGCGGGCGAATCCAAAACGTCTTTCGTGTGGATGAACAGCGTGTTGCGTTTTACTTCGGTGATCAAATCGTTCAGGGAAAGCGCGTCGGCGGCTTCAGCTGTAAGGCTTGGCTGGGACTCGAGGGTGATTACGACCTCGACGCCGTCGCTGACAACTATTTTACTGAAGTTTTCCATTTGTCTGGTTTCCTGAACCTGAGCTTGTGCTAATGCCCCGACTAGGGACATGGTTAGCGAGATGATGATTTTGAACATGATTGATGATTTTTTGATTAATAAGGAACAATGAACAATGAATAATGAATAATTAGGTGCTGCTGATAAACAACTGGACATACAGATCTTGATTAGGATACCGACGTCAATTATTAATTATTCATTATTCATTATTAATTGAATTGATTGATGATTGAAACTCCGGTGATTGATTTATATCTTCTTTAACTGATTCGGTTTTTAATTCTTTAGGTTTTCCGATGAACGGAATGCAAAGCGGATACTCATACGCGATGCCGTCGATCGCTTTTACCGACGCGTTGATGACCAGGAAAAACTCGGCGACCTTCAAAAAGCAGAACAAAATGACGGCGATGATGGCGAGAATTACGATTCCGGTTACGTTTTCAGGTGTGAGATCGGGGTTGTAAACATGACCGTCGGCCATTTCACGGAACGGAACGTGTTTGAAGATCGTGAAAACCAAAATCGGGATGGCGATCAGGCACAAAACCAACGTGTACAAAAAGATGCTGAGTTGGAAATTGATGGCCTGGCGTCCGTGGTGGTCGGTGAACGACGAATCTTTTCGCGTCGTACTCCAAATTACCAACGGGAAAATAAAGTTCCCAAAAGGGAAGAACCATTGGGTCAGCGTGCTCAAGTGCGCCAACATTGCTTTGCTTTTCGTAGAGGTTGTTTCCATGAGATAGTAATTTCTTATGCAAATATATATACGAAAGACAGTATCTTGTTTTGCATAGTACTAATAATTAACAAAAAGTTAACATTTTGGTTTTTAGTTGGATTTTTTAGCAAGTCGTGTAATTTGTTGATTATTAGCGTGCTAATCTATAGTATCGCGGATTCATGGATTTATTTACGGATTGTTTCTTTATTTATACTCATATGAAAATCAGCGAATCCACGGCAAAAAAATCACTACGTAAGCCCGACGGTTAAACTTTACGCTGTCCCAAACTCTTATAAAAATCATTACCTTAGCCCGAAATCACCGCGATCATGGGCGTTTCAAAAAGCCAGTTGAATAAATTCCTTTTCTTCAAATTGCCGTCGGCGTTTCTTTGCGGCGTGCGCGTAAAGCATATCGATTCCGGTAAATGCGTGACGTCGGCGAAACATCGATGGATCAATCAAAATCCATTCAACTCCATGTATTTCGCCGTTCAAGCAATGGCTGCCGAACTTTCCACGGGCGCGCTCGTCATCAATGAAATAAAGGAAAACGGCCAAAATATCTCGATGCTTGTCGCGACCAATAAGGCCGTGTTCACCAAAAAAGCAACGGGACGAATCACGTTCACGTGCAACGATGGCGAGAAAATCCGTCAGGCGATCCAACAAGCCGTCGAAACAAGGCAAGGCGTGACGTGTTGGATGCAATCGGTCGCGGTCAATGAAAAAGGCGAGCAGGTTTCGGTCATGGATTTCGAATGGACGCTCAAGGCGAAATAGCGCGTTAAACCCTTTACAATTAACGTTTCTTTTCAATCCAACGGCCGCATCGGGGCGTATCTTTACGTAAAACACGCAACATGAAAGTGCTCATTACCGGCGCAACTGGACTCATCGGAACACAACTTGTGGCCAAACTTGCGGCGCACAAGATTGAGGTGAATTATCTGACGACCACAAAATCCTCCATTAAAAGCGAACCCAGTTACCAGGGGTTTTTCTGGAATCCCGAGAAAGACTTCGTGGACGAAAATGCAATCGTCGGCGTAGATGCCATAATCCATCTGGCGGGCGCCAGTATTTCAAAACGCTGGACGCGCAAATACAAACAGGAAATAATCGAAAGTCGCGTGCTGTCGGCGAATCTGCTTTACAAATTGATAAAGGACAATCCGAATCAGGTGAAACAATTCATCTCAGGTTCGGCGATCGGACTATATAAAGACAGTTTGACCGAATATTACACGGAAGATAATAAGAATGTCGACGATTCATTCCTCGGAAACGTCGTGCTCAAGTGGGAACACGCCGCCGACCGTTTTTCCCAACTCGGCATAAAAGTCTGCAAAATCCGCACGGGATTGGTGCTCGCCAAAGAAGGCGGAATGTTACCGCAGATCGAAAAGCCCGTGAAAATGGGATTCGGAGCCGCATTCGGAAGCGGAAAACAATGGCAATCCTGGATCCACATCCACGATTTGGTGAATATGTATACGACAGCTTTGGAACAGCAATGGGAAGGTGCGTTCAATGCGACGGCGCCGAACCCTGTGACCAATGATCAAATGACGCGCGCCATCGCGAAAAAGCTTGGAAAGCCGTACTTCATGCCGAAAATTCCCGAGTTCGTGATGAAGCTGATCCTCGGCGAAATGTCGATGTTGCTGTTCGCGAGCCAAAAGGTCAAATCCGAACGGCCGCTTGAAAAGGGTTTCAAATTCCAATACGAGACTCTCGAACCCGCACTTGAAAACCTACTCAAATAAAAAAAGCTCCGAGATTGTCGGAGCTTTTTCTATTAACGAGTGAATTAATAATGTCTTGTTGCCCGAAGGCATAACCTTGTATTTTTCTTTGAAACAAACATAGAGAAACGAAATCGAAATAGTGCCAAAAAAATATTAAAATTTTTGTGGATTAGTGAATTAGCGAATTTCGATTGGTTATGGATTCAAGTAGGTTGTTCGATACAATGTCTCGCCGTCCGTCGGATCATTCGCAATCCGCTAATTCTCAAATTTACTAATTTTCCAATGACAATTTGACATTTTACCCAAATTGGAACTACTTTTGCCGCCTCGCAACCGCGAATAAAAAATATCAATAAACATTCACAACACTTTCAGCCATGATTACTGAAGATACCAACGATATCAACGAAAACGTAAACGAAATAGACGAGGCGACACTTGAGGCGAATGCCAACGGAGAGCAATTGATTGTTGACGAAAAGTCAGTCGAAGAACAACTTCGTGACGATTTGGCCAAAGAGAAGGACAAATTTTTGCGCCTGTTCGCCGAATTCGAGAATTTCAAGAAACGCAATGCCAAAGAACGCATCGATTTGTTCAAGACCGCGAACCAGGAAGTGCTTTTGGCGCTTTTGCCGGTTCTTGACGATTTTGACCGCGCGATTATTGAAATCACGAAAGTAGGTGACGAAACCCTGTTGAAAGGCGTTTCGCTGATTCACGACAAATTCAAAAATACATTGACTGCCAAAGGATTGGAGCAGGTCGAAGTTAATAGCGGCGACGTTTTCAATGCCGATTTCGCCGAAGCCATCACGCAAATTCCAATGCCCGACATGAAAGGCAAGATCGTCGACGTGATTGAAAAAGGATATAAATTGGGCGACAAGATCATCCGTTTCCCCAAAGTAGTGACAGGCCAGTAAGCCGCGCCATAACCAAACTGTAATTCATTCTGAGCAAGATGAAAAAAGATTATTACGAAGTACTCGGCATTTCAAAAGGGGCCGATGCTGCCGAAATCAAGAAAGCCTACCGCAAGAAAGCCATAGAATTTCACCCTGACAAAAATCCGGGCGACAAGGCTGCCGAAGAGAATTTCAAGCTCGCGGCCGAAGCCTACGAAGTCCTGAGCGATCCGCAGAAACGCCAGCAGTACGACCAGTTCGGACACAACGCGTTCAACGGACAGGGCGGAGGCGGTTTCCAGGGCGGACACATGAACATGGACGACATCTTCAGCCAGTTCGGGGATATTTTCGGGTCGGCATTCGGCGGAGGCGGCGGTTTTGGAGGATTCGGCGGAGGCGCAGGCCAACGTCGCGTGAAAGGCAGCAATCTTCGCATCAAAGTAAAACTCACGCTTGAGGAAATCGCGAACGGCGTCGAGAAAAAAATAAAAGTAAAACGCAAGATCCAGGCGAAAGGCGTTACGTATAAAACATGTCCGACGTGCAACGGCCAAGGCCAGGTGATGCGCGTGACGAATACGATTTTGGGTCGCATGCAATCGGCGTCGACGTGTCCGCAATGCCAAGGCGTCGGACAAATCATCGACAACAAACCCAAAGATGCCGATGCGCACGGCATGATCATGGAAGACGAAACGGTATCGATCAAGATTCCTGCAGGTGTTTCCGACGGCATGCAACTAAAGGTTTCCAATAAAGGGAACGACGCTCCGGGCAATGGAATTCCGGGCGATTTGATTGTCGCGATCGAAGAACTCGAGCATGAATTCCTGAAGCGCGAAGGCGAAAACCTGCATTACGATCTGTATATCAGTTTCCCTGAAGCCGTTTTGGGCGTTTCCAAAGACATCGACGCCGTGAACGGAAAAGTCCGGATCAAACTCGAGGAAGGCATCCAATCGGGAAAAATCCTACGCTTGAAAGGCAAGGGAATTCCAAGCCTGAACAGCTACGGAAGCGGCGATCTGCTCGTTCACGTGAACGTTTGGACGCCACGCGAACTCAACAAAGAACAGAAGCAATTTTTCGAGAAATCACTCACCGAAAGCAATTTCACTCCGGCTCCTGAAAAGAGCGAGAAATCTTTTTTTGAAAAAGTCAAGGATATGTTTTCGTAATTGAAAAAACATTTTTACTTTTGGAATTGTTACTAGGTAACTAGTAATTTCTTTTTCATAGCAATTTTTCCCATCCTTGTGCAAATAAGGGTGGGTTTTTTTTTGAATTGTTGGATGCGCTACGCTTTGGACGCGGCTGCGCCTTTCGACCGATTTCGTCAAGGTTAACGATTCGAATCCAAGAACGAAGTGTGTCCAAAGGCGCAGCCGCGTCCAAAGCAACGCGTGTCTAAAGCGCAGCGTGTCTATTTTTACTACCTTTACCTCAATAATCAATACCAATGTCCAACATTCTCGAAGCCCGCAATGTCGTCAAGCAATACGGCGATTTTACGGCACTCAATTCCGTTTCTTTATCGGTTCCGAAAGGCAGCATCTACGGGCTATTAGGTCCGAACGGCGCCGGAAAGACCTCACTGATCCGCATCATCAACCAGATCACGTTGCCCGACAGCGGCGAAATCATTTTAGACGGCGAAAAACTCGGTCCGCAGCACATCGCGAATATCGGTTATCTGCCCGAAGAACGCGGCTTGTACAAATCGATGAAAGTCGGCGAACAATGCCTGTATCTCGCACAACTCAAGGGATTGTCGCACGCCGAAGCCAAAAAACAACTCGAATATTGGTTCGACCGATTGGAAATAAAAGGTTGGTGGAACAAGAAAATCCAGGAGCTATCAAAAGGAATGGCGCAAAAGATCCAGTTCGTCGTGACCGTCTTGCACAAACCCAAATTGCTCATTTTCGACGAGCCGTTTTCCGGTTTCGATCCCGTGAACGCGAACCTGATCAAAGACGAAATCCTCGAACTCAAAAAACAGGGCGCCACAATCATATTCTCGACGCATCGCATGGAATCGGTCGAAGAATTGTGCGACGACATCGCGCTGATCCACAAATCGAACAAATTGATCGAAGGCAAACTCATCGACGTCAAGCGCGCACATAGAACCAAAGATTTCGAAGTCGGAATTTTGACCGACAATGTCGAAGGCCTGATGTACGACCTTTCACAACGGTTCATGATTGCCCAAGCCGATTTTAAATCTTTAAACGACGAACTCAAACTCAGCATCCAGATCGGCGACTCCAAACCCAACGAACTGCTTTCGGTTCTCGTAAACCGCGGACAGGTGACGCATTTCGTGGAGAAGATTCCGAGTGTGAACGATATTTTTATTCAGACTGTGACGGAGAAGTAAAAAGTTTAGTGTTTAGAGTTTCGGGTTGGTTTTGGGTAGCCGAAAATTATCAGCTTCGAAACGATACGAGGTACCAAAGACCGAACGAAAAAACTCTAAACCCTAAACTCTAAACAAATAAAATAAACGCATAAACAAATCAACGCATCAACATCCAATCATGAGCGTACTAACCTTAATAATCAAACGCGAATTCACCGCCAAAGTCCGCAACAAATCCTTCATCGTCATGACGTTTTTGAGTCCGCTGTTATTCGCGGGAATCGCATTCTTCGTCGGATACCTAAGCTCGTTAAAAGCCGACGTAAAAAAAATCGCGATCCACGACGAAACCGGATTATTTGTTCCCGAATTCAAGTCGAACGATGAGTATTCCTATCTCGACAAGACGTCGGTTCCCATCCAGACGCTCAAAGACAGCGTGACCGCGGAACGTTATGAAGGCGTGCTCGTGATTCCAAAGTCCGATAACAAATCGCTCGAGAAAAACATCCAATACATTTCAAACGACAGTCCCGGCATGGGATTTTTGTCGGAACTTGAAGACGTGATCTCGACGCGCATCACGAAAGCCAACCTCGAAGTCGCGAAACTCGACACGCTCGCGATCAAAAACGCCCAATCGAAAGTCCAGATCGGCCTGTCCAAAGCAACCGGCGAGGAAAGCGTCAAGGGATTGAACGAGATCAAGATCGCGATCGGCGGCGCATTCGGCTACCTGATCATGATGTTCATCATCATTTACGGCAATATGGTCATGCGCTCGGTGATCGAGGAAAAAACGAACCGCATCATCGAGATCATCATCTCGTCGGTCAAGCCGTTCCAGCTCATGATGGGCAAAATCATCGGCACATCGCTCGCGGGCGTGCTGCAATTTTTGATCTGGGCGATAATCGGAATGTGCTTACTGTTCGGCGCGTCGGCATTTTTCGGCGTCGATGTCGCGAGCCACGCCGTTTCACCCGATGCAGTCGCCGCAGCCCAGCAAACCGCAGGAAACACGACCCAATTGTACATCAGCGAATTATGGAAATTGCCCATCGCAACGACGATAATCTCATTCGTCATCTATTTCATCGGAGGCTACTTTTTATACAGTTCATTCTACGCCGCGATCGGTGCCGCCGTCGACAACGAAACCGATTCCCAGCAATTCCTTTTCCCTATCATCATGCCGTTGATCCTGGGCGTTTACATCGGGTTCTTCACGGTAATAAACGATCCGCACGGAACGGTTGCCACGACATTTTCGATGATTCCGCTAACGTCACCGATCGTAATGCTCATGCGGATCCCCTTCGGCGTTCCGTTGTGGCAAATCGCGCTCTCGATCGTCATTTTGTTCGCGACATTCTTTGGCGTCGTGTGGTTTTCGGCCAAGATTTACCGCGTCGGAATTTTAATGTATGGGAAGAAACCGACTTGGAAGGAAATGATTCGGTGGGTGAGGTATTAATTAGATGATTAGATAATTAGAAAATTAGCGGATTAGCGAATGGAAATTGATCGCAGGGAAACGCTTCGTTGGGGATAAAATCGCAGTCGGAAGTGCGAAGCAACCTTAACTTCCTTAACTATCTCAACTGTTCAAAAATAAAAATTTTATTTGGAGCTATTCCGGCTGTCCGCTTCAAGCTTCCTAAAAAAATCCGGTTTTGCAACAACCCGCAACGAGCTTCCGATGGTCGCTGTCGCGGCTTGGCAAAACGGGGATTTTTTAAAGAAAGGCTTTCCGCTTCCATCCGGGCTATGAATTCGCGTTTTCCATGACATTTTGGGAAATTGTTAACGCGGTAATTCCCGTGAACTTTCGTAAATTCCGATTTTGAAGTTTAGAGTTTATCGTTGTAAAGTTCCCCAAACGTCCTCGGTAAACGAATGAACCCTAAACTCTAAACCCTAAACAAAAAAAAATGCCCAAAATCCTAGTCATCGAAGACGAAGCCGCCATCCGCCGCGTGCTCGGAAAAATACTCTCTGAAGAAAGCGACACTTACCAGGTCGAAGAAGCCGAAGACGGCGTCGCAGGCCTCGAAAAAATAAAAGCCACCGATTACGACCTCGTGTTGTGCGACATCAAAATGCCAAAAATGGACGGAGTGGAACTTCTCGAAGCCGTCAAGAAAATCAAACCCGAAATCCCTATGGTCATGATTTCCGGCCACGGCGACATGGAAACCGCGATCCAGGCGATGCGTCTCGGCGCGTTCGACTACATCTCGAAACCACCCGACCTGAACCGATTGCTCAACACGGTGCGTAACGCGCTCGACAAGAAACAACTCGTCGTCGAGAACAAGATCCTCAAGAAGAAAGTTAGCCGCCATTACGAAATGATCGGGCATAGCGACGCGATCAATCACATAAAAGACATCATCGAGAAAGTCGCCCCGACCGAGGCGCGCGTACTCGTAACCGGCCCGAACGGAACCGGGAAAGAACTCGTCGCGCACTGGCTGCACGAAAAAAGCGAACGTGCGAATGCGCCGCTCATCGAGGTGAACTGCGCCGCGATTCCGAGTGAACTCATCGAAAGCGAGTTGTTCGGCCACGTGAAAGGCGCGTTTACATCGGCCGTGAAAGACCGCGCAGGCAAGTTCGAAGCCGCTGACAAAGGCACGATATTTTTGGACGAGATCGGCGACATGAGTCTTTCGGCCCAAGCCAAAGTATTGCGTGCGCTTCAGGAAAGCAAAATTTCACGCGTCGGGGATGAAAAGGAAATAAAGGTTGATGTTCGTGTCGTTGCCGCGACCAATAAAGACCTTAAAAAAGAAATAGCCGAAGGTCGGTTTCGCGAGGATTTATACCACCGACTGGCCGTCATTCTCGTCAAAGTTCCCGCGCTGAACGATCGCCGCGACGACATTCCGCTGCTCATTGAACATTTCGCGTCGAAAATAGGCGAGGAGCAAGGCAAGGAAGCCAAGAAGTTTTCGGCCTCGGCGATCAAATTGCTGCAGGAATACGATTGGACGGGAAACATCCGTGAACTTCGGAACGTGGTCGAACGCCTGATCATTCTCGGCGGAAGCGAAATATCTGAAGCCGACGTTAAAATGTTCGCAAGCAAGTAACCCGCCTATGAATTTTCTGCAACATCTCTTCGGCAAACAGCACTTGCCCGATGACGAAATCGCGCAATTCTGGAAGTGGTTCGCCGCGAACGAGAAGCGTTTCTATAAAGCGATCGCGGGAGGCGAAAACCTGCACGCGACTTTTTTCGACGAACTTTCATCGAGGCTTGAAGCATTGCGTCCCGACATTTATTTGTTGACGGGAATGCGCGACGCGAAAATCGCCGAACTCATCTTCACGCCCGATGGCATCATCAAGAACATAGCGTTCACCGAGGATCTGGTCGCCGCGTCTCCGTCGCTAAAGAATTGGAAATTCACGGCATTGAAACCCAAAACCGACATCACGGAACTGCAGATTGACATGGGCGAATACGTATTCAACGACTCGAACATTTGGTTTTATCCGAATACAAGCGCCCAATATCCTGACGAGATCGACATCACCATCGTCTTTGAAAAGTATACCGAGGACGAAAAACCGCAGATTACGAACGGGATTTATCTGTTCCTCGACAATTATCTGGGCGAACTCAATTCAGTGACGAGCATTGACAATTTGTGGATCAAGGCCGAACCGTCAGAAAATGAGGACCTGATCCCGATTTCCAAACTCCAGGATTATCTGATCTGGCGCGAAAAGGAATTCGTGGAAAAGTACGAAGGCACGCGCCGCGACACCGAGGACGACGAGTACACGAGCCTCGAAGCCACGCTTGAAAACGACTTGCCGCTGATCGCGATCGTGAATTCGTCTTTGCTCGATTGGGAAGCGAAAGGTTCTCATCCGTGGATTCTAAAAATAGAAATCGCATATGACGGAACCGACCTCAACGGCATGCCCGACGATGCGACGTATGCGCTCATGGACAAGTTCGAACTCGAGATCATGGACGAGCTCAAAGACGCCGACGGTTATCTCAACGTCGCGCGTGAAACCGCTGACAGCCTGCGTTGCATTTATTTCGCGTGCAAGGATTTCAGGAAACCGTCAGAGATTTTGTACGCGCTTATACTAAGTTATCGCGATCTTCTCAACGTGAGTTACGACATGTACAAAGACAAATATTGGCAATCGCTTGAACGTTTCCGCGCCGACTGACACGAAACCCTGCAAATTCCGATTAGCAAAACCGATACAAAAAGCTGACCTTTGCACCGATATGCAATTAAAGAAAATACATCCGAATCTCGAGAAAGCCTTATCAGAACAAGGCCTGTCACATGCCACGACGCTACAGATCGACACCTGGTCGTCCATAAAAAGCGGCGCCGACTGCGTGATCGCTTCTCCGGGCGGCTCGGGCAAAACCACGGCTCTCGTCGTAAATACGATCCAAAAACTTCAAAAACCTGAAGGCGAAAGTACGCGCGCGTTGCTTTTGACACAGGACAAGGAAAGCGTTCTCGAACTCGTCGAGCAATTCGAAAAGTACGGGCAATACACGGGTTTGCGCGTCATCGGGTCGCACGACAAAGGCGATATCGATTACGACAAGAACATGATTTCACTTGGAATGGATGTGATCGTGGGAACGCCGACGCGAGTGAACGCGTTGTTCGCTTCTGCAGGATTCAACCTGACGACGATCCGTTTCTTCGCGGTCGATGACGCCGACGTCTTATTCAAGAATCGTCAGGACGCGATAATCTTGCGACTTGCCGAAAGCGTTTCCAAAACCCAATTCATCTTCACGTGCCGCGAAATCACCGAGCGCGTCGAGATCATCGCCGATAAAGTGATGACCGAACCAATGTTCTTTGAACCCGACGATGATCAGGATGACGACGCTACTGATGAGGAAGAATAAGGCGCTCATCTTCATATTGATCGTTATGGTCAGCATCGCGTCGGCTCAAAAAGTCAAGAAAACCAACGTTTTTACTGAAGGTGAAACGCCGTTTTCAAGCAACATGTCGAGTGAACTCGATGTGAATGAATATATCGACAGCACGAAAATATCGCCAGCGACTTACGACCGGCTCAAGAAAATAAAAGTACTTGTCGAAAAAGAATCTTTCCAACAGATTTTCGATGAACTGGAAGCCGTTCCCAAAAAGGAAATGGACGAAAATCCGATGATTTATGCGTTAAAGGCATTAGCCGCGATGAATGTGAAAAATTATCCCGCGGCGACCACGGCACTTGAGCAGGCGATCGCCAATGTCAAGGACGATGCGTTGAACAGCGGGCTGTACAATATGCTGGGATATGTCGATATGCAGGGCGATTACAGGATCAGCGCGGTCCAAAATTTCAAATTTTCGCACAAACTTGACCCCGGAAATGTCGCTCCGATAGTGATGTTGGGTGCGGTGAGCATGGAAAACGGGAACACCGACGACGCTATTTCGTATTATGAAAAGGCAGTCAAGCTCGTGCCGCCCAGCAATAGCGTCTGGAACAATCTTGGATTTTTATATCAGGGAAAAGGCAGGCATACTGAGGCTATTGCGATTTTCGACAAGACCATCATCGCGATTCCCGACAAAGCCGCGTTCAGTTTCAACAACCGGGCATATTCCAAATTACAGATCGGGCAGGCCAAGGAAGCGCTTGCCGACGTGGAGCGGTCGATTGAAATTTATCCTGAAAATCCGTATGCGTTCCGCAATCGCGCGTTGATTTATATCGCAATGTCCAAAACAGATTTGGCTTGCGCCGACCTGAAAAAAGCGCAGGCGTTAGGTTTCGAACAAAAATTCGGAACTGAAGTCAAAGAGTTGATTAGTAAATATTGCCTGAAAAATACGAAATGAAGTTTGTCCGCAGATTACTCAGGGTTTTGGGCGTTTTGGTTTTGATCCACATCGCGGCACTCACGTTTTTGTATTTCTTCCAGGAGAAACTTATTTTCCATGCGCCTCCAAAATTGGCCGCCGATTATAAATTCAATTACGCGGCATCGTTCGAGGAAATCAACATTCCGTCAACCGGCGACATTACGCTGAACGGCCTGCTCTTCAAGACCGAAAAACCATCGAAAGGACTTATTTTTTACCTGCATGGAAACGGCGGATCGCTCGAAGGCTGGGGATATATGAGCGACGTGTACACGAAACTCGGTTACGATTTGTTCATCCTCGATTATCGCAGTTACGGCAAAAGCGGTGGCGAAATTACCGATAAGGACGAATTTCTCGAGGACATCCGCACGGCTTATCGCTATATGATGAAATCGTACCCTGAAGACAAAATCGTCGTCACGGGCTTCTCGATCGGCACCGGTCCGGCCGCCTGGCTCGCGGGCAAAGAACATCCGAAAACCTTGATTTTACAGGCGCCGTATTACGATTTGGCATCGATCGCAACGAAGCGTTTCCCAATGGTCCCGATGTCGTTGTTGCGGTACAATTTTACGACTTCGGAATACCTGAAGTCAGTGGATTGCCCGATCTACATGTTTCACGGCACCGAGGATAAGGTCGTTCCGTATGAAAATTCAATTCAAATAATGGCCGAAAACCCAAAAATCAAATTCTTCACGATAAAAGGTTTGGGACACGCGAAGTTCAACGACGATGTTGAATTCCAGAGAGAACTCGCGTCGATCTTAAACTGATTCAGTTCTTTCCGGATTTTTTCGTATCGTCACAGACATCGATTCTTTTGTGCGAAACTTGTTTCCAACCGTTTCCGATTTTCTCGTATTTATGTTCGCCGACCCAACATACTCCCGCGTGGACGTACGTGACGAGTTGTTGTTTTTGTTTATCTATTTTCGTCGGAAAGTATGTCATCGAATCCTGTAAAAATCTGTCCGATGAAAAAGTCTTGTCCTGCTGTTGGATGTAAAAACTATAAAACGGACCGCCGTTCCCGCCCATATCGTTGAGGATCGCAAAATCGTTTTTAGCATCGAAGTTAAAATCGGCCACGACAAAATCACCGTAATAATTGTCAGGCGCCTGCATGTTTTCGTTGATTCCCGTGGCGTATGACCGCACATTATTTAAGTCGACCATAGACGACAATAAAACGTAAACGGGCTGCACGATCGAATCGAGACGCTTCATTTTTTTATCGTAAATCACGATCGTCCAAAAATGTTGCAAAGGTTTTTTGCCGTCGGACTTTTCAAAATACGTGAGCTTGAAATTCTGCGTTTTCGAGAGATTGTCATAAAGTCGCTCCTTGCTCACGACACTGTCTTTGACGTAAACCGTATCGATCCGCTGTTTTGGCGTAGGCGATTTTTGGACCGCGACATATTTCGGTTTCGCATCAGAACATGCAAAAAACAAAACCAAAACCGCCAAAAACCCAAATGCTATTTTCATATATTTCCCTGTGAAAAACAATTAACCCAATCCCTTAACTTCTCTCAACTATCTTAACTGTTCAAAAATCACCGTCCTACAACCGCCATATCTTTCTCGAGTTCACCAACGTCACCAACCAAATGTTTTCTCGAAAACCCAAGCAAGTCTTTTAACCGATCACTATTGTCATAACCCAAATTCCACTTTAATTTCTTCTGGCAATCGCTGCACAAACGCATTGGGCCCGCGTCGGTTTCCTGAAGATTATTGCTGCCGTTCATTACGCATTTCGCGAACAGGCAATGATGTATCGTGAGCATATGCCCGATTTCATGCACCGAAACGTTCGCCAATCGCCTCACGCAGACATCGAAATTCGAACCGCCCAAATATTCATCCTGCAACCTGAAAATCGACGTCACGCCAACGCGTTTCGAATACGAAGCCTGCCCGAAAACGTAATTCCAATCCTCATTCGGATACAAATCCTTCTGTGAAATCGCCATGATCGCCATCGCGTCGTCGGGAATGTCAGGTGCTAAAATTTTGTGTAAGATATAACCCGTTTTCAGTTGTTCATGTCCGAAATTTTGACGTCTGGAACCTGCCGGAATTCCCGCGTCCGGAATCGCGTCGAGCACAACCGTCTTGCGCTGGAAGAAAATTTCCACATATTCGCGCGTCAATTCGATGGCCTTGACCTGCAATGAATCGAATTTTCCGATGGGCTGCAAGTAAATGACTTTTTGATCGTCGTCGGGAATAAAAGGATTGTCCGAAACGTAGTCCTCGAACGTCTGTTTCTTTTCGATGTGCTGTTGGCGCCAGTCTCCAAATTGCGGCTGGCTCAAAGCCACGTCATTCGCTGAAATCGCGGTGAAGTATTTCGAGTCGGACGTAGAAAATGAAACGGATTTCGACTTCTCGTCGGCGCAGGAAACCAAAATCAGTAACAGAAAAACGACTTTTTTCATGGTTGTCTCATCGGATTTCCTTCACCGACTTCACCAATAACGAAATTACGAGGCCGAATATTCCAACGAACGCGAAAGAATAACGCAAACTCGATTGCTCGGCTATGTAACCGATTACAGGCGGCCCGGTCAAGAATCCCAGGAAACTGATGCTCGTGATCACCGTCAACGCCGCGCTCGTGGGCACATTCGGGTTCGATCCCGCAATGCTGAACACGATCGGGAAAATCATCGAAACCCCAATCCCGACAAGCATGAACGACAATGTCGCAGGAATCAGGACCGGAAATGCGACCGCCGCATAAAGCCCGATCGAAACCGTGATCCCGCTTGCGATCAATATATTTCGCCGTCCGAATCTTCCCACGAGCTTATCACTCAAAAACCGTCCGAACGTCATCGTGATCATAAACGCCGAGTATCCGATCATCGACATCGCACCCTCGGCATGCACGACTTCCCTGAAATACACGCCGCTCCAATCGTACATCACGCCTTCACTCGTCCGGCAGCAGAACGCGATCACGCCGAGCCAGATCAAAATGCCTCCGAAACCGGCCCAGAATCCCATTTTTTCGCCTTCCTTAACCGGTTTCGCCTTGACCAAAAAATTTCGGTTCGTAAGAATGATCAATGAAATCACGATCGCCGTGAACACGAAATGCACCGCGGGCGAATAACCCAACGCGTTCATGCCCATTCCCGTGAGCGCGCCGCCAAATCCCGCCAAACTCCATGAGCCGTGGAACGAGCCCATGATGGGTTTCGGGAACAGGCCTTCAGCGTAAACTCCTTGCGTATTGACGGCGATATTGCAGAAATTCCCCGTAACTCCGAACAATACCAGCGACAGCGCCAACTGCCACGAGACTTCTGAGAATCCCAAGCAGACCAAGCTCAGCGCATACAGGAACAACGAGATCAAAAGCACTTTCGGGCTACCGTATTTCGTGACGGTCTTGCCTGAAATCGGCAGCGCGATCAATTGCCCGATCGGGATCGCGAACAGGATCGTTCCCAGGTCGGCCTCGCTCAAATCGAGATTCGCCTTGATGTCGGGAATCCGGCTTGCCCACGACGCGAACGTATAACCCATTCCAAAATAAAACAGCGTCACGGCAAGGCGCACGCGGTTCAGGTACGACTGCTTGGCGTTGCGGAACGACTTTTTATACTTCGGCTTGGGCAGGATCTTGTCGAGAAAATTGCTGTAATCGATTAGCGGCATGTGTCGTTTTTTGCAAAATTAGGCATTCCGATTCGAACTTGGGCTGTTTTTTGGGCGTTGCCGCGACAGCCCGTTTTGACTAAATTCGCGTTTTTTGAGTCGCGGCCGGGCTGCCCGTTCCAATTCCTCGGCTCTCGTGCCTCAAGCCTGTGGGATTTCCACTTGCATCCCTAACGCGCGCACGTTCCGGGAATCACAAAAAGTTTATATTTGACTATGCAAACAACCATAGAAACCGAACGTTTATTGCTTCGGCCACTACAAGATTCCGACGCCGCGGGCATGTTCGCGCTCGATTCGAATCCGAACGTGCATATTTTCTTAGGTAACAGAACCGTGAGTTCCATCGAGGAATCGCTGTCGTGGATCGCCAACATCAAGCAACAATATATCGACAACGGCATCGGGCGCTGGGCGGCCATTGAAAAATCATCGGGCGAATTCATCGGCTGGGTCGGCTTGAAACTTGAACGCAACGTGAACGGGCGCGAAACGTTTTACGATCTCGGTTATCGTCTGCGGGAAGAATTCTGGGGAAAAGGTTACGCGACCGAGGCGTCGTCGGCGTTCATCGATTTCGGTTTCAACGAAATGAAATTGCCCGTCATAAATGCTTACGTAAGCGCCGCACACAAGGCATCGCGCAACGCGCTTGAAAAATGCGGCCTCAAACACACCGAGGACTTCCTGTATGAAGGCGAACCCGAATGTTGGTATGAAATCAAGAATCCGTTGTTTTCATAGTCAGTTCTGAAGACTAAGCATTAATTTTAACGAACACAATCAAAAGCCGCAGGCGAGTCCAAAGCCAACGTGTCCAACAGTCCAAAAAATGCTCGAAGTATTCAAAAGATACCTGAACTCAAAAACCTCGATCTCCGACGAAGAATTCGAACTCATCCGCGAAGTCGCCATCGAACGAAAACTGCGCAAGCGTCAATATTTACTACAAGAAGGCGACATTTGGAAATACGATGCGTTCGTGTGCAAAGGCCTCATGCGAACGTATAAAGTCGACGATAAAGGGCAGGAGCACGTGTTGCAGTTCTGCCCTGAAAACTGGTGGACGGGCGATCGCCAAAGTTACATTTCGGGCGAACCCGCGCGCTACAACATCGAAGCTTACGAAGATTCAGAGGTAATCCTGATCCCGAAACAAGACACGGCCAAACTGCGCATCCAGATCCCAAAGCTCAACGAGATGATGTACGACCTGCTCGAGCGAAGTTTCATCTCGCTTCAAAACCGCGTCCAATCGAACATCACGCACACGGCCGAGGAAAAGTACGGGCAGTTCCTCAAAATCTATCCTGACATGAGCAATCGCGTGCCTTTGCATATGATCGCGTCGTTCCTCGGCATTTCGCCCGAAACCCTGAGCCGTATAAGGGCCAAGAAATAATCGGGCGTTCAAAACATCAGTTTCCTTGACAAATGTCAAGGTTTTTTTTTGCCTTTTGTCAGCGGAAACAACTTGCCTGTGGGTGCAACTTTGTACCTGTAAATCACAGCGATTTGCAAATCACAAATCACAAATCATAATTTAAAAAGATCATGAAAAATTTATCGAATAAAGTAGCATTGGTAACAAGAGGCTCACGCGGCATCGGGGCAGGAATCGTACGCAGGTTGTCAAATGAAGGCGCAATCGTCGCGTTCACGTTCGCCGGAAATCCAGAAAAAGCAAACGGACTCATAGCCGAACTCGAATCGCAAGGCGGCAAGGTGATCGCCATTTTAGCCGACAGCGCGAGCGAAACCGCACTTTCACATGCCGTAAAAAAGACAATCTCCGAATTCGGGAAACTCGACATTCTCGTCAACAATGCGGGAATCGGAACATTCGCTCCGTTGGAGGATTTCAGCATCGAAGACTTCGACAAGATTTTCGCGATCAACGTACGTGCTCCGTTCATCGCGATTAAAGAAGCGGCGAAACACTTGCAACGCGGCGGCCGGATCATCAACATCGGCAGCATCAACGCCGACCGTATGCCGTTCGCAGGCGGCGGAGTTTACGCGATGAGCAAAGCCGCGGTCCAAGGTTTGACGAGAGGTTTGGCGCGAGATTTCGGCCCGCTTGGGATTACGATCAACAATGTACAGCCCGGACCTATCGATACCGACATGAATCCCGCGAGCGGTCCGTTTGCTGAAATGCTGATGCCGCATATTTCGGTCGGACGGTATGGAACGGCGAGTGAAGTCGGGGCGATGGTCGCGTTTTTGGCGGGAGATGAATCGGGTTACATTAATGGCGCGAGTTTAGACATTGACGGCGGTTTTGGGAACTAACTTCCGGCAATCGTAATTACAATCAGCTTATAAATCGTATGGTATTTTACAATTAAGAAGTTAAGAATAGTTAAGCAATTGAAAAAAATAAAACAGCCGAGCGATTTGCCCGGCTGTTCTTGTTTTTCGTGGAATCATTTTTTATTTCACGACGAATTTCTTGACCATGCGTCGGCCCTGGCTTGACATCTCGATCATGTAAATTCCGGCCTGTGCGTTAAGCGAGACGTTTTGCAGGAAAACACCTCCATTGGATACGGTTTTCTTTTCGAAGATGCGGCGTCCGCGCATGTCGTACACGTTCATTTCAAAATCGCCGCTGAATCCGTTCATTTGGATCGTGAAACTTCCATTGTTGGGATTTGGATACAATACGAAGTCGATCATCTGATTTTCAGGCAAGGCCAAAGCAGGTTCGATGCTGCACAAGTTCAGGCTCCAGGAATTGATGAAACCTCCATCTTCAGCGAACTCGTCATAGACTTGCAATGCCCATTCGCCTGTGCTCGTTTCGCCGGCCAATGCACTTAGCGGCGTTTCAGGCCTGAACGTTCCCGAGATTACAGGAGTTCCGCCCGAACAGTTCAACGTCGCGCCTGAATCGGTGAACGTTGCCACGACATCGTCGGCATCACCGCAAACGTTTGTGAACAGATCGACCTCGGTTCCTGACGGGCTGATGAGTTTCACGGCCATATCGGTTACCCAAGTATGCGAAATGTCCAAGGAAACCGTCGCGCTTTGGATGTCGAAAGCGTCGGCGATCGTCATGTAACCTGCAACCGTAATGGCTGAATCCGACGGAATCTCGACCGGAACGTCGGTCGCTGCGAAATCATCGCAAACCAATTGTCCCGTCGTAAATTGGAATGCACTGCTAACCGTGCCCGCGCAACCCGCGTTTGAAGCGATCACTCTCCAGTAATACGTCGTCGCTTCGGCAAGCCCAGTGAGCTCAAATGAATTCGTATTGGACGAAGCCGTTATGAAACCGTTCGTAAACGCCGCATCGGTTGCGACGAAAATCGTGTAATCGGAGGCATTCGGGTCAGCCGACCATTGAAGTGTTTGCGTCAAACCTGTTCCGTTGGTAAGGTTCGCAGGCGAATTCAGTGTAAGTGTCGCAAAATTCGGACTGAACAATGACACGAACACCGACTCTGTCTTGGTGATTGCGCCCGAAACGGCCGTGAACAAAAGTTCATATACGCCCGGAGCCGCCGTGCCGCTAGAAATATTCATGAGAATCTCACCGTTTGAAGAAGTCGATGCAGGGCTGAAATTCGCTGTCGCGCCAGCAGGAAGCCCGCTTACCGAGAAATTCGTAGTGCCTGAAAATCCTGAAACGGCCTGATACAGGAACGAATATGTATTGCTCGATCCCTGACAGAAGTTTACGTTCTGCTGGCTGTTCAAATGCAGCAAAAATGTAGCTGCGGGCGATGTGATCGCGAAATTCTGATTCGAGACGTCATAGAAAATATTGCCGTTGCCGCGCACCATGATGCGATTTGCGGTTCCCGGAAGATTCGGTACGGTGATGGTCTGTGAGCCGTCGTTCGGGACATTTTCGGCCAATACGTAGTTGAAATTCAAACCTCCGTTCGTCGAAAGAAGGATGTCGACGTTCGCCGTATTTACGCCGTTCGCCGTGGTTCCAGCAACGTTCCATGTGACGGTTTGGTTCGAGGTTGCCTGCCAGCTCACTAAAGAACTCGGGTATGTCACGACGAAAGGTCCGGCCGTTCCATTTACGGTAATCTTCATGAAATCGGTTGTGGATTCGCCTCCGTTGGGGTTGTTGTCGCGCACGGTAAACGCAAAATTGTATTCACGTGCGACGTTTGAAATGACTTCCCACATCGGCGCAAGATTGTTCGCCAAAACGTCGGCAAGTCGCGGTAGGTAACGAACCGGTACATCGGTAAGGATTTGCGGTTTGAAGTTCGGGCCGTTCGTAGCCAAAGCTGTCGGTGGCTGTGTCGAGATTTCGCGGTCGTATTGTTCCCACGTATAGGTAAGCGCATCGCCGTCGGCATCGCTGGCGGAACCGGTCAGGATAAAAGCAGTGCCTTTTGGGATCGTATAATCGATTCCTGCGTCAGATGTCGGACGGGAATTGTTGTTCGATGTGTTCACGGTGCAACTTCCGCCGCCTCCGTTGATCGTGTTGCGGATCTGGGCGATGCTTCCCGCGAAGAATTGCGCATCGGAATTGTTCTGGATGTTCGGCGCGCAAATCCCGGCGTACGCCATGATCGAGCTTCCGCTTCCGGGTTCGTACGACCAGTTGTTGTCGCGGTTGCCGCCGCATGAATTGTTGAACGTGTGAGCCGCTCCGAATTGATGGCCCATTTCATGTGCGACGTAATCAATGTCAAACGGATCGCCGACCGGTGCGCCAAGTCCTGTAGCTCCGAATGCTTTCGCACCTTCAGCACAAGGTTGACCGCCGCCGAGCCCGCCGCCCGAAGTCCCGACACCGTGGCCGAAATCGTAATTGGCGGTTCCGATGATATCGTCGAGCGTTTCCTGTGTTTCTCCGATGAGTGCTCCGACGTCGTTGTCGGTCAAGTTGTCGGTATCGACGAAAATTACGTCTTCTTCATTCGGGATAAGTTGCAAGAACACCGACAAATCGCGTTCGAACATAGAGTTCACGCGAGTGATCGTAATGGTTACGGCTGCCAAAACAGCGGCTTTCTTCTGGGCCAATGTTCCCGAGTTCAGGCCTGCGGCGTTGATATGGAAAGCCGAAAATTCCACAGTCGTTACGATTCCGGTTCGGTACGTGCGATACACGCCGTTGTCCTGCGGTTGTGCCGAAATGTCCTGTAGGCGCATTTCAGGTTCGGTGTCAGACGTGAGGCAATTGAAACCGTTTGGCGTCGTCAGGCCTTTGCGCGCATAAACCGAATAGTAATTTCCGTCGATTGAAAATGGATCGATGTAAAACGTGCCTTCATTTGCCGCTAAAGTCATCGCATGCAAACCAAACATCGTGACGCTGAAACGCAAGATCGACGAGCGATTCTCGATGCCTTGCCCGACGTAGGATTTATTGTCGGGATGTTTCGCGGCGAGTTCGGGATGCATCACGGGCGCTTCCCAAATTCGGAAATGCTGGATGTTACCGTCGCTGTCGGGAAATGGAAGGACGAGATTCGAAACTGAACCGCGCATCGGGGCATTCGCCAACGATTGTTTGAAGGCGTCGAGGTCGAGTCGGAAAAATTCCTGTTTTGCGGGAATGGAAACGCGTGGTTTCTTGCCCGATTTAGAAGCTTCGGTCTCAGATGCTTTTTGCCAAACGCCTTGCGCCAACGCGGGAAGGAATGACAAACACAATAATAGGATAAGTAGTTGTTTTTTCAAGAGTTGTGATTTTTTAGTTGGACGTTTACGAATGTAGGTTTTATTGGTCAATTAGAAAATTAGAAAATTAGAAAATTAGCGGATTAGCGAATTTGACTCGTTGTTGTAGGTTAACATGGGAGTAGGTAGGCGATGCATTTTTTTTGAGTTCAATTCTTTGAGGAATCAATTGTATAATCGTAAATGGAGATTGGCATCGATACATTATTGCAAGGTTTTTTTAGTCTGATTTTTTTTGCCGAAATGACTTCAAACAAAAGTTTTTTTTGCACGAAGGCGTACGATTTACAGATTTCAGTTCAGTATAATTTCGCGTCGACGCACTTCCACGCTGTCAAAATCTAACGTTCCTGAAAAGAGAAGTGTAAATTTGACCTCACGCCCATTCGCTAATCCGCTAATTTTCACATTCGATAATTGTCAATTGTCAATTATCCATTACTTTTGCGCGCTTAAAACCACTCGGCCCTAACCAACTAAACGGTTAACCGATTAAACAAAAAAAATGATTACAGTCAACGACATAGCCGTACATTTTGGCGGCACGACACTTTTCAGCGACATTACATTTTCGATCAACGAGAATGACAAGATTGCGTTGATGGGCAAGAACGGCGCGGGAAAATCGACGCTGTTGAAGATTATCGCAGGTGCGAGCAAGCCGAGCTCGGGCAATATTTCGGCCCCGAAAGAAGCCGTGATCGCGTATTTGCCGCAACATCTTTTGACGCAGGACGACGCGACCGTGATGGAAGAAGCTTCAAAAGCGTTCGCCGAAGTGTTCAAGATGAAAAAGGAAATCGACGATTTGAACGAGCAGCTTACGATCCGAACGGACTACGAAAGCGACGCGTATATGAAGCTTATCGAGCGCGTATCGGAACTTTCAGAGAAATTCTATTCGATCGAGGAAGTGAATTATGAAGCCGAAGTCGAAAAGGTCTTGAAAGGTCTCGGTTTCGAGCGCGAGGATTTCACGCGCCCGACGTCGGAATTTTCAGGCGGTTGGAGAATGCGCATCGAACTCGCGAAAATCCTGTTGCGCAAACCCGATCTGATCTTGCTCGATGAGCCGACGAACCACATGGATATCGAGTCGATCCAATGGCTTGAGGAGTTTTTGGTGAATTCGGCCAAAGCGGTGATCGTGATTTCGCACGACAGGGCTTTCGTCGACAACATCACGAACCGCACGATCGAGGTGACGATGGGCCGCATTTACGACTACAAGGCGAAATATTCGCACTACCTCGAACTGCGTAAAGACCGACGCGCACACCAGCAAAAAGCATACGAGGAACAGCAGAAGATGATTGCCGAAAACACGGAATTCATCGAGCGTTTCAAAGGAACGTTCTCAAAAACACTTTCAGTACAATCGCGAGTGAAAATGCTTGAGAAGCTCGTGATCGTTGAGGTGGATGAGGTCGATAATTCGGCGTTGAAATTGAAGTTCCCGCCATCGCCACGTTCGGGACAATATCCCGTCATCGTGAACGAATTGTCAAAAAGCTACGGCGACCACGTGGTTTTCAAAGACGCGAACATGGTTATCGAACGCGGACAGAAAGTCGCTTTCGTCGGGAAAAACGGAGAAGGAAAATCGACGATGATCAAAGCGATCATGGGCGAGATCGGGTATGAAGGTGGAAAACTCGAAGTCGGGCACAACGCGCAAATCGGTTATTTCGCGCAGAACCAAGCGTCATTGCTCGATGGCGATCTGACGGTTTTCGATACGATCGACCGCATTGCAGTCGGAGACGTTCGCACGCAAATCAAAAACTTATTGGGCGCGTTCATGTTCCAGGGCGACGACATCCAAAAGAAGGTAAAAGTGCTTTCAGGCGGAGAAAAAACGCGTCTCGCGATGATCAAATTATTGCTCGAACCTGTGAATGTGCTGATTCTCGATGAGCCGACGAATCACCTCGACATGAAAACCAAAGACATCATCAAGGACGCGTTGCGCGATTTCGACGGCACGCTGATCCTGGTTTCCCACGACCGTGACTTCTTGGACGGATTGGCGACGAAGGTGTTTGAATTCGGGCATAAGCGCGTGAAGGAACACTTTGAGGATATCAAAGGATTTTTGGCGATGAAGAAGATGGAGAATTTGAGGGAGATTGAGAAGTAGTGATGAAGTGCTGGAGTGCTGAGGTGCTAAAGTGCTGAAGTTGTCGAAGTTGATGTCGAATAAATAATGCGGCGTATCAAATCCGTCAAAATCCGTGCATCCGTGGCAAAAAAAAAGCGCGAAGCGACAAAATCGAAATTTTTTCATCACTCAAAAAATAAAAAGGGACGCTGAGCAAGCGTCCCTTTTGCATTCAAACCAACTTTTAACCCAGTAACTAAAAAATTAAATTCGGTATTTGTCGAGCCGGGAAACGACTCGGAGTAAGGTATTCCGATCGATATTTTCAAACGTCAATCGAAAAAGTGAAACTTCCTTTGGATCATTTTCGGTTGTAAAGTAGAGCAACAAATCAGAGTCCGACGCATAAGTGATTAGTTCAAACCAAATGTGGGAAAGTTTTCGAAGATCGATTTGCAGCGATTTCTTCTTGACGGTCAGCGAATCGTTCTGCTCAAGCAATTGCCATGGAAATGATCTCATGATCTTATCGGAACCTTGCACGTGTAATTCTCCGCCACCGCCGCCTTTGATAAAACACGAAGGCATGATTTTCAATGTTTTGGCGGGAACGTGCACTTCGAGAAAATCAATAAATAAGGTGTTGCCGAGAATTTTAGTATTCGCATACAGGTTTTGATTTAAAAAGGCGTTCAATCCGGCTTGC
This sequence comes from Flavobacterium sp., assembly GCF_004211145.1. Lineage (GTDB taxonomy): Bacteria > Bacteroidota > Bacteroidia > Flavobacteriales > Flavobacteriaceae > Flavobacterium. The sequence goes on along the minus strand of NZ_SEBS01000011.1, from coordinate 22,431 downwards.
GAATCAATTTCCTGACCGTAAGCCGAACCGAATGCCAAAATCAACATCAACTTAATTCTTCGCATAACCCGTAATGTTCACCGCGCTTTCCACCAATCGCACAAACTCAGCCTTATAACCATCGTCGTCTTTTCCGACACTTGCCTTCGCGAGTTTGCGGATGTCTTCGAGGGAATTGTCGGTGATCAGTTTCGACTCCCGTAAACGCAGTCCGAACCAGGCGACCGACGCGCTGAATCGCATGTCGTTCGACGCCGCTTTCAAATCTTCGCCCTTGTTCGCGATTACGTGGATCATCTCAGTGCTTTTATCGCCGTCGGGTTTTTTGTAGCGGAATTTCACCGTGGCCAGTTCTTCCTTGAATTTTGGGTCGACGTTTTTGGTTTCGGTGTATTTCAGGTTCGTCGATTCGGTGAAAAACGAACTCGTAACGCCTTGCGGAATTATTTCATACAATGCCGTGACCGTATGGTTGCTGCCCAATTCGCCCGCATCTATGGCGTCGTTCGTAAAATCCTCGGGACGCAGCTTGCGGTTTTCATATCCGATGAGACGATAACTTTGCACGTGTTTCGGATTGAATTCGATCTGGATCTTCACGTCTTTCGCGATCGCGAACATAGAGGCTTTGAACTCTTTGCCAAGAAAACGATTCGCTTCCTGTATGTTGTCGATATAGGCGTAATTGCCGTTGCCTTTGTCGGCCAGAATTTCCATTTTCGAATCCTTGTAATTGCCCATCCCGTAACCCAGAACGGTTAGGAAAACGCCTGATTTACGTTTGTTTTCTATGAGTTTTTCCATGTCGTTGTTCGACGATGCGCCCACGTTGAAATCACCGTCGGTCGCGAGAATCACGCGATTGTTTCCGCCTTTCACGAAGTTTTCCATTGCGGTTTTGTAAGCGAGTTCAATGCCTGCGCCTCCGGCCGTGCTTCCGCCTGATTCTAGTTTGTCGAGAGCGTCGATGATCTTCGCTTTTTCAGAACCTGATGTCGGAGGCAAGACCAATCCCGCCGCACCCGCATAAACAACCATCGCGACTTTGTCCTTATCGCGTAATTGGTTGACGAGCACTTTCATCGATTCCTTCAAGAGCGGCAGTTTGTTGTCGTCACTCATCGATCCTGAAACGTCGATCAGAAACACGAAATTCGACGCGGCCAGATCGTCGGTCGGGAGGTTTTTTCCCTGCAGCCCGATACGCAACAGTTTGTTGTTCGCATTCCACGGGCAGTCGGCGACTTCAGTATTGATCGAAAACGGATCGTTGCCTTTTGGCTGCGGATAGTCGTATTTGAAGAAGTTGACCATTTCCTCGACACGGATCGCATCCTTGGGAACCTTTTGGCCGTTGTTCAGAAAGCGTCGGACATTGGTATACGACGCATTGTCGACATCGATCGAAAATGTGGAAAGCGGTTCGTTTTTGGGGCTTGTGAATGCGTTTTCAGTGAATGATTCGTAATCTTCGTCATTCGGTTCGATCATCGTTGGGCTGAACGTTCCGGTTTTGGTCGTCACGACTATTGCGCCGTTTATGGCTTGAGAACCGAACAAACTCGTGGCTTGTGCATCTTTCAACACATTTACCGAACTTACTTCCTCAGGTTTTAATTTTTTGAATTCTTCAGACGAAGTCACCTTTCCGTCAATTACATACAGAGCGTCATTTTTTGCAGCGGGACGGTTTCCGCGTAAAATCGCGACGTCTTCATAGGATTTGTCGGACTCATAACCAATTTGCACACCTGAAACTTTTCCCTGCAGTGTTGGGGAAGCCGGTTTCGATTTCGCATCTCTTACAATCGAGTTGCTGCTCGTGGTTGCAACATGGCGCTTCCTGCTGCCCAAAGTCGCAGTGACCACGACCTCTCCGAGTAACGCGCCGCCGGTTGCCATTTTTACGTTTATGGTATTCGACTTCCCGACTTTCACCTCTTGATCCTGCATGCCTACAAAACTGAAGACCAACGTTTGTCCTTCTTTAGTCTTTATGTCATATTTCCCGTTGATGTCGGTTTGTACGCCGTGTTTCGTTTCCTTTACGACGACATTCGCGCCCGGCAGCGGCCCGGCTTCATCGTATACTTTTCCCGTGATTGTTTTCTCGAACGTGTTCGAATTTTGCGCGAACGATACGAAAGTTATGAGCATGGCTACGCCCAACGAAACGGTTTTGAATAGTTTCATGATAGATTTCTTTAAAGGTTATTGCTTATTTTTTTGGTGCCGGACGTCCGTTTTTAGTGGTAATGATCACGACTCCGTTTCGGCCTTTCGCACCGTAGGCACTCTCGGCTTCACGCCCCGTGAGAATTGTCGTCGTCATGCCTTCTTCCTGCAGGTTCAAAGGCGCGTACGGGCTCGTCGGGTTCGGGCCAAATAGGGATTCCTCTGAATATTCGACTCCATTTATCACGTACAACGGTTTCTCGAGATGGATTATCGTATCGCGTTTGGTTCGTCCGTATTCAAGGTCTTCGAGTTTTTTATCGTATTCGGCGTCCGATTTCGCGACTACGGGTTTGCCGTCGACGATAAGCAGCGGTTTTGATTTCTTTTCAGGTTGTGTGTTTTTATCTTTCTTCAAGTCTTCAATCGAAACTTCGACTCCATCGCGCCTGACCGATCGCGCCGGAAAAACATTTCCTTTCCTGAATGTTCCCTTTTCGCGGTTTGGTCTCAACGATAACATGCCGGAATCATCATTTTCGATATCATCAGACAAAGGAATCGATGGTTCCATGGCTTCGGCGGCACTGTTACTCATCGGGGCGGCCGCATTTGGAGATACGACTACTTCACTCGCATTCGCAATGTTGCCCGACTGGATTTCCTTTTTGAGGATTTGCGGGGCGTCCTTGCGGATTACCGTCGTATCGGCAACCGCATTTGCAACGGCGTCATCAGCTTCAATTTCGGGAAGGACAGTTTGGTTTTTTACGATCTTTATTTTTGTTTCGGGAGTCGTTTCGGTGCGATATACCTGATATCCCAGCGAAGCCACCAAAAGTACCGACGCCGCGACCGCCCATTGTTTCCACTTCTTATTCTGCTTCACCAAAACCCTGTTGTCGAGTTTGTCCTCGACTCGCGACCAGACCGACTCGATTCCCGGAAATTCCTGGCTTTCGGCGTTGGTTTCGGCATTTTTTATCTGTTCGAACAAATTATTCTCCATGATCATCTTGCTTGTTGGTAATAGTGGCTGTTCACCAAATCCTTGAGTTTGGTCTTGGCCGCGTTTAGTTGTGATTTCGACGTGCCTTCCGATATCGAAAGCATGTCGGCGATTTCCTTATGTGCGTAACCTTCGATCACGAAAAGATTGAAAATAGTTCGGCATCCTTCAGGAATCAGCGTGAGCAACTTGAGTAGATCCTGTTCCTCGAGCGCGGTTTGATGCACGCTCGCCGCGGCCGGAATCGTTTTGGTGTCCTCGAGATAGAGGTTGAAATTCACATTTCGTCTTAATTGCTGCAGACACAGATTCACAGTTATACGGCGCGCCCAAGCCTCGAATGCCCCGTTTTCCTTGAGTTGGTCGAGCTTCGTGAAAATGGTGTAGAAAGCGTCGGCAACAGTTTCCTCGATTTCTTCCTCCTTTTTCAGGTAGCGTTTACAAGTCCGGTAAAGTTTTGGAGCCATCGCATCGTAAACCTGGCGCTGGGCATCGCGTTGCAATTTGCGGCAGGCTGATATTAAAGTATCGTTGATCACGTTGGTGTTTTTTAGTAAGATGGGAAAGGTTGGGAAAAGGTTGGATTGGTATTGAAAAAATGTTGATTTATTCCGCTGCGCTCCATCAGTTCGGCTTCGCCTCGGGTGTTGATTTGTTGATTTGTTGATTTGAATCGTTGCCTTCCGATGGGATTATGGGTTTTATCGCGGTTGGATATTTGGGCGTTCCGGCGGCAGGGAAGATTCCTTTTCGCAAAAATGTTGTTGAATGCCGCCGTCGGGCTGTCGGCACTCGCTGTTTTTTCGTTGCACTTCAAAACGAGCTCAGACAAAGCCGCCATCCCTAACGCAATCCGGCGTCAACCAAGAATCGATATGTCCGTCAAAGACACAACCGCAAGTCAAATCAACAAATCAACAAGTCAACAAATCAACAACTCAACACATCAACAATCCAAAAGTCCCGTCATAGACACAACCGCAAGTCAAATCAACAAATCAACAAATCAACGCATCAACAATCCAAAAGTTCCGTCAAAGACACAACCGCAAGTCAAATCAACAAATCAACAATCCAAAAGTCCCGTCAACGACACAACCGCAAGTCAAATCAACAAATCAACAATCCAAAAGTCCCGTCAAAGACACAACCGCAAGTCAAATCAACAAGTCAACAAATCAACGCATCAACAATCTAAACTTCCCGTCAAAGACACAACCGCAAGTCAAATCAACACATCAACAATCCAAAAGTCCCGTCAAAGACACAACCGCAAGTCAAATCAACAAATCAACAAATCAACACATCAACAATCCAAAGACACAACTCAATCTTCCACTTCCAACAAAAACACATCCGACTCCAAATAATTGCTGTCATTATCCTCGCACAACAAAAACCTGATCGTTTCTTTTGAGTCTGAATGATACGCGATGCCTTCAAATTTATGCGTGTCTGAAATTTGTTCGGAATAGGAAACCGTCATCGTCTTCAAATCCATTTTTCCGACGACGCTGCCCACGACTTCTCCGTCGTCATAGGTCGATTTCGTATCTTCGGCGGAACCTAGGAACCAAACGTCTTTTCCTACCAAAACTGCGTCGGTGAACGAAACCGTCACGCCTTTGATCTCGGGCAAAATCACTTCGCTGAACGTAACCGATTTCGGATGGTCGAGTTTCCCGTTTACCGTGAACACGCCGTTTTTGCCTTCGCCACCGTTTCCGCGTTGGAAGAAATACCAGACATCCTTGCTGCAAATCGCGCCTTCGAGGTTGAAATTGTCATCAGAAATCGATGACTCGCGTTTCATTTGTTCGTAAAGGTTTGTAAGGTCGGTCGTCGCACCGACTTTTTTCGTCTCGCAATCGACTTCGACCATGCGGTTGCGCGCACCGGTAGAACCCGATCCGAAAATGTAGAGTTTGCCATCGTCTTCAGCCATGGCCTCAAAATCCGGTTTGATGCTTTTGGGCATATTTTCGAGCACGTTCCCTTCTATCAGCGCTGTTTTCTCGATTCTTTCGGTTTTCGCTTCGTATGAATAAAGGTAACCGCCGTTGTCGGACACGATAAATACGATGCCAGGTTTAAAGAAAATGCCCGACGCCGAGCCAATGCCGACAATATGATACAATACTTCGAGTGAAAAACGTTTCATGGATATCCTGTTTGCGTCCGTAAATCTGAAATCTGAAATCTGAAATCTGTAAATCCGTAAATCTGAAATCTGTTAATCTAAAATCCAAAATCCAAATCCCAAAGACGACTAATTTACTTATATTTAAGCAAACAACTCTCATGAAAAGCATTACGCCCGAAGATTATAAAATTACGTCCGCGATAGAACTCAAAAGATTGCCGACGCTCGACACGCTCAAGTCTAACGAAGAAGAGCTCGAGGAAGCGCTCGCAGAAGTACGCGAAGATCTCGCAAAACTCCAGGACAAAATGTACGCGCACAACAAGTACGGCGTGTTGATTTGCCTGCAGGGAATGGATACGTCGGGCAAAGACAGTTTGATTCGCGAGGTTTTTAAGGAGATGAATCCACGAGGCGTCGTCGTCCACAGTTTTAAGACACCGAACTCGACCGAACTCGAACACGACTATTTATGGCGGCATTACATCGCGTTGCCCGAACGCGGGAAGTTGGCGGTTTTCAATCGGACGCATTATGAAAACGTACTCGTCACGCGCGTCCATCCCGAATATATTTTGAACGAGAACATTCCCGGCATCGGAAGCGTCGGAGATATCAAGGACAAATTTTGGACAAACCGCATGAAACAGATCAACAACTTCGAGAAACATATCGTTCAGAATGGAGTGATCGTGTTGAAGTTTTTCCTGAACCTGTCCAAAGAGGAACAACGCCAACGATTGCTGCGCAGGCTCGAAGAAGACAAACACAATTGGAAATTTTCGCCCGGTGATCTCAAGGAACGCGCGTTGTGGGACGAATACCAGAAGTGTTACGAACTCGCCATAAACGCAACGTCGAAAGACAAGGCACCGTGGTTCGTGGTTCCCGCCGACGATAAGGCCGCGACTCGCTATATCGTTGGGAAAATCATCCTTGAAGAACTCAAAAAATACAAGGACATCAAAAATCCTGAACTCGAGGCTGACGTCCAGGAGCACGTTGCGGCGTTCAGGGCGCAACTTGAAAGTGAAGCATAAAAAAACGCCCTGCAAATACAGGGCGTTTCTCGTTGTTGTGTTGTAATTGGAAAGGTTTATAGACGAAATCCGTATGCGAAACGCAATGCGATCTGGTGGTTGCCGTCTTTGAATTCGTTGTTGCTGATGCCTGGGAAATCAGAGAAGTAGTCGTAACGAACGCTGATATCAAGATAGTCGTTCGCCCATCCGATGCTTGGTGACAAGATTGCAGTCGTCTTATTGATTTCGCTCGTAACGGCGAATCCGGCACCTGCTTCACCCATGGCATAGAATTGATCTTCCCACCAGAAAGCCTTAAAACCCGCTTTCACTGGAATGAACCCAAGGTCGTGCGCTTCAAAGCCTACAACGTCCACATCTTTTGCGAACAAATGCGTATAACCCGATGTCAACGTTACCGAGTAGCGTTTTGAAAAGTCATATTGCAGGCGGACGTCTCCACCAAGTGAAAATCCGTAAGGTTCGCGGAGTACATAACCAGGAGTTACACCGAAGCCGAGTCGGAATCCGTTGTCGTAGTTTGCGTCAGAATTTGCATCGGCGCTTTGGGCCGAAAGTGTCATGGTTGACAATGCCGTCAAGGCAAAGAACACTGCTGATTTGAAATTAAGAGTTTTCATGATAAGAATGTTTAGGTTACAATTTGGTGGCATGACGCCGGTTAGATTTGTGTCAAAGATATATTTGGCATTTTTTTGGGGTTTTACATAGTTTTAGGAATATTTTACATGGCGATTCTGACGAAAACCGCGAGCCCTTGTATTTGAACGGATTAACCAGTAAGTTTGGCCTTGGCATTTATGCAACATTTGGTAAATCCTTTAACAGACTTTAACAAAAAATGGCGATTTCGGTTGCATTTTACGCACGATTATGCGCAAAAGCCGATTACCTTTGCGGCTCAAAAATTGCCATGTCGCTTACCGCTTACACGAAAGAATTCGCTTACAACATGAAGTTGGCGTATCCCGTCATTTTAGGAATGATCGGGCATACGTTGATCGGGATCGTGGACAAGTTGATGGTCGGCCGATTGGGTTCGGCGGAACTCGCCGCGGTTTCATTGGGCAATAGTTTCATCTTCATCGCGATGTCGGTCGGGATCGGATTTTCGACGGCAATCACTCCGATCGTAGCCGAAGCTGACGCCGCGAAGGAGTACGGGCAAGTTCGGTCGGCATTTCATCATGGGCTGTTCTTATGTACGATTCTGGGCATCTCGATGTTCGCGATCATTTACTTTTCGAAACCGCTCATGCAGTTCATGGGCCAGCCCGACGAAGTGATCGTTTTGGCACGACCGTATCTCGATTGGGTCGCGTTTTCATTGATTCCGATGATCATCTATCAAGCCTACAAGCAATTCGCCGACGGTTTGTCGATGACCAAATTTTCGATGTATGCGATCGTCGCAGCGAACATCGTACACGTCCCGCTAAATTTTTTGCTTATTTACGGCGTTTGGATTTTCCCCAAAATGGGAATCGTGGGCGCCGCCGTCGGAACCGTGATTTCACGTATTATCATGGTCGTTTTCATGCATTTCATGTTGACGCGCCAAAAGCAATTGACGCCATATTTTCACGGTTTTTCGTTTCACGAGATCAAGAAAAGCGTGATCAGGAAAATCGTTGCGATCGGATTTCCGTCGTCGATGCAGATGTTGTTCGAAGTCGCGTTGTTCACTTCGGCGGTCTGGATATGCGGAAACCTCGGAAAAACAAGCCAAGCCGCTAACGAAATCGCGCTGAGTCTGGCGACGTTGACGTATATGTTCGCGACGGGCTTGAGCGTCACGGCGATGGTTCGCGTGAGCAACCAAAAGGGATTCAACGACTTTAAGAATCTGATAGTGGTGGCGCGTTCGGTGTTTTTGCTTACGATTCTGGTCGAGGCGATCTTTGCGATATTCTTTATCGTGTTCCATCAATATTTGCCGCATTTTTTCCTCGATATGGACAACGGATTACAGACGCACGACAATGTCGAAGTGATTGCGATCGCGTCGGAACTATTGATCATCGCGGCACTTTTCCAGATTTTCGATGGCGTTCAAGTCGCGGTATTGGGCGCGTTGCGAGGCGTTCAGGATGTGAAGATCCCAATGTATATCACGTTTCTTTCCTATTGGATGATCGGATTCCCGCTGTCGTTTTATTTTGGACTGTACACTGACTTGGGCGCGTTCGGCGTCTGGATCGGCTTGCTCGGCGGATTGGGGTCGGCCGCATTATTTTTGTATCTTCGTTTTAATAAAGTCACGCATAAATTATTGGTCGAAAATAGCAGAGCGGCCGTCAACACTTAAAATTACTTATGGAGCTTCCTAAATTCCTTCTTGGCGACAACACCGATTTTCCGGACGATATTTTCATCATCCATCTTGATTATCCACGTTTTATCATCAACCTGAAAGACGATGAGGTTGAGATCATTGATGAAGTCGAGGAAGATGAAGAGGCGGAACTTCAGGAAGAAATGGAGACTTTGATCAAGCTTGCGAATGAATTTTACGACCGAGAAGTGGAGCGGTACGAGGAATAGGTTGGTTGGAAGTTGTTTTTTTTGAACCAACCCTTTAAGAGTTTTGTTCGCGGCGTCGGTTCTCGAAAAAACCATTTTCTTTCGTAAGCGACACATATTCCGACACGATTTCCCAAATCTCAGGAATTCCTTCCTTCGTCACCGCGCTGCAAGTCGCCGCTTTGGGCATCCAGCCTGAACTTTTAGCCGGAAAGAAATGCAACGCGCGACCGAATTCCGTTTTCGCCAACTTCGCTTTCTTGATGTTGTCGCCATCGGCCTTGTTGATTGCGATCGCGTCGGCCATTTCCATGATGCCGCGTTTTATTCCCTGGAGTTCGTCGCCCGCGCCCGAAATTTTGAGCAACAAGAAGAAATCCGTCATGCCATGCACGGCGGTTTCCGATTGTCCGACGCCAACCGTCTCAATGATGATCGTATCAAACCCGAACGCCTCGCAAAGCGTAATCGTTTCACGCGTTTTACGTGCCACGCCACCCAAAGTTTCGCCCGAAGCTGACGGCCGTATATACGCGTTTTTATCCTTCACGAGTTCCTCCATGCGCGTCTTGTCGCCCAAAATACTGCCATGCGACAATGTACTGCTGGGATCGACGGCGAGCACGGCGACTTTCTTGCCGATTCCAGTCAAATAGGTTCCGAAAGCCTCGATAAATGTGCTTTTCCCGACGCCTGGAACGCCCGTAATTCCAATTCGGATTGAATTATTGGCTTTGGGCAAACAAGCTGAAATCACCTCGGACGCTTTCGCCTGGTGGTTCGGGTTCGTACTTTCGACCAGCGTGATTGCGCGGCTTAAAGCGGTAATATTGCCCGAAAAAATCCCATCGACGAGTTCTTGTGCCGATGGTTGTCTCTGCCGTTTCGAAACGACATTCCCGGCAACCGAAGCGCTTACGGTCTCAGGCGGTTCGATGCCGTCTTTCTCACGAAGTGCTGAAGTATTTGCTGTTGGTTTTTCCACAGCCATAAATGTACAAAACAAAAACAGTTTCAAGATTGCTCGAGAAACTGCCAATGTAAAAATGTGGTTCCGATTAATAGGCGGCCGTAAAACGCTCGCGGTGGTGAGCCGGCTTTTCGGTTTCGTCGGCGATCACGACGGCCAGATCCTGAACCGATAAAATGCTGCGTTTGTTCTCATCGAACACCGGATTTTCAAGGCCGAGGCGGTATTTGCCGGTTCGTCCCGTTTCGATTCCGGGATGCATTTCAAAAGCCGGACTGAAGAACGCCCAATCCAATTCCTTTTCCTCGCGGATGATGTTCAGGTAATCACGTGCAGCCGAAGCTCCCGCGTAGTATTCTTTAGGAAAGTCGGGCGTATCGACGGCCTGGACTCCGGGCGCGACGAACAGGCTTCCGCCGCCTCCGATGACGATAAATCTTTCGACACCTGATTGCTTCACCGCTTTCTGAATCGCCTGAGATCCAGAAATGAAATCGTCGTAGATGTTCGGATTCGTCCAACCCGGATTATATGCGCTGATCACCGCGTCGTGACCTGACAAAGCGCTCGCGAGTTCGTCGATATTGGTGACGTCGGCTTTGACCGAAGTTATACTTTCTGTTTCGTCCGACTTCGGATTTCTCGAAATCGCCGTGACATCGTTTCCACGTTGGGCGAGTTCGTTCGCAATGGCGGTTCCCACAAATCCGGTCGCACCGATAATAGCTATCTTCATATTTGCAATAAATTAAGTTACAGTTTAGGGTAAAAAATTTTAGAATGTATCGGCAAAATTACGCAAAGAAACCTCGCTTAGCTGTTTGCTGATGTTATCGTTTAGGTCATCATAAAGGTTTTGAAGGTTCTTGTTGATGCTTTTTCCGACGGGACAATTCGGGTTCGGGTTGTTCTTCGAAAAGCCAAGCGTCACGTTCTCGAACGTCATCCTAAAGATATCCTCGAGCGTAATTCCGGCAGCAGGTTGCAACAAACGCGTACCTCCATTTTTACCTTCTCGGCTCTCTACGATGTTGTTTCTCTTGAGGTTGGCGATTTCCTTTCGCACCAAAACAGGATTCATGTTCAGGCTTCCGGCAATGTACTCGCTAGACAAAAATTCCTCAGGATGCTTGGAAAGCAAAGTGAGAATGTGAAGCGTGATTGCGAATTTACCTGAGATCATTACTGTAATATTTATGTTTACGAAAGTAGGGCTAACGTGTTACCGTTCATCGAGTGCCTATCTAAAATTTCGTTAAAATCGATGAAATGCGTTAAAATCAAACCGCGTACCTTTACGGCGATGGACAGCATTTTTCTTTTATTTATCTGCCTTGGCATAGGCGTCGCGCTCCAATATGTGAAAGCGTTTCCTGCAAACAGCCATGTCGCGCTCAACCAATTCGTAATTTACATCTCGCTTCCGGCATTGGCGCTTTTTTATATCCCGAAGATCGAGATTTCGACCGAATTACTGTTTCCGCTCGGTATTGCGTGGGTCGGATTTTTATTGTCTTGGGCATTTTTCGCGACACTCGCCAAGATTTTCAGGTGGTCGAAAAAACTCACGGGCTGCCTGATCTTACTCGGCGGACTGGGAAACACATCGTTCGTCGGTTTCCCGATAATCGAGGCGCTTTATGGAAAACAAGGTCTGCAGACGGCCATCATCGTTGATCAACCCGGTTCGTTCATGGTCATGGCGACGCTTGGGATCATCGTCGCGGCCCTATATTCGCGCGGCACTCCGAACGCCTCCGACATCGTACGCAAAATCGCGTTTTTCCCACCGTTTGCGGCTTTTGTCGTTGCGATTGGGATGAACATCCTCAAATTCGATTTTTCCGAAATATTGCAGCCCGTGTTCCAAAAACTCGGCGCTACGGTTTCTCCGATCGCGTTGGTCGCCGTCGGACTGCAATTGAAAATCGGAGAACGCAGCCGGCACTGGAGTTTTCTCACGCTCGGTCTTTTCTTCAAGCTTTTCCTGACGCCTTTATTTTTCTTCGTGCTTTATAAATTAGCCTTCGCCGCCGATGGCCAGACCGTCGATGTTTCGATATTGGAATCGGGGATGGCGCCCATGATTACCGCATCGGTTCTCGCGTCGAGCCACGGTTTGAAACCGAAATTGAGCAATATGATGATCGGCATCGGGATTCCGTTGTCATTCGTGACATTGGGATTTTGGTATTGGATTTTAGGCGGATTTTGATTTGGAAACTATATGCGTTAGGGATAGTGGCAATTGTTTGAGCTCTTTTTGCCAAACGTTTCGCCGACATTGTCCATATTTTCCCGCAAAAAAGCGAGTGCCACCAGCCCGGCGCCGGCGTTCAACTGATTTTGCGTTTGCACGATTCGTCCCGCCGGCGCAACGCCCAATAAAAAAAAATAGCAATAGGAATAACTACATCGTTTTCGCTTCCCAATTCCAATAAATTTAACACACTCAGCCACTTACGCGCTTTCCAAAAATTCCTACTTTTAGAGATAACCTCTAAAATATTTACTCATGGCATCATTACGTTTGGGCGACATAGCCCCTGATTTTACTGCGAAAAGCACGCAAGGCACGATTAATTTCCACGAATGGCTCGGCGATTCCTGGGCGGTTTTGTTCTCGCATCCGGCCGATTTCACGCCAGTCTGTACGACCGAACTCGGAACCGTCGCAAAATATATTCCCGAATTCGAAAAACGCAACACGAAAGTCATTGCGCTCTCGGTCGATAATATCGATTCGCACTACCAATGGGTGAAGGACATCAACGAAACCCAAGGCACGACGGTGAATTACCCGATCATCGCCGACGAATCGAAACAGGTCGCGCTGTTGTACGACATGTTGCATCCGAACGCGAGCGAGAACTTCACGGTGCGTTCGGTATTCATCATCGGGCCCGATAAAAAAATCAAGTTGACGATGACGTATCCAAGTTCGACGGGAAGGAATTTCGACGAATTGTTGCGCGTGATCGACAGCCTGCAATTGACGGCTTATCACCAGGTCGCGACGCCCGCAAACTGGAAAGACGGCGAAGATGTCGTAATCGTTCCCGCGGTCTCTGACGAAGATGCGCTCCAGAAATTCCCGAAAGGATTCGAAACCGTAAAACCGTATTTGCGCGTCACGCCGCAACCGAATAAATAAAAACAATCAGTATTTTTGGGACTCAAAACGATTTCCATGAAATTCACCGATATAACGCCAGAAATGATTTCCCAACTCGAAGCTGTAGTTGGGAAATCATTTCTGTTTTTGGACGATGAGACGCGCCGCGATTACGGACACGATGAGACCGAGGATTACAATTTTCCCCCGTCGGTCGTGGTAAAACCTGCAACGCCCGAGGAGATCTCGACCATCTTGAAATTCGCCAACCAATGGAACGTAGCCGTAACTCCGATCGGCGGACGAACCGGTTTGAGCGGAGGCGCATTGCCGATCTACGGCGGCATCGCGTTGTCGATGGAACGCTTCAACAAAATCATCCACATCGACGAGCAGAACTTGCAGGTGATGACCGAACCAGGCGTGATTACGCATACTTTACGCGAAGCGGTGGCCGAGAAAGGCTTGTTTTATCCGCCCGATCCGAGTTCGCTCGGAAGTTGTTTCATCGGCGGAAACGTGTCCGAGAATGCTGGTGGTGCGAGAGCAGTTAAGTACGGCGTCACGAAAGATTATGTGCTCAATCTCGAAGTCGTGCTCCCGAATGGCGAAATCATCTGGACGGGCGCGAACACACTCAAGAATTCGACTGGCTATAATTTGACGCAGCTCATGGTCGGGAGTGAAGGAACGCTCGGCATCATCACCAAAATCGTCATGAAATTGCTGCCCGAAAACAAACACAATATTCTGATGCTCGTTCCTTTTTATGACGGAACACAGGCGTGCGAAGCGGTTTCCAAGATCTTCAAGGCCGGAATCGTCCCAAGCGCGCTCGAGTTCATGGAACGCGACGCGATCGAATGGACGATGAAATTCGTCGACGGCGTGAACGTTCCGCTCAAAGATGGCCTCGAAGCGCATCTTTTGATCGAGGTCGATGGGAATTATCCGGACGTTCTGTTCTCGGAAGCCGAAAAAATCACCGAAGTCGTCGAGCAATTCAACATCGACGAAATCCTGTTCGCCGACACTGAAGATTACAAAAACGCGTTGTGGAAATTGCGTCGCGCGGTAGGCGAGGCCGTAAAGTCGAATTCGATTTACAAGGAAGAAGATACGGTCGTGCCGAGATATGAACTTCCGAAATTGCTCAAAGGCATAAAGTCGATCGGAGACAAGTACGGTTTCAAATCAGTTTGTTACGGGCACGCCGGCGATGGGAACCTGCACGTGAACATCGTAAAAGGCGAGATGCCCGACGAAGCGTGGAAGACTGAAGTTCCAAAAGGAATCCGCGAAATCTTCGAATTGACGGTCGCTTTGAAAGGAACGTTGTCGGGTGAACACGGCATCGGCTATGTCCAGAAAAATTATATGGACATCGCATTCAGCAAAACGTCTTTGTTGCTCATGAAAGGAATCAAGCAGGTTTTCGATCCGAACGGAATATTGAATCCCGGAAAAATATTACCCGACGCGATCTAAGCGACATTCACGCCGAATAGATAGCCGACGAACGCCGACATCAGCATCGCGAAAGTTCCCCAAATGCAAATGCGAAGTACTGACTTGATGATATCCGACCCGCCGACACTCGCGGCGACGAAACCTGAAACGGCCAAAAACACCATCGAAAATCCATATTGGAACCAAATCATATTATTGACGGGTGCGAAAAGGGCAATCAGGAACGGCAACATTCCACCCACAATAAACGATGCAGCCGATGCTCCGGCCGCCAATAGTGGACGCGCTTGGGTGATTTCGTTAATGCCAAGTTCGTCTCGGGCGTGGGCTTCGAGCGCATCGTGTTCGGTAAGTTGCACAGCGACCTCTTTCGCAAGTTCAGGCGTTAGGCCACGTCGCTCGTAAATTTTAGCAAGTTCGTGGAGTTCTACCTCGGGCATCGTCTCGAGTTCTTTTTTCTCGCGTATCAGGTCGGCGGTTTCGACATCGCTTTGTGAACTGACCGAAACATATTCTCCGGCAGCCATCGAGAGCGCGCCGGCTACCAATCCGGCCAAAGTCGCCAATATGATGGGCTCGCGCGTCGTGCTTGCGGCCGCGACACCTATCGCGAGGCTCGTAGTTGACAATATGCCGTCGTTCGCGCCTAACACCGCGGCGCGCAACCAACCGCTTCTGTTAACGTAGTGTTTTTCTAACTCCATAAGCGCGTTGCGGTTATTTTTCATTGTTGGGTTCGTCTTCCTCGATGTCGGCCTCGACGCTTCCCTGCTTGTTTAGAAATTCTTCGTATCGGCGCCCATCTTCGCGGTTCTGTCGCACGAGATATACGATCAATACGATTGCGACTATGCTAAATCCTGCAATGATTATCCAACTTGTTGCCATTGTTTTTTTATAAAGATAAATGTGATTTGACAAAAACGAGCTGATATTTATCATGCCAGGCAAACTGTCGACCAAAAAAATACGTCAAATGCCGTATTGCGAACTCTTGGTGAAACCGATATTTTTGGTTTAGACAATAATGTAGTGGAAAAACGCAGTTCATGGAAGAAATGACGTTTATCTTTTGTTTTAGTTTTTTTTTAAAGAAAAACCACCGTGTAGTTGCGGTGGTTTTTACTTTTAATCTTTCTTGTTTTTTTTCTTTTCCTGCTTTTCGGCTCTCTTTTCCTTGATGGTTTTTGCAGGCTCTTTCTTTTGCTCTTTGCGGGCGTCGGTTCCTTTTGCCATAACTTTTGTATTTAGGTTAACGGATTGAAAACGGATTGGTTTCCTGTTTTCGTATGCTAAAAATATAAAAATGCTTTCACATTTTAAAGGCCGAGCTGTTTTTTGGTTTCGGCCGAAATTACATTGTCGAAAACCGCGAGCTGGTCAAGGTCGTCTAGGTTGAAGAACTTCCAGTTTCCACCGGTCGTTTCGTCTTTTACGGCCACGATGAACGAGACGCGTTTCACGTTGATGCTGTTGCGGTTGGGTTCTCCGTAGACTTCCTTCGTGGCCGCGATGTTCTTCCAGTTCGCGACCTCTTTTGCCATCGCATCGGTGTCGAGTTTATCCTCGTAAAAATAACGCGTCGGATTGCGAAACGAGACCACGCAAAAACTTTTTCCGCCGATCGTCTTTTCAGGCCCGACCTGAAAAACAGGAGACGTGAGCTGCAAACGCTTCCTGAACTTCTCGTTCTGATAATCGTTGTCGAGTTTGGCCAGGAACTTTTCGCGCCCGCCGACCTGTTCCACGACTTTCGGATACGTAATTTCAGCGATCGGCTCGAAATCCATGTTGTAATTCGAATCGTAAAGCGTCGAGGCGCCTTTAAGTATTTCCGGATTTTGAGCGCCCGATGTGAATCCGGCCAACATTAAAAATAAGATCAAGAATCGTTTCATTCGTCGTTTGTCGTTTGTCGTTCGTCTTTAGTTATTCGTCTTTCGTCTTTCGTCATTCGTCATTCGTCATTCGTCTTTCGTCTTTCGTCTTTCGTCAAAATTAAAGCCCTAAACTTTTTTTAATATTTGCGTTGAACACCATCGCGAACAATTCCTCGCTATCGTAATTCACAAATTCCCATTCGTTTTTGGTCGACGCGTCCGACACCGCAATCAATGTCGCGTCCCCATCGATGTTCAGGCTATTCGTCGCCTCGTCATACGTGACAGTCGAATACTTGCCCGTGCTTTTCAATCCGTCGATCATATTTTGCACGGCTGCGGCTTCAGGTTTTTGCGCGAGTGTCATCTTCATCGCGCTCTTGTATTTGATCACGCTGAATTTCTTGCCTTCGATTTCTTTGATCGGACCGTACGTGAACACCGGTTTTTGGCTCGGGAAACTTATCGTCATGAATTCGTTCCTGAACATGTTTTCCATAGCCGATGTAAGCGTCGCCTTGTCTACCGACTCGAATACTTTATTGTATGTCAGGTCCATGATGGTTTTGAAATCGGTGCCGGAAGTCGCGGCGTACATTTTCTCGGTGCGCGATTTGAGCGATTCGATCGTTTGTGAGAAACCCGCGGTCACCGCGAGCAGGAAAGCAAAAAGGATTAATTTCTTCTTCATTTGAAAAGGTTTCCATAAATGTAAAAAAAATCCCCGGCTGTTTGGACCGGGGATATTTTTATCGGGAATAAAATCTATTCGTTGACCAAAACCCATTCGCCTGAACCGATCATGGTTTCAGCCTTCTTGAATTTCATGGTTTCGGTTTTTCCGCTCATTACATGTTTGATCGTAACGGTGTCGTTGCGGTTGATTTTCGGCATTTCACGAACGATCGTTTCCGTCACGTTGCGCTGTTGCGTCTGTCCGATTTCACGGCTTGCGGCTGCAGCTTCGTCCGAGTTCGGGATCTCATCTTTCGACGTCGTATAGTTTTCTTTCGGGCGTTGCACTTCGCTCGCTTCCTGGATGTTAGGTTGGTTCTGCTGTGGCAGATCGCCTTTGAAGAGGAACGAAATCACTTCCTTGTTCACGTTGTTGAGCATCGTACTGAACAATTTGAACGCCTCGAATTTGTAGATAAGCAACGGATCTTTCTGCTCGTGGACGGCAAGTTGCACCGATTGTTTCAACTCGTCCATCTTGCGCAAATGCTTTTTCCAGGCTTCGTCGACGATCGCAAGCGTGATGTTCTTTTCGAAATCGGCGATGAGCGCACGGCCTTCGGTCTCGAACGCTTTCTTGAGATCGGTTACGACGTTGAGCGTCTTCACGCCGTCGGTGAACGGAACCACGATACGCTCGAATTGGTTGTTCGGCTGTGTGAATACGTTGCTGATGATCGGGAAAGCTTCGCGGGCGCTGCGTTCCGTTTTCTCAGTATAATAGGCCAAAGCGGCTTTGTAGATTTTTCCGGCGAGCTCTATTTCAGTCGATCTCGAGAATTCGGCCTCGGTAACCGGAGACGTGATTGAAAAATATCGGATCAATTCGAATTCGAAATTCTTGAAATCGCCTGTCTGTTTGTTTTCGGTGGCGATCAATTCGCTCGTGTCGTACATCATATTCGCGATGTCGAGTTTGAGGCGTTCTCCGTGCAACGCGTGACGGCGGCGTTTGTAAACCACTTCACGTTGGGCGTTCATCACGTCGTCATATTCGAGCAAACGCTTACGGATCCCGAAGTTGTTTTCCTCGACTTTTTTCTGCGCCCTTTCGATCGATTTGGTCATCATCGAGTGTTGGATGACTTCGCCTTCCTTCAAGCCCATTCTGTCCATGATTTTCGCGACTCTGTCTGAACCGAACAAACGCATCAGGTTATCCTCGAGCGACACGTAAAACTGTGAACTTCCCGGATCTCCCTGACGACCTGAACGACCTCTAAGCTGACGGTCGACGCGACGTGAATCATGACGTTCCGTACCGATGATCGCCAAACCACCTGCGGCTTTCACTTCGGGCGACAATTTGATGTCGGTACCACGACCTGCCATGTTCGTTGCGATCGTGACGACTCCGGGTTTGCCCGCTTCTTCGACGATCTGGGCTTCCTGTTTGTGGAGTTTAGCGTTCAGGACGTTGTGTGCGACGTTGCGCATCTTGAGCATTCGGCTTAGCAATTCCGAGATTTCGACCGACGTCGTTCCGATCAATACCGGACGACCTTCTGCCGACAATTTCGAAACGTCATCAATCACCGCATTAAATTTCTCACGAACCGAACGATAGATCAAATCCTGGTGATCTTTACGTGCCATTCCGCGATTGGTCGGGATTTCGACGACATCGAGTTTATAGATTTCCCAGAATTCGCCAGCTTCGGTTACGGCCGTTCCCGTCATTCCCGAAAGTTTGCTGTACATCCTGAAGTAATTCTGTAGCGTGATCGTCGCGAACGTCTGTGTCGCCGCTTCGATTTTTACGTTTTCCTTGGCTTCGATCGCTTGGTGCAGTCCGTCCGAATAACGACGTCCGTCCATGATACGGCCGGTTTGCTCGTCTACGATCATGATCTTGTTTTCCATGATCACGTACTCGACGTCTTTCTCGAAAAGCGCGTAGGCTTTCAAAAGTTGCGTGAGCGTGTGGATACGCTCGCTCTTGATGCTGAAATCCTGGAATAGTTTTTCTTTTTCCTCAGCTTCCGAATCCTTGTCGAGGCCGAGTCTCTCGATGCGTGCGATTTCAGTTCCGATGTCTGGAAGCACGAAGAAACTGTCGTCGGTATCGGCTGAAAGATATTTGATTCCGTTGTCGGACAATTCGACCTGGTTGTTTTTCTCTTCGATCACGAAATACAACGCTTCGTCAACCAAGTGCATGTCGCGGTTGTTGTCGGCCATGTAGGTATTTTCAGTCTTCTGGAGCAATTGTTTCACGCCTTCTTCCGAAAGGAATTTGATGAGTGCCTTGTTCTTCGGCAATGCACGGTGAGCGCGCAAAAGATTGAAACCGCCTTCTTTGGTATTTCCTTCAGCAATCAGTCTTTTCGCGTTCGTCAGGAAACTGTTTGCGAGTTGGCGTTGTTCTCCGACCAATTTCTCGATTTTCGGCTTCAATTCGTTGAATTCGTGACGGTCGCCTTGCGGAACAGGGCCTGAGATGATCAATGGCGTTCTCGCGTCGTCAATCAAAACCGAATCGACCTCATCGACGATCGCGTAATTGTGTTTGCGCTGTACCAGATCGGTAGGCGTGTGCGCCATGTTGTCGCGCAGGTAATCGAAACCGAATTCGTTGTTGGTTCCGTAGGTGATGTCGGCTTCGTATGCTTTTCGTCGGGCGTCGGAATTCGGCTGGTGGTTGTCGATACAATCAACGGTCAAACCATGGAATTCGAACAAAGGCGCTTTCCACGTGCTGTCACGCTTGGCCAAATAGTCGTTCACGGTTACAAGGTGGACACCGTTTCCGGTAAGCGCGTTCAAGTAGAGTGGAAGCGTCGCGACGAGCGTCTTTCCTTCACCCGTCTGCATCTCTGCGATTTTACCTGAGTGCAAAACCATACCACCGATAAGCTGCACATCGTAATGGATCATGTCCCAAGTAATGGCTTTTCCGGCAGCGCTCCATGAATTGGCCCAAACAGCCGTGTCTCCTTCGAGTTCTATATATGTTTTTGTAGCCGAAAGTTCGCGGTCGAGCGGTGTCGCCGAAACGCGCAATTCGGTGTTTTCCTTGAAGCGGCGCGCGGTTTCCTTTACGACGGCGAATGCTTCGGGAAGGATTTCATTCAATACTTTTTCCGACAATTCGTAGGCTTCCTTCTCGAGCGTGTCGATCGCCAAATAAATGTCTTCTTTCTTATCTACGTCCTCAATGGTTTCGGCTTCAAGTTTCAATGACGCGATCTTGGCGTCCTTCTCGGCACGCGCATCGTTGATCTTGGCCTTGAACTTGGTTGTGCGAGCGCGGAGTTCATCGTGGGAAAGCGCAGCAAGCTCTGACTCGAACCCTTTTATCTTGGTGATGTTTCCTTGCAAGGCTTTGACGTCCTTCTCTGATTTGTCGCCTACGAAAACCTTAAGTATGCTATTGATGAAACTCATGATGGATGGTTATATTCTGTTATAAAAGTGTGCAAATTTAAGCAAAAAAAAAGCCTCAAATGAGACTTTTTATGATAGTTTTATTTTCTTAGTATTCGTCCTCGTTCCACAAATAATCCTCGTCTGTGGGATAGTCTGGCCAGATTTCCTCCATTGATTCGTAGATTTCCCCTTCGTCTTCTATCGACTGTAGGTTCTCTACTACCTCAAGCGGCGCACCTGCTCGAATGGCATAATCAATAAGTTCGTCTTTTGTTGCAGGCCATGGCGCATCGCTTAGATACGATGCCAATTCTAATGTCCAATACATCTTATGTCGGATTTAATTTTATGCAAAAATAAATTTTATACTCAAAAAGTCAAGTAAAAATGGATTTATTTTAAAAAAAGTCAAGAACGTCGATTTAAAAACCTGATTTACAAATAGTTAAAATCGTTTGACGCTTAAAAATAAACAAATCCTATTTTCCGGGAATCCACTTTACTTCGTCGGCGTGCAAATCGGCAGACAACTTTCTTGCCAACACGAAAAGATAGTCAGAAAGTCGGTTCAGGTACTTGATCACGAGCTCATCGATGTCTTCGTTGTGCGATAAGTGGACAGAAAGTCGTTCCGCACGCCTGCAGACGCAACGAGCGATATGACAATATGACACGGTGGTGTGTCCGCCGGGGAGTACGAAATGCGTCATCGGGGGCAATTCGGTTTCCATCGCGTCGATTTCATTTTCGAGCAATTCGATGTCCGACTCGGTAATCCTCGGGATGTCGAGGCGCAGTTTTCCATTCTTGAGCACTTCCTTATCGGGCGGCGTCGCGAGAATTGCTCCGGCCGTGAACAATCTGTCTTGAACCCGAACCAGGATTTCCTTATAATGCTCGTTCATCTCCTGGTCTCGGATCAGTCCGATGTGCGAATTTAGTTCATCGACCGTGCCGTAGCTTTCGATTCGGATATGATCTTTTGGGACGCGCGTGCCGCCGAAGAGTGCGGTGGTTCCTTTGTCGCCGGTTTTTGTGTAGACTTTCATTTGTTGTTTAAGCGTTGATTCGTTGATTTGTTTATTTGAAAAAAGGTTGGGATTCACGATTTGGTTTTGCCTTTGGCGGAAGACAATGAATTTACGCGATTTAAAAACTAATCCTTACACCCGAAGACACGCACTCAAATCAACGCATAAACAAATAAACAAATCAACAACTAACCGTTTTTGGTATCGCTCTCAATAACCCCATCGCGCAAACGGATCACGCGATGCGCATACGCCGCGATGTCTTCCTCATGCGTGACCAGAATTACGGTGTTTCCGTTTTTGTGGATCTCGCCGAACAGGTTCATAATTTCGACCGAGGTTTTACTGTCAAGGTTTCCCGTCGGTTCATCGGCAAGGATGATCGAAGGTTTGTTCACCAAAGCGCGCGCGATCGCGACACGTTGGCGTTGTCCGCCTGAAAGCTGGTTGGGCTGGTGATCCATCCTGTCAGAAAGATTTACCTGCGTCAAGACTTCAGTGGCACGGGTGTTTCGTTCGCTTTTGGAGTAGCCTGCGTAGACCATCGGTAAGGCGACGTTATCCAATGCGGTCGTTCGCGGTAAAAGATTAAACGTTTGGAAGACGAATCCGATTTCCTTGTTTCGGATGTCGGCCAATTCATCGTCGTGCATCTTGCTCACGTCCTTTCCGTTCAATATGTAGGAACCTGACGTCGGCGTGTCCAAACAGCCAAGCAAGTTCATCAATGTCGATTTCCCGGAACCCGACGGTCCCATAAGCGCGACATATTCACCTTTTTTTATTTCAAGGTCGATTCCTTTTAAGACGTAAACAATCTCGTTTCCTAAAACGAAATCCCTCTTGATGTCGGTGATTTGGATAAGCGATTCTGCCATGTTGCTGATTTGTGGCCTAAAAGTAGAAAAATTACGGCAACATCAGATTTAAAATTCTTTTGAAATACGGATATCCCAACAATATAGCTA
>NZ_SEBS01000086.1 GCF_004211145.1 Flavobacterium sp. | reverse complement strand
AGGCCAGCAAAGCCAAGGCTCGCAAAGCCAAGGGCAACAGCCGCGAAACGATGGCGACAGAAATAGAAACCGAAACAAGAATCGCAATAAGAACCGAAATAACGGCGACCGCAATGAGCCTAAAGCATAGCGTTTGGTTTCTTGCCGTTGCGACGCTGATTGTGTCGTGCGACAAGAAACGTGTTTTTGACGAATATAAAACCGTCGGCAGCGTTTGGAACAAAGACAGCATCGTTTCATTCGAGCTGCCTGAAGTCGATACGACCAAAGCCTACAACCTGTTCGTGAACATCCGCGACAACGACAATTATCCCTACAACAACCTTTTTTTGATCGTCTCGATGGATCATCCGGGCGGATTGACAAAAGTCGATACGCTTGAATATCAAATGACGGATGCCGACGGAAATCTCCTTGGCAACGGCTTTTCAGACATCAAGGAAAGCGCGCTTTTCTATAAAGAAAAAGTACGTTTCAAAAAAGGAAAATACAGCGTGCACATCCGTCAGGCTGTCCGCGAAACCGGAAAAATTAACGGCGTGAAAGAATTGCCCGGAATTACCGAAGTCGGTTTCCGGATCGAATCATTACAATAATTATGGCCCACAATCCACATCAAGTTAAAGACCTGCAGTATTACAAAAAGAAATTCTGGAAAATCTTCGGCTACACGCTCGGAGGATTGCTTGTGTTTTTCTTATTGGCATCGTGGGGAATTTTCGGACACATGCCCGATTTCGAGGAACTGGAAAATCCGAACTCGAATCTTGCTACTGAAATCATTTCATCGGACGGCGTAACCATTGGGAAATTCTACAACGAAAACCGCACGTCGATAAAATACAACGACCTTCCGAAACATCTCGTCGATGCCTTGATTGCAACCGAAGACGAGCGTTTTTACGAACATTCCGGAATCGATTTCAGGCGTACGACAACGGCGATGCTGAGCCTCGGAACCCGTGGCGGCGCGAGTACGATCACACAGCAGCTTTCGAAACTGCTTTTTCATGGCGAAGGCTCGCATTTTCTTCCGCTGCGTATTATCCAAAAGGCAAAAGAGTGGATCATTGCAACGCGTCTCGAGCGCCAGTACACCAAAAATGAGATTATCGCGATGTACTTTAAACACTGCCGTCGGAATTCGCTCGGCTGCTAAAGTTTACTTCGGAAAAGAGCCGAAAGATCTGACGATCGACGAAAGTGCAATGCTTGTCGGGATGCTGAAAAATCCATCGCTTTTCAATCCGGTCAAAAGGCCCGAAAAAACACTTAACAGGCGTAACGTCGTTCTCAAACAGATGGCGCGCAACGGCATTTTGACCGATGCGCAAAAGGATTTGTACCAGAAAAAACCGCTTGTTTTGCACTTCCAGCCCGAAAGCCATTTAGATGGAACCGCTACCTATTTCCGCGAATACCTTCGCGATTACATGAAAGGCTGGGTCAAGGAAAACAAAAAACCGGACGGCGGCGATTACGATATTTACCGCGACGGACTGAAAATCTACACGACGATCGACTCGCGCATCCAGCAATACGCCGAGGAAGCGATGCAGGAACATTTGCCAAACCTCCAGGCCGAATTTGACAGCCAGCAAAAAGACAACAAAAACCGGCCGTTCGTTCGGCTAAACGATGATGAAACAAATAAAATCATCATGCGTTCGATGAAAAATTCAGACCGTTGGACTGACATGGAATCGCAGGGCAAGAGCGAGGATGAAATCATTAAATCGTTTGACGTTAAAACTAAAATGACCGTTTTCACCTGGAAAGGCGAAAAAGATACGGTGATGACACCTAAGGATTCTATCCGTTATTTCAAGAGTTTCCTGCAGACAGGATTGATGTCGATGGAACCGAAAACAGGCCATGTGAAAGCCTGGGTTGGCGGAATCAACTACAAATATTTCCAGTACGATCACGTCGGGCAAGGCGCAAGACAGGTTGGATCGACGTTCAAGCCGTTTGTTTACGCGACTGCTATCGAGCAACTCAATATGTCGCCGTGCGATTCGATTATCGATGCGCCGTTCACAATCCCGAAAGGACGTCATCACGTAACCGAAACC
>NZ_SEBS01000010.1 GCF_004211145.1 Flavobacterium sp. | reverse complement strand
GTCAATGCAGCAATCATAGCCAAGCTTAAAAATACTTTTTTCATCTTACTTAATTATAAAAGGTTAATTATTAATTCGAGGCAAAGATATAAATTTTTTAATATGGAAAAATATTTTTCAATCTTTTTTAAAAAAAAACCTTAACGTTTTGCCCGCTCCCTTTTTAGCAAGCATCGTGCCAAAAGCCGTTTGGTTCTTAAAAAAAATATAAACTTATCTAAACGAATGTAACAATTTGATTTTTAGAAAATTACTTCTTTTTTGGGTGTACGAGTTTGAGTTCATCGATGAGATTTTTAGCTCCCGCGAACTTATCTATAATGAAAAGTACGTACCTGACATCGACCATTACGTTCCTGCAAATCGCCGGATCATAGTAAATGTCGCTCATCGTTCCTTCCCAAACCCGGTCAAAATTAAGCCCGATGAGGTTGCCTTTCGCGTCGATTGCAGGACTTCCTGAGTTTCCTCCGGTCGTGTGGTTCGTCCCGATGAAACAAACCGGCATCTTCCCATTTTCACCGTATTGGCCGTAGTCCTTATTATTATATAGGTCGATGAGTTTTTTCGGGACATCGAATTCGTAATCGCCGGGAATGTATTTTTCCATCACGCCGTCCAAATACGTAACCGGTGTGTAGATCGTCGCATCCTTCGGGTTATAGCCTTTTACTTTTCCGTAGGTCACGCGCAACGTGCTGTTCGCGTCAGGAAACAGGCGCGCGTCTTTGTTGAGTTCGAGCTGTGCTTTCATGTATGTGCGCTGCAAGGCCGAAATCTTTAAGTTGATCTCGTCGTATTTCGGAGCGACTTTTTCCCAATAGGTTTCCGCGATATCTTTCACCAACTTGAACGCCTTGTCGTTTTCGAGTTTCGCCATGACTGTTTTCGCGTCGCCGTCGAGCAGTTTCTTCAAGCCGTCGTAACTTGTGAGTTGCGATTGTCCATAGACTTCGGCCGTCAATTTCGCGGCATCGACGTTCTTCAAACTTGCGGGCAAAAATTGTTCGGGCGCTTTCTTCGAATAGATTCCGATCAACTGCTCGAACACTTTCTCGTCCACACTTTTGTTGAAATCCTTGTAGAAATCCCCAAGTTGATCGATCGTATTCTTGCGTCGGTCATTGAACGATTGCTCGCCTCTGGATTTAAATGTTTGCTCGAGTTGGTACATTTTGTAGGCGACGCTGAGCAATTCGGTGTTGCGCAACGTGATTTCCTGGAAATAATCGCGAGCCAACGCATAAGGAGCGATTTCCTTGTAATTGGTTTCGAAGTCTGATAACAAGTTTCCGTATTCGGCTTGTTTCCCCGCTTTGTTGACTCGTTGCGTGAATTCGGCTTCCTGTTTTTTCTTGATGCCGACGGCGTTCGACTTCTTCAAACCCTGGGTTTCCCCGATCCATTTCTTCCAATAATTGGCAATGCCTGCATATTTCGACGCATATTGGATCTTGATCGCCTGGTCTTTTCTCATGAAACCGTCCTCGACTTTCAAAGCCGCGTCGCGTACTTCAATTTTCGCGGGATTAAGTTCGTTTACGATCTGCTCGACGGCTACAGCCGGTAAATATTCGGTCGTCCTTCCGGGGTACCCGAAGACCAACGTGAAGTCGTCTTCCTTGATTCCGTCCAGCGAAACCGGAAGGAAGTGTTTCGGCGTGTACGGAACGTTGTCTTTTGAATAGGCGGCAGGTCGGTTATTCTTATCGGCGTAAATTCGGAACAATGAAAAATCGCCCGTATGACGCGGCCAAACCCAGTTATCAGTGTCCGAACCGTATTTCCCGATCGACGATGGCGGCGCCCCGACCAAACGGATATCCCTGAACGTTTCGGTCACGAACAACATATATTGGTTGCCTTCGAAAAACGTGCGGATCTTGTTTTCCTGCCAGCTTTCCTTTGGCAAAGAATTCGACAGAGCCGTTATGTTGTCTTGGATTTTCTTTTGTTTGTCGGCTTCTGATGTAAGCGTTTGCGTGCCTTCGAGCACTTTCGTCGTCACGTCTTCGATTCGGACGATGAACATCACGACCATATCGGGATTCGCCAATTCGTCTTCCATTTTATACGCCCAGAATCCGTCCTGCAAATAATCGTGCGCGACGGTTGAATGGTTTTGGATCGCGTCAAAACCGCAATGATGGTTCGTGAGAAGCAAACCTTTGGGAGATATAACTTCGCTCGTACAACCGCCGTTGAACTGTGGAACTGCGTCTTTCAAGCTCGATTTGTTCACGTCGTAAATGTCCTTCGCAGTCATTTTCATGCCCAGGCTTTTCATCTCTTTTTCGTTCATGCCTTCAAGCAACGATGGAATCCACATGCCGCCTTGTTGGGCGAAAGTTTGGACGGATAGGAATAGGATTAGGAATTTGAGTAACTTCATTTTATGGGGATTATGGTTTTTAGGTGGTAATTGACAATTGACAATTGATAATTAACAATTAATAATGAATAATTCGCGGTTGTCCGGAACAGCTTGTTTTTGTTGACGAGTAATTGTCCATTGTCCATTATCCATTGTCCATTGTCAATTGTTCATTATTAATTATTCATTGTTAATTAAAATTTAAACAACATCAGTTGACGCGAATGCATCGCGAAACCTTTATCGAGATATAATTTTTGCGCGGTTGAATTGTGCGGTTCGACTTCGAGATACAACAATTTCAACCCGATTTCAACGGCTTGTTGTTTTACGAAATCTATCGCATCCTTACCGATGCCTTTTCCGCGCATTTCGTCCTTAATATATAGTTCGTCCACGAAGGCGATTTTTCCGCCGTATTCGAAATTGAACACGAACGTCAAGATCACATAGCCAACGGTTTTATTCTCATATTCGATCAGCCATGCTTTTCCGAGTTTTTCGTCCGAAATAAATTCGTCAAAAAGCAACTTTGATTTTTCGACATCGATCGGATAACCGTCGATCGCGTAAAAATCGACCATCATGGCCACGATGGTTTCGATGTCGGAACTTGAAATCGGATTATATGTCGTCGTCATCGCTAAAATGTTTCATGATCGTCGGCGTCGCGTTCTTGTTCATCTGCACAAAGGTCGCGCAAATGTGGCCTTTTTCAAATCGTTCGTCTTCGTTTTCGATGAGCGAATCGAAGGTTTCCCCAAGTTGTGTCTGATTGGAAATCGAGATGCAGCCGCCCATTTCAACGAGTGCGGTCGCTTCGGCAAAATGTGAGAAGTTTGGTCCGATGACGATCGGAACGCCGAAAGTCGCGGGTTCCAAGATATTGTGGACACCCGGATTTCCGAAACCTCCGCCCACGTACGCGATGTCGGCGTAACTGTAAATCTTCGTCAATATTCCGATCGTATCGATGATGAATACGTCGTAATCAGACAAGTTTTTGTTGTCTTTGTCAGAAAATAAAACCGTTTTTTTCGAAATGCTTTTCGCGAGTTGTTCGATCTGCAAGCCTTTTATATTATGGGGCGCGATGATGAACTTGACGTTTTTCGGCGTTGAATTTATGTAGTTCACGAGCAAATTTTCGTCTTTGGGCCACGAACTTCCCACGACGATCGTGGTTGTGTCGTTTTTGAATTCCGAAATGAAATCGAGCGAATTGTCCTTTTCTAAAATCGCAGCCACGCGGTCGAATCGCGTATCGCCTGAAACCGTAACGTTGTGCTTTCCGAGTTTGGCCAAGAGTTCCTTCGACTTCGAATTCTGCACGAAAAAGTGTTCGAACGTGTTCAGCGCTTCGCGGTAAAAACTTCCGTACCATTTAAAGAACACCTGCTTTTCGCGGAAAATTCCCGAGATCAGAAACGTTCGGATGTTGCGGTTCTTGAGTTCGCGCAGGTAATTCGGCCAGTACTCGTATTTGATCAGGAACACGAATTCGGGATGGACGGCGTCGAGGAATCGCTTCACGTTGTTTTTGGTGTCGAGCGGCAGATAGACCGTGACGTCGGCGATCGCATTGTTTTTTCGGACTTCAAATCCCGAAGGTGAAAAGAACGAAAGCACGATTTTATGCGCGGGATATTTTTCCTTCATCGCGAGCATCACGGGTAAACCTTGCTCGTATTCGCCCAAAGATGCGGCGTGGAACCAGATTGTCTTGTCGGTCGGCTTGATTTTTTGTTGTAAAGTGGCGAAGACCGTTTTGCGTCCGTTCACGAAAAGTTTCATCTTGGAATTCAGCAAAGCAATGAAAACCAACAATAAGCCAACGATCGCGATCAGTATGTCGTACAGAATAAACATGCAGGTGATTTGTGTCGCTAAAATACGGCAGTTTGTAGAATTTCCATTGTCGCGCGGCAGTTATTTAGTAGTTTTGCGTGGCTAAAAACGGCAGCATGAAAAAAATACAAATGGTTGACCTCAAAGGTCAGTACGAACATATAAAAGACACGGTCGACGCTTCCATCCAGGAAGTTTTGGACACGACATCGTATATAAACGGGCCTGCGGTCCAAGCGTTTCAAAAGAATCTTGAGGAATATCTCGGCGTGAAACACGTGATTCCGTGCGCGAATGGAACCGACGCTTTGCAGATCGCGATGATGGGACTCGACCTGAAACCCGGAGATGAAGTCATCACCGCCGATTTTACGTTTGCCGCAACCGTAGAAGTCATCGCATTGTTGCAACTCACGCCTGTTTTGGTCGACGTCGACGCCGATACGTTCAACATTTCAATCGACGCGATCAAGAAAGCGATCACATCCAAAACCAAAGCCATCGTTCCCGTGCATTTGTTCGGACAGGCGGCGAATATGGACGCGATCATGACATTGGCGCGCGAACACGATTTGTTCGTGATCGAGGACAACGCCCAGGCGATCGGTGCGAATTACCAATATCCGCACGGTATGAAGAAGAAGGTCGGAACGATCGGTGACGTGGCTTCGACTTCGTTTTTCCCGTCGAAAAACCTCGGATGTTATGGAGACGGAGGCGCGATTTTCACGAACGACGACGAACTCGCGCACAAACTTCGCGGCATCGTGAACCACGGTATGTACGTGCGTTACCATCACGATGTAGTCGGTGTGAATTCACGTCTCGACAGTATCCAGGCTGCGGTCTTGAATACGAAATTGCCGAAACTCGACGAATACAACAGCGCGCGTCAATCGGCGGCGGCGAAATATTCATCGGCCTTCGCTAACCACAAAAATATCGTTACGCCGGTAATCACTGGCGATCAGGACAGTCACGTGTTCCATCAATATACGTTGAGGATCGTCGATGCTGACCGCGATGGATTGATGCAGCATCTGCTCGATAATGGGATTCCGTGCGCAATTTATTATCCGATTCCGCTTCACGCACAAAAAGCTTATGCCGATTCGCGTTACGACGAAGCCGATTTCCCCGTGACGAACCAACTCGCGAAAGAGGTATTGTCGTTGCCGATGCATACGGAACTTGACGAAGAGCAGGTCAATTTCATCACGTCCAAAGTCCTCGAATTCCTTTCGTAATGGAAGACAACGCAAAATCGAAACTCGTCAAGCAGATCGCATTATTCGTAGTCGTTTTCGCGCTTACGTTTTTTGGAACCAAGTATCTTATAAAAGCATATTTACCCAAACAAAAACCGGCTGCCGAAACTGGCAGTCCAAACCAATAAAATCATGAAAATACTCGTAACAGGAGGTTTAGGTTTCATCGGCTCGCACACTGTGGTCGAATTGCAAAATGAAGGTTTTGAGGTCGTGATCATCGACAACCTTTCGAATTCATCTGAGAAGGTGATGGACGGAATCGTGGCGATCAGCGGTAAAAAACCCGTTTTTGAAAAACTCGACCTTCGCGAGAAAGCGAGCGTTCAGGATTTCTTCGCGCGTCATAGCGACGTAAGCGGCGTGATCCATTTCGCGGCTTCGAAAGCTGTGGGCGAAAGCGTCGAAAATCCGCTTTTGTATTACGAGAACAACATCAACACGCTTGTGTATTTGTTGCAGGAATTGTCGAAGAAACCCGAGGCGCACTTTATCTTCAGTTCGTCTTGTACGGTTTACGGTCAAGCCGAAAAAATGCCGATTACCGAAGACGCATCGGTCCAACCGGCCGCTTCTCCATACGGAAATACGAAACAGATCGGTGAGGAAATCATTGCCGACGTTACCAAAGTGACGAACATCAACGCGATTTTATTGCGTTATTTCAATCCGATCGGAGCGCATCCAAGTGCCGAAATCGGGGAATTGCCTATCGGTGTCCCACAAAACCTCGTGCCGTTCATCACGCAGACGGGAATGGGATTGCGCCAACAATTGTCGGTTTATGGAGACGATTATCCGACGTCTGACGGAACTTGCGTTCGCGATTACATTCACGTTGTCGATTTGGCCAAAGCGCACGTTGTCGCTCTGCAACGTTTACTCAACAAGAAAAATGCGGATAAGGTCGAGACGTTCAACGTCGGAACCGGAACGGGAAGCACGGTTCTCGAAGTCATCAACACTTTCGAGAAAGTCAGCGGAAAATCGTTGCCGTATCAAATCGTAGGGCGACGCGAAGGCGATATCACTTCGGCCTACGCAAATACTGACAAAGCCAACAACGTGTTGGGCTGGAAGGCGCAATCTACGCTTGAGGATGGTTTGAGTAGCGCTTGGAAATGGGAGCAGAAGATTCGATCTTAGGTAATTGACAATTGACAATTGACAATTGATAATTAACAATTAACAATTAATAATTAACGTCCGGGGAAACTTGGGCGTTTTTGTTTTTTAGGGACGAATGTTGGAATGGGTTGTTCGGACGTGGCGTTTCTATTGGAGAATGGATGCGATTTCATCACCGCTCAGTCGATTATCAATTTTTATTTATTAATTAAGCAACCGCATTTCTTTCGAATCAGATAGATTCGACTTCACCGCGCACGCATTATTAATTATTACTTATTAATTAACCAACAGCGTTCTTTTCCAATCGAAGAGTTAATTTGATCTTACCGCAAACCCAGTTATCAATTGTCAATTGTCAATCATCAATTAACCACGTTTCTTTACAATTCAAAGAACAGACGCGACTCCATCGCGCACGCATTATTAATTATTAATTGTTACTTATTAATTAACCAACCGCGTTCTTTTCCAATCGAAGAGTAAATTTGATCTTACCGCAAACCCAATTATCAATTGTCAATTATCAATTAATTAACCACGTTTCTTTACATTTCAGAGAACAGACGCGACTCCACCGCGCACGCATTATTAATTATTACTTATTAATTAACCAACCGCGTCTTTTCCAATCGAAGAGTAAATTCGATCTTACCGCAAACCCAATTATCAATTATCAATTGTCAATTATCAATTAACCACCCGCGTTCCCCGTTTCCACCTCTCCCGATCGTTTAAGATTCGCCAAAATCAATCCACTCGGCGAAACCGTTCCTTCGA
This sequence comes from Flavobacterium sp., assembly GCF_004211145.1. Taxonomy (GTDB): domain Bacteria; phylum Bacteroidota; class Bacteroidia; order Flavobacteriales; family Flavobacteriaceae; genus Flavobacterium. The sequence continues at coordinate 102,327 of NZ_SEBS01000010.1, read as the reverse complement.
CCATTTCGAAAGCCGCCGGGATTGCGCCGCTTGTGAATAGTTTTTTTCCTTTGCCCAAAGTCAGCGGATGAATCATCAGCCAGAGTTCGTCGACCAAATCGTTTTTTAGCAACAATTGAATGAGTTCACCGCTACCCCAAACCTGAATATCGCCGCCATTGGAGTTCTTGAGATTTTTGATGTCCGACAAATCTTTGAGGAAAATTGTGTTTTGCCAATCGGTATTTTCGACTGTTGACGACAGAACGTATTTCGTGACGTCGTTGATGCTAGGCCAGAACTCGGTGTGATTCGGCCAATAATCTTCCCAGATCTTAAAGGTTTTTCTCCCGAGTAAAAGATCCGACGGTTGCATGAGTTTCTTCATGATTTTATGCGAGACATCGTCCCCGAAAGGCGCGCTCCAACCGCCGAATTCAAATCCACCTGACGTATCTTCTTCAGGTCCGCCAGGTGCTTGCATGACTCCATCGAGCGTAATCATAGATAACACGACTATTTTTCTCATATCCTTTCAATTTGATTGTTTCACAAATCTCGAAATTATTAGGAAAATGGTTGCGGTGTAAATGCGACAATCAAAGTGGCCGGAAATGTCGGCCGAAGTCCGGAACTAAAAATCAAGCTCCCGCAACTTCGGCTTCTTTGTCGATTTTCTTGATCAATCCCTGCAAGACCGCTCCGGGACCGACCTCGGTAAACAAAGTCGCTCCGTCTTTGATCATTTGCTGCACCGATTGCGTCCATTTTACGGGAGCCGTCAATTGGATGATGAGGTTTTTCTTGATTTCCGATGGATCTGAAACAGCGCTTGCCGTCACGTTTTGGTACACGGGACAAATCGGGGTAGAGAATGTCGTGGCTTCAATTGCCGCGGCCAGTTCTTCGCGCGCCGGTTCCATCATCGGGGAATGGAAGGCACCACCGACGGGAAGGATCAACGCACGTTTCGCGCCTGCGGCTTTCATCGCTTCGCAAGCTCTCTCAACCGCCGATGTTTCGCCCGAAATCACAAGTTGCCCCGGACAATTATAATTCGCGGGAACGACTATCCCGTCAATAGACGCACAAACTTCTTCCACTTTCTCGTCTTCAAGTCCAAGAACGGCAGCCATCGTTGAAGGCGTGATTTCGCAGGCTTTTTGCATCGCCAACGCGCGTTGTGAGACGAGTTTGAGTCCGTCTTCAAATGAAAGCGCGCCGTTCGCGACCAATGCCGAGAATTCCCCAAGCGAGTGGCCCGCGACCATTTCAGGCTTGAAACTCTCGTTCATGGTTTTGGCGAGGATGACAGAATGTAGGAAAACCGCAGGTTGCGTCACTTTGGTTTCTTTCAATTCGTCGGCCGTGCCTTCGAACATGATATCGGTGATCCGGAACCCGAGGATTTCATTGGCGCGTTCGAAAAGTTCCTTCGCCAAATCAGATTGTTCGTACAATTCTTTTCCCATTCCAGTAAATTGGGCGCCTTGTCCCGGAAAAACGTATGCTTTCATATTGTTGCTGCTATTTTAGAACACGCAAATTTACATTTTTTTGCGCCCGATGGAAACAAAAAAAGCCCGGCGTGAAAACCGGGCTCTTAGCGCAAACTAAATATTAAAGAACGAAATAAGCGTTTTTGATCGGCTGGATGTGATGCAGCTTCGGTTGATTGGCTTCGATTTCCTCGTACTCGTCGCGGAATTCGTTGACCATTTGCAACAGGTTGTTTTCGATGTTGTTCGAGATGACCGTCATCGGTGTATCGGTCGGACGGTTTTCAAACGGATCCTGCAGATGTATCGCCATTTTCTCGACGAGGAAGAACGCGGCTCCGATCGTGCTCACGACCGGAATTACGAGCCATCCCAAGTGTTCGGCGATCCCGAAAGGCAACAAAATGACGAACAGGCAAAGCGTGAATCGGATGTACATGCTGTACGTTGTGGGGAAAATCGTGTTCTTGATGCGCTCGCATTTTCCCATCGATTCGCAAAGGCGTGTGAGCGTGTTGTCGATCTCGACTTGTTGGAATGTGTTGAATCGGCCTTGTGCCGTGGCGCGCGACAATTCTTTCGCATGCAGCATGAGCAGCGCGTTCGGAACGTGTTTGTGGCGTTTTACGAATTGAAGTTCCTCGTCTTCGAGTAAAGATTTGATCGGTTTTATCGGATCTTTTCCTCTCAGCGCTTGTCCGAGGCTGTAACACCAAGCCGATTGTCGTCTCGCGAAACTTTCCTTGAAATTGTTGGCTTCGGCCGAGAAATCAGGGTCTTTATAAAACGCGATTACCTGTCGCAACAACGATCTCGAGTCATTTACGATCGATCCCCAGACGATTCGGGCTTCCCACCAACGGTCGTATGCCTGATTCGATTTGAACGCGAGCAAAAGTGAGATTACGGTACCTACGATCGTGGGAACGGCAATCGGTATGTTCAGCGGAACGCCCGCGTAAAAGTAGTGGAACAACCAAAAAGCGGTCGAGTAGATGATGACCAGCGCAAGTTCAACTTTGATCTTGCCCAGTACGTATTTCATGGGTATTTTTTTCTTGAGCAGCATAATGTGGTATTTAGATGGTCTTAAAGTCGTAAAGCCGTTCTTAATCGCGAATTTGTTAAGAGAGCGTTTTTTGTTTTTTTAAACTTTAGTTTCAAACTCGAAAAGGTTAAGACTTTCGACTACGATATTTCTTCGTAAACTGAAAGTACTGGCAGTCCAAAACTCTCAGGCAGTCCGACTTTATCGGATTTTCCGAGGCGGATTCTTTCGGGTTTCCTGGTCTCGACCAACAAGTCGATGTCATTTTGATGAATGGCTTGGCTGAGCATCGGAACAAGCAAATCCTCGGCTCCATCCTCGACTTTCGCCTGGCTCACGATCCGGAAAGAGAATTGGGCACCTAGCGATTGCTGCAATTCCTCGACCTGCAGGCGAGAGCGCGTTTTTTCGATATACAATGCCTTGTTGAAACCGTTGCTCGCCGTTTCTCCCAAATGAAGGATCGGACATTTGCAATTGCCTAAAAGCTTCGTAGCGTATCGGTTGATCTTCTTGTCGGAATTGCGGAAAGAATCGGTCATGATTACCAACCCGATTTCAAGCGCTTCCATCAGATTTTTGAGCAAAGGAGCTGAAAGTGAATATTGCGTCTGGAATTTCAGCGTGCAGTTTGATCCTGAAACCAATTTTCGGCATTGCTCGAGCGTTTGTTGTTGCTGCGAACTGTAGCCGTTTCTCGCTTGCCTGAGCCAACCCGCTGCCGACGGCGTCTGGGGCGTTTCATTCAAATAGAGCAAAGAGATAGTCAGCGAACTTCCCGACGATTGTTTCACGGCATGAGAAACCGCAGCGGCCGTATCGGCGTTCAAAGCGGTTGGGATTAGGATATTTTTCATGGCTGCCTTGTTTATGTTATGGTACAAAGCAACCACCTCGGGATTAGCGTCAGGTTAAAACCCGATTAGAATTTCCTAAGAATTTACATTAGAAGTTTTAATGTTGCGCGAGAACGTGATGTTCACGATCGTGCCTTTGTCGGGTTCCGACTGTATCTGGAGTTCGCCGTTGTGCATGCGGATGATTTTCGACGCAAGCGGAAGCCCGAGCCCGTAACCCGTGTAACGCGTCGCCTTCTTGCCTCGGAAGAACGGTTCGTACAAATGCGGAATGTCTTCAGCGGGAATTCCGATGCCGATGTCTGAAATACGGATTTCCATTTTACTGCGGTCGGCTTTGAGCGCGACGAAAACCACGCCATTATCCGAATATTTCACGCCGTTCGAAATGATGTTCGACAACGCGAGTTCGAGCAGCGGTTTGTTGCACGGAATCAATAGCCATTCTTCGTTGTCGGGCATTTCGTCGAGGCGCAACGTGACATTGTTCGTCGGATAAATGGTATCCAAATCTGATTTCACGTCCATTAAGATTTCGTCGAGGCGCGCCACGTCCTGAACCTGTTTGTTTCCGTCAAAACCGGTCTGCGTCATCTTTAGCAGGCTTTCGGTCAAGTTGCCGAGTTTGGTCGCCTGGTTGTTGATGTTCGATAGCGATTCGATGTATTCGTCGGGCTGACGTTGCTTTTGGAGCATGATTTCGGTCTCGGCGATGATCGTCGTAATCGGTGTTTTCAATTCGTGCGATGCATTGTTTATGAAGTTCGCCTGAATTTCAAACGAGGTCTCCAATCGGTCGAGCATGTTGTTGAACGTCGTGGCGAGTTCGGTGATTTCGTCGGCGCGTTCGGGTTCGGGAAGCCTGTTATGAAGGTTCGAGGCGCTGATGCGTTTCACTTCGCGTGTGATCTTCGACACCGGATTCATGACCGTTCGCGCGAGGAAACGCCCAAGAAAATAGGCCAGTATCACAAAACCGATTCCTCCGAAAATGATGATCCGGACGATGTACAACGTGCTCGTATTCCCACGTCGGTCGCGAGCCGTTATGATTACGAGATATTTTTTGCCGTTTTCCTCGAACAGTTGCGCGTAGTGGTAGCGGCTGTCGTCTTCGACCCATGAGGAACCTTTTGAAAGTGCTTCCTTGAAGAATTCGGGCGGAAGGTGCAATTCGGTGTTGTACTCGAATGAATTTTTGCCGTTGACCGCAAGCACGAAATCATTCTCATCGATGAGTTCTTCGAGCCCGGTCTTTTTCAATTCGCGGTAGTAACGAGCTTTCTCGGGATCGTTTTGATAGTGGATCGAGGAAACGATTTTCGCCCTGTCCTGCAAACGCTTGAGGAAATAATATTGGTTGTTCTGCTTGAAAAGGAAAAGCACCACAAGGCAGAGCAACAGCGTACTGCCGGCCGATAAAGCGATATAGGTTGCGGTAATTTTCTTTCGTATCTGCATCAGGCTTTCATTACGTAACCCAATCCCTTGATCGTGTGGATGAGTTTTTCCTTGTAAGGTTTGTCTATTTTTTTGCGAAGATAATTGATGTACACGTCGACGACGTTCGTGGTCATGTCGAAATTGATGTCCCAGACATTGTCGAGGATTTGGTCGCGCGATACGATGGTTTCCGAATTCTTCGCCAGGTAATGCAACAGCCGGAATTCCTTCGCTGTAAGCTGGATCGTGTCTTCGCCGCGTCTGACGGATTTCGTGCGGTTGTCGATGTGCAAGTCGTCGATCGTAATCGTGTCCTGAGGTTTCTGATCGTGTCCCGCGCGTCTCACCAACGCATTCACGCGCGCTTCGAGTTCGGTGAATTTGAACGGTTTCGCGAGGTAATCGTCGGCGCCGGCGTTTAATCCGGTCACGATATTTTCAGTGCTTGAAAGCGCGGTCAATAATAGGATAGGAACGAAATTTTGGGCGTCGCGCAGACGTCGGCAGATCTCGATGCCGTTCACGTCGGGCAGCATGATGTCGAGGATCACGGCATCGAACGTGTGATCTTCAAGCATCACCAACGCCGTCGATCCGTCGAGTGCGGCACTTACGGAATGTCCGTTTTCCGAGAATCCTTTGCGGATCACCGACAGCAAATTCGGTTCGTCTTCTACGATCAGTAATTTCATTGAGTGGCATTTTATTCCGGATGTTCGATTGAAAATTCCGGATGCTTCAAAAATAAACGTTGAAGCCTTAAAATTTCTTTAAAATGCCAATTAAAACGACACTTTTGCGGATATAAAAAGGAAATCCGCCTAATTCAGTGATTTCCTGAAAAAAGCGGATTTATAATAATATACTTGATAGGTTACGCGTGTACTTTCACCAAAGCGGCGGCCGACTTGGCTTTCTCAACTATTTCCTCGACAGGCGTTTCGAGCGAATCGCTCACCAAAGCGACGCCCATTCTTCGATACGGACGGGAAGTTGGTTTTCCGAAAAGGCGAAAATCGGTTTTTGGAAGTGCCGCGATTTCCTCGACTCCCGTAAAAGTCGGGTTTTCGGAATTTTCGGACGCAAGGATTACCGCACTCGCGCCGGCTTTTTCCAATCGGATCTCGAAAATCGGCAAACTTAAGATCGCGCGTAAATGCAATTCGAATTCGTTGAAGTTTTGCGTTCCGGCGAGCGTGACCATTCCCGTGTCGTGAGGGCGCGGCGACAATTCCGAGAAATAAACGCCGTCGCTAGCCAGGAAAAATTCAACGCCGAATAATCCTGCGCCGCCGAGCGCTTCGGTAATTTTTTCAGCCATGTCCTGGGCCTCGTACAAATCTTTTTCAGAAACCTGCGCGGGTTGCCAACTTTCCTGGTAGTCGCCGCGTTCCTGTCGGTGTCCGATCGGCGAGCAAAATAGAGTTGGGCCGACATTTTGCGTGACGGTCAGCAACGTGATCTCAGAATTGAATTTCACGAATGCCTCGACGATGACTTCGACGACGTCGCCACGCGAACCTTCGACCGCATATTGCCACGCTTTTTCGATATCGTCTTGCGATTTTATCGTCGACTGGCCTTTTCCCGACGACGACATCAACGGTTTCACGACGCACGGAATTCCGACTTCGACAACGGCCGTTTTCAATTCGTCCGATGAGGTCGCGTACCGATAATTCGCGGTTTTCAATCCCAGTTCTTTCGCCGCCAGATCTCGGATCGCTTTCCTGTTCATCGTGAAGTTCGCCGCTTTAGCCGACGGCACGACTTTAAAGCCTTGCTTTTCATAATCGTAGAAGCGTTCGGTGCGGATCGCTTCGATTTCGGGAACGATAAAATCGGGATTATGCTTGGCGACGATGCGATCGAGTTCGTCTCCGTCGAGCATATTGATGACTTCGAAACCGTGCGCGACCTGCATGGCCGGGGCGTTTTCGTAACTGTCGACGGCGATTACTTTTTGACCGATTCGTTGGGCGGCGATAACGAATTCTTTGCCGAGTTCGCCGGAGCCGAGGAGGAGTATTTTGTGTTGCATGTTTTTGGGTTCAGGGTTCAGGGTGCGAGGTTCATGGTTTGGTCTCGGTCTGGAGTTGGTTGTTGTTTCGGAGGACGATTTGCGTTAGGGATTACAGTGGAAATCCTTTTTAGAAACCTCAAAGGTTTTGAAAACCTTTGAGGTTTGAAAAAGATTGCAACGGAAAGCCCGGCCGCAGGCAACGCCCAAATAAAAATAAAAAAGCCCCAATTTCTTGAGGCCGTATTTGTTTAGGCCAATGCCTCTTTGATTTGTGTGAACGCTTTTACGAGTTGTTCTTCGCTCGTGGCGTATGAAAGTCTAATGCAATCAGGGTTTCCGAACGCATCGCCCGTTACGCAGGCAACGTTGGCTTCGGCCAAAAGATACATCGACAAATCGTCGGCGTTCTTGATCAACTTGCCGCGCAATGTCTTCCCGAAATACGATGAAACGTCGGGGAATGCGTAGAAAGCTCCGTCAGGAACGTTGATTTTCATGCCCGGAATGTCCTGGATCATTTTGACGACGAGGTCACGACGGCCTTTGAAAGCCGAAACCATTTCGTTCAACACCGACGGATCGGCGTCAACGGCGGTGATCGTAGCTCTTTGTGCGATCGAGTTTGCGCCCGATGTTACTTGTCCTTGCATTTTCGTACACGCTTTCGCAATGAATTCCGGCGCGCCGATGTAGCCGATTCTCCAACCTGTCATCGCGAAGGCTTTCGCTACGCCGTTGACGGTGATCGTGCGGTCGAACATACCCGGAATCGAAGCGATCGAGCAGAAGTTTCCGGCAAAATTTATGTGTTCGTAGATTTCGTCCGAAACCACGAATATGTTCGGATGATTTTCCAAAACTTTCGATAATGCCGTCAATTCTTCGCGCGTATAAACCGATCCGCTTGGGTTGCAGGGCGAGGAATACCAGATCATTTTGGTTTTCGGCGTGATGGCTTTTGCGAGTTCGTCGGCCGTGATTTTAAAGTTGGATTCGACCGACGTCGGAACTTCGACCGGAATTCCGCCCGCCATTTTCACGATTTCGAAATACGAAACCCAATATGGCGCAGGCAAGATTACTTCGTCCCCGTCGTTTAGCATGCATTGGGCGATGTTGTACAACGATTGTTTTGCGCCTGTCGATACGACGATGTTCGCAGGTTTGTAATCGAGGTCGTTGTCGCGTTTGAATTTGCGGCAGATCGCCTCTTTAAGTTCGACGTAACCGTCAACGGGTGAATATGTCGAATAGTTATCGTCGATCGCTTTTTTTGCGGCTTCCTTGATGAAATCGGGTGTGTTGAAATCGGGTTCGCCCAAACTCAGGCTGATAATATCTTTTCCTTGTGCTTTAAGTTCTCTGGCGAGCGCTGCCATGGCTAGGGTTTGTGACGTGGCGAGGCTGTTGATCCTGTCGGAGAGCAAGTGGTTCATTTGTGGTTAGGTGTTTTGTGTTTGTTTTTGACGAAGGACGAAAGACAAATGACGAAGGACTTTCGTGCTGACGATGATTTACGTAGGTTTAATATTCCGCTTTTCTGATTCGATAACTATTTTCTAAATTTCATTTTTTGGCGATTCGTTCGTATCGACTATCCGGGCTTCCCGCCTAGAATTTACGAACTAAATTACGCTCCCGCGGGCTTCATCCCCAATTCCTTCAAATGCTTGAAGTGGGCTGAAACGGCGCCGCGCATCGTTTTGAATTCGTGGTATGGCAAGTTGCATTCGGCGGCGGTCTGCTTCACGATTTCGGCGATTTTGGTGTAATGCACGTGGCTGATGTTCGGGAAAATGTGATGTTCGATCTGGTGGTTCAATCCGCCCGTAAACCAATTCACGATTTTGTTTTTAGGCGCGAAGTTGGCCGTCGTATGCAATTGGTGGATCGCCCATGTGTTTTCCATCGAGCCGTTTTCATCGGGCGCAGGATTCGCGGTTTCCTCTACGACGTGCGCCAATTGGAACACGATGCTTAGGATCAATCCCGCGACGTAATGCATTACGAAAAATCCTGAAAGTACTTTCCACCAAGGCAATCCCATAGCGATCGGAAGTACGATCCAGATCGAGAAGTAAATCATTTTTGTGATGACGAGCGCCGTCCAGTGGAACGCTGGGCTTTTCCATTTTCCGTAAGACAATTTGCGTTTGAGGTAACTGCGCATTTGCTTGAAATCGGACGTAATCGCCCAGTTGAATGTGAGCAATCCGTATAGGAAAACCGAGTAGTAATGCTGGAATTTATGGAATCGGTGCCATTTCGCATCCTGCGTGAACCGGATGATTCGGCCCGCGTCGAGATCTTCGTCATGACCGTGGATGTTCGTATACGTATGATGCAAAACGTTATGCTGTACTTGCCAGTTATACACGTTTCCGGCCAAAACGTAGATCGTTCCGCCCATGAATTTATTGACCCAACCTTTCGATGAGTACGAACCATGGTTGCCGTCGTGCATCACGTTCATCCCGATTCCGGCCATGCCGACGCCCATTACGATGCTCAGCAACAAATGCGCCCACAACGGCAGATTAAGCGAGATGGTTACGAAATACGGAGCGAGGAAAATCGAAAACAAGATGATGGTTTTCAAGTGGATTTTCCAGTTTCCGGTTTTTTGTAGGTTGTTTTCCTTGAAGTATGCGTTCACGCGCGAATTCAACGTACGGAAGAATTTTACGGTGTCTTGCGTATTAAAAGTAGGAAGGGTGTAATTCATGGGTTGAAAATGATGCCAAAGGTAATTATTAATAAAGAGTCTAAACGTTTATAACAGCAAAAAATTTCCCGCGATTGGTTACTTTTGCAAAAAATTGTGAGATGGAAGAAATCCTACGTTATTTTCCGCAGTTGACTGAAAACCAAACAGAACAATTCGCGAAACTTCAGGAACTGTATACTGATTGGAATGCGAAGATCAACGTGATTTCGCGCAAAGACATAGACGAATTGTACACGCGCCACGTTTTGCATTCACTCGCCATTGCAAAAGTCCAACCGTTCGAGCCCGGATCGAAAATACTGGACGTGGGAACGGGCGGAGGTTTTCCTGGAATTCCGCTCGCAATTTTGCACCCCGAATCTGACTTTTACCTGATAGATGTCATAGGAAAGAAAATAAAAGTGGTGCAAGCCGTGGCCGAAGCACTCGGTCTGAAAAACGTGAAAGCCGAGCAGATACGCGCCGAGAACGTGAAAGGCAACTTCGATTTCATCGTAAGCCGAGCCGTGACGAATATGCCCGATTTCGTTTCGTGGGTAAAGAACAAGATCGCCAAAACGCAAAAACACGAGTTGGCGAACGGGATTTTGTATTTGAAAGGAGGCGATTTGTCGGAGGAACTCAAAGATTACCAAAAAATCACATTGTTCGAGATTCCGGATTTTTTCGACAACGAATTTTTCAAGACCAAGAAAGTCGTGCATCTTCCCGTTAAGTGCAAAGGAGAAAACTAATAAAAAAGCCGCAGTTTGATCGCTGCGGCTTTTTCATAAGATGTGTTTCTTTATTCCTTGACGAATCTTTGTGTCTGGCTTTCCGTCGCGGTTTTGATCTTTGCGATGTAAACACCTTTTGAAAGTCCATCGACATTGATTTCGGCGCCAGGATTTCTTACCGATAACAATTGTTTTCCCGTAACATCAAAGATAGCAACCGATTCGATTTGGGCATTTCCTGTAAATCGAAGCGCATTTTTGACCGGATTCGGAGCAATGCCTATTTTTTCGACCGACGCTTGAGGTGCAGTCAAGAGTCCGGCCATTAGCGATTCATACGTTACCGAACTTTCGTTTATGCCGAGTTGGGGCACGCTGATCACAAGTGACGTCGTCCTGAAAATCGGGCCTGTCGTCTGGTTGTAATAGGTGTTGATGGTTTGTGTCGCCGTCCCGATTCCCGTAAAAATCAAATAATTCAATGACAGTGTTTGTACGACTTTCACGCGCGTCACGGCGATCGGCGACGTTACATATAGAATATTCGCGGTCAATGTTCCCCAAGCGTCGACGGTCGTGCTGATGTTTCCTGAAAATGTTCCCGAATAACCCATTCCTGAATACGTTCCCGCAGTCGTGTCGGAATTCGAGTATCCGAAACTCATCGGGAAAACGCCCACCGCCGCGTTGTTCGTGCTGTAATTGATATTCAGGTCTTCAGCCGCGACCCCAGTTATGGAGAGCGTGCTACCGACATTTTTGTAGAAGATGCTTCCGGCGTCGGTAGCTTCCAAAACACCGGTCGAGGTCGGATATGTCGAAACTTGCGCTGCCGTCGGGGTTCCCTGATTATAGACGGTCGAGCCGAGGCTTAGCAATTGGTCGAAAACCCAGGTTTGGTTCGCGCCCGACGGCTCGTTGAGTGGCGTGCCTGAAGTCGTGATTTCCCAAACCGTATCGTCGTCGGGGAAAATTCGGTCGACTGGAGTTTGCGCGTAAATTGCGGTTGAGGCAAGCGCTAGAAGAGAGAGTAGTTTTGTTTTCATTGAAGTGTTTTGAGTTGTTTCAAAAGTATGAAAAAAGTGGTGGGGATATTTTGTTTTTTGTTGGTTTTTAGGGTTTTGTATTGGATGTTTTGAAAAATGTTGCGGTGGCTGGTAAAAAGATGGAGGCGCGAAGGTTGGGTTTTTTTGAAAATGGTGCGCTGAGGCTACAAAGGCATGAAGTGTTCGTTGTTTAATGGCGCTGCGCTGGCTGAAACGAAGGACAAGGACATGAGTTTTTGTTTTTTAAAAACGCTGCGCTGGCTGAAACGAAAGCACGAAGTTTTTGTTTTTTTAAAACGCTGCGCTGGCTGACACGAAGGCACGAAGGCACGAAGACAGGAAGTTTTTTTTTAAAACGCTGCGCTGGCTAACACGAAGGCACGAAGGCACGAAGGCAGGAAGTTTTTTTTTGAAAGCGCTGCGCTGGCTGAAACGAAGGCACAAGGACATGAAGTTTTTGTTTTTTTAAAACGCTGCACTGGCTGACACGAAGGCACGAAGGCACGAAGACAGGAAGTTTTTTTTTAAAGCGCTGCGCTGGCTGACACGAAGGCACGAAGGAACAATGACACGGAGTTTTTGTTTTTTAAACGCTGCGCTTGCTGACACGAAGGCATGAAGGCACGAAGTATTTTTTTAAAACGCTGCGCTGGCTGACACGAAGACACGAAGACAGGAAGTTTTTTTTTAATTGTTCTGCCAATATCACAGTCAGGTAGGAAAATAAAAAAAAATCCGCTGTGAAGCGGATCCTAAAAATCTTTGAGCCTTCGTGTCTTCGTGTTTTCGTGGCAAAAGACAAAACCTTAAACTTCGACATTCGAAAAATGTTACTCTCCCAAAAACGGGTAACGATAATCAGTCGGTGTAACGAACGTTTCCTTAATCGTTCTCGGTGAAACCCAACGCAACAAGTTTTGGGCCGAGCCCGCCTTGTCATTGGTTCCTGAAGCTCTCGCGCCTCCAAACGGCTGCATTCCCACGACGGCTCCGGTCGGTTTGTCGTTGATGTAGAAGTTCCCGGCGCAGTTCTCGAGTGCTTTCGTGGCTTCGTTGATCGCGTATCGGTCGGCGCTGAAAATCGCTCCGGTCAACGCGTATGGAGACGTTTGGTCAACGAGTTCCAATGTTTCGCTCCATTTCGCATCTTCGTAGACGTAAATCGTGATCACAGGTCCGAACAATTCGGTTTCCATGGTCGTATATTTCGGGTTGGTCGTCAGGATCACGGTCGGTTCGATGAAATACCCGACAGACTTGTCATAGTTTCCACCGATAATGACTTCAGCGTCCGACGAAGTTTTTGCGTCGTCGATCGCTTTCGCCAATTTGTCGAACGAACCTTCGTGGATCACCGCCGTAATGAAATTCGAGAAATCTTCAGGAGTTCCCATTTTCATCGACTTCATGTCTTTTTCAAGTTCCGATTTTACCTCAGGCCACAAACTCTTCGGGACGTAAGCACGTGAAGCCGCCGAACATTTCTGTCCCTGGAATTCAAAAGCACCGCGTACGATTCCCGTCACGACCTGGCGAACATTGGCGCTTGGATGCGCGACGATAAAATCTTTCCCGCCGGTTTCGCCGACGATTCGTGGATATGTCTTGTAGATTTCGATGTTGTTCCCGATGTGTTTGAAGATGTCCTTGAACACGTGAGTCGATCCCGTAAAGTGGATTCCCGCGAAGTCAGGGCTCGCGTAAACCGTTTCGGAAATCATCTGCGCATCACCGAACACGACATTGATCACGCCATCAGGAACGCCTGCTTCCTTAAACACATCGATGATAACTTTTGCCGAAAATACTTGCGAATCACTCGGTTTCCAAATCACGACGTTGCCCATCAACGCGGCACTCGCGGGCAAGTTCGCTGCGATCGCTGTAAAATTGAACGGCGTCACGGCGTACACGAAACCTTCGAGCGGACGATATTCCAATCGGTTCCACATGTCCGACGTCGATTTTGGCTGGTCGTTGTAGATCTGAGTCATGAATTCGACGTTGAAACGCAGGAAGTCGATGAGTTCGCAAGCGGCGTCGATCTCGGCCTGGAAAATCGTCTTGGATTGGGCGATCATTGTCGCGGCGTTTATTTTCGCACGATAGGGTCCCGCGATGAGTTCGGCGGCTTTTAGGAAAATTCCCGCGCGTTGTTCCCATGGCAGTTGTGCCCATTTTTTGCGCGATTCCAAAGCATTCGCGATGGCTTTCTCGACGTGTGATTTTTCAGCCAAGTGGTATTTCCCGACGACATGTTTGTGGTCGTGGGGCGCGGTCATGTTGCGCGTGTTGCCTGTTTTGATTTGTTCGCTCCCGATGTAAAGCGGCACTTCGATCTGAGCGTTCCACATTTCGCGGTAGGCGGCGAGAGCGGCTGCTTTTTCAGGTGAATTCGGGGCGTATGATTTTACCGGTTCGTTGACGGCTTTTGGTACGTGGAAGAATCCTTTTGGCATGTTGTATAGTGTTTAGCGTGAAGTGTTTTTCGTCGCGCAAAGATATGGAATCTTTGACGAAAGGCGAAAGATGAAAGACCAAAGACGAAAGACCAATGACGAAAGACTAAAGACGAAAGACAAAGGACTGAAATAGGAATTGATAAGGAAAGACTGATTTTTAAGGCAAAGGAGAAAACTGCATAGGGAGGTTATTCGGAAAATATAAAATGTAACGTTTTATAAAGAAAAGGGATGTGCAAAACCATCAATGAGCCATTTGTTTTTTAGTCTTTTGTCATTCGTCCAATTAATCGCAGAAGGCGCGCTCAAGCGCAAGGTTGAAGTTTGTAAACGAAAGAGAGTCCTTCGTCGTTCGTCTTTCGTCATTCGTCCAATTAATCGCAAACGGCACGCTCAAACTTAAGGTTGAAGTTAGCAAACGATAAGCGAGTCCTTCATCGTTCGTCTTTTATCATTCGTCAAATTAATCGCAAAAGGCGCGCTCAAGCTAAAGCTAGAAGTTAACAAACGATAAGCGACTCGTTCATCGTTCGTCTTTCATCATTCGTCTAATCAATTGCAAAAGGCGCACTCAAGCGCAAGGTCGAAGTTAGCAAACGATAAGCGAGTCCTTCGTCGTTCGTCTTTTGTCATTCGTCCAATTAATCGCAAAAGGCGCGCTCAAGCGCAAGGTTGAAGTTTGTAAACGAAAGAGAGTCCTTCATCGTTCGTCTTTTGTCATTCGTCTAACTAATCGCAAAAGGCGCGCTCAAGCTAAAGGTCGAAGTTAGCAAACGATAAGCGAGTCCTTCGTCGTTCGTCTTTTGTCATTCGTCTAACTAATCGCAAAAGGCGCGCTCAAGCGCAAGGTTGAAGTTAACAAACGATAAGCGAGTCCTTCGTCGTTCGTCTTTCATCATTCGTCTAATTAATCGCAAACGGCGCGCTCAACCTAAATGTCGGCACGATCACGCGAAAAGAACGCGTCGAAGTAAAATTAATCATATTGAAATACCCGCGCATCGCTCCAAAAGGCGAAGCGAGCAAACAACCTGAGCTGTACGTGTGGGTTTCTCCGGGTTTCAAAACCGGTTTTTTCCCGATCACGCCTTCTCCGTCCACGGTTTCGATGTCGTTGAGCGAATCGAAGATTTCCCAGTGGCGGGTCGTAAGCTGGACCGAATCTTTGCCGTGATTTTCAATCGTCACATGATACGAAAATGCATAGTGGATCTTGTGATTTTTGAAGTACGTGCCTTCAAAAGTCGTCGCGACCGAAATTTTTATGCCTCTCGTTATTTGTGAAACCATGAAGTTATGCTAAAGCTAGTTTTTAGACTATGCCAAATTTACAAAAAATAGCGTATATACGTGAATTTCAGTGTGAAATTTTCGTCAATTGATGATGTCGACCGAGCTCGCCATGCCTTTCCCGATTACGCGATCATAACGTGAATTGTTCTCTCGGTAGTACACGATCGCGAAATAATTGCTCTCGGTTTGGTAGAAATTCCCATCGACCGCGTTGGCATTGTCGACTTTCCCGGCCTTGTTCACGATCTCATATTGGAAGTTCGTAAAACCCTGTTTGATCATTATCGCTTTCCTGAACAGACCCGATTTTTCGTCGTAATCCATCTTGTATTCGGGCGTGTGCTGATAATTGTTGAACATGCCGTTTACGTAAATGTCCTTCGCCATTGCCTGAGGCGCCGATAAGCTAAAGTAAACCCAAACGTAATCGGCTTCGATATTCGGATTGTCGCGGTTTACGACAAGCGGCAGGAAGTTTCCGTTTTGATCAGGATAATACGTATACGGTTTGTCGCCTCTCGCGTCGTTCGTAAACAAATACGCGTTGTAAAGCGAGCCGTTCGAATCGATCTTCGCGACGTTGAATGCCGCGGCCCGAACGTCCTTGTTCTCGAAATAATTGAATTCGTTCCCGGCCCAAAACTGGGTTTCCTTGTCGTACTTGTAAATCAGATCGTTCCCGATCGTGTATTGCGGTTTGATGTTCGTGATCACATTGTCGAAACGACCGTTCTGCATGAGCATGACCTTGACGTTCTTGAGCGGATTCTGGAAAACGATCGTCTGGGACTTCACCGCAAAATCCAAGTTGTGCATGTAATTGATCACGTCCAGGGTTCGCGCGCGTTTGACCTGCATCGGAACGGCGACCAAATCCTCATACAGGATGAACTTGCGTGAAAATACGACATCGCGATCCTCGTTGAGAATCTTAAGCACGTAATTCCCGCTCACGCGAAGTTGGGTCTGCCTGTTCGGGATCGAAAGCGTGTAGTGGGAATAAATCTGCAAGGTGTTGAACGAATTCGTATAGGTTTGGATTCGGATATCGTCGAACCCCGACAAATACTCACTCTTCACGAGCTGAGACGGTTTCCAGTCATAATCGCAATGCACGATCTGGTAATAATAATTCGCCTCGTTGCCGAACAAATCGTCGAACATGATCGTAAACGAATCGTTCATCGCGAAAATCGGAATCGTATTCTGGTTCGCCGATTGCTGGAACGCGACCGACTTTATATTGTACGGAGGCTGGATTTCAGTTTCGACCTGCGCCCAAGCCGGACCGAAAAGCAACAACAAAGCTGCCGCGAGGAATCTTGTCATGGTAAAAAATTGAGATTCGTAAATATAGTGAATGGCGTGCAAAGTGCAAGGCGCAAAGTAAAACGCACAAAATATACTACTTAGTGTCAGGAGCATGATCCGGCTGTCCGCTACCAGCTTTTGCGGCGATCGCCCTTTTTGCAACTCGCGCCAAGAGCTTCCGTCGGTCGCTTCGGCGCTTCGGCAAAAAAAAGCGATCGCCGCAAAAGGCTGACCGCTTCCATCCGGGCTAACGTTTGAGGTTCGATGTTCGTCAATCTTCGGTTCATGTTTACGTTAGCCGAACGCGAAACTTAATGGCGGGAATTGTATCTCGTTTTATATTCGATTGGGGAAAAGCCAGTGATTCGCCTAAAGACTTCGCGGAACGCTTTTTCATCGGCGTAACCCACGTCGAACATGACTTCGCTTACGGTTTTCCGGCTCGTCTCGAGCGAGCGTTTGGCCGATTCGATCCTGACGCGCTGTGCGTATTCGATCGGCGTGTTCCCCGTTGCTTTTATGAACCGACGGTCGAAATTCCGGCGCGTGATGGAAAACCGCGACGAAAGTTCCTCGATCGAAATCTTGTGTTGCAAGTTATTTTCGATGAATGTTTGTGCTTGTTTTATTTCTTCGTCGGCGTGTTGTTTCTGGCCTTTGAAAATGATGAATCCCGACTGGTTCTTGCGATCCATTTCAATTTGGAACACCTTCGACAGGAAAACCGCGGTCGGCCTGTCATAATATTTTTCAATCAGATACAACATCAGGTTCAGGAACGAATACGCGCCGCCGTTCGTGTAGATTCCTTTCTCGTCGGTGATCAGTTGATCGGGCTGGAGTTTGACTTTGGGGAAACGCGTACGGAAATTGTCGGCCGCTGCCCAATGTGTAGAACAACTTTTGGAGTCGAGCAATCCCGATTCGGCAAGCAAAAAAGCGCCCGTGCAGATCGTCGCGACTTCGGTGCCGTTTTTATATTGTTTGGCGATCCAGTTCGTCAATTCGGTGTTTTGCCTGACAGAATTCTCGTAATCGTGGTTCAATGATGGAACGATGATGAGGTCGGTCGACGCGATGTCGGACACGTTTTTATGCGGATTAACTGAGAACAATCCATCGTAATAATCGACCTGTGGCGCAATTCCCGCGACGTCGATGCTGAAAACTTCGGCCTTTCCCGAATCCTTGAAAAACGCGTTGGCTCGTGCGAAAAGCTTGTACGCGCCGACAATGCTGCTCAGATTGTTTCCTTTTCCGTTCGGAACGACGATGGTTAGATGTTTCATGACGATCGGTTTTACGCAAAGATAACGACAAGTGTTGTCCAAATCAACCCGTCGGATTGTCTATTTCGCACATTATCAAGGTCGTATTTCAGATTTAACTTTGTGAAACGCAATCGGATCATCATGAAAATTCAATTTATTATATCGGTCGTCGTATTACTTATGACGTCTAACAACAGCAATTCACAAACAAAGAAATCAGCCATGGAAACACAGGATTTTAGAACCAGCATCATCGTAAGTCAGACACCTCACGACGTTTTCGACGCAGTGAACGATCCGCGTGCCTGGTGGAGCGAGGAAATCGTGGGAGAAACCGACAAGCTTAATTCGATTTGGAATTATCATTACAAAGACGTCCACATCTGCAAGATCAAGATTGTCGAATTGGTTCCCGACAAAAAGGTAGTTTGGGAAGTTTTGGAAAATCATTTCAGTTTTGTGACTGATCAATCGGAATGGGTCGGCACGAAAATCGAATTCGCAATCTCCCAAAAGGAAGGTAAAACGGAACTGATCTTTACGCACCACGGACTCACTCCTAAAGACGAATGTTTCCAAATCTGCAACGACGCGTGGACGCAATACATCGAGAACAGTCTGCGCAATTTGATCGTGGCCGGGAAAGGGCAGCCGAACCCGAAAGAAGGCGGTTTCAACGAATATCTGGCCGGGAAAGCCGCAAAGAAATGATGGAGGATTTTCATGTGAGTTTTAAAGTGAACGCGTCGGCTCGTGAAGCGTTCAAGGCAATCCTTTCGGTAAAAGAGTGGTGGACCGATTCCTTGGTCGGAGAAACCCAGAATGAAGGCGACGAATTTTCAGTGCAATTTTGGGACGTGCATTATTCGAAACACAAAATCATCGAAATCATTCCCGACAAAAAAATTGTTTGGTTCACGACTGAAAGCCAGTTGAATTTCGTTGGTAACAAGCAGGAATGGAACGGGACGAAAATCGTGTTTGATATTTCTACCGAAAATGGACAGACAATTGTCGGGTTTACGCATATCGGTTTGCTTCCTAAAATCGAGTGTTATAAAGATTGTTCGAACGCTTGGGGCGAATATATCGGGAGTTTGAAAAGTTTGATTGAGAGTGGGAAAGGGAATCCGAGTTTGAAGTTTAGGATGTTTCGGTGAAATGGGACGTGTGTCGCTGCCGCGGGCTGACACGAAGGCACGAAGGCACGAAGGCGCGAAGGATTTGAATTTGAATTCGTGTATTCGTGGCAAGAAAAAAAGCTTACGTTTCGAGGCTTCCTTTATCCAATATCCAAATCAAAAAAAACAAAAAACGTTGAGTCTTTGAAAACTTCGTGCCTTCGTGCCTTCGTGCCTTCGTGCCTTCGTGGCGAGAAAATAAATGAATAATGAATAATGAATAATGAATAATGAATAATGAATAATGAATATCCAATAACGAACAAAGAACAACGAATTTATTTGAACACCACCGGAATAATCTCCCCAGGCGCCAAACAATACCGCTCCACAAGTTCAGGTGCGATTTTCGCAGTGTAATCTTCCTCGACAACCCTAAATCCTATACTGCGCAACTTGTCAAAATAATCGCGTCCATACACGCGAACGTGATCGTATTGACCGAAGATCTCGGCGCGTTGTTTCTGGTCGGTAATCGAATCGTCCTCAAAAGTTTTCTCTCGGTTCAAATCCTGCGGAATCTGGAAAATGCCCATGCCGCCGGGCTTCATCACGCGGTACAATTCCTGCATCGCTTTAGTGTCGTCGGGAATATGTTCCAAAACATGGTTGCACAAGATCAAATCGTATTCATTATCCTTAAATGGCAAATTGCAGATGTCGGCTTTCACATCGGCCAAAGGCGAATACAAATCGGTAGTCGTATAATCGAGGTTTTGCTGGTTTCGGAACAACTTGTAAAATGCTTGTTCGGGCGCGAAGTGCAACACTTTTTTGGGAGCCGAAAAGAAATCGGTCTCGTTGTTCAAATACAGCCAAAGCAGGCGATGGCGCTCGAGTGATAGCGTACTCGGCGATAGAACATTGTTGCGTTGCTTGCCGTATCCGTACGGTAAAAAGCTCTTGAAACTCTTGCCGTCGATGGGATCCGTGAATTTATCCCCGCTTAAGATCGCAGCCATGATCGGGCGCGCGATGTAGCTCAACCTGATCAATATCGGGCGCGGAATCGTGTTGAGTATGAATTTGAAAAGTTTCTTCATTACGCCAGTACGAGCGCCTCGCGACGGAATTCGTTTTCCTCATCACTTTCGATTCCTAGCGCTTTGTAGATGTAAGCGAACGTCGACAACAATTCCGGCTTCCCGTCTATGATCGCGACGTCGTGTTCGAAATGCGCGCTTGGTTTCTTGTCGGCAGTTACGATCGTCCAGCCGTCTTTCAAGGTCTTTATGTTTCGGACGCCCATGTTGATCATCGGTTCGATCGCGACAACCATTCCTTCGACGAACATTTTGCCTTTCCCGCGTTTCCCGTAATTGGGCATTTCAGGTTCTTCGTGCATTTTTTTGCCGAGTCCATGCCCGACGAGCTCGCGAACGACGCCGTAGCCTTCTTTTTCAGTAAACATCTGGATCGCATTCCCAACATCGCCCACGCGGTTTCCGGCTCTTAGTTCGCGGATTCCGACGTACAATGATTGCTTGGTGATGTCGAGCAGTTTCTTGGTTTCGGGCGCGATTTCCCCGATCGCGAACGTGAACGCGTGATCGCCGTAGTATTCGTTTTTCAACACGCCGCAGTCAACCGATACGATGTCGCCTTCCTCGATAGGGCGATCGGTCGGTAAACCGTGTACGACTTGTTCGTTTACGCTTGTAAGCAACGTCGACGGACAACCGTACAATCCTAAAAATCCGGGAACCGCCTGATGATCGCGAATGAACGTTTCGGCCATTTTGTCGAGTTGCAAAGTCGTGACTCCGGGCTTGATTTCGGCCGCGATCATGCCCAGGGTTTTAGAAACCAACAAGGCGCTTTCACGCATCAATTCGATCTGTTCGCGGGTTTTAGGGATAATCATCTCAAAAGATTTAGGGTGCAAAAATACAACTTTAGAGTTAATTAAAAATCATGCTGTTCATGAGAAATGTCATGTTTTGCAAAACGCGGGAAATCTAATTTTGTTTTAAAATCATATCATGAGCAAATTTGTTTCAGCGGCCCAGGCCGTTCAGGTCGTACAGTCTGATCAGCGGGTTTACGTTCAGGCCGCAGCCGCGACGCCGAATATATTGACGAAAGCATTGGCCGATCGCGCATCGGAACTGCGAAACGTCGAGCTATGTCATTTGCATACCGAAGGCGCGGCTCCCTACGCCGATCCTGCGCTGTCAGAGAGTTTTCACGTTAATTCATTTTTCATCGGCAAAAACGTACGGCATACGTTGCAGGCGGGAAACGGTTCGTATACGCCGGTTTTCTTGAGTGAATTGCCGCGCTTGTTCAGGAAGAAAGTCGTGCCGCTCGACGTGGTCTTCATCCAGGTTTCTCCGCCCGATATGCACGGTTATTGTTCGCTCGGCGTTTCGGTCGAAGCGACTTTGGCGGCGATCGAAAATGCGAAGTTCGTGATCGCGGCCGTGAATCCCAAAATGCCGAGAACGTTCGGCGACAGTCTGATCCCGATGTCGAAAATCGATTTCATGGTCGATGCCGAGGCGGATCTGTACAGCCAGCCGATGAGTGTGATATCCGATGTCGAAGCGAAAATCGGAGCGCACGTCGCCTCACTAATCGATGACGGAAGCACGCTGCAAATGGGAATCGGCTCCATTCCGAACGCGGCCTTGTCGAACTTGATGAACCACAAAAATCTGGGCCTGCACACCGAGATGTTTTCAGATGGCGTGATAGACCTGATCGAAAAAGGCATCATCGATTGCAGCAAAAAGTCGGTTTTGAAAGGGCGAGCGCTTGCGACGTTTCTGATCGGGTCAAAGCGGTTGTACGATTTCGTCGACAACAATCCGTTTATTGAAATGCGTGAATCGTCATTCGTGGACGATACGTCGGTGATTCGCAGGAATCCGAATATGGTCGCGATCAATTCGGCAATCGAAGTCGATATTACGGGCCAGGTTTGCGCGGATTCCATCGGACGCAAAATGTATTCGGGCGTAGGCGGACAAATGGATTTCATTCGAGGCGCCGCGTTGAGCGAAGGTGGAAAGGCGATTATCGCGCTGCCATCGGTGACTAAAAAAGGGGAAAGCCGCATCGTGCCTTTCCTAAAGACCGGAGCCGGTGTCGTGACGACGCGTTCGCATGTCCAATATGTGATTACCGAATACGGGATTGCCGATTTGTACGGGAAAACGCTCAAACAACGCGCGAAGTCGATGATTTCGATCGCACATCCCGCGCATCGCGAAAGTATCGAACGCGAATATTTCGAGTTGCTGGCCAATTGTGTGTAAATCGAGCGGTTCGATTTTACGGCCCTTGACTTACGCCTGGTTTGATGGGATTTTTTTTCGGCTTGCGAAAGCCTTATAAAAAAATGCCGCGGATCTTGTATTTGCCGATCGTGTAAAACGCGATGATCGCCAGGCCGTTTTCGAGTAAAATCCTGTTCCCGTCATGGAATCTATGCGAACGTTTTTGTAATCGGGCGATTTCTCAGTCGGCGTACGTATGTTTATACGGCTGGTTCGACAAAATTTTAAGCATGTCTTTTTCCAAGGTTTCGCGAGGCGATTCCACGATGCGGTTGAGTTCTTTCGCAATGGTTTCTCCGCGCGGCCCTTCTTTTCCTGCCAATTGCGTCGTCTTGTTGAAGATAAACGTCGGCACATTCGTGATGTTCAATCCGGCTTCAAGTTTTTCGGGCGTTGTTTTGCTTCGGTCGACGAAAATCAACGTAACGTCATTTTTATCGAATCCGGCATCGTGCAGGATTTTGTAGCATTTCGGGACTTGGTTTTGGCTGTCCTCGCACCACGTTCCCATGAAAATCTTCACCGAGATCCCGTTCGTCAGATCGCGCAATTTGGAAACGGTTTCCACATCGGGTTTGTAACTGTCGTAACCCGCCGAGAACCCAGCGCGAAACGGTTCCCCGAACAAATCTTTCACATTTCCTTGTCCAAGCAGATCACCGTCGGACGTTTTGGAAAGTCTGGAAATTTCGTTTTTTGACTCGGTTTTCACTGTGGTTGAATTTTGCGTTTTGCATCCGAAAGCGAACGCTAAAATCGCTGACAACAAGATTTTCTTCATGTGTAAAAAATTAGCCGCGACCTTAAGCTGTAGCCTCGGATCGCGGCAAAAAAAATTTACAATAACGAGTGTCGCGTCATCGCTTCAGGCTGCTGGATTCCCAAGATGTTCAAAATCGTCGGAGCGATATCGCCTAAAATTCCATCGTTTATGTGTTTGCGATCGGGATCGACCAGGATCATCGGCACCGGATTCGTCGTGTGGGCCGTGTTCGGACTTCCGTCAGGATTGATCATGGTTTCGCAGTTGCCGTGGTCGGCGATTACGATGGTCGTGTAGCCGTGAGCCAACGCGGCAGTGATTACTTTTTCGGCACATTTGTCTACGGCTTCGCACGCTTTGATCGCGGCTTCCATCACGCCTGTGTGTCCGACCATATCACCGTTCGCGAAGTTCAGGCAGACGAAATCGACTTCCTCTTTTTCGAGTTCGGGAACAAGCGCGTCGGCAAGTTCGTATGCGCTCATTTCTGGTTGAAGATCGTAGGTTGCGACCTTCGGGGAATTGCGTAAAATGCGCGTTTCACCTTCGAAGGGTTCTTCGCGTCCGCCCGAGAAGAAAAACGTCACGTGCGGGTATTTTTCGGTCTCGGCGATCCGGATTTGCTTTTTCCCTGCTTTCGAAACGACTTCCCCGAGTGTTTCGGTAATGTTGTCCTTATCGTAAATCACGTGCACGTTCTTGAACGTATCGTCGTAATTCGTCATCGTTACGTAATACAGATTCAGCTTGTGCATGTTTTGTTCGTGGAAATCCTGTTGTGACAAGGCTTCGGTGAGTTGACGGCCGCGGTCGGTTCGGAAGTTGAAGAAAATCACGACGTCATCTTCCTTGATTACTGAAATCGGTTGTTGGTTTTCGTCGACGACTACGAGCGGATCGATGAATTCGTCGGTGATGCCGTTGTTATAACTTTCATGGATGCTGTGGTCGATGTTCGTGGTCGGCGTTCCGATTCCATGAACGAGCAAATCGTAGGCTTTTTTGACGCGTTCCCAGCGTTTGTCGCGGTCCATCGCGTAATATCGTCCGATGACCGAAGCGATTCTCGCACTTTTATCCTGGATGTGATGTTGCAGATCGCCCAGGAAAAACGCTCCCGATTTCGGGTCGACGTCGCGTCCGTCGGTGAAAGCATGGATGAAAACGTCCTGGAGCCCGAACGAATCGGCGGCATCGACGAGACCTTTTATGTGGTTGATGTGCGAATGGACGCCGCCATCAGACACCAAACCCAGGAAATGCACGGCTTTGTTGTTGTCTTTCGCATACTGGAACGCGTCGACGAGCGGTTTTTCATTCGCGATCGATTTGTCTTCGACGGCAAGGTTGATTCGCACCAAATCCTGGTAAATGATGCGGCCCGCGCCGAGGTTCATGTGTCCGACTTCGGAATTTCCCATCTGGCCTTCGGGAAGACCGACATTCAGTCCGTCGGTGCGCAAGGTCGCGTGCGCGTATTTTTGGGAAAGGGAATTGATAAAAGGAACGTTCGCATTATCAGGTGCTGAAACTTTCTTGTCGGGCGCAATTCCCCAACCGTCAAGGATCATCAGGATCACTTTATTGTTCATGTCTTTAGAGGTTTTGAACAAAGATACGGGATTTGGAAAACCTCGTAAAGCTTGCGTCTGCAAATTGTTCGTTAAGATTTGCGTCTCAGCGAATTGTAGTCGATAAAATATCGGACGCTTATTGAAAACACCGAATTCAGGTTGTTCGAGAACAGATTATCGACGTTTCGGCCAAGGTTATTTTCAATCGCCGTGCGATAATCCAACGCGTTGTTTCGGTACAAGACCGAAATCTGGCTCGCGGGCGCAAACCACCATGAATACGTCAAGTCGAAATTCCACAGGTTGAGGTTTTCATCGTAAGGAGAAACCGTCGCAGGATTGTTCGTGAGATAGTTGAGGAAACCGTCGTTCCTGAGCGTGAACAATTCGTCGTACTCGGCATAACTCCAGTAATAACGCGCCGTAAGGTTGAACGTCATGCGGTTGTTGATCGAGTAGCGGCCTGAAAGTTCGGCGGTGACGGTTTTGCGGTCGCGTTCCCCGAACAGGATGTCGGTGCCGTCGAAATCCACGAAACCACGATCGTTCGTGTGGAAAATATAATCGCCCGACAAGACCAATAAAACCCTGTCGTTGATGCGATAGCGCGGGCTTACATAGAATTCGAATACGTTTCTGTCCTGTTCGTCGGCGAAACTCACGTACGGATTCACGTCGATCGCGAATTTGCGATTGTAGTTCGACGAAAACAACGTGCTGAACGAGGCGGTTCTCGGGTTGTACGAGTAACGGCCATCGACTCGCGGCTGGTAGAAATCGTAGGACGTGATCGGATGCACGTTTATCGACGCGTTCCAATAGTCGTTCTTCTTACTGTTGAAATTCGTCGACGCGATCCAGTAATAATCCTGGACTTTTCCTGTCTGGTTCTGGAATTCGATCGAAGACGAAAGGTCGAATCGGAAACTGTTGAACGTCTTCGTCGGGTTTAAGATCCGATAGTTGTAATTCGCGTAAAAATTATAGTAATTGTTGATGAACGCGATGCCCATGTCGTTGATGTCGTAGTCTTTTGAAATGTATTTCGCGAGCAAATCGTACCGATGGTTGCCGTGGGTTTTTATGAAGTTGACCGCGGTCTTGAAGCCGTCGTACCCGTTTTCAAACCCGACCGTTTCATTGATCGTGCTATACTTGAAATCGCCTGCGAGTTTGTACGTGTTGGCTTTTGTGTTCAAGTCCCAGACGAGTGCCGAAACGTTCGCGTCGCGGAAATTCCCTTCGCGGAACGTATTCGCATTCACGAGCGAAACCGATGAATTCCCCCCGAAACGCTGGTCGAGTACGAGCAAGTTATAATTGACCAATGGCGAGACGAGTGCTTCACGCGTTTCCTGCGTGACCGTGTTTCGGATCTTGGCGAACGTGCGTTCGGTAACCGCGTTCAAGACGCCGATTCCGAGACCGCCTTTCGTGCGACCCGAGAGTTTCAAGGCATTCAACAAATCGACGCTGTTCGGGCTTTCGATGATTTCCTCGTCAGGCGAGAGAACGACATCGGCTACCGGCGGACCGCCGATCCTGCGCGAATACAACAGCGAACCTTTGTTGAAGATGTCGGTTCCTTCAGTGAAAAACGGACGATTTTCGTTGAATTGCTGTTCGAATGGCGTGAGATTCAACACGACGTTGTCAAATTTGGTCTGTCCGAAATCGGGGACCAGAATCGCATCGAGCGTAAACGAATCGTTGATGCCGTATTTGATGTCGAGCCCGGCCTTGAACGTGTTTCCGGCTTCGTGGTCGGTGTAATCATAATAATAGGAAGCGTACGGAATCAGGAACAGGCGCGTCGGTGGTTTGATGTTTTCGATGCCTTCGAGGATTCCGGCCTGTGGGATGAACGCACCGATTTGCGTGTTGACGCGGTTCCACGTGTATTTTTGGCGGTAACGTCTCAATTCCCGGAAGAAGTTCAGTCCCCAGGTTTGTTTGGCTTCGGGCGAGAAACGCAAGGCCGCGTACGGGATCCGCATTTCGACGACCCAGCCGAAATCGGTGACCTTGACGCTGCTTTCCCAGATCGCGTTCCACGAGAAATCCTCGGTCGCTTCAGTCGCCAAAGCATCCATTTGAACGCCCGCGGCGCTTACGAAGAATCGGTAATCCTGTTGTCCGTCGTTGAAACCGTTTATGAAAATCCCGAAGTGTTCCGATGTCCCGAAGTCGTCGCGTTCCGTGATCTCGCGCAACATTTTTTGAGGTTCGTCATCGTACATGACGGCCGCGACGTAAATCGCCTTGTTGTCGTATAGGATTCGGACTTCGGTTCTTTTTGAGTGATCGAGCGGTTTGCCGTTGTCGGGTTCGAACATCACGAAATCAGTCGCTATCGGCGCGGAATTCCAGACGGTTTCATCAAGTTTGCCGTTAATCGTAATGTTTTCAGTAACAGATACGGCTTGAAGCGATTTTTTCTGTCCCGCCATTTTAAGGCAAAACAAAAGCAGCAAAAAAGGTAAGATAGCTGAGAATCGGGTCATTAAACGGGGACGTCTGGGTGAACAAATGTAGTATTAAATTCTTAAAAACAATTTTTTTACAATAAAATCACATAAACGCCGTTTTGGTTATTCGTTTCAATGAATAGGTAGAGAATTCCGACATTTTCGGAATATGGAGTAGGCAACGAAATGCTTTTCGTCGATTAAATTTGTAGTTAATCGATAATTTTTTTCAAAAAAAACTTGTTCCGTAGTTTTTAATTCCTATTTTTGGCGTCCCCTGAATCTAATTTAAACGTAACAAGTTCAATGATTTACAAAATTTTCCCCGTTCTGCTATTTTTTGCATTTGCCTTTACTACGAACAATGCAACGACAAAAGCACCTGAGAAGACTATCGCCGCGACAACAAAGTCGGCAATTGAAATGAAAATTGAAAATGTGTATGGAAATTTGAACATCGGAAGTTTTTCGATGCCAAACAAACAAAGTTTCTACAAAGCGCTCCAAGGTTTCTACAAGCTAAAGGAAAAAGGTCTGGTTACAAAGGACATCCTTACGCTTGTTGACTTCAGCATGTCGTCGAACACCAAACGTCTTTGGGTGATCGATCTTACCACGAATACCGTACTTTACAATTCGCTTGTCGCCCACGGCCGCAACACAGGTGACGAATTCGCAACGACGTTTTCGAACCGTTCCGAGTCGAACATGAGCAGCCTCGGATTCTACGCCACGGGCGAAATCTACAACGGCAAACATGGCAAATCGCTTAAACTTGACGGATTGCAACCTGGCGTAAACGACCATGCGCGTTCTCGCGGCGTCGTCATGCACGCGGCCGACTACGTTTCGGAATCGTTTATCGCGATGCACCGTCGCTTGGGAAGAAGCCAAGGTTGTCCGGCGCTTCCGCAGGAACTTACTTCTGAAATCATCAACACGATCAAAGGAAGGTCGTGCCTGTTCATCTATCACAGCTCCGGAGAGAAGAATTTCTCGAGACTATTGTCGTAATTTTTGGTACAGCTCGGCGTCGAGATTATAAATGTCGGCGCGGAATTCGAGCTCGCCACGCTTGTTCATCCAGGCGGTCCAATATAGCTGATGGACGTTTGTCCTGTTGCGCAACTTAATGTAGGTGGTTTCCTTTGTGGCGACCACCTCATTTATTTTATCGAAGTTCCATCGAATCGAATCGTTGATCAGGTACGCGGCGAGCGGCAACGGATCCTGTACACGCACGCAACCCGAACTCAAACTTCTGTAATTCAAACTGAAATAATCGCGGTGGTTCGTGTCGTGCAGATAAACCGTGAACCGATTCCTGAAATTGAACTTCACGTTTCCGAGCGAATTGTCGTCGCCCGGATCCTGCACATACCTATAATTATTCGGTTTTTCAGGATTCCATTTCGAAGCCGGAACGACGACGCCTTTCGAATTGTAGATCGTGAGTCGGCGATTGCGGAAATAATTCGTGTCTTTCGCGGCGTCGGGACCCAAATCTTCCTTGATGATCGTGGGCGGAACCGTCCATGTCGGATTTAATATGATGTCTGAAAACGTCGACGTCAACACAGGCGTGCGTCGCTTTTCCTTTCCGACGACGATGCGTCTCGTATCGACCGTATCGCCATTTTTGACCACGTGCAGGCGATATGCGGGAATATTCACGATCACATACTGCCTACCCATTTCGTGCGGAAACCAGCGCCAACGTTCCAGATTTGCGACGACCTGCTGCCGACGTTGGATTTTAGTCATGTTTAAAGCCGTGACCGTGGAGGTTCCAATGACGCCGTCGGGAGTTAAACCGTGGCGCAACTGGAATTTCTTCATCGCGTTCGCGGTTTTCCTGTCGTAAATAGGAGTGATGCTGTCCGATTTTTGAAGGTCGTGCCAGAACATAAGTCGGCGTTTGATCCGCAAGACGGCCTGGGACGAATCGTTCCTGCGGATTTTCTGCGTGATTACGATCTGTTTTAGCGTGTCTTTCCCGAACGTGTCGATGTACGCGAGCGCTTTCTTGAGTCGCTTGTATACGATGTGTTGCGGTTCGGCACGGGCGATCGTTTTTTGGAGAGAATCGCCTGAAGTTCCGTCGAAAATAAGTTTGTTCACGTCGACGTCAAACCGTCTTAAATCCCAATTCCCGTATAAATGGTATGGATTTAATTTTCCGGCCGAAATGTGGATGATGTATTTCCGAAGCGATTGCGTGAGCAGGAAATCATACGTCAAATGGTCGTCCTCTGATAGCGTTCCATACTTTTTTTCGTAACCTTTTATCTTGGAAACGAAGTAATCTTTCGGATCCAAACCGTCAATTTCGGCGTTGGAAAGCACCGAAATTACTTTTCCTCTCTTGATTGAATCGACCCAAAACGTGTGGAAATCCAGTTTGCGATAGAATGCCGCGAGCGCTTTGTCGTCGAATTTCGTAACGCTTGACGAATCAAAGGCGATGCCTCCGGCTTCGATTTCCACATCGGAACTATCGGCGCCCGATTTTGTCTTCGCGTCTTTATTACATCCGAAGACGGCCGCGAATATGAAAAAAAGTAAGAGCTTTTTCATCGGGCTACAAACGTTTGAACATCACATAATGGATTCCGATATCGCCGATCGTGAACGGTTTCCCCGTGATTTTATAACCCGCTTTCTCATAAAACCCGATCGCTTTTTCGCGCGCGTTGAACCACACAAGCGTTCCTGCGGCGCGGCGCGTTTGGTCTTCGGCTGCCTCGACGAGCATATCCCCGAAACCGTTTCCCTGGAAATCTTCGAGCACGGCCATTCCGCGTAATTGGAATTGTTTCGGTTCGTTGAAACCCGGATGCGGCGCCTGGAACAACGATGCGACGCCTGCCAATGTATCGTCGTCGAACAACCCGAAATGCGTCGTCGAATGTAGATCGTCACCGTCGAAACGGCATGTTTCCACAGGTTTTCCCGGGCGCAGCACAGGATGTCGCACGGCATAAGTCTCGACCGAAGTTATTTCACGTATTGTTGGCATCTATATTTTCTACGGAATCTGTAAATCTGTAAATCTGTAAATCAAATTAAAGGTATAACAAATTAAAACGGAATCAGATAAGCGTTGGCAAAGGATTATCAACTAAAAAACTTTACATTTTTTGCAAAAAAAATTTGCGTCAAAGAAATGTATTGCCTTATATTTGCACCCACCAAAAGATAAATGCGGAAGTAGCTCAGTTGGTAGAGCTCCAGCCTTCCAAGCTGGTTGTCGCGAGTTCGAGCCTCGTCTTCCGCTCTTGAAAATCCGAAATGAAAGTTTCGGATTTTTTTTGTTTGAAAGTTTAGGGTTCAAAGTTTTGGGCGTTCCGGCGGCTGGAAAAAAGTTGATAGCATTTGGCGTCTAAA
Source organism: Flavobacterium sp. (assembly GCF_004211145.1). Classification (GTDB taxonomy): domain Bacteria; phylum Bacteroidota; class Bacteroidia; order Flavobacteriales; family Flavobacteriaceae; genus Flavobacterium. The sequence goes on along the minus strand of NZ_SEBS01000010.1, from coordinate 71,997 downwards.
AAGCTATTCGCATTTTAGTCGCCCAATTCGACTACGCTCGAGTTTCCAGCCGCCGTCGGGCTTCCGTTCCAATCTTTTGCAGCGCCGTTGCACTTCACTGCAAAAGGATTTCCACTCAAATCCCTAACGCGGATGCATTTCTTGACATCATACCAAATCTGGTTTAACGTTTCGAATTCGAGTTTTTGTTCGGCTTGCTCGTCAAATTTACTCGGCGTTTTTCTTGAGCCATTCCAATCGTCGTTGGTCAGGTAGTGCGTCACCTTGAAGTTTTCAAATTTGGCGTCGAAGCCTTTTCCATCGGGCGAGGCGGCCATCAATCCGACCATTACGGGAGTGTTGTCACGCAGCGGCGCGTTTCGCGTCATCACGTAGGTTTTATCGTCGTACGAATAGAAAATCTCGACGGCGTCCAATCGTCTCACGACTTTGATCCAGATGAACGGCGGCGTTTTGTCTAAGGTCGTGACGCTCCAATCGCTTTTGCCATGCGTGACGACGGTGCTCACGTTATATTTCCCGTCGACGAATTCGATTCCTGTTTTTATGTAATTCTTCTCGTCGATTCGAACCATCAGCCCCATTTGGTCGAAGCGCTCTTTGTATGCGCCAGTAAGTTTGACTTTTGCTTCGAATTCTCCGCCGTAAGTCGCGTAGTAAAACGGAGCGTCGTCGACCGTAAAGCCGTAATGCGAAATGCGCCAATAATCGCTTTGTGGCGTCACGAACATTTGAAGCGCGTTGTTTTTGATTTCCCATTTTTCAGGCTCGTTGAACCATTGCATCTTTTCGAGGCTTTGGGCCGATGCGTTTTGCAAGGCGAACAGCGCGATTGCGGCAATCAGTATTTTTTTCATGTCGTTTATTTTATCGTCCGATGTTGCTCAAATCAGAGCCACTTTCCAATTCCTGTGCGTCTTTCCCGGCGCCGAATAACCGCGCCTGCAAATCGCCTTTCAACGTGATTTTCTCGCCTTCGACCTCGAGCCAGCTTCCTTCGCGCAAACCCAAAACGGGAATCGAATTGAACTGGTGGAATTCCCTTATCCGGGTTTCGCGCGTTTCGCCCATGTGTTTCGATTGCAGGTCGGCGTCGAGATAATGCGGATTCAGATTGAACGGCATCAATCCGAGTGTTCGAAAACTCGGCGGATAAATGATCGGCATGTCGTTCGTCGTCTGCATCGTCAATCCAGTAATGTTGCTGCCCGCGCTCGATCCCAGATACGGCGTTCCGTTTTTTACGGCGTCGGCGATCGCGTTCATCACGTCGAATTTGTACAATTGGGTTACGAGCAGAAATGTGTTTCCGCCGCCCGTGAAGATCGCTTCGGCGTTTTGGACGGCCTCGATCGGGTTTTCAAATTCATGCAATCCGTTTACCTCGATTCCGATTGTCGCAAAAGCCTGTCGCACGCGATTCGTATAATCGTCGTGCGAGATCCCGCCCGGCCGCGCATACGGAACGAACAACAATGTTTTTTTGCCGTTGAAGAAAGTTTTTAGCGTCGGGAGCAGATATTCCAAGTAACCGCCGCCGTGCAAAGTCGAAGTACTCGCGATAATAAGTCGTTTCATATTCCAAAGTTCGGACTTTCCTTTTTAAAATTCGAAAATCCGCCTTGCAAAAACTTTCGCGCTTCAGCACCTTGGCACTTTAGCACTCCAGCCACTATTAACATAACTTTACCAGCCGATTGTGAGTATTTTCGCCAATTCTCAAATAAATTTACCCAAACATCTCAATCACCTAAACATGAAACGTTTTCTACTCATCGCCCTGTTGCTGTGCTGCGCCTTATCGTGGTCGCAAAAAAAACGCAAGTCTTTGCAAGGTAAAGTCCTCATTGGGGAATTGGTGGCCGAAGATGGCGAGGTAAGAATCCGAAACATGTCATCGGGCGAAAAAGTAGCCACGCTTCCCGGTGGTTTCTTCACGCTCGCGGCCCGGGCGAATGACACGTTGTTGTTCCAAAGCCCAGACGCGATCACGCGAAAAATGGTGATTACATCGTTTGATATGGACGAAGAATTGGTGATTGTAGACCTTGATCCCACCGGCACACAATTGAAGGAAGTCGTCGTCGATAAGAATAAGATTACATCGGAATCCGTCGGATTGCCGCAAGGAAAAGAATACACGCAGGCTGAACGAAAACTAGAATCGGCGACAACCACGAAGTCACAACGCCCCGCTGACCAAGCGTACACGGCCATTGGAACCGACGGCGTTCTGAACAAACTTTCAGGCCGTACGGCACAACTTAAGAAGGAAGCCGAAGTCGAGAAAAAACAAGCGTGGAAACAACGTTTGTCGGAACGCTATGAAAAGCAGTATTTTATCGATACGTTGAAACTTCCGTCGGATCACGTCGAAGGTTTTTTGTTTTATGCCGTCGAAGACAAGAAATTCATGGAAACACTGCAATCTGAGAACGACGAGGAAATCCAACTTCAGCTCGGCGTTTTGGCGACCCGATACAAGAAAACGCTTAAAAAGTGAGACTGAAAAAATTGTTTCTTTTTGCCTTGACCTTGTTCCCGATGTTGCTTTTTTGCCAGCAGGAACAAAGGTTGCGCGGAAAAGTAATTTCAGATTCTACAGCAGTTCCGTCGGTTACGGTAATGAATCTCGTCAGCGAGCAAGTCGTCCAGACGAACGCCCAGGGCGAATTCGCGATCATGGCGAAAGAGGATGACTTACTTGTTTTTTCACATCTCAATTACGAATACAAACGGCGGTTGATCGATTCGGACGACATCAAAAAAGGCGCAATCACCGTAAAACTCATCTATAAACCAACCGAACTCGACGAGGTCGTGATCTTGCGCGACATCAATCCTGAAGATTTGGGCCTGGTCCCGAAAGGACAAAAAAAATACACCGTTGCCGAACGCCGACTCAAACAGGCCGGGGAATTCAAACCGGAGATGTGGGTTGGAATGGTTGCGGGTTTGTCGATTCCTGTCGATCCGATCATCAACGCCATCACGGGTCGAACGAAAATGCTCAAGAAAGACGTGAAAACCGAGAAAAAGGAACGATTTTTGGCGAAAATTTCGGGCATGTACGAAACCGGTTATTTCACCGATACGCTGAAAATCCCAGCCGATTACGTTAACGGTTTCCTTTACTATATCGTAGAAGACGCGAATTTCACATCGGCTCTCGAAACTGGAAAAAAGCCAAGCATCGACCTTGAAATCACGCAACTTGCCCAAAAATATAACGAACTCATCGCGCTTGAGACCAAGAAATAACATCCTTTTCGCGTTCCTGCTTTTGCAAGCAAGCGTTTTTGCCCAAATTGAAAAAGGGCAATGGATTACGGTGCGCGTGATCTCAGATTCGCTTCCGGCGGTGAACGTGAAAGTCGTCAACCTCGTCAACGAGCAAACCGCGATCAGCAACGCGAACGGCGAATTCAAAATACAGGCGAAAGAAGACGATTTGCTGGTATTCGTGGCCGAAAATTTCGAATACAAGCGTTTCTTGGTTGACGCCGACGCGCTCAAAAAACCAATCATTGTCGTCCAACTCATTTCGCGCGGCATTCTGCTCGACGAAGTCACGATCAACAAAGACATCGACGCGGAAACCATGGGATTCGTGCCCAAAGGCCAAAAACGCTACACGCCTGCCGAGCGGAAAGTTTACACGGCGACTTCGGGTCCGGTCGATATCATCGCGAACGGTTTGTCGGGTCGGACGAAAATGCTCAAGAAAGGCGTCGCGGTCGAACGGAAGGAACGCCTGATGGAAAAGCTTGACGTTCAATATGAGGACGATTTCTACATCGACCGACTTAAAATTCCGGTTGAATATATCAAGGGTTTCAAGTTTTATCTGCTCGATAACACCGACGTCGTGAAAGCGCTCGATCTCAAGAACAAGCCAGCTCTTTTGGAACGCGTTTCCCAGCTCGCGCCCGCATATCTCGAAACCATCCAAACGCCTGCCGAGGGTGAAATTGAAAAGAAATAGTATTTTTATCGGATGAAAAAAATCGCATCGGTTGCCGTTTTTCTTTTGCTTTGCGTGACGCTTTCGAGTTTCGCACACAAATTTTATGTGGGAATCTTTCAGGTGAACTTCGCGTCGGACAAGAAAATGATCCAAGTCACATCGCGCATTTTCGTAGACGATTTGAACAGCGCGCTCGAAAAGAAGTTCAAGAAGAAATTCCACTTCGGCGATGAAAAAGTTCCCGCCGATGAAATTCCCGTGTTGACGAAATATATCTCGGATAATTTCACGATCGCGATCGATGGCGTCAAAAAACCGCTCGAGTACCGCAGTTTCGAAATGGAAAACAACGTGCTGATCGTTTATTTAAGGATCACCGATGTCGCGAAAGTCAAATCACTCGACATCAGCAATAAAATCCTGTTCGATTTTGTAACGGAACAACAAAACATCATACAAACCAACGTAAACGGCGAGAAAGCGAATTTGCTTCTCACGATCGACAATCCGAACGGAAAACTTGCGTTCTGATTCCATTACCACTAAATTGCCTTTTTTTAAGCTATGAGAAAATTATCCTGCCTAGCCCTGTTTGCGGCACTTTCAGCATTTGCCCAGGAACAGCCGAAACCCAAGGAAGCCGGACACGTCGATGTGAACAAATTCCGCCAGATGTACGACCTGCTCGCGACTCCGAACATGTATCGCACGGCGTCGGGCGCTCCCGGACCGGCTTATTATCAGCAAAAAGCCGATTATAAAATGGACATCGAGCTTGATGACAAGAAATCGATCTTGTCGGGCGTCGAAACCATCACCTATCACAACAACGCCCAGGAACCGCTCGACTACTTGTGGATGCAACTCGACCAGAACCAAGCGTCGCGAACGTCGTTGAGTCCATTGGCCGAAAGTACAAAGGCCGATAAAGCGATCAGCGCATCAGGATTTTCACGTCGATATCTTGAAGAAAAATTCGATGGCGGTTTCAAGATCGAATATGTGAAAGATTCGAACGGGAAAGCGATGCCGTACACGATAAACTGGACGATGATGCGCATCGAATTGCCGACGCCGCTCAAACACGGAGAGAAAATATCATTTTCAATAAAATGGTGGTACAACATCAATAATTACATGGTCGACGGCGGACGTTCGGGTTATGAATTGTTTCCGAAAGACAAGAACAAATTATACGTTCTGGCGCAGTTCTATCCGCGAATGGCAGTCTATAATGACGTCGAAGGCTGGCAGAACATGCAGTTTTGGGGTTCGGGCGAATTCGCGTTGCCGTTCGGGGATTTCGAGGTGAATATCACGGTTCCATCGGATCACTTTCTGGATGCGACGGGAATGTTGCAAAACCGCAAGGACGTGTATTCGGCCGAGGAAATGAAACGCTTTGAACTCGCTGAAAAATCGTTCGACAAACCCGTAGTCATCCGTACCCAAGCTGAAGCGACTGAAATCGAAAAAGGTTTTTCGGACAAGAAAAAAACGTGGAAATTCAAGGCTGAGAATGTGCGCGATTTCGGGATTTCGACGTCGAGAAAATTCATTTGCGACATGATGGCCGTGAAACTCGGTGGCAAGGTCGTGATGGCCGAATCGTTGTATCCGAAGGAAGGAAATCCGCTTTGGGAAGAATATTCGACACGCGCCGTCGCCCATACTTTGAAAACGTATTCGGCCCATACTTTCGATTTTCCATATCCGAAGGCAATCTCAGTAAACGCCCAGGATCAGGGAATGGAATATCCGATGATCTGCTGGAATTTCGGCCGTCCCGATGAATCCGGAAAATATACCGATCGCGTCAAATACGGCATGCTCGGCGTGATCATACACGAAGTCGGACACAATTATTTCCCGATGATCGTCAACAGCGACGAACGCCAATGGACCTGGATGGACGAAGGTTTGAACACGTTTTTGGAATATCTTGCCGAGATTTCGTTCGACCCGAAATTCCCTGTGGATCGCGGCCCGGCAAGGCTTATCGTTCCGTACATGAGCGGCGCGCAGAGTGGTTTGGAGCCGATCATGTCGAATTCCGAAAGCATCAAACAATTCGGGAACAACGCGTACGGGAAACCGGCGACCGCGTTGAATATCCTTCGCGAGACGATCATGGGCCACGAATCTTTCGATTATGCGTTCAAGACCTACGCGAACCGTTGGAAATTCAAACATCCGACGCCTGACGATTTTTTCAGGACGATGGAAGACGCGTCGGGAACAGATTTGGATTGGTTCTTCAGGGGTTGGTTTTATTCGACTGATTTCAACGACATCGGCATCAAGGAAGTCAAGCAATTTTACGTGAGCGCCGACAAGCCAAAGGATTTCGATACGCCCGAGGTAAACCGCAGGAACCGTCGCACGATGTCAGGTCCGCTCGTTTACATGACGGCCGACGCGAGTGCGAAAAAAGCGTTCGAGTCAAAAGATATTCAAACGCTGAAAGATTATCTCGAAGCGAATTTCACAGCAGAACAACGCGCTACGATGAAAGAGCCGAAATATTTCTATGAAGTGTCGTTCAACAAGCCCGGAGGTTTGGTGATGCCGCTGATCGTGCAATTGGTTTATGAGGACGGAACATCGGAGACACAAACGTTCCCGGCGCAAATCTGGAGAAAGAACGACGATGAGGTTTCGAGAGTGTTCGCGGTTCAAAAACCGGTCACGAAAATCGTCGTCGATCCTAAAGAGGAAACCGCCGACATCGACCTTTCGAACAACACCTGGCCGAAAGAGGCGCAGAAATCAAAATTCGATTAACGGGAAAATTTTGTTAACGGGAAACTGTAACGGGCGCAACTTCGTACCTTTGTTGCAACTTAATTGAAATTACCATGTTTGGAATAGGCGGAGGCGAATTCATCTTTATCATTTTTATCGTGCTAATGTTGTTCGGATCGGATAAGATTCCTGAGATGGCGCGCGCGCTCGGAAAGGGAATGCGTCAGCTCAAGGATGCGACGAACGACATCAAAAGCGAGATTCAAAAGGGTGCGGAAGATCACGGTTTCGACAAGTCGCTTCTCGATGTGAAAGGTTCGATAAATTCTGAGATCAACAAGGCGAAAGACAGCTTGATGAGCAATTCCGAGGATCTTGAGAAAACGCGTCAGGAAATCGAGGACATCACGTCGGGCCCAATTAAAAGGCAAGGTTGATGATCGAATCGCTCGTAAATTTCGACCGCGACGTATTTATCTGGCTCAACAGTTTGGGTTCGGAGAAATACGACGGTTTGTGGCTCATTATCACGAAGTTCACGAGTTGGATTCCGATTTTCGCGATAATTTTTTACTTGACTTTTAAACGTTTGGGTTGGAAACACGCGTTGCTTATCATCGGCTGCATCGCGTTGCTTTTGTTGATTACCGACCAGACGACCAACCTTATAAAGAATACGATCCAGCGGCTCCGACCGGGCAGCAATCCGGAACTCGCCGATTTGATCCGCGCCGTCCAGAAGCGCAAGTCGTTCAGTTTCATTTCAGGTCATGCTTCGAATTCCATGGCGGTCGCGTTCTTTTGTTATCGCGTGCTGAAACCGTACTTGAAATACATGGGATTCTTTTTCCTTTGGCCGTTGATCTTCGCGTACAGCCGCATTTACCTTGGATTGCATTATCCCGGAGACATTCTTTGCGGATACGTTTGGGGAATCCTCATGGGTTCTTTACTCGTTTGGTTGTACGGCTATTTGCGCAACCGATTCTTCCCCGAACATGGCAACTTAGATCACCCGACTAACAGTGAGCCCGTCGCGGATGGGCAATAATACCGTTTCCACTCTCGAATCGTTGTTGATCATTTCGTTGTAGGCGAGGAGCGAAATCGTGCTCTTGTCGTTTGGTTTTACGGGTTCCAGAATTTTTCCGCTCCACAAAACGTTGTCCGATAGAATGATGCCGCCTTTGGTCATCATCGGGACGATCAGTTCGAAATAGTTCGCGTAGTTTTCCTTGTCGGCGTCGATGAAGACAAGATCGTATTTCTTGTTGAGGTTCGGAATGATCTCGAGCGCATTTCCCAAGTGTTGGAGAATCTGTGTTCCCCAATCTGATTTGTCGAAATATCTGCGTTGGAAATCGAACAGTTCCTCGTTGTTGTCGAGTGTGTCGATGGTTCCTTTCTCGCGCAGGCCTTCAGCGAGACAAAGCGTCGCGTAACCTGTGTACGTTCCGATTTCGAGGATGTTTTCAGGCCGGACGATCTTCGACAAAATACTCAAAACGCGTCCTTGCAAATGGCCGCTGAGCATTCGTGGTTGCAGGATTTTCTGGTGGGTTTCGCGGTTGAGTTCGGCCAAAAGTTGCGGTTCCCGTTGGGAATGGTTTTCAGCGTAGGCTTCGAGTTCTTCAGATATGAAATGCATGTCGTTATGTTTTTTTGTTTGCCCCCGATTTGACACGGAGGCGCAAGGCTGCGAAGTTTTTTAAGGTGTAATTTGTTGGAAGAGATCGATCAGGAATTGGGATTTGGCCGCATCATCGGCGGGACCGTAGGCGATTATGTTGTATGTATATTCGCCTCGGCATGCCAATATTGCGACTTGATTGAAATCGGGATGGCGTTCGCTCGTGACCTTATAGAGTTGATAAGTTGACCCGTCGGTGGAAAGTAAATCGTATTTCCAGCTTTTCAGGGATTTTGTTTTGTCGGAGACGTAGGATTTGAGGCAATCGGTCGCGTATTTTTTCTTCTTCGGATCGATGCGGAATGCAATGTGTTTGTCGTCTTTTTTTAGGTAAAATGCCTTTGTCAGATCGCGCACGTCTTCGTCCCATTTTCCCGGAATCTTGACGCTGTCTATGCCTTTTACTTTGTAGAACAGGATCGTTTTATCTTGTTTTTCGGAATACGAAACTGAGATTTGCGCTTGTGCGCTGAATGAAATTATGAACGCAAGGAATAAGAATCGAAGTGGCATAGTTTTTTTTCAAAGTTATGAAAGTTAATTTTTGAATTATTTTTTTGAGGAAGTTTTTGGCGTGGGTCGGATACTTTTTGAAAATACAAAATATAAAAAGGACCCTGACAGGGTGTTCGTTAAGTTGTTGTTTTCTATGGGATTATGAAGTATTTACCCTCATTTTTCCCCATCGTATTTTCACAGTGACAAAACCAATTCGATTTGGCCCGCCTACACAAACGCCTTAAATCCGATTACCATTTTCTACAGGTTTCCCGTCAAAACAGCAAATGTTAACCGCTAAACTCCAAACGCCTAACTTTACCTATCTTTGCACCGTGGAAATCGAAAAGAAAGACATACGCGCATTATCGAAGGAAAAACTCCGCGATTTTTTTGTGGCCAACGGCGACAAGGCGTTTCGTGGCAACCAAGTCTACGAATGGCTTTGGAGTAAGGGCGCGCGCAATTTTGAAGACATGACGAACGTGTCGAAAGATACGCGTTCGATGCTCGAGAAACACTTCGTGATCAACCACATCAAGGTCGATAAGATGCAGCAAAGCGAAGACGGAACGGTAAAGAACGCCGTGCGGCTTCACGACGGTTTGCTTGTTGAATCGGTTTTGATCCCGACCGAGACGCGGACGACGGCTTGTGTTTCGAGTCAGGTCGGATGCTCGCTCGATTGCAATTTCTGCGCGACGGCACGATTGAAACGCATGCGCAATCTGAATCCCGATGAAATCTATGACCAGGTCGTCGAAATTGACCGAGAGAGCCGATTGTACCACAACCGTCCGCTGTCGAACATCGTATTCATGGGAATGGGCGAGCCGCTTATGAATTACCCGAACGTGATGAAGGCGATCGAGAAAATCACGTCGGACGAAGGTTTGGGCATGTCGCCGAAACGCATCACGGTCTCCACTTCGGGCATCCCAAAAATGATCAAGAAACTCGCCGACGACGAAGTGAGATTCAAGCTCGCGGTTTCTTTACATTCGGCGATCGAAGCAACCCGGAACCGCATCATGCCGTTCACGACCAATTTCCCGTTGACCGAACTGCGTGAATCACTTGAATATTGGTATGTGAAAACCAAGAGTCGCGTGACATACGAATATGTGGTTTGGGGCGGAATCAACGACGATAAGGCTTCAATCGACGCGCTCGTCAAATTCTGCAAATACGTACCGTGCAAAGTAAACCTGATTGAATACAACCCGATCGACGACGGAGAATTCCAGCAGGCGTCGGACGAATCGATAAATGCATACATCAAAGCGCTTGAACGTGCCGACATTGTCGCAAAGGTGCGTCGCAGCCGAGGCAAAGACATCGATGCGGCCTGCGGGCAACTCGCCAACAAAGAAGAATAAATTACCTCAATTTACACCATAAAAAAACGCCCCAGTCCTGAGGGCGTTTTTCGTTGAATATAATTAACCTTAATTAATTCAGAGTAATCGTGGTCTCGTTGCCGCCGTTTATGGTCAAAGTGGCGAACCAGTCACAGAGCCCGTCGCCGTAATCGAGCAGCGCGTTGTTCGAATCCGTGGTGAATTCGAGGGTTCCGCTGGCGATGTAGCCGCATTGTACGTTGTAAACCAATGGTGTTCCGATAGTACTCGACCAGCTTCCGTTCGGTCCTGTAGTCGTCCATTGTCCTGAAACCTGATACGTATTGTCGATCCAGTTGAATGGCGTGCCGTAACCTGCGATAAGTTCACGGATGCGATGTCCGGTCCTGTGGTATTCGTTTCCATTCGGATAGGTAACGGTCAAATCGAGGTCGATGTTCGCCACGGTGTGCTGATCCGCCTGTGCGGCCGTGCTTTCCCAAGTAAACGTGACATCGCGAGTTCCCTGGACTAATCGGTCGTTGTGATAGAAATTGTTAAATGTGTAGCTGACATCATAGGACGTCTGGTCGAAATTTGAGCTTCCGCTAACCGTAATTTCGCCTCTTACCGAATTTCCGTTGGCGAGCGAGCAGTTCGAATCCCCAAAATCGATCACGCTCGTCCAGGTTTGGGTAAAGTCGTCAAAAGTAGTGGTTACGGTAGCGCAGGCCGGGAGTAATGCCGTGACGTTATCGGGGCGACCGGCGTTCGCTTCCTGATTTTTGTATTCTTCTTCAGCAATTTGGGAAACATCGTCGGCAATGACGTCCATCTCGGCACTTACTTTGGCGGTTTGCGCGTTAAACACCGGATCGTCTTCACGGTTACAGCCAACGAAAGCGATTGAAAGCGCAGCAACTGCGAGTAAAAATTTAGTTTTCATATTTTTTTGGTTTACGGTTTGGCTTCTAGACGAAACTTTTGGCATTTGGTTTAAGGCGATTAAAAAAAAACGCAACGAATATAACCTTTGAACTTTTACCCGTATCGACTATCTTTGAAAGGTAAATGAACGTCACCGCGCAAATAAAGCAACCCATCCGGCAGGAAATGGAACTTTTCGAAACGAAGTTCTACGAGGCGATGTCTTCACAAGTCGCACTTCTCAACCGCATCACGTATTATATCGTCAATCGGAAAGGCAAGCAAATGCGGCCGATGTTCGTATTTCTCGTCGCCAAAATGGTTTCCGGGAGTGACGTAAACGAACGCACTTATCGGGGCGCTTCGGTCATCGAACTCATACATACGGCAACTTTGGTACACGATGACGTGGTCGATGACAGTAACCGACGCCGCGGATTCTTTTCTATTAACGCGCTTTGGAAGAATAAAATTGCAGTGCTCGTGGGCGATTATTTGCTTTCGAAAGGTTTATTGCTGTCGATCGACAACGGCGACTTCGATTTGCTCAAGATAATTTCGGTCGCGGTCCGTGAAATGAGTGAAGGCGAATTGCTTCAGATAGAAAAGGCGAGAAGGCTCGATATTACTGAAGATGTCTATTACGAAATCATCCGAAAGAAGACTGCGACATTGATCGCTTCCTGCTGCGCGCTCGGAGCCCGTTCGGTTACTGACGATGAAGCCGACGTCGAGAACATGCGCAAGTTCGGAGAACTCATCGGAATGGCGTTCCAGATCAAAGACGACTTGTTCGATTATTCTGAAGAAGCGATCGGGAAACCCACCGGAATCGACATCAAGGAACAAAAAATGACGCTTCCGCTGATCCATGTGTTGAACAATTGTTCGGCAAAGGAAAAAAGTTGGGTGATCAATTCGGTCAAGAACCACAACAAAGACAAGAAGCGCGTCAAGGAAGTCATTAATTTCGTCAAAGAAAAAAACGGATTGGCCTACGCCGAGCAAAAAATGGAAGCTTTTCGCGAAGAAGCGCTCGTGCTGTTGCAAAAATATCCCGAATCGGAGTTCAAAAGTGCGCTCGAACTCATGGTCAATTACGTCATCGAACGAAAAAAATAAAATTTTTATTGACGCGAACCCTTGCAAATAAAGGCTTCGTAAATTATTTCAAAAAATTTTGCCACTTCAATGCAACGCTTTTTTGAAAGCCATCGTCTATGCCAATAGAAACACGCTAAAACATTTTGAAGGTAATCGCATTACATCAGGAGCAACACGAGATCATCGCACTGGCTGTCGAAAACAATCGGCACGCGCAGCAAAAAATCTACTCTCAGTATTCTCCCAAAATGCTCAGCGTTTGCCGACAATACGCAAAAGACATACAGCACGCCGAGGATTTGATGATCACGGCTTTCATGAAAGTGTTCGCGAACCTCAAGAATTTCAAACACGAAGGAAGTTTTGAAGGTTGGATCCGACGCATCATGGTCAACGAATGCATTTCGTGGCTGCGCGTCCAAAAGAAAGTGAGTTTTCTCGACGACCATTATTATGTCGAAGACAGTTTCAACAACATCGAATCAGGATTGAGCGTTGACGACATCCAAAGTTTGATCGACAATTTGCCCGACGGATATAAAATGATTTTTAACCTGTACGCCGTCGAAGGTTACAAACACCGCGAAATCGCCGAGATGTTGGGCATAAACGAAGGCACGTCGAAATCGCAATTGTCGCACGCCCGCCGACTATTGCAGGAACAGGTTTCCAAACTAAAAAATTATCAGTATGGCACGGAATAAAATGGAGAAGGAGTTTGGCGAGAAATTGAATCAACGCGAAATCCAGCCAAGCGGCGCGGCTTGGGACAGGCTTGACGCGATGTTGACCGCAACTGAGGCGCAACCCAAAGTCGTCGCGATCAGACGCAATTACAAATGGTTATATATCGCCGCGGGCTTTTTAGGTTTTTTGTTCATCGGGACGCTGTTTTTCCGTCAAGGAACGGCAACGGCGCCTGATCAAAATACCACAATCGCGACGCAAACGGCTGAGAAACCTGAAGTGCAAGCACCCGCGATAGTCGATTCGGTGACGACGGTGATTCCGAAAGCGCAAATCGCCGCTTCGTCGGGCGGAATCGAAAGTAAGAAACCATCGGTCAGGAAAGTAAAAGCGATAACGCGTTCATCGCAAAAGCAACTGATCGCCGACAACACGATCATCAATCAAAATGAAAAGCAGCCCGAACGTCAACCCGACGCAATCATCAATCAAAAAACGCAGTTGAATCAAGCTGCAACCGGCCCGAACGCTGACGAGCTTCTGGCGGCTGCACAGGCAAAACGCGAGGAAAACAAAGGTTCGGTAAAGGTCAATGCGCGCAGTTTATTGTCGCAGGTAGACAGCCAGGCCGAGGAGAAACTCACGTTGCGCCAAAAAGCACTTCGCGCGCTCAACAAGAATTACCAACAGGTAAAAGTAGCTGTCGAGAACCGCAACCTCGACGAAAACCACTAATCATCATCAATTAAAATCACGAACACCATGAAAAGCGTTATTATTTACGTAGCAATGTCGCTGTGCCTTTTTGTTAGCAAATCGGTCGCGCAGCAAACCTTTGAAGACCGGATCAAAGTCATTTCAGACAAGATCGCGTTGATCACAAAAGAGGAGAAATCGGCTTTGAAAGAAGAAGTCGACGGCGTCAACAAACAACTCGAATCGGGTCAGATCACGTCTGAACAAGCCGATTCGGTGAAACTCGAATTCGCTGAAGTCCGCGCCGCCAACATCGAACGCCGTACGGCCGCCGCGCAGGACGAGCTCAAGAAACTCGTTCAGGAAAAAGTCGAAGGCAAAGTCACCGAGCGCGATTCGACACGCCGTTACCGGTTAATGGCAAGTCCGATGGGCGGTTTCAAAGTAGAAACGAGCACGACGGAACGCGATACGATGAAAGGCGAAAACCGCACGACTTCGCAACTGGTTTTCGCATTCGGTCTCAACCATTTTCTCACCGACGGCGCGATGGCGCATTCCGACTACCGCGTCTGGGGTTCGCATTTCTACGAACTCGGGCTTACGGCGAACACGCGTCTGCTAAAAAACAACAACCTTTTGCACTTGAAATACGGTTTGTCGATGCAATGGAATACCGTTCGCCCGACCGACAACCGTTACTACGAAGAAGTAGGTGAACAGACGTTGCTCGTCGACAGTCCCGTTAACCTTGGCGATTCGCGCTTCAGGAACGTGAACCTCGTGCTGCCGGTACATTTGGAATTCGATTTTTCAGGCAAAGACAAGTACGGACGTTTTTATACGCATGAATCTTTCCGATTCGGCCTCGGCGGATTCGTCGGCGCAAACGTGAAATCGAAACGCGTCATCGAATTCCAGGACGACAACAATAATGAAGTCAACCAAAAAACCGTCGGTGATTACAATGTCAATAATTTCGTGTACGGCTTGAGTGCGTACGTTGGTTACAAGGCCGTGAGTTTGTATTGCAAGTATGATTTACAGCCGGTTTTTGAGGACAATGCGGTCGATCAGAACAACATTTCGTTTGGGGTTCGCTGGGATTTTAATTAGAGTGCCTGAGTGCCTGAGTGCCTGAGTACCTGAGTACCTGAGATCCTGAAAATCGGGTGGTTGAAAGTTAGTTATGAAAGTTGAAACGCTTCGGTTCGATGTTGGAATCGGAGCGTTTTTTTTTTTGGACGATCGGCGTGGACACGAAGACACGAAGTCGCGAAGGCACAAAGGTATATTTTGATTTGTTTGTGTTTTCGATCGGTATGGAAATCTTCAAAAAATTACTGTAGAATTCGAAAACTTCGAGCCTTTGTTCCTTCATGGCTAAAATAATGTTTTGCTGTAAGCGTTTCATCTTCACGTCTAAAAAGAATAACTTTGTATCTTGCCCAAAATGTCAAATATACCGCGAGCCACTCGTTCGACTTTTGACTTTCGACATTCGACAAAATGATCTCAAAAGCCTCCATCGACACCGTTTTCGAAACCGCCCGACTTGAAGAAGTGATCGGTGATTTCGTGCAATTGAAGCGCGCCGGATCGAACTTGAAAGGCCTGAGTCCTTTTACCGATGAGCGTTCGCCTTCATTCATGGTGTCGCCCGTAAAGCAAATCTGGAAGGATTTCTCGTCGGGCAAAGGCGGAAACGTCGTGGCTTTCCTGATGGAACACGAGCATTTCACGTATCCGGAAGCGATCCGTTATCTCGCCAAGAAATACAACATCGAAATCGAGGAAACTGAAAGAACCGACGAGGAAAAAGCATTGATCGATGTTCGCGAAAGCATGTTTTTAGTCTCGGAATACGCCCAAAAATATTTCAACGACATCTTATTGAATTCCGACGAAGGCAAGGCGATCGGGCTTTCGTACTTCAAGGAACGCGGTTTCAACATGGACACCATCAAGAAATTCGGACTCGGTTATTCGCCTGAAAATTGGGACGCGTTCTCGAAGGAAGCGCTCGGGAAAGGCTACAAACTTGAATTCCTCGAAAGCACGGGTTTGACGATCGTGCGTGAAGACGGACGAACCGTCGACCGTTTCCGTCATCGCGTGATGTTTCCGATACACAGCATGTCAGGTCGCGTGCTCGGTTTCGGCGGTCGGATCCTGACGAATGACAAAAAGGTCGCGAAATACCTGAATTCGCCCGAAAGCGATATTTACCACAAGAGTAAAGTTTTGTACGGGATTTTCCAGGCGAAACAATCGATCGCCAAACTCGACAACTGTTTCCTCGTGGAAGGTTATACCGACGTGATCCAATTCAACCAGGCGGGAATCGAAAACGTCGTCTCGTCGTCGGGAACGGCTTTGACGCCTGACCAGATTCGTCTCGTCAGTCGGTTGACCAAAAACATAACGGTGCTTTTCGACGGTGACGCGGCCGGTTTGCGCGCGTCGATCCGAGGCATCGATCTGATCCTCGAGGAAGGCATGAACGTAAAAGTCTGCACGTTCCCTGACGGCGAGGATCCCGATAGTTTCGCGCGCAAAACGCCTCACGAAGAGCTTTTGAAATATCTTGAGACGAATGCCAAGGATTTCATACAGTTCAAGGCGTCGTTGCTCGTTGACGAAGCCCAGAACGATCCCGTGAAGAAAGCCGGATTGATCCGCGATATGGTTACGAGCATTTCGAAGATTCCCGATCGCATCCAGCGCGAAATTTACATCCGCGAATGTGCGCGCATCATGGATATCTCAGAGCAGGTTTTGGTGAGCACGCTCGCACAACTCGTCCAGAAAGATATCGACGACGCGGGCAAGAAACTCAAACAGGACCAAAAGGCGTTTGAAGTCGTCCGTAATACTGAAGAGCCGCAACCACAGGAAAAGGTCGACGTCCAGTACGAACTCGAACGTAAAATCCTTGAAATTCTATTGTTGTACGGAAACCGATCGGAAGAATTCGAAGACGTGGTTTTCCAGGCGAATCCCGAGGGCGAACTCGAAATGGTCAGCATGAAGCGCGAATTCAAAGTGTACGAGCGCGTTTTCCTGAGTTTGCAGGAAGACGAAACCGAACTTGCGAATCCGTTGTTCCGTGAGATTTACAACAATCTGATCGCGTATTACCAGCAGGAGGAGAACTTCGTGATGGAACAATACGTGCAGCAGTTGCCGCCCGAATTCTCGAGCGATGTCACCGATATTCTAATGACCGAAGAGCGCGAAGCCTTGCACAATTGGGAATCGCAGAACATCGTCGTGAAACTCAAGGATCAAACCATCGGGCAATACGTTTCAGAAACCATACTTACATTGCGCTGGTATCTCGTCGATAGGATCATCGAAGAATTGAAAGGGGAAATCTCCCAAGAACCGGAAGCCGATAATTCGGAAACGCTGTCGATGGCCATAGATTACTACAAGCTCATCAGCACGTTCTCAGAAAAACTGGGTAGAGTAATGTCGCGCTATAGTTAAACGATTTCGAGTGTTTTCGCTTTGTTTACAAGATCGACCAAATTGGTCACGTTGAGTTTCGTAAGCAATCTGAGCTTATACGTACTGACGGTTTTTTCGTTGAGGTTCAGGATTTTTGAAATCTCATTGTTTTTCTTCCCGTCGCTCAAGTAACGCAACACCTCGATTTCTCGGTTCGACAATTTGCGGTACAAACGTTCGCTCTTGTTCTGCTTGGCGATAAGCGCGAGGTTTTTCTTGATCGAATCGCTGAGCATGATCGTGCCGTTGTGGACTTTCATGATCGTCACGCCGAGTGTTTCCAGTTTCGCCGATTTGTGCACGAAACCTGAAACGCCTGATTTGATCGCATTCGGCGCATAAATTTGTTCCGAAAGGCTCGTGAAGATGATCACTTTCGTTTTCGGGTTGTTCTTTATAACCGATTTCACCTCGTAAATACTCGTCAATCCGTCGAGCTCAAGGTCGAGGATAAGGATGTCGATTTGTTTGTTTCGCAACGCCTCGGGAATCATAAAGAAGTTTCCGACATTCGAAACAATATTGATCTCAGGGTGATCCTTGAAGTAGGACTTTACCCCAAAGTGCACCACCGGAAAGTTGTCGGCCAAACAAACGTTTATCATAATGCTGGTTTTTAGTGAGTTATACGACTCTTGGGGGTCGGGTAAAAGTAGTTAAAAAATATATATCTTAAAAAAATTATGTTAATTTTTTATCGAAACTCATTTGGGATTTCGCAAACCGGAATCGGCAGCATTTTGTGTTTGTTGGCGCCGTTCAATCGCTTGTAGGTTTCGAATACCGCTTTTTCCCTTCCCGAGAAGTCGCTCGCAGTTTTTCCTTTTTCCGACTCCGACATTGCCCATTCGAGTTCGTCGTAGCTTGCGCCGAGTTGGTCTTCGTCCGACCGGTCGTCGTGGAACAGACCGTCAGTTGGTGGTGCAATTAGAATAGACTCAGGAACTTCGAGGTAAGCGGCCATCGCGCGCACGTCTGATTTCATCAAGTCGGCGATCGGGCTCAAATCCACGCCGCCGTCACCGTACTTCGTATAAAATCCGACTCCGAAATCCTCGACTTTATTTCCGGTTCCCGCGACTAATAAACCGTGGATGCCCGCGAAATAGTACAAGGTCGTCATTCGCAACCTGGCGCGCGTATTTGCAAGCGCCAAAAATAGTTTCGCTTCATCGCCCGAATTCGGAACCGCTTGCTTGAACGTTTCAAACACCGACGTCAGATCGGCGCGATCGTCGCTTACGTTGGGAAACCGCGCCTTGAGTTGCGCGATGTGTTCCTGGGCGCGTGTCACGTGATGAGGCGGTTGATGGATCGGCATTTCGACGCACAACGTCTTAAGCCCGGTCATCGCACACAGCGACGAAGTTACGGCCGAATCGATTCCGCCTGAAATCCCTACAACAAAACCATTGACTTTCGCGTTTTGTGCGTAGGTTTTGAGCCAATTCACGATGAAATCAGCGGTCTTATCGGTTTTAAGAGTGCTTTTTTTGGGCATAAATAACGCTTTTTTCCGGTATATTTGCAGCCGGAATTTCTCACGCTAATTTAATCAACAAATGAAGAAACTTGTTATATTATTTCAGATAATTCTGGTTATAACTGCATGCGAAAACAAGTCGAAAATCGAGAAAGCCGTCGAGGAAGTTCCCGTTGATGTGAAAGTCCATCGCTTCGAGAAGGATTTTTTCGAGTCGAAGCCTGAGGATTTGGCCGAACTCAAACAGGAATATCCGTTCTTTTTCCCGCCGGGATATGAACAGGAAGCCGTTGCCAAACTACAGGATCCGATCTGGAAAGAAGTTTTCACCGAAGTCGAGAAGAAATACGACAATTTCACGCCTGAGCAGGAGAAAATCGAAAACCTTTTCAAGCATATAAAATATTATTTCCCGAACACGAAAGTTCCCGTGATCTATACTATCATCGGAGAAATGGATTACAATACGAAAGTCCTGTACGCTAAGGATACGTTGATCATTTCGCTCGAATTGTACCTCGGGAAAAACCATAAATTCTACACGGGAAGTTTCGACAGTTACATGCGCGATAATTTCGAGCAGAACCAGATTTTGCCTGATATCGTTTCGGCGTGGGCGTTGCCTCGGGTTCCGCCGCCCGACAATACGTTTTTGGCCCAGATGATTTACGCGGGCAAGCAATTGTATCTCAAGGATATTTTCCTGCCCGATTATTCCGATGCCGACAAGATCGGTTACCAACCTGCACAAGCCGCGTGGTGCGCTGAAAACGAAGGCTACATCTGGAGTTATTTCGTCGGAAGTCAATTGTTGTACAGCACTGACCAGAAACTCGTGGAAAGATTCCTCGCTCCGGCTCCTTTTTCAAAGTTCTATCTTGAGATCGATAACGATTCCCCGGGACGAACCGGTGCTTACATCGGATGGCAAATCGTGCGCGCGTACATGGAAACAACCGGCGTTTCGATCCAGGATCTGCTTCGGACCGATGCAAAACAGATATTCGAAAAATCACGTTACAAACCAAAAAAAACAAATGACTAAGCTTAAGAATTCCGAAATAAAAGTTACTATTGCGCTTGACGAAAACCACGTTCCTGAAAAGATGTACTGGTCGGCCCAGGACGGAGGCGTCGTGAACGAACGTGCCAAAGCGATGTTGTTGTCGTTGTGGGATTATAAATCGCAGGAAACTTTGCGAATCGATCTCTGGACGAAAGACATGCCTGTCGACGAAATGAAGAAGTTTTTCCATCAGACGCTTGTCGCGATGTCCGACACGTTCCAACGTGCTACCGACGACGAGAAAATGGCCGATTCCATGCGCGATTTCTGCGAATATTTTGCCGAGAAGATGGAACTGAAGAAGTAACCAAATTCAAAACAAATATGAGAAATTTTACTAAGTTGGGCATGATCGCCCTGGCTTTCGGATTGTTTTCATGCAGCGGCGACGACGCCGGAAATCCCGCGAGCGGAACCTGCGACACGGATGCGCTTTGGTTACAGTCGGGCAAGTTCGTCGAGTACGATCTTGAGCAATTCGGATTTGTGGCCGGGACGATGAAATTGTCGTTCGGAGATTGCAACGGAAACGGATTCGTGACCACGCGTCAAATGATCCAGCCTGACGGAACTGTCGCTTCGACTACGACCGATCTTGTGTTTCAAGACGCAGGTTTCATCAAGAACGATGTCGGGAGCAACGGCGGATACGCGTCGACACTTTACAAACTGAACGCGTCTTTGGGCGATGTTTGGTCAGAAACAAACGACAACGGTTCGGTTATCACGCACGAGGTCGTCGATATCGATTCGACGATAACGGTTCCCGCGGGAACTTTCAATTGCAAAGTGTACAAATACACAAGTTCTACGGCTGTTAACGAGTCGTTCATTTTCTGGAACGATGAGGTCGGGGAAGTAATGGAGGACGCCGGTTTCTTTACGCTTAAGTTAAAGGAACACAATTATAATTAAAAGGAAAGCGGCCGAATGAGCCGCTTTTTTTTTCGATTTTGGGCTAGACCTAACAGGTTTTCAAAACCTGTTAGGTCTTATAAAAATAGCGATTTTTACCCATTAATGAGTACGTGAAAACTACCTCATTTCTTAAAATCCTTCTTTAAAGACTTGTTGGTTCACATCGTCTATGAAGGCGAGCAATTCTTCTTTTCCGACACCATCTTCAGACGAAGTCACGAAGTGTTGCGGCATTTCCTCCCAATTGTTCGCAAGCAATTTCTTTCGGTAATCGGCGACGGCTGAATCGATTTTGGTTTTCCCGATCTTGTCGGCCTTCGTGAAAATGATGCAAAACGGCACCTCGATCGTACCCATGTAATTGATGAATTCCAAGTCGATTTTTTGCGCCTCATGGCGAATGTCAACCAAAACGAACGCGCACGTCAGGTTTTCGCGTTTCTCGAAATAATCGGTTACGAATTTCTGGAAAACGGCTTTCGTAGACTTCGATACTTTCGCATATCCATAACCCGGCAAATCGACCAAAAACCAATTGTTGTTGATTTTAAAGTGATTGATGAGCTGCGTTTTTCCTGGTTTCCCCGAAGTCTTGGCCAGTTTCTTATGATTCGTGATCATGTTGATCAACGACGATTTGCCTACGTTCGATCGGCCGATGAACGCGTATTCCGGAATCGGTTCGTTCGGGCATTTTGAAGCGTCGGAGTTGCTAACTATGAATTCGGCGGTGTTGATTTTCATGAGAAAAATTTGAAAATGAGATAATTTGAAAATTTGAAAATGAGCGATCAGCGCTTAAATAACGAATAGGGAAGAATTGCATCGCGCAAAAGCAAAATCGCTCTTTTGCCGCGAACCCATTTCCAAATTACCCAATTTTCAAATTATCCAATTAAAGATTCTGTTTTTTAAGCCACTCATGCATCAAACGGTTAAACTCATCCGGATGTTCCATCATCGCGGCGTGCCCGCATTTGTCGATCCAATACAAATCGGAATGAGGCAAAAGCTGGTGAAATTCCTCGGCGACCTCAGGCGGTGTGACTTTGTCGTTCGCGCCCCAGATCAAGCACGTATGCACATGCATTTTGGGCAAATCCTTGGCCATGTTATGACGGATCGCGCTCTTGGCGATCGTAAGCGTTTTTATCAATTTGATGCGGTCGTTGGCGACATCGTAGACTTCTTCGACCAATTCAGGCGTCGCGATTTTCGGGTCATAGAAAACTTCCTCGGCTTTCTTCTGGATGTAATCGCGGTCGCCACGGCGTGGATAACTGTCGCCCATCGCGCTTTCATACAAACCTGAACTTCCAGTCAGGATCAAACCCGACATTTTCTCGGGATACATTTTCGCGTGGTACAAGGCAATGTGTCCGCCAAGCGAATTTCCAAGCAAAATCACGCGATCGAAACCTTTGTACGTGATGAAATCCTTGACCCAACGCGCGAACGCTTTTACATTGGTCTTGAGGATGTTTTGCGTGTACAACGGCAATTCAGGAATCACGACTTTATAACCGTGTTTAGGGAAATAATCGTAAACGCCGCCAAAATTGCTCAGGCCGCCCATTAACCCGTGGAGTACGATGATCGGCGTGCCTTCGCCGCTTTCAGTGTATTTGTATTTTCCTTCCTTGATAAGATCGTTATCCATTGAATGCTTTATTGTCTAGGTGCTGCAAAGATAGCAGTTTATATGTTAAGCTATTGTTTTTTTGGTTTGCCACCGAATGTAGTTTCAGAAGAATGACAATCAGTCAATTATCAACATTTCTCCCACGGTTTTTGGGCGTTCTGACGTCGGGCGCAAATTCGGGAATCCGTAAAATTCGCACGTGGTTTTAACGTCAATCCGAAATTAATTTTTAAAAACTTTTAAATTCTTAATAAATCGTTAATGAATTTAAAGTCTTGCAGTTGGGTGGTTTTGGGCGGCAGGGTTACAAAATGGTTAAAACTTATCAACAAGTGGGTGAAAATGGAAAAATGTGGGAAATTTTATTATATTTTTGTTCCAATCAAATCCAAAACTGCAGTTGGAGGCAATAATCGGAACATACGAATGTAAAGCAGACGACAAAGGACGGCTCACGTTGCCGGCGCCTTTGAAGAAGCAAATGGCGGCGTCGCTTCAGGATGGTTTTGTCCTGAAACGTTCGGTTTTCCAGCCATGCCTCGAGCTGTATCCGATGAGTGAATGGAATGCGATGATGCAAAAGATCAACAAACTCAATCGGTTCGTGAAGAAGAACAACGACTTCATCCGACGTTTTACAGCCGGAGTGAAAATGGTCGAGATCGATGCCGCAGGACGCTTGCTTATCGCCAAAGACTTGCAGCAGTTCGCACAGATCAAACCAAAAAGCGACATCGTTTTGTCGTCGGCGGTGAACATCGTAGAGATTTGGGATAAGGATTTATATGAGAAATCATTAGATAACAGTGAAATAGATTTTGCCGATCTGGCCGAAGATGTAATGGGAAACATGAATGATGGCGACAATGGAATATCATAACCCGGTACTGCTCAAAGAAACCGTCGACGGACTTGATATAAAGCCCGACGGCATCTACGTCGATGTCACTTTTGGCGGCGGCGGACATTCGCGCGAGATCATGAAACGCCTCGGGCCGAACGGAAAACTGTTCGCTTTCGACCAGGATCTCGACGCTCTTGAAAATGCGCTCGACGACGAACGTTTCACGTTGATCCACGAAAATTTCCAGTTCATCAAACGCTTCCTTCGTTTCCACGGCGTGAAAGCTGTTGATGGAATCTTGGCCGACTTAGGTGTTTCATCTCACCAGTTCGACGTTCCCGAACGCGGTTTCTCAACCCGTTTCGACGCCGTCTTGGACATGCGAATGAACCAAAAAGGCGACCTCGACGCGTTCAAAGTCGTCAACACTTACGATGAAGCGAACCTGCGCAGGGTTTTCTTCGATTACGGCGAATTGAAGAACGCGCCCGTGATCGCCAGAACGCTTATCGAAGCCCGCGAAGTGCAGCCCGTGCGCAACACCGAGCAACTCAAACTTGTATTACACCGCTTTTTGCCCGCACATAAGAGCAATAAAATCCTGGCGCAAATCTATCAGGCGATCCGCATTGAAGTGAACCAGGAAATGGACGTTTTGAAGGCTTTCCTGGAGCAATCGCTCGAAATCCTCAAACCCGGCGGTCGTCTCAGCGTGATCTCGTATCACTCTTTGGAAGACCGCTTGGTGAAACGTTACATGAAAAACGGAATGTTCGAAGGAGAACCGGAACGCGACATGTTCGGGAATTTTTCGGTTCCGTTCAAAGCCGTCGGAAAACTCATCGTGCCTGACGACGCCGAAATCAAGTCGAACAACCGCGCCCGCAGTGCAAAACTGCGCATAGCTGAAAAGATCTAGCCATGAACGTTTACAGCATTCTTAAGGCGAGATACCTGATTAACGAAGACGCGACCAGGAATTGGCGCTTCATCGTGTTTTTGATAACGCTGGCCATCATCATGATCGCCAACACGCAATGGTACGAGAAGAAAGTGTTCCGAATCGTGGCATTGACGACTGAAGTAAAGGAGTTGCGCTCCGAATTCGTAGACCGACGTTCGGAACTCATGCAGCTCAAAATGGAATCGACGGTTTCGCAAAAAATGGAAGAAAGAGGAATCGTGCCATCGCCGGTTCCGCCAACGAAAATAAAAGTCAAAAAAACTGAGGAGAAAGGTTTCTTCGAAAGATTATGGCAGTAGACGAAAAAAATATCTCTTACCGAATCTACTTGTTCGCCTTCGCGATTTTCGTGATGGCGGTCGCTATTTCGATAAAACTCACCAACATCCAATGGGTCGAGGGCGCGTATTATCGGAAATTGGCGAAAGAGCGCACGGTCAAGGATTTCGTCATTCCGGCCAACAAAGGAAATATTTATTCGGCCGACGGAAGTCTGCTCGCTACTTCGATCCCGAACTACGACATCCGCTTCGATGCGGTCGCTCCGAAACAGGAAGATTTTAAGGCGAACGTAGACGGTCTCGCCGATTCGTTGTCGGTTCTGCTCGGACAACCAAAAAGCTATTACCTCGCGGGATTGACAAAGGCGCGCAATACGAAAAGCCGCTATTACCTGATCGCGAAGAATTTGAGTTTCACCGAATATATGCGCATCAAATCGTTTCCGCTTTTCAAGAAAGGCGCGTTCAAAGGCGGCATCATCACCGAGCAATACACGATTCGCGAACATCCGATCGGTATGATTGCAAAACGCACGATCGGTTATGACGTGATGCGACCTGACGGAAAACCCGACGGCAAAGGCATCGAATGGGCGTATCGCAAATATCTGAACGGCAAAGACGGTCGTATCCTCAAGCAGAAAATCGCGAAAGGCCAATGGAAGCCGATCCGCGACGTGAATGAAGTCGATCCCCAGGACGGTTACGACATCATTTCAACGATCGACGTCTACATCCAGGACATCGCGCACCACGCGCTTCTCAAACAATTGCAGGAATACGATGCCGATCACGGTTGCGTCGTCGTCATGGAAACGAAAACCGGATACGTGAAGGCGATCGCGAACCTCGGTCGGAACAAGAAAGAAGACAGCACCTATTACGAACGCGTGAATTATGCAGTTTCTGAGGCGCACGAACCGGGATCGACGTACAAACTCGCCGATCTGATGGCGCTTTTCGAAGACAAGAAAGCCGATACGTCAGACATCTACGACAGCCGCGGCGGTGATTTCACGATCAGAGGCAAGCACGTCCGCGATTCTCACGAAGGCGGTTACGGAAAAATCTCACTCGGGCGCGGTTTCGAACAATCGTCGAATACGGTTTTGGTACAGGCGGTCTACAATGCCTACAAAGACAATCCGATGCAATTCGTGGATCATCTCGATGCGTTCGGACTCAACAAAAAACTTGGATTGCCTTTCGAGGGCGAAGGAACGCCGTTCATTCCGCACAAAGGCGGCAAAAACTGGAGCGCGATCGCGATGCCTTGGATGGCGTTCGGTTACGGTGTCGCAATCACGCCATTGCAAACCCTGACATATTACAACGCCGTGGCGAACAATGGGGAAATGGTCAAGCCGCAGTTCATTTCAGAGATCCGAGAGTGGAACAAGACGATCAAGAAATTCGACAAGAAGGTAATCAACCCGAAAATCTGTTCGGACGAAACGACCAAGAAACTTCAAGCCTGCCTCGAGAACGTCGTCAAAAGAGGAACGGCTAAAAAGTTGTACTCCAAGAGTTTCCCGATGGCGGGAAAAACGGGAACGGCCGCGGCCAATTACAACAAGAACGATGGCACGAACAAACATTACGTGTCGTCATTCGTGGGTTATTTTCCGGCGAATGATCCAAAGTATTCTGTGATCGTCGTCGTCCATGAACCGAATACATCGAAGAACAATTATTACGGTGCCGATGTCGCCGGACCTGTGTTCAAGCGCATCGCCCAGAAAATTTTCACCGACGCGCCTTCGACGAACGAGATCAGGAACATCGAACGCAAGAACAAAGTACAGGAAGCCAACTTCAACGATTACTACACGAAAACGCAGAACACGAAAGCCAAAACCATCCCGAACGTGAAAGGAATGTCTGGAATGGATGCCGTCGCGCTTCTAGGAAATCTTGGTGTGAAAGTAAAAGTAACCGGAGTAGGGAAAGTGAAAAAACAATCGATCGAGCCGGGACAGAATTTCGGTGAGAACGACGTGATTATCCTTGAATTATCATGACGCAGTTAAAAGATTTATTGTACAAAGTGTCGATCGAAGCCGTGAAAGGTTCGACCGAAATCGCAGTGCGCAACATCGATTTCGATTCACGCAACATTGGCGAGGACGACGTTTTCGTTGCGATCCGCGGTTCGGTTTCAAACGGTCATGATTTCATTGAAAAGGCGATCAACCAAGGTGCGACGGCCATCGTTTGCGATTCGTTTCCCGATGTGATCGTAAACGGCATCACGTACATACAAGTCAAGGATACGAACAAAGCGCTCGCGTTTATGGCGGCGAATTTCTACGGCGATCCGTCGCACAACCTGAAACTCGTGGGCATCACGGGCACGAACGGGAAAACCACGATCGCGTCTTTGCTGTACCAACTTTTCAAGAAAGCAGGTTTCAAGGCGGGATTGATTTCGACCGTGAAAATCCTTGTAGATGAAATCGAATACAAAGCGACGCACACGACGCCGGATTCGCTCACGATCAATAAATACCTGCGTGAAATGGTCGATGCGGGCGTTGACTTCTGTTTCATGGAAGTTTCATCGCACGGGATCCATCAAAAACGCACCGAAGGTCTGCAATTCGCGGGCGGCGTTTTCACGAATCTGTCGCACGACCATTTGGATTACCACGATACGTTCGCCGAATACCGAGACGTGAAAAAAGCGTTTTTCGACAATTTGCCGCGCAATGCGTTCGCGCTTACGAACATCGACGACAAGAACGGTCTGGTCATGTTGCAGAATACGATCGCGAAAAAATTGACGTACGCGCTACGGACATACGCCGATTATCGCGCGCAGATCCTCGAAAACCAATTGTCGGGTTTGTTGCTCAAGATCAACGAAAGCGAGGTTTGGGTGCGACTTATCGGGACATTCAACGCGTATAATTTGCTTGCGATTTACGGAACCGCGGTCAATCTCGGTTTGGAAGAGCTCGAAGTTTTGAGGTTGCTGTCGGAAGTTGAAAGTGTTTCGGGCCGATTCCAGTTCATCGTTTCGGACGACATGCAGATCACGGCCATCGTCGATTACGCGCACACGCCCGACGCTTTGGAAAACGTGCTCAAGACGATAAACGACATCCGTACCAAAAACGAACAACTCATCACGGTCGTGGGCTGTGGCGGCGATCGCGATAAGACGAAGCGTCCGATCATGGCAAACATCGCCACGAGCATGAGCGACAAAGTGATTTTGACGAGTGACAATCCGCGCAGCGAAGATCCCGACATGATCATCAGTGAAATGGAGAAAGGCGTGCAACCGCAACATTACAAGAAAACCGTCGCGATGACCGACAGGAAGCAAGCCATCAAGCTCGCGTGTCAACTCGCAGGTCCAAAAGATATCATCCTGATTGCAGGGAAAGGACATGAAACGTATCAGGAAATCAAAGGCGTGCGCTACGATTTCGACGATATGGCGACCGTAAAAGAACTGTTGGAACAACTCAATAAATAAGCGATGCTGTACTACTTATTCGAATATTTAGACAAACACATGAACGTTCCGGGCACGGGCGTTTTCCAGTATATCACGTTCCGATCGGGGCTTGCGGTATTGTTGTCGTTGCTCATCTCGACGATATACGGTAAAAAGATCATCAACTTTTTGCGCAACCAACAAGTAGGCGAAACCGTTCGTGAGCTCGGGCTTGAAGGCCAGACTCAAAAAGCCGGAACGCCGACGATGGGAGGATTGATCATCATCATCGCGACGTTGATCCCGGTTTTGTTGCTCGCCAAACTCAACAACATTTATATCGTGTTGCTTATCGTGACGACGCTTTGGATGGGAACCATCGGATTCATCGACGATTACATAAAAATCTTTAAGAAAGACAAACAAGGCTTGAAAGGCATTTTCAAGGTTATCGGACAAGTCGGCTTAGGCTTGATCGTAGGTTCGGTCTTGTATTTCGATCCGGGAGTTACGGTTCGCACCGATACGCAGTTCACGAATGTTTTCGCGACCCAAAATCCGACGGAAACACGCGTATATCCGGCGCCTGTCGAAGAAAAATCAACAACGACGACGATTCCGTTTTTCAAGAACAACGAAATGGATTACGCCGAATTGCTCGCCTGGACGGGCGAAGGCTACCAAAATTGGGCATGGCTCGTTTTCATTCCGATCGTGATTTTCATCATCACGGCGGTATCGAACGGCGCGAATTTGACCGACGGCATCGACGGGCTCGCAGCGGGAACATCGGCGATATCGGTACTCGCACTCGGGATTTTCACGTTCGTATCGGGAAATATCATTTTCTCGAATTACCTCAATATCATGTACATCCCGAATTCGGGCGAAATGACGGTTTATATCGCGGCTTTCGTGGGTGCGCTCATCGGGTTCCTGTGGTACAATTCGTATCCCGCGGCCGTATTCATGGGCGACACGGGAAGTTTGACGATCGGCGGAATCATCGCGGTTTTGGCGATTGCGGTTCGAAAAGAATTGATGATTCCATTGATCTGCGGGATTTTCCTCGTCGAGAATTTCTCGGTCGTGCTTCAGGTAAGTTATTTCAAGTGGACGAAGAAACGATATGGCGAAGGCCGACGGATTTTCCTCATGTCGCCACTTCATCATCACTATCAAAAGAAAGGCTACCACGAAAGCAAGATCGTGACGCGGTTCTGGATCACGGGAATCTTGCTGGCCATTTTGGCGATCGTAACGCTAAAACTCCGATAGTCGATGAGTCCGAAAAAGAACGATGACGAGAAAAAGCACGAGCAAAAAAGACTTGTGATTTTAGGCGGAGGCGAAAGCGGCGTCGGAACGGCAATCCTCGGCAAGAAACAAGGTTATGAGGTTTTCGTGTCGGACGGATCGAAAATCAAGAACAATTACAAGGAAGTACTGCTTCTGAATAAAATAAAATTTGAAGACGAAGGTCACACCGAAGAGAAAATCCTCAACGCCGACGTCGTCATGAAAAGCCCCGGAATTCCCGACAAGGCCGACATCGTCAAGAAGTTGCACAAGAAGAAAATCCCAGTGATTTCTGAGATCGAGTTCACGTCGAAATACGCCAAAGGGAAAACCATCGGGATTACCGGAAGCAACGGCAAGACGACCACGACGATGTTGACGCATTGGCTTTTGAAAAGCGGCGGTCTGAACGTTGGCATCGGGGGAAACATCGGAAAGAGTTTCGCGTGGCAGGTCGCCGAGGACAATTACGATTATTACGTGCTCGAGCTTTCAAGTTTCCAGCTCGACGGAATCGTGAAATACGCGCCTCACATCGCGGTCATCACGAACATCAGTCCCGATCATTTGGACCGATATGAATACAAATACGAAAAGTACATCGATGCCAAATTCCGCATCACGATGAACCAGACGAAAGACGATTACCTGATTTATGACGCCGACGACGAAGCGATTCAGAACTGGCTCAAGAACAACAAAATAAAAGCACAATTAATTCCTTTCTCTCTGACCCAAAAGTTCGAAAAAGGCGCCTACTTAAACGAAAACAAAATGGAAATCAACATCAACGAAGAAGAATTCATCATGGAAACCGGAGACATTGCGCTTGAAGGCAAGCACAATCTCAAGAATGCCATGGCAGCGGCTTCGGTCGCCAAGCTCATGCAGATCCGAAAAGCCACGATCCGCGAAAGCCTCGCGAATTTCCAGGGCGTGGAGCACCGACTCGAAAAAGTGTTGAAGATCCAGAACGTGCAATACATAAACGATTCGAAGGCCACGAATGTCAACGCGACATTTTACGCGCTCGATTCGATGACTTCGCCTACGGTTTGGATCGTGGGTGGCGTCGATAAAGGAAACGACTACGCTGATTTGATGCCGCTTGTGCGCGAAAAAGTAAAGTCGATCATTTGCCTTGGTGTCGACAATAAGAAAATCATCGATGCCTTCGGGAACGTGGTCGATATGATGGTCGAAGTCGACAACATGACCGACGCGGTCCGTACGGCTTCTCACCTCGCTGAAAAAGGCGATGCGGTTTTGCTGTCACCGGCTTGCGCGAGTTTTGACTTGTTTGAAAATTATGAGGATAGAGGGAAGCAGTTTAAGAATGCGGTTCAGAATCTTTAAGAGTGCCTGAGAACCTGAGCGCCTGAGTGCCTGAGTGGTTTTCGATAACGATAACGCCAACGGAAGACAATAACTCAAATCAACAAATCAACAAATCAACGAATCAACAATAAATGAAACAGCTGTTATACAACCTAAAAGGAGATAAAGTCATCTGGGCCTTCGTAGCCCTGCTGGCGCTATTCTCGTTTATGCCCGTATTCAGCGCGAGTTCGAATTTGGCGTACATCGGTTCGGGAACGGGAAATACGCTGAGCTTTTTGCTCAAGCATTTGGCGCACATTTTCATCGGGTTCTGCATGATTTATTGGGTGCATAAGGTGCCGTATCATTATTTCAAAGGTTTGTCGATGATGGCGATGCCGATCGTTTGGCTGTTGCTCGGTTATACGTTGGTGAAAGGAACCGTGATCGCGGGTGCGAATGCGTCGCGCTGGATACAGATCCCGTTCATCGGCATCGGATTCCAGACTTCGACTTTGGCTTCATTGGTATTGATGGTTTTCGTGGCGCGCTATCTGTCGAAGAAACGCGAAGCGCCGCTCACGTTCAAGCAATCGCTGTTGGAATTGTGGACGCCTGTTTTCATCACGATCGGATTGGTGTTGCCCGCGAACTTTTCGACGGCGGCATTGATGTTCGTGATGGTGATCATGCTGGTGTTCATAGGGCAATACCCGTTGCGGTATATCGGGATTATCGTCGGAGCGGGAATCGCGGCGTTGGTGTTGTTCGTATTGCTCGCGAAAGCATTTCCCGAAGCGAAATTTTTCAACCGCGTCCACACGTGGGAAAAGCGTATCGAGAGTTTCGGAGAACGCAAAGAAGACAAAGATACAAGTGACGAACACTACCAAACCGATCTCGCCAAGACCGCAATCGCGACGGGCGGCGTCTACGGATTAGGTCCCGGAAAAAGCGTGCAGAAGAACTTTTTGCCGCAGTCGTCGTCCGATTTCATTTACGCGATCATCGTCGAAGAATGGGGATTGATCGGCGGATTGGGCGTTCTGATTTTGTATTTATTGTTGTTTTTCCGATTCATCGTCGCGGCCCACAAAGCCAATTCGACGTTCGGGAAATTGACGGTCGTCGGGTTAGGATTTCCGATCGTGTTCCAGGCGATGATCAACATGGCGGTCGCCGTGAACTTACTTCCCGTAACGGGCCAGACGCTGCCGCTGATTTCGAGCGGCGGTTCATCGATTTGGATGACGTGTATTTCGCTCGGCATCATCATCGGAGTAACCAAGAAAGACGAGGAAATCGAAGCTGAAAAAGCCGACAAGGAAAAACGAGAAGAAGCATTGCGCCGAATGATCGACCAACAAATCGAACGTGAAGAAGCCGCTGAAGTGGAATTGAAACAACGAGAAGCCGCGATTTTGAGCGGGGTTGATTTTTCGATAGAGGATGAGACGAGTAATCCGATGGATGCGGTTCGGGGTAAATAGATGAAAGCCGAAAGATGAAAGACGAACGACGAATGACAAAGGACTGACGAATCGATAAATGAGTGAAAATCGATTTTTGGAAAGGTTGCAAAACTAAAATCGGAGAAAAAACAAAAACAGCATAAAACGAAAATCAGAGGAAGCGCGAAAGTCCTGTGACATTAGTCTTTCGTCATTCGTCAAAAAAGTTTCCGGATAAACCGAGAAACGAAAATCTGAGAAAGAACAAATAACAGCACAAAACTAAAATCAGCGAAAGCTCAAAAGTCCTTCGGCATTAGTCTTTCGTCATTCGTCAAAAAATAGTTTTCATACATGTTGAACAACCAAAATCGGAGAAATAACAAAATAACAGCACAAAACGAAAATCAGCGAAAGCTCAAAAGTCCTGCGACATTAGTCTTTCGTCATTCGTCTAAAAAATAAAAAATTGAACAAACCAAGATTCATACTAAGCGGAGGCGGAACCGGCGGGCACATTTACCCAGCCATCGCAATCGCCAATGAATTAAAGAACCGTTTTCCCGATGCCGAGTTTTTGTTCGTCGGCGCACAGGATAAAATGGAAATGCAAAAAGTGCCGCAAGCCGGATACAAGATCAAAGGTTTATGGATCGCAGGTTTGCAGCGAAGATTGACGCTTGACAACACGATGTTTCCCGTGAAATTGATATCGAGTCTGTTGCGCGCCAGGACGATCATCGGTGAATTTAAACCCGATGTCGCGATCGGAACAGGCGGTTTCGCAAGCGGGCCGTTGTTGCAGGTTGCAGGTTTCGCAGGCGTTCCGACATTGATTCAGGAGCAGAATTCCTATCCCGGCATCACGAACAAGATGTTGTCGAAGAAAGCCGCCAAGATTTGTGTCGCGTATGAAAACCTCGACCGATTCTTTCCGAAGAATAAAATTGTGCTCACCGGAAATCCGGTACGTCAGGATCTGATCGACCTCAAAGGCAAGAAAAAAGAAGCGAGAGAATATTTCAATCTGAACGCTGAGAAGAAAACCGTGCTCGTTCTCGGCGGAAGTCTCGGCGCGAGGAGAATCAACCAATTGATCGCGTCACAACTCGTGAATTTTTCGGCCCAAAACGTTCAGGTCATCTGGCAATGCGGGAAGTTGTATCACGACGAATACAAACATTACGACGACAAGCAAAACGTTCAGGTCCTAGCGTTCATCGACCGAATGGATTTGGTATACGCGGCGGCCGACATCGTGATTTCAAGAGCAGGCGCATCGTCGGTTTCAGAGTTGTGTTTGGTCGGAAAACCCGTGATCTTCATTCCATCGCCAAATGTGGCCGAAGACCATCAGACGAAGAACGCGAAAGCCATCGTCGACAAGGAAGGCGCGATTTTGATGAAGGAAGTCGAACTCGATACGCAATTTGAAAAGACGTTCAATAATTTGTTGACCGATGAGGAACTGCAGCGAAAACTCGGGGATAATATCGGGAAACTCGCGAAGGAGAATGCTACTAAGGATATTGTTGAAGAGATAGTAAAGTTGTTGAGATAGACGAATGACGAATGACGAAAGACGAATGACGAATGACGAATGACGAATGACAAATGACGAAGGACGAAGGAAAAGCGAGTCGAAAAAAAAGAAAATTTATCTTCAGTACAATGTAAGAAAAACAGAATCGGAGAAAAAATGAATATATAACGAAAACGGAAATCAGCGATAGAGCGAAAGTCCTTCGTCATTAGTCTTTCGTCTTTCGTCTAAAAATCAGCGATAGCACAAAAGTCCTTTGTCATTGGTCTTTCGTCTTTCGTCAAAAATATAAACGAATCAAAAGCGCAGCGTGTCCAAAGCGCAGCGTCTCTAAAAATCCAAAGCGAAGCGTGTCCAATTTAAACCAAATCCATAACGTCTATTTCATCGGCATCGGCGGCATCGGCATGAGCGCTCTCGCACGGTATTTCAAATACTCGGGCAAGAACGTCGTCGGCTACGATAAAACGCCGACGGAGCTGACCTACGTTTTGGAGCAGAAAGGGATTCACGTTCATTATAAAGACGATATCCAATTTATTCCGAGTGATTTTACGCCCGAAAACACATTGGTCGTAATCACGCCCGCGGTCCCGAAAGATCATTCCGAATGGAAGCACTTCCTTCAAAATGGTTACACGGTGAAAAAGCGGGCCGAAGTACTCGGAATCATTACAAAAGACACGTTCTGTTTTGCCGTCGCGGGAACGCACGGGAAGACGACGACGTCGAGTATTTTGGGGCATGTCCTGTTTGAAAGCGGCGTTGAAATGACGGCGTTTTTGGGCGGAATCGTGGAGAATTACGATTCGAATTTAATCGGAAATGGAACAAAAGTGACTGTTGTCGAAGCCGATGAATTCGACCGATCGTTTTTGCATCTGCATCCCGATATCGCGTGCATCACGTCAATGGACGCCGATCATTTGGATATTTACGGGGACAGCGCATCGATCGAAGCGTCGTTCCGCGAATTCGCCGACAAGGTTTCGGATAAAGGCATGTTGTTCATCGCCGAAGGTTTGCCGCTCGAAGGCATGACGGTAGCCGTGAACAAGGACGCGGATTTTAAGGCGTTCGACATCAGGATCATCGACGGCGAATATCATTTTTCAGTTCAGACGCCCAACGAAGTAATTCCCGACGTGCGTTTCGCGCTTCCCGGTTGGCATAATTTAAGCAACGCGCTCATGGCTTTGGCGATGGCGAGAACGTTCGGAGTTTCGGCCGACAAGATCAAAAAAGCACTCGTGTCGTTCAAAGGAATCAAACGAAGATTTTCGTATCAGATAAAGACGCCGAGCCGCGTTTACATTGATGATTACGCGCATCATCCGACCGAGATCAATGCCGTACATCAAGCCGTTCGCGAATTGTATCCGGGCAAAAAAGTAGTCGCTGCATTTCAGCCGCATTTGTTCAGCCGGACTAAGGATTTCGCCGATGATTTCGCGAAAAGCCTGTCGCAATTCGACGAGATTTTGTTGCTCGATATTTATCCCGCAAGAGAACTTCCGATGGAAGGAATAACGAGCGAATGGTTGCTGTCGAAAATCGAAAATCCGGACAAAAAATTAGTTTCGAAATCACAATTGGTACATGAGATCATGGCCGCCGACGCCGACGTGATCGTAACCATCGGAGCGGGCGACATCGGAGAGCTTGTTCCTGAAATCAAAAAAGCATTGTCATGAAGCGATTCAATTGGGGAAATATCCGTTTGTTGCTGATTATCAGCGGTGTAATATTTTTGTACGCGTTCAGTTCGAATAGAAATGCGCACCGTCATTTGCGGAAATCCGAAGTCGTTTTCGAAAACGCTGAAACACTGTACATGACGCCCGAAGCGGTTAATAAATTGTTAATAGAAAAAAATAGCGCCTTCGCAGCCATTGAAAAAGAAAATTTAGATTTGAACAAGTTGGAAAAGGCCGTCAATGCCCACGAAATGGTTGAAAAATCTGAGATTTTCGTAAGTGTGGACGGTGTGCTGAAGGCTGTTGTAAAACAGAAAACTCCCGTAGTGAGAGTGTTTGACGAATCGGGTTCTTTCTATATTGATTATGAAGGGAATAAAATGCCCCTATCGACGATGTACACTGCGCGTGTGCCGCTCGTTTCAGGTGGCGTGAACGGTGCGAACACCTCGGATCTCAAGAAAGTTTTCCGGAGTATCCACGACGATGATTTTTTACGGAAAAACATCACAGGGATTCGTGTATCGCCAAGCGGAAGCCTGGTCATGACGAATCGGAATTATGATTATGAAATCGATTTCGGCAAGCCCGTGAACATCGAAAGGAAGTTTAAGAATTACAAGGCGTTCTTCCAGAAAGCCGCACAGGACAGTACGATTAAAAACTATAAGACGATCAACCTCAAGTTTATTCAACAGGTAGTTTGCTCAAAATAACTCGGATATGGAAAAAGAGAACATTGCAGTAGGTTTGGATATCGGGACGACAAAGATCGTTGCGATGATCGGCAAGAAGAACGAGTACGGAAAACTCGAAATACTTGGCATGGGCAAATCGAAAAGCCTTGGCGTGGCGCGTGGCGTGGTGAACAACATCACCCAGACGATCCAGTCGATCCAACAGGCGGTGCTCGAGGCAGAGGCGAATTCGGGTTACAAGATCAAAGACGTGGTCGTCGGGATCGCGGGACAACACATCCGCAGCATCCAACACACCGATTACGTGAGCCGAAACAATCCTGAAGAGGTAATCGGAGACAAAGACATTCAGCTTCTCATCGATCAGGTGAACAAGTTGGCGATGCTTCCGGGTGAGGAAATCATCCACGTATTGCCACAGGAATTCAAGATCGACGGGCAGTCAGAGATAAAAGAACCGATCGGCATGTACGGCGGTCGTTTGGAGTCGAGCTTCCACGTCGTGGTCGGCCAGGCTTCATCGATCCGGAATGTGGGCCGATGCGTACAGAGTTCAGGCATCGAATTGTCAGGTTTGACGCTCGAGCCATTGGCTTCGTCGGACGCAGTTTTGAGCCAGGAAGAAAAAGAAGCAGGCGTCGCGCTCATCGATATCGGTGGCGGAACGACTGACTTGGCGATCTTCAAGGATGGCATCATCCGTCATACGGCGGTAATTCCATTCGGCGGAAACGTAATCACCGAAGACATTAAGGAAGGCTGTTCGATTATCGAGAAACAAGCCGAACTGTTGAAAGTGAAATTCGGATCGGCCTGGCCGGGCGAAAATAAAGACAACGAGATCGTTTCGATTCCGGGCCTTCGCGGTCGTGAACCGAAAGAAATCTCATTGAAGAACTTGTCGAAAATCATCCACGCCCGCGTCGTTGAGATCATCGAGCAGGTTTTTGCCGAAATCAAAGCGTACGGACACGAAGATCCGCGCAAGAAATTGATCGCGGGAATCGTGCTTACAGGCGGCGGATCGCAACTGAAACACATCAAGCAATTGGTCGAATACATCACGGGAATGGATACGCGTATCGGTTATCCGAACGAGCATTTGGCCGGAAATTCGAGCGAAGATATTTCATCGCCGATGTACGCGACTGCAGTCGGATTGGTGATGAACAGCATCAACAACAAGACGCAAAGTGCGGTGAAGATGTACGTCGAGCCTGTGCAGGCGCCGGTTTACAAGCAACAACCGATTCAGCAGCAACCGATCCAACAAGTGCAGCCGCCGGTTTACACGCAGACGGTGATGTCGCAGGAATCGAAACAGGAAATTTTGGAGCCTGTTGCAGTAGAAATGGAAGCGCAAAAGGAACCTCAGACGACCGAGGGAAAAATCCGTCGTTCGTTCTTCGACAAGTATGTGGAGAAGATAAAGGAATTCCTTGACAACGCCGAGTAATTGGGGACAGGGCGCAAGGATCAGGGTTCAAGGACTCCGACAAAAAAAACAAAACAAGACAAAGCAAGAATTAAATACCAGATAGTATGACAGGCAACTCAGAATTCGGAAGCATCTCGTTCGACTTACCAAAAAATCAGTCGAACGTAATTAAAGTAATAGGCGTTGGTGGCGGCGGAAGCAATGCGATCAACCACATGTTTAAGCAAGGAATCAAAGGTGTCGACTTTATCGTCTGCAACACCGATTCACAAGCGTTGGGCATGAGCCCGGTCCCGAACAAGATTCAGTTGGGCGTTGCGCTCACGGAAGGTTTGGGTGCGGGAGCGAATCCTGAAGTAGGGCAGCAATCGGCGATCGAATCGGTAGCCGAAATCGAGAAAATGCTCGACAGCAACACGAAAATGGTATTCATCACGGCCGGTATGGGCGGAGGAACGGGAACTGGTGCAGCTCCTGTGATCGCGCAATTGGCTAAGGAAAAAGATATTTTGACCGTCGGTATCGTGACGATTCCGTTCCAGTTTGAAGGAAAAGTGCGTCAGGATCAAGCGATGCAAGGTGTCGAAAGACTTCGCAAGCAAGTCGATTCACTCATCGTGATCAACAACAACAAATTGCGTGAGGTTTACGGAAACCTTGGCTTCAAGGCCGGTTTCTCCAAGGCCGACGAAGTTTTGGCGACCGCATCACGCGGTATCGCCGAAGTCATCACGCACCACTACACGCAAAACATCGACTTGAAAGATGCGAAGACCGTATTGTCGAACTCCGGAACCGCGATTATGGGTTCGGCGACTTCGATCGGTGATAATCGCGCAAAAGAAGGAATCGTTGCCGCTTTGGATTCCCCGCTTTTGAACGACAATAAAATCTCAGGTGCTAAGAACGTTTTGCTTTTGATCGTGTCGGGAACGAGTGAGATCACGATTGACGAAATCGGAGAAATCAATGATTATATCCAGTCGGAAGCAGGTCACAACGCCAACATCATCATGGGTGTCGGGGAAGACGAAACGCTTGGGGAATCGATTGCCGTAACGGTCATCGCGACGGGTTTCAACATCGACCAGCAAACGCAGATCGTAAACAACGAACCAAAGAAAATCATCCATTCGCTCGACGGCGATCACAAGATCGAGCACGACCTTACCAAGGGAAATGTATTGCCATCGGTTGATTTTTTGAAAGTTGAGGAAAGCGCTCCTCAAAGCCAGAAAGAAGACAAGGTAGTGTTTGAATTGATCGAGGAAGAGCCGGCATTCGTTGCAGCTCCGGTCGCACAATTCGAAATGGATTTGGTTCCGACGTCAGAATTCATCAAGAATCTCGATGTGACGTTCGAAGTGGTTTCGGCCATCAACGATTTCGACTTTTTCATCACAACGCCTGAAGTGAAGGAAATCAAAGTACAGGAGCCGATTTTCGTCCAAAAGGAAGAACAGGCCGCATTCACGTTCGACCTTCCGATCCCGACGACTCCGATTGTAAACGAAGAAAAAATCCTGTTCGAATTGACTCAGGAAACACGCGATATCAAAGTTACCGATGCCGTTCAGGTTGTTCCGATGACCGAACTCAACGAAACCGGAATCGTGAAATATTCGCTCGAAGAATACATGGAAGTCGAGAAAAGCCTCATGGATTCGAAACCGGCCGCTACGATCGCCGCTGAACCGATCGCCGAGGAATTGAACATCACGATGAAACAGGTCGAGGCTCCGGTATCGAACTTCTCATCGGCTTATGAAGAAGTATCTCCGCTCGAAATGTCGATCGAAGATACTTTGAAACACCGCGCCGACGAACGCCGAAGGAAGTTGAAGGAGTTCAATTACAAGTTCCACAACAATCCGTCAAAAGTCGACGAATACGAAAAAGAACCCGCCTACAAACGTTCGGGTGTCGATATAAGCTCAAATCCAATCAACAACGCGAACTCCCGCATGTCGCTTGGAACCGATAGCAACGACGATATACAGTTGCGATCGAACAACTCTTTTCTACATGATAATGTAGACTAACCTAAACCATTTTTTCTTTTTAGCCCGAAAATTCAAACGAGTTTTCGGGTTATTTTTTTTAACTTCGCACCACTAAAAAAAAGACGTTATGAGCCTACAAGCACAAATTAACGATGAGATTAAAAACGCCATGCGCGCCAAAGATACATTGGCTTTGGAATCGTTGCGCGCGGTGAAATCGGCTATACTTATGGCGCAAACCGAAACGGGTGCCAAAGAAGAACTGAGCGCCGACGAAGAAATCAAAATTCTGCAACGCCTTGTGAAGCAACGCAAGGACAGCGCGGCGATATACATACAACAGAACCGCCAGGATTTGGCGCAACCTGAAATCGATCAGGCGGCCGTTATCGAAAAGTTCCTGCCGGCTCAGTTGAGTGAGGCTGAAATCGAGGTCGTCGTCGAGAGAATCATTTCTGAGGGCAATTTGGGCGGAATGTCCAATATGGGAAAAGTCATGGGCTTGGTGTCGGCGGAACTTGCAGGCAAAGCCGATGGGAAAACCATTTCAGGTGTCGTAAAACGACTGCTCGCATAATAAAGGTCCCGTAGTTCAATGGATAGAATGTCAGATTCCGGTTCTGATGATGGAGGTTCGAATCCTCTCGGGGTCACGAATAAATGGAAAAAGCCGCAAAAAAAATGTCAAGCTCGCTTGAACATTTTTTTTGCGGCTTTTTCCATTTTCAAAGCGGAGCTTTGAAGGATGCCGCGCAGCGGAATCCTTTCGTGACATATTCGTCCATTCTCACTTAAACATCGTTTGTTTGGCTTTTCCTTTTTCAATCGGAGCTTTACGATGCCGCGCAGCGCAATCCTCTCGTGACATATTCGTCCATTCTCACTTAAACATTTTTTGTTTGGCTTTTCCCATTTTCAAATCGGAGCCTTAAACGATGCCGCGCAGCGGAATCCTCTTCGTGACACATTCGTACTTCCTAGCAAGGACACATGAACATCCTTCCCAAAAAAAACAAATAATCACGCAACGGAATCTCATCCTTTCGCCCAAGTTCGCGTGATATTCTTTTGCCTTTTTCCTATCTCAAAACGGACTTTTCAAGATGCGCGCAGCGGAATTCTCTCCATGACACCCATCATTCTCACTTAAACATTTCTGTCTAACTTTTCCCATTTTCAAATTACAGCGTCAAACCATGCCGCGCAGCGAAATCCTCCAACCCACACATTCCTCCCAATCAAAACACAAAACAACCCATTTCAATCGAAAATCAATAACCGAAAACTCACCGCTCTTTCCAAATTCAAAATTACTCCAACCAAAATCCAACCGCAGCCACACCCAAAAACCCGACAATAATTTTCCTACATTTACCCAATGGAAGACCTCTCAATCCCCGAAATAGTCGTAGTGTCGCTCGTGCTGTTTCTCGTCGTATTCGGATTTCTTTCGCTCGTTTTCAGCATTTTCTACCTGCAAACCGAACGCGTCTACGCATTTATTTTCAAAAAGCCGTTTTACGTTCACTATTATCCGTTTCCGAAGTGTTTGGAAACCGCCAATCAGTCGTTATTGCGCCAACATTCCACGTTTTACAACAGGCTTACGCCCAAACGCAAGATTTATTTTGAACACCGGATCTGTCGGTTCATCGATCGGTACGAATTCATCGGGCGCGAAGATTTTGAGGTGACCGACGAAGTGAAAATCAGGATTGCCATAAGCTACATCACGCTCTCGTTCGGCATGCGAAATTACCTCCTGGATATTTTTGATCGCGTCATCGTATATCCGGGCGCGTATTACTCGAAATATTCCGAATCTTATCACAAGGGCGAATTCAATCCAGGCATGCGCGCGATCGCTTTTTCA
The DNA here is from genome assembly GCF_004211145.1 of Flavobacterium sp. Classification (GTDB taxonomy): domain Bacteria; phylum Bacteroidota; class Bacteroidia; order Flavobacteriales; family Flavobacteriaceae; genus Flavobacterium. The sequence goes on along the minus strand of NZ_SEBS01000010.1, from coordinate 30,865 downwards.
TGGCAGGATTTTGTCGCAGGAAACGACATCGCGAACGACAACCTAAACCTCGGCATACACGAATTCGCGCACGTGTTACACTATCACGGCACGAAACACAGCGATGTGAGCGCCGCTATCTTTACACAGGTTTACGACAGGATTTCCGACGAAGTCAGCCATCCTGGCAACAGGCAAAGACTCACCGATGCCGGCTATTTCCGAGATTACGCGTTTACGAATACCTACGAATTCCTGGCGGTAATCCTCGAACACTATTTTGAGACGCCGCAAGAGTTCAAGGCCAAGTTTCCGCCGCTATATGCCAATGTGTCGAAAATGCTCAATCACAAGCATTGAAATGGTGCGGATCGGCTTAACAAAAACACAATCCGTTTCCACTTGGGCAGATTTATGGCTACTTTAGTGAAAAACATCGTTATGTCACTCAAAGTCATCATCACAGGCGCAACCGGAATGGTCGGCGAAGGCGTTTTCCTCGATTGTCTCGAGAATCCTGAAGTTTCCCACGTTTTGATCATCAACCGAAAGCACTACGACCTCGAACATCCGAAATTGAAAGAATTGCTCGTTCCCGATTTCTTCGAACTCGATCGACATTCGGAAACACTCAAAGGCTACGACGCTTGTTTTTTCTGCGCCGGGATAAGTTCTTTCGGGATGAGCGAGGAAAAGTTTACGAAAATAACGTACGATACGACGCTATCGTTCGCCAAAACGTTGGTCGCGGTTAATCCTCAAATGGTTTTTACATATGTTTCGGGACTTTACACCGATAGTTCCGAAAAAGGAAAAGTCATGTGGGCGCGCGTGAAAGGCAAAACCGAAAACGACCTGATCAAGCTGCCGTTCAAAGGCGTTTACGCGTTCCGTCCGGGCGCGATGCTTCCCGTAAAAGACCAGAAGAATTGGAAATTAGCTTACGAAGTCCTCACGAAAATCATCCGCTTCTTCGCTCCAAAAAATGTATTGAGTCTGCACGAAGTCGGGCGCGCGATGGTTAACGTCTGCAAGAAAGGTTATCCGAAGAAAGTCCTGGAAATCGCCGACATCAAACAACTTTCAACCTAAAAATAAACTCTCACGAAACCATTGAAAGTTCTCGCGAGCGACAACACATTTACTTCTTCGATGGCCGAATTCACTGAATTGATGCGGTAACTTTTGTTGATGCTCACGGTCTTGTCCAGCAGGTTCTGCACCGAAATTCCCCATTTCATATTCGCTTTTTTGGAAATGGCCTGAGTGAAACTTCCCGAGAAATTCACTTGGAAGTAGTCGTCGAGCCTGTCGGAATTCGGAGATTTATATAATATCGTGAGATCCTGGTTCTCGTCGAAAACCGGAATTCTAGACGACGGTTCGGTGTAATATTTTCCTGAAAACCAATTCGTACCCAACGCGAATTGCCATTTGTGTTTGTCGTAAATCAAACCGCTGCGCAGCGAATGCGGAATGCTGTAGATGTTCGGGAAATCGCTGGGAGCGAAACTTTCGAATCGATACTCATTTCGGTTGTAATGATAGTTGAGCCAGGCCGTGAAGTCGCGCCATTGCTTCTGAACCAAAAATTCCACACCTAGAACACGATAACTTCCAACGGCGTTTTCAAACTCGAACTGATTCTGGAAACCTTGGCTTTTACTCGTGATATGACTTACTTTTTTGTAGAACGGTTCGAGGCTAAACAGCCATTTCCACTTCTTGTAGGTTACCGCCGACGAAATCTGGCTGCTGGTTATCAACGGCGTCCCGTTCCCGTCGGCGAGCGTCCATTGTCGTTTTTCGAGTCCGAAGAAATCTTCCTGGAGGTAGACAGATTGCTGGGCCGTCTGGCTTTTTAATTCGCCCGAAATTGAAAAATCGAGATCCTTATTCACGCGGTACGACGCCAAAAATCGAGGTTCCGTCCTGAATCGGTCCAACGTCTGGAAATACTGCTGACGGATTCCGCCCGACAAAAACCATCTCGCCAGCGTCAGTTCGCCTTGCACAAATAACGCATGCGTGAGCAAGAACCTGCTGTCCTCGACATCGATCGCAAGATTGTCCCGGTTTTCATTTTTAAGGCTGCTTTCGATAACCTGATAACCGCCTTTTAGAATGATCTTTTCGTTCAGATGAAAGTCGTGCCCAACCGTTATTCCTTTGTCGGTGATGACGTTGTGTTGGTTGATCAAGCGATTCGTTTCTTCGAGAGGACGATCTTCGGAATCGACCATATAACGCGAGAAAAATGCTGAGAACGTGCTCTTGTGTTTCGAATTCCAATCGGTCTTGAACACGAGATTTCCCGCCGTGGATTGTTGCTTGAGCTCATTTTCCTGGGCGTCGCTCGCGGCATTCGCATTCAAGCGTTGATAGACTTCGAGTTCGTTTTCGATGAAAATACCGTTGAAGCGAAGTTCAGATTTCGAGCCGATCTTTTGCCGAAACTGAGCCGTGAAATCGTAGAAATAAAAGTTCTCCGACGTTCGGTAATCGACTTCCTGGTCCACAAAAATATTCGTGATTTTCGTGTTTTGGAAAATTCGTTCCGAATAACGTCGGTATGTCGGGGAATCGAAGAAGTCAGTCGTAGAACGTCGGCCGCTGAACTGCCAGCTCGTGTTCGGTGACGTCTTGAACGCCGTGTTGAAATCGAAATTGAGCATGTTCATGCCGATCGAATTCTCGAAATAATTTCCACTTTCGGGTAATGTCTCGATAAGCACCGTCCCTGAAACCGCTTCGCCCAAACTTGCCGGACTCGCATTTTTATAGAACGTGATCGAATGTGATAAATTCGGGTTCAATGCTGAAATCAACCCGAAAAAATGCCCGGTTTGAAACAGTCGGATCCCGTTCCACAGAAATAAATTCTGGTCGTGGGTGCCGCCGCGGATGGAAAGGTTCGAAATCGTTTCGTCGAAGCTCACGGCTCCGGGCAATTGTTGCATTGTTTGCAGCACGTCGGGTTCGGTCAACCCGGGAAGCAGGCCCGAGTTCTTGGAAAGTATGTCGTAGCTACCGTCCGGTTTTTTTCGGATGCCGCGCGTGAGCAAGACGGGAACGAAGGTTTCACTTAAAATTTCCACGTGCAGCGAAAGTTTGATCTTCGGCGATGCCGGCAGGTTCGTCGTAGCAAGCGAAAGATTGTCGTAACTCACATGGGAAATGGTGATCTCGGGCGACTTCGAAGTAAGGCAAAATTCGCCTTTTTCATTTGAATATGTAGTGTTGGACCCTGATTTCACCGATGCGCCCGAAATCGGTAATCCCGTTTCGGAGTCAATGATTTGCGCGCAGATTTCGCTTTTGGATTTCTTTCTGATGACGATATAATTCGCCGTGATGAACTCGAAAGTCAAATTAGTTTGCATCTCGAGCGACTCGATTTGTTGTCCGATCGAATTTTCATCGGGCGCGACGACATTAATTTTTTCGATTTCGTTTTCGATGAAACTGAAATTCACTGAAAATCGCGCCTCGAGTATTTTCAGGTAGTCGCGCAAGGGTAAAGCTTTCCCGTTCTGCTGTGCGAACGTGATGCAGCAAGCAAAAAGCAAAAAATGCGTTCTCAAGCGCAAATTACAGGCTTTTTAGTTCGTATTCGCGATTCGAAATTTTTACGGTTTGAAGCTGGAACGCCGATTCGACGATGCGCAACGCCACGGCGAGATCATTCGCGGGCAAAATCCCTGTAAAGGCTTTTTCGGGCGATGATTTCGCGGTAATTTTTATATCGTATGTACGTTCGATCTCGGCAAGGACTTCATTCAACGACGCGGCTTGGAGCGAGATTTTGGCGTTCATCCAATCGGGAGCTGAACTTTCAATCTTTTGTCGGATCCAGTTTTTGCTGTCGTGAAGCACAGCGTTTCCAGGCAAGAGGATGATTTGGGTTTCGTCTCGCGTCACGCTCACCATTCCTTCATAACATGCGACTTCGAGTTTTTTTCCACGCGATCTCACGTTGAATTGGGTGCCGACGACTTTCACGGTTCCGGTAGGCGTAATCACTGAAAAAGTTTTTCCTTTCGCGACCTTGAACAACGCCTCGCCTTTGAGTTCGAGCGTGCGTTTTGACTTCCAATCGCTTTTTTCGTAGCGCAGTTCCGCATCCGAATTCAGCGTTACGGTTGAGCCGTCGGGCAACGTCAGGTTTTGTGTTTGGGCGAAACCCGTGCGGTGGATCGTGTCGGTTCCCATCGAAAACCAATAGCCCAACCCGACGGCGATAAGTAGCGATGCGGCAATGGAAAGCCAGGCGGTTTTTGCTTTCATCGAGACGACTTTCGGTTTCTTTTTCGCCGCAAGTACGTCGGTCAACAGCTGCGGATTTTCTCCTAATGGCGACTGTAAATCGTCGGTGTGATGTTTGATTTTTTGGTACAATTCGAAATCGGGATCTTGTTTGAAAGCCTCGATTTCGCTCGGGCTCAAATCGTCGTTGAGCAAATGCGCGAGATGGTTTTTTCTTTTCATGGCTGTATTTTATCGGAACTGTTCGATGTTTCGTTTGAGCGAAATCATGGCTTGATGTATGCGTTTTTCGACGGCTTTTACGCTGATGCCGAGATGTTCGGCGATTTCGGTGTATTTCATCTTGTCGATTCGGTGCATCAGGAATGCGACGCGTTGGGTTTCTTTGAGATTCGCGATTGCGCCCGATAATTTCGTTTGGAATTCTTGTTCTTCGAGCACGAATTCGGGGCTTTCGTTCGTGCTGATCGGGATGACTTTTGACTTGGCGAAGTTGAGCACGACTTTTTGATGCGCGATCGCCTTGAGCGATTTTTTGAACGCGACCGTGAACAGGTACGATTTGGCTTTTTCGAGTGGAATGTCATCGCAATTCTGCCACAATTTGATGAACGCTTCCTGGGCGATATCGTTGGCTTGTTCTTCATTTCCGAACTTGTAGTACAGGAAATTCCGAAGCGATCGTTCGTGGCTTTTGAAGAATTTTGCGAACACATTCCCGTCGCAGGTCTCGCATTGATTTGGCATATAAAAATTGATTTCAGGAATAGAACCCCAATGGTATTGAAAACCCTACCGCGAAAAAAAATAAAAATTTTTGGTAGGGTTTTGCGGTTCGTGGGGATTCTATGGTCGGAATCCAAATTTACGGAAATGCCTGCAGCTTTCCCCATAACGAAAATTCGAAATACAATAATCTAAATCTTATATCATGAAAAAGTTTCTTATTCCAGCATTATTCTCAGTTTTTGCAATCGCTTCTACTTCTTGCAGCAGCGACGACGACGGGCCGCGCCCAAATCAAGATCCGACGCCGGCCGTAACAGTGGCGACCCAAGGCACTTGGAATGTCGCGAGTTTCGTTGACAACGGCGTGGATAAAACCGCCGACTTTGCCGGTTTCACGTTTACGTTCAATGCTGATAATGTCGTCGCAGTCGATGGAAATGGACAAACCGTGGCCGGAACCTGGTCGATTGTGTCCGACGACGATTTCGACACGCCTGAAGATTCCAACCTCGATTTCAACCTGTTTTTCCAAACTCCGACGACGTTCCGCGTATTCAATGAAGATTGGGATATCGCGACTTATACTGACACGCGCATCGAGCTTCAGGATCTTGATGATGACGGGCCGAGCGACTATCTTGTGTTCGAGCGCAACTAGTTCTGATCTCATGTCGCTTTCACTAGAAATCGAAAAGCAAGGCAACTGGCTTTTTAGATACAGGAGTTATTTGCCTTTGCTGATCCTGCCTTTGGGCATTGGGATTCATTTGTACAATCTCCTCGACGGATCATTCGCCTGGTCGAAAAGTGGGGCCAACATATTATGGTTCGAATTGCTTTGCCTTTCCGTAAGCGTTTTGGGTTTGGTCGTCCGCGGATTGACCGTCGGGTGTACGCCCAAGAACACATCGGGACGAAACGTGCACGAACAAATCGCCGATTATTTGAACACGACGGGCATGTACTCGCTTGTAAGACATCCGTTGTATCTTGGGAATTTTTTAAGTTGGCTCGGAATCGCGATGTTCACGGGTAGTTTTGGATTCGTGATCGCCTTTTGCCTCGCGTTTTGGTTGTATTACGAGCGTATCATGTTTGCCGAAGAAAGTTTCCTGACGCGAAAGTTTGGCCAACAATACATCGATTGGGCCGCACAGACTCCGGCATTCGTTCCCAAGGTTACGGGCTTCAGAAGTTCGGGTTTGCCGTTCAGCTGGAAAAAAGTCCTTAAGAAAGAGAAAAATGGATTGGCTGCGATATTTCTCGTTTTCCTTTTGTTCGACATCTCGCGGAACCTGATTTTTGAAACGGCGACGTTTAGCCAATTGTGGATGTTCGGTACGTTCGCGTCGGGCATCGTTTACCTGATTCTGAAAATCCTGAAAAAGCGCACGTGTCTTTTAAATGAGGACGGACGCTGAAATGTTTCCAATAAAAAACTCCCGATTAGCGTCGGGAGTTTTTTGTTTTATACTGTTGCGATTATGACAATAACTGTCGAAGATCGGCGATGGTTTGCGTTGGGTTTTCAGCTTTAAAAACGAAATTTCCCGCAACCAAAACGTCGGCACCGGCTTCAGCGAGCTGGACTGCATTCTTGTTGGTTACGCCGCCGTCGATCTCGATCAATGTCGATGCGCCGTTCGCTACGATGATTTCCTTTAGCTGTCTGATCTTCTTGTATGTGTGTTCGATGAACGACTGCCCGCCGAAACCTGGATTTACACTCATCAAACAAACCAGATCCACATCCTGGATGATGTCTTCGAGAACCGTAACCGAGGTATGCGGATTCAACGCGACACCGGCTTTCATTCCTTCGGCCTTGATGGCTTGCAGCGTGCGATGCAAATGCGTGCAGGCTTCGTAATGCACCGTCAGGTTATTCGCGCCAAGATCAGCGAAGGTCTTGATGTAGCGGTCGGGATCGACGATCATCAGATGCACGTCGATGGTTTTCTTGGCATGACGTGAAATGGCTTCTAGAACCGGCATCCCGAATGAAATGTTCGGGACGAAAACGCCGTCCATGATGTCAATGTGGAACCAATCGGCTTGAGAATCGTTGACCATTTCGATGTCACGTTGCAGGTTCGCGAAATCGGCAGCTAGCACTGAGGGTGCGATCAGGGTATTTTTCATTGTGTGTAGTTAGATGGGCGCAAAGGTAAGGAAATAGTGCCTGAGTGCCTAGTACCTGAGTGGTTGAGTTTCTTACGATGAAAATTCGAGTTTTGAACAGATTAATGCTTTAGCGACCACGCGCGAGGGATAGCAGCGGCATCCTTTTGCGAGGAACGAGCAAAAGATATAGCGGATAGCCCGACAGCGGCGCAGCTTGCGGAGTCGGTGACGCGCCCAAATGTGAAAAGTAGAATAGAAATTTGTCGCAAGTAACAGCGGAAACTCAGGCACTCAGGCACAGCGCACTCAGGCACATTAAAAAATAAAAAACTCCGGAAACCCGAGCGCTTGCGCGAATCGACTGGAGTTTTTTATCACAGATAAAATAAAAAACTCCGGAAACCCGAGCGCTTGCGCGAATCGACTGGAGTTTTTTATCACAGATAAAATAAAAAACTCCGGTAATCAGCCGGAGTTTCAATCATCAATCAAAAAACGAACAGTTAATCAGACTGTTGTTGCTATATAAATTCCTTTCGGAAGTTTATTCATTGTTTCATTTCCAAACATACTAAATATTTTGGAATTTCAAGTTTCAAGATTAAATTTTAGTTTAATAGGATTAACATCACCTCATGCTGTTCAGTTTCGGTTTTGCCTCAGGTTCTATTAACCTAAATACGTCTTTAGAATTTTACTTCTTGAGGTGTGTTTCAATCGGCGAATCGCTTTTTCCTTGATCTGACGCACGCGTTCACGTGTCAAATCAAAAGTCTCGCCAATTTCTTCGAGTGTCATCGGATGTTGGTCGCCCAATCCGAAATACAAGCGAACAACGTCGGCCTCACGAGGCGTCAACGTCTCTAAAGAACGCTCGATTTCAGTGCGCAACGATTCGTGGATAAGTTCGCGATCCGGGTTCGGAGATTCACCTGAACGTAAAACGTCGTACAAGTTCGAATCTTCTCCCTCGACCAAAGGCGCGTCCATCGAAAGGTGACGACCTGAGTTTTTCATCGACTCTTTAACGTCGTTGACTGTCATGTCGAGCTCTTTTGCGATTTCCTCGGCACTTGGCGGACGCTCGTTCGATTGCTCAAGCAAAGCGTACATCTTGTTGATCTTATTGATCGAACCGATCTTGTTCAAAGGCAGACGCACGATACGGGATTGTTCGGCCAAAGCCTGAAGGATCGACTGGCGAATCCACCAAACGGCGTATGAAATGAATTTAAATCCTCGGGTTTCGTCAAAACGTTGAGCCGCTTTGATAAGTCCCAAGTTTCCTTCATTGATCAAATCGGGAAGCGTCAACCCTTGGTTCTGGTATTGTTTTGCAACCGAAACGACGAAACGCAAGTTGGCTTTTGTAAGCTTTTCAAGTGCTCTTTGGTCTCCGGCTTTAATTTTTTGTGCGAGTTCCACCTCTTCGTCAGCGGTGATAAGGTCGACTTTCCCAATTTCCTGAAGGTACTTGTCTAGTGAAGCTGTTTCCCTGTTGGTAACCTGCTTCGTAATCTTAAGTTGTCTCATGTATGGATTTCCTTTTTTTAGAAGATACCATGCTTGTACGTAAGGTTGTGACAAAAAGTTACACAGATTTAAATTTTTTTCTATTGGCAGTTTCAAGTTTAGGATTTTGTTATATTTCGCAAACTTTCAAAATGAAAAAAATCTTCTCTTTTTTGTTGGTCCTGGCGGTTGGAACGGTGGTTGCCCAAAAGAATATCGACCCGACCGAGGAGGACGTGCAACTGGCAAAAAAACTTCGCGAACAATATCTGAAAGATGACGTAGCGATACTTGAAAGCAGCGATGCGGTTTCGTTCGGGGTGAGTAAGGAAGGCGATAAGGTCACGGTTATGAATAAAATCCGTGAAAAACTCATGAACATCACGCATCGCGCCGACATCCATAAATACGAATTTTACGACAGCGAATCCAAGATCGAACATTTCGGAATGAAGTACCGCAACGAGAAAGTCGCGAATTTCATCGTCAATGACGAATTTTACAAAGACCGCGACCTGTTCTACAACGATGCCCGCGTGAAACACATGTCGATCGATTTTCCGGTCCAGGGCTATTCGTACACTTATGAAATGGACAAGAAATACGGGGATGTGAAATATTTTACGTCGCTTTATTTCAACGACGAATTCCCCGTGCTAAAGAAAACGATCACGATCAGCGTTCCCAGTTGGCTCAACGTCGAACTTAAGGAATTCAATTTCGCAGGAACCGACATCACGAAAACCCAATCGACCGCAAACGGCGAAACGATCTACAAATACGAACTCAAAAACGTTCCGGCATTCTATAAAGAGGAGAACGCTCCGGGCCGCAGTTATTTGTATCCGCACATTCTGATCATCGCGAAATCATTTAAGAACGATGGAAAGGAAACCAAGCTGTTCACCTCGGCCGCCGATTTGTATACGTGGTATAAATCGCTCGTCGATATGATGGAAGACGACACGTCGGTGCTAAAACCAAAGGTCGATGAACTGGTTTCAAAAGCCAAGACCGACGAGGAAAAAATCAAGAACATCTATTATTGGGTTCAGGACAACATCCGATACATCGCGTTTGAGGACGGCATCGCAGGTTTCAAACCCGACGAATCGAACAATGTATTCACGAAACGCTACGGCGATTGCAAGGGCATGGCCAACCTGATCAAGCAAATGCTCAAACTCGCGGGTTTTGACGCGCGATTGACGTGGATCGGAACCAAACACATTTCGTACGATTACACGACGCCGTCGCTCGCGGTCGACAATCACATGATCTGCACGCTTTTCCATAACGGCAAGAAATATTACCTCGACGGGACCGAAAAATACGGCGCTTTCGGAACCAACGCCGAACGCATCCAAAACAAGGAAGTCATGATCGAAGACGGGGAGAAGTTCATCATCGATAAAATTCCGGCTTCCGTAAACGAGTCCAACAAGGAAACGCATTTCGTAAGGTTTGCGATTGAAAACGAAACTCTAAAAGGCAAATGCACCAAGACATACAACGGTGAAAGTTGCGCCGAATTCCTCTACGGTTACAATCGTTTCGAGACCGACCGCAAGAACGACGCACTCGAGGGTTTCTTGTCCCGACGTGACAAAAACATCCATGTGAGCAACGTGATCACGTCTGATTTGAGCAATCGCGAACAACAATTAAAAGTCGATTACGATATCCTGGTCAACAACAAAGTGTCGGGATTCGACGACGAGATCTACGTCGATCTTGATTTCATTAAGGAATTCGGGAATTTCGATCTCAAAGACCGCAAGACCGATTACGAATTCGATTACAAAAGCGATTATCAATCGGCGGTCACGCTCGAGATTCCCACGGGTTACAAAGTGTCGAAACTTCCCGAGAACCTGACCGTTTCGGCCAAGGATTATTCAGTGCTCGTGAGTTTTACGCAAACGCCGACTGAAATTACATGCAAAAAGACATTCGTATTCAAGAATGGCGTCATCAAAGCGGCTGAAATGTCGGATTGGAACACGCTACTAAAAAACCTGAACACCATTTACAACCAACAAATCGTCCTTACAAAATCATAAACATGAAAAAAATCCTTTGGGGTGCATTGCTTTTCGTTTCGGCCATCGCTTCGGCCCAGAAAAATAAAGAAGAAGTCGAAAAATTATTTTGGGAAAGCCAGGACGAAGCGAGTAAAGGCACGACGGTTCCCGAGAAATGGAAAAACGAATCGGCTGTCATTTTGTACGAATACGATTATTATTACTATCCGATGGCCTACCCGAAACAGGGTTTCCGCAAGCGCATAAAATTGCAGGATGCGGCGTCGGTAAAGGAGTTTTCGGAATTTTCATATAAGGAATTCTCGAAACGCATCCGCAACGTCGACCAAACCTGGCTCGGCATCAAAATCATCAAGCCCGACGGAAAGGAAATCGCCGTCGATACCGACAAAGAAGCGCGGAAACTCGACGACGACAAGAAAATCGCGATCGCGAACCTGGAAATCGGCGACATCATCGATTACTACTTTTATATGACGGTCACGGATAATGTCGGGATTTTCGACAGCCATGAATCGACGCTCAACGATTCCTATCCGACGTTGAAACTACGCGTCGAACTCCAACTTGACAAACGATTGTTCCTGAACCTGAATACGTTCAACGGCGCGCCTGAATTCGCCGATTTGCCGCCCGGACGAAAAGGCGACCGACGCTTCGACCTGACCGCGAGCGACATCCCAAAAATCGACTCCCAACGCTGGTTGTATCCGATGGTCGCGTTGCCGTGCTATAAATTCCAGGTGAGCACGAAACCCTTCGGGAAACCGGACAAGGAAGTCGCGAACGGGAAAGTGAAGAAAAGTATTTCGACCGATGACATGATGTTTTCGTATGAGGAAGCGTTCCGTCCGTTCGGGGATATGGGCCATATCGAGCGTTTCCTTAAGAAAAAGACGTTCGAGAACGACGCCGAGAAAGTCCGACAAGTCTATTATTTCACGCGCCACCATTATTTCACGCAATATGTCGAGGCGTGGGCGATCAACGAAGCCAAGATCTTCAGCCCGTTCGAGTTGTATAAGAACCCGATTTTCCTGAGCAACCAGACCGATTTCATCAATCATTTCATGGCATTCCTGAAAGACAACAAGATCGATTACGACATCGTGTTGGCGACGCAACGTTACAACGGCCCGCTTACGGATCTGCTTTTGAGCAGCAATATTTCAGTCATGTTGCGCGTCAATACGATGCCCGAACCGGTTTACCTGCAATATTTTACGCCGTTCACGAGTGCCGACCAATTCGATTACGACCTTGAAAACACCGACGCTTACGTGCTCAACGTGTTGAAGCGCAAGAAGATCACCGATGTGGAAACCGTGCATTTGCCGTCGTCGACGATAAACGATAACCATACGAAAGTGGTTTCGAAAGTGTCGGTTGATGGAGCGATGTCGGGCCTGAAAGTAAATCGCGAATCATCGTATTTTGGACATTTCAAGGAAGACGAACAAGACGATCGGCTTTATTTTTTCGACTATGTGAACGAGGATTATTTGAAATACGAAACGGAACCGTTACTTGACCGCGTCCGAAGCAATAAAAAAGAAGCGCAGTACAAAAAGGAATATGCGGCGCTCATAGACAAGTTGAAGGACAAGCAAAAGGAATCGTTCAAGAAATCATTGTCGGATGAGTTCGATATCAAGGTCGAGAAATACGATTATTCGGTGAAAAATACGGGGCGTTTCGGACGAAAGGAAGCGTTCGTGTACAACGAATCATTCGAGCTCGAGAACAACTTCGTCAAGAAAGCCGGGGCGAACTACATCGTCGAAATCGGGAAAATCCTGACGGGCCAAGTCGAGATCACGAAGAAGGAAAAGGAACGCAAAGACAACGTTTACATGGCGTTTCCAAGAAGTTTCGTGAACGAGATCGAATTCGAAATCCCGTCGGGCTACACGGTTACGGGCATTGAAAAACTTAATAAGAACGTAACGAATGCGACGGGCGGTTTTACGAGTTCGGCCAAAATCGAAGGCAACAAACTCGTGGTCACGACCAAGAAATATTATTCGAATTATTTCGAGCCGAACGGCAGCTGGCCAAAGATGATCGATTTCCTCGAAGCCGCGTACCAGTTCACCCAAGAAAAAGTCCTTTTGAAAAAAGCATAAAAATATTCTTATGAAGACATTTCTTTTCCCACTGATCTTACTTTTTACATTGAATGGCTTTTCACAGGAACTCTTCCAATACGACATCGATGAGAACATGTCGATGCTCGTTCCCGACGATTCGGGCGAAGGCGAAATGTCAGGGCAGACGTTTATCCGCGGAAGCATAGGCGACGACACGTTCATCATTTCCAAGACCAGCAAAGGGCTCGACAAGCTCAACCTCGATAAAAACCCTGACCTGACAAAGTTTTACGAAGGCGTGAAAGGCGGAATTCTAAAGTCGAGCAGAGGAAGAGTCGTGAAAGACACGATGGTTGAAATCGACGGACATAAAGTACTCAACTTCGTGTATTCGATGCAAGTCGAAGGCCAGCCGAAAGTCGTCGACAGTTACATTTGGGTGTACAAAAAGCTCACATATACGATTCAGTTCGTGAGTCCTGAAGTCGAGTCGGAAAATTTTAAGACGACGAGAAAACAGATTTTGGAGTCTATTGATTTGAAGTAGGGTCGAAGTATAGAGTGATGAATAATAGACTGATAGATGATAGACTAATAGATGATAGACCGATAGGTGATAGACGGGTAGACGATGGACGAGAACTTTGGTAATTCAGATGTCTGCGGTTTATGCTTAAACCAATAGTTCCTCTGGATTGCTAAGTTTCTGCTTGTAGAAATCAATCTTGCGCATCGCCTTGTTGAAGAAAATCTTTCGGTCGCGCGTTCCCGATAGGTTCAACGATTTCGAGTTTTTCATCTGGCGTTCGAAATACTCGCTGGCTTTCGTGCACGTGGTTTCGTCTTCGGTGATGAAATAGCCCAAAGCCGTATAGGGAATGAACATCGTGCGTTTGTCAGCGGCTGAGACGATTACGTTGTTGTTCAGGATCAGCAATTCATTGTAATAGAGATGGAATTTGTTCGATTCGGCGCTTTTCTTTTCGACGCCCGCGAGCAGTGTTTCCAAATCGTCATACAAAACGAGCGCGTTCGCCTTGGACAGCAATCCCGATTCGAAGAAGTAAAAGATCTGCTGCAACGTACTGTTTATCGTCGTGTCGTTCCAGATTTCGTGAACCGACGCGCCTTCGTAAATAGACTTGATGCGCTCGACGTGTTGCTGCACGTTCGCCGTAAATGTGAATTCCTCGAATTTCTTGCCGCCATTCCCGGCGAGCAGATCCATCCACACATATAATTTGAACTTCGACAAGAGCGTTCCGCCGATCGTATAGAACAACGGAATGTCTTTGGCCGCGTAATATAACGACACGTTTTCCTTTTTCGAAAATGCGTCGAGATAGCCCGCCGATTGCGCGAAATACTGCTGCATGTCGTCAAACGACGAAATCTCTTTTGTCTTTTCGACGACGACGACGTTGTTTCCCGTGAGGATCGCATCGATCGAAATCTTGTAATGTCGGCACAGAATCACAGCTTCATCTATGGAGAATTTACTTTTCGAGGATACGCGTCGGTGCGCGGCGTCGTAGCTGATGTTGAGCGCGACGGCAACGGCATCGATGAGCGATTGGGATTTTATCTTCTTCCGAAGTATCGAAAGCAACACTTCCTGCTGCGACATATTTTGCGATTTTCACAAATATAACAAATCGGTTAATTGATTTGCACAAGTTTAGTTGCTTAAATCACAATAAGTTTGACTTGTAATTCTAAAACCAATCGTTATGAAAACTGCACTAATTAGTTTGATTTTATTGGCTATGATGTCGTGTTCGCCTGCGCAATCCGTGAGTCGCAGCAACCTCGATGTTCCGACACGACAACTCAACGCGACCTATGAAAACGTGAGCCATTCCAAGGACAGCATGCAAGATGCGGTGAAACTCACGACGTTGTTCGGGCTTGATCCGAATATAGACGCCGATTCGGTGAACGTGTATTTCGACAACGGGAAATTGCGCCTGGCATTCAAAGATCAATTCGGACGAAAGACGAGCATGTCGTTCCAAGGTAAATTCCGACGAAAGGATTACCAATACTTTCTACAGCGCAAGAACATCGTTTTCCCACCGATTTATTGGATGACGAACGTAGATCGCGTCCGAGTCAGCGTCGCCAAGGATTCCACATTGATCGTCGAGGATTTCTCGGACCACAGCGGCATGGTGTTGTTGTTCGGTGCGGGTTATTCGGCGCGCATCCAGTACAAGTTCAAATACGTGAAACCAAATAGTTGAGCGATGAAAGCCAGGAATTTTCTACCGGTTCTGATTGGGATTTGTATCTGTTCGTGTTCTACGATCAGGGACGCAACGAACAATCCCGATGACGTTGCGCTACACTCAACAAACCTAACCGCACTCAACGGGAGTTTCAAGCGATTTTCTACGGTTGGTGAAAGCGATTTGTTCTGGGATTTTTTCGTGACGGGTTACAACAAAAACCAAAACGACCGGGTCAAATTAACCGTCATCGACGACCGTCACATAAGGGTCGCGCTGATCAGCGACGGGAATTTGCTTCGCGAGAAAATCCTAAAAGGCAAAATCGAAGGCGGATATTTTGTATTCAACCGAAGGACAATCGTATATCCGCTGCTGCTCGCAAATCTTTACAAAGACAGTAAGATTCGCGTCGGAATATTGAAAAACGGGAATCTCACGACAGACTCAAAAAGTTTGAGATACGGCACGATCATCATTTTCCCATTCTTCGAAAAAGAGGAAAATTTCAACAGGGAATTCGAGACAGCTTTATAAAACCACTTATAAAAACGCATCATGAAAATCAGGAAATTCACCACAACCGATTCCGAAAAGGAATTTTATTATACGCTTCGAACCCGCGTTTTCGACAAATTGAAAAATGAATCGTTCAAACACGGCGGCATCGACTTTTGGTTCAAAGGCGCATTCTGGGCAGTTGTTTGTTACGGCTCGTACTATTTTCTCGTCAACGCGAATTCGGGCTTGACGTTTTGGTTGCTGTATTTGTTGTTCCAGATTTCGGGTCTGCTCATCGGATTTTGTCTGGGGCACGACGCGTCGCACAATACGGCATTCCGCAATAAAAAGGCGAATCAGGTTTTGCACTTCTTCAGCTTTTTGACTGTCGGAATCGATCCGCTGCTTTGGGGTTTGCGCCACATCAGGTCGCACCATTTGTATGCGAACGTCGAGGGGAGCGATATCGACATCGACAAGAATCCGTTCCTGAGGTTGGCGCCGTCGCATCCGTGGCAAAAAAAACACAACTACCAACACATTTACGCGCCGTTCGTTTATATGCTCGCGTTGCTGCATTCGGTTTTTATGGGCGATTGGATCTATTTGTTTTCAAGCGAATACGAATGGATGCGAAAAGGGTTTCCCAAGCGCGAAATGTTCATCCGATTCTTCGCGTTCAAAATCCTGTATTTCACGCTCGTTTTGGCAATTCCGATCTTGCTTACCGACTTTTCCATTTGGTTCGTGATATTGACGTTCGCGACCACGTCGGCATTCACTTCGTTGCTTTTTGTGATCATGCTCGTCGGAACACATTTTTTCGAAGAGGCCGAATATTTCGAACCTGAAGGCGACGAGCTCGAATCCTCGTGGGCGATCCATCAGCTCAAGACGAGTTGCGACTGGAACCCGAACAATGCGTTCGCAAGGATTTTAAGCGGAGGCTCGAATTGCCACGCGGCCCATCATTTATTTCCGAACATTTGCCACACGAATTACAGCGACATCAATGACATCATTGCGCAAACGACGTCCGAATATAAACTTCCGTATCATAAAATGTCACTCGGAGAAATGATGAAATCACATTTCAGGCATTTGCGTGCGATGGGAAAACCCGAAACGACATGAAAGCGACAACCACGCTAATCGTATTCATGTTCATCGGACCGACGTTCGCTCAAACGCCAGCCGATGTTCCAACAAAGAAGCCGTTCGACCTGAATCCGTGGGACGACATGAACGGATGCCGCGTCGCCGCGAGTTATTTTAAGGATTTTGAAGTTGAAGTTTCGTATGTGATTTCGTCTTATCCGAGTCAGGAACCGGGATTTGGAGGTTTCGCGATGCTTGTGCAGAACGTTGCCATCGGCCCGAAATATTTGAAGGTTGGAAACGCACACGCAATAGGAGCGAGGCTTTCGTATGAGGCGATTTTCTCGATTTTCGCGGCTCAATTGGGCGCTGATTTCGTGACGTCGGATGTCGGGCCGCAATTCAGTCTGACGCCGCGATTGGGATTGTCGGTTTTTAGCCTGATTACGATTTATTATGGATGGAGTTGCGATTTGCAAAAACAAAGCGAGCTGAGAACCGCGACACATACGATCACGCTCCAGATTAATTTCCTCGACATGTAGCGTATGACGAACGAGTTTCGGCTGGAAACCGGCGTTTCGCGCTGAATAGAAGTAACGATGTTTTCGTTTTTAAATGATAGGATAATCCTACGTTTTTTTTAGAAATTGGTTTAACTTAAACGGCTGTCAAACAAAAAAAATCCCGCCAAAACTTGACGGGATTTTCCAGATATAATTTGAAGGAATATTTATTCCTCAGTACCAGGGTTTTCCTGACGTGGCTCGCTTGAATCGTTGTTCTCGCGTGGCGCACGGTCTTCTCTCGGACGATCATCTCTTGGGCGATCATCACGACGAGGTCCACGGTCATCACGACGAGGTCCGCGGTCGTCACGTCTTGGTCCGCGATCATCGCGACGTTCAGGGCGTGGAGCGTTCTCGTCTCTTGGAGGACGTGGCAAAAGCGCTTTTTTGGAAACGCGTTCTTTGCGTGTCTTAGGGTCGATTCCCATGTATTTCACTTCGAATTCATCACCCATGTTTACAAGGTCGGTTACGTTTTCAGTGCGTTCCCATGCGAGTTCCGAAACGTGAAGCAAAATCTCGTTTCCTGGCGCGTCCTGGTATTCCACGACAGCACCGAAATCCATGATCTTGATTACTTTCACTTTGTATGAATCTCCAATTACAGGTTTGAATGTAAGTGAATCGATTTTGCGCAATACCGCGTCGATTCCATCCTGATCGGTACCTAAGATTTCCACGACGCCTTCTTCGTTCACTTCGTTGATTACGATCGTAGTCTTCGTAGCTTTTTGAAGTTCCTGGATCACTTTTCCACCAGGTCCGATAAGCGCTCCGATAAAGGCTCCAGGAATAGTGGTCTTGATGATCTTCGGTGCTTTCGCTTTCACTCCGTCACGTGGCGCAGGTTGTGTCTCGATTAGTTTCCCAAGGATGTGCAAACGCCCGGCGCGAGCCTGATCGAGTGCTTTCTCCATGATGTCATATTTCAATCCTTCGATCTTGATGTCCATTTGGCAAGCGGTGATGCCATCGGCAGTTCCGGTTACTTTAAAGTCCATGTCGCCAAGGTGATCTTCGTCTCCAAGGATGTCCGAAAGTACAGCCCAACGGCCAGTCACGTCGTCAGAAATCAATCCCATCGCGATACCTGAAACCGGTTTGATCATTTGAACACCCGCGTCCATCAAAGCCAACGTTCCGGCACAAACCGTCGCCATCGAAGACGAACCGTTTGACTCAAGAACCTCAGAAACGATACGGATCGTGTATGGATTTTCTTCAGGGATCATATTTTTCAACGCACGTTGCGCCAAGTTTCCGTGACCGACCTCACGACGTGAAGTTCCGCGTAACGGTTTTGCTTCACCTGTTGAGAATGGTGGGAAATTGTAGTGCAGGTAGAAGTTTTCTTCGCCTTGTTCTGATGGTGAATCGATTTGGTTCGACTCGCGTGAAGTTCCCAAAGTCACTGTTGCCAATGCCTGAGTTTCCCCTCGTGTGAACAATGCCGATCCGTGAACTGATGGAAGATAATCGACCTCACACCAGATTGGGCGGATTTCGTCGGTTTTCCTTCCGTCAAGACGCAAACCTAAATCAAGGATCACGTTACGAACCGCTTCTTTTTGTGCTTTCTTGAAGTATTTACCGATAAGTTCACCGAATTCAAGTTGCTCTTCGTCTGAAAATGCAGCTTTGACTTCGTCTTTCACTTCTGAGAATTTTTCTCCGCGTTCTGCTTTACCTGTACCTTCTTGGGCGATGGCGTAGCATTTGTCGTAAGCGAGTGAGCGAACTTTTTGGTAAACCTCTTCGTTGCTCGCTTCTTCGTCGTATGAACGAACGTCTTTCTTTCCGAAAGCATCGCGCAAACGTTCCTGTGCGGCAATTTGAAGTTTGATGGCTTCGTGCGCGAATTTGATCGCCTCTACCATTTCTTTTTCTGAAATTTCCTTCATCTCACCTTCAACCATCGCGATCGAATCCTTGGAAGCACCGATCATCATGTCGATGTCCGATTCCAACAATTGCTCAGGGCTTGGGTTGATGACGAATTCTCCGTTGATGCGTCCGACACGAGCTTCTGAGATCAATGTCTCGAAAGGAATGTCTGACAAGGCCAACGCCGCCGAAGCTGCCAAACCTGCCAAAGCATCGGGCATTACGGTTTCGTCGTGGCTCATCAATTGGATCATTACCTGCGTTTCGGCGTGGTAATCATCAGGGAAAAGTGGGCGCAAAACGCGGTCGACAAGACGCATCGTCAAAACTTCTTTGTCTGATGGACGTGCTTCGCGTTTAAAGAATCCACCAGGGAATCTTCCTGCTGCTGCGAATTTCTCGCGGTAATCTACTGTCAGGGGCAAAAAGTCAACCCCAGGACTTGCTTTTCTGGCTGAAACTACTGTTCCAAGCAACATGGTGTCACTCATTTTTACGACGACTGAACCGTCGGCTTGCTTGGCTAGTTTCCCGGTTTCGATCGAGATGCTTCTTCCATCTCCCAAATCGATAACCTCTGTAAATACTTTTGGAATCATAAATTTGATTACTTGATTAAACAATGGGTCTTCGTTGTAGTTGTGTTGTAGTTGTTGCGTAGTTGTAAAAAAACCCAATGAAAAACCAAACTTTTTTTTGTGCAATATGTAAGCTAAAATAATTTCTGTAAAAACAAAAAGAGGCGCGCGGGCACCTCTTTTCGATTGATTATTTACGAATATTCAATTCTTTGATGATCTCACGGTAGCGGTTGATCTCAGTCTTCTTCAAATAATCGAGAAGGCTTCTTCTTTTACCTACGAGTTTCACAAGTGAACGCTCTGTGTTATAATCGTGACGATTCTTTTTCAAGTGCTCAGTCAAGTGATTGATTCGGAAAGTGAAAAGCGCGATCTGGCTTTCAGATTTTCCTGTGTTTGCTGCTTCCCCGCCGTGTTTGGCGAAAATTTCCGCTTTTACTTCTTTAGTTAAATACATTCCAATATTGTTTAAATGATTTTTATGTATGTAGCCGAGTTTCGGATACGGGCGCAAAAGTACATATTTAATTGATAATTGACAATTGATAATTGACAATTTTTTGGAAGAACCTATCTGTTGCAATTGGATGATAGATAATAGACAGATAGACGAAAGAAAGAGTGCATTAAATACAGACGGCGGCAAACCACCACCGTCTATTATCTATTCGTCTATTATCTCCAGTCTCTTCAAAAACAAAACTTCGCGATCAGCACATTCACTTCCTCCAGAAAACGTTCGTCGTTTTCCGTAAAAGGATCGAGGACTTCACTGTCGATATCGATTTGTCCGATGTTTTCGCCATTCACGAAAAGCGGGATCACGATTTCAGACTTCACGTTGATGCTGCACGAAATATAATTGTCCTGCGCCTGGACGTCAGGAACGACGAAGTTTTTGTTTGAGACCGCGACTTGTCCGCAGATGCCTTTTCCGAACGGGATCACGGTATGGTCGGTCGGTTCTCCGGCGTAAGGGCCAAGCAACAATTCTTCCTTGTCGCCATTTCGGAAATAAAATCCGACCCAGTCATAATAATCGATGTTGTCGCGCAGCAAATGGCATACCTGCAACAATTTATCTTCCCGGAGTACGTTTGCGTGCTTTAGGATGTCGATTACTTTTGATTTGAGTTCTTCGAAAGTCATGGTGAATTTTTCTCCAAAGGTAAACCTAACACCGAACTTAAATTTATATAAATTTGTTAAAAAAACTTTTGGAAACCTTCAAGCAGTACAAGCCTTTCTTTTTTTTCCTGGCTAAATTTTTCGTCGTGTACGCGCTGCTCACGCTGGTTTACCAAACCTATCTGAACCAATTCAACGAAGCCGCATTCGAGGTCGATGGTTTTACGAAACTCGTCGCTTCCCAAACCAAATGGTTCACGGATCTACTCGGATATCAAACGGCTATCAAGCCACATTTGCTCCAGCCGTCGATCATGTACATTCTGGACGGGCGATACGTTTCACGCGTCGTCGAAGGTTGCAATGCGCTCAGCGTGATCATTCTTTTCGCGTCGTTCGTATTTGCGTTCAAGGGAAAATGGCCGACGATGTTTGTCTTTATCGTTTCGGGCGCGATCGCGATACATATCCTGAATATCGTCCGCATCGGATTACTGAGCATCGCACTGCTGCATTACCCGAAATACGAACATTTGCTGCACGGTGTACTTTTCCCGGCGTTCATCTATGGAACCGTGTTTTTGCTTTGGGTCATTTGGGTAAATAAATTCTCATCGCTCGCCAAACATGGATAGAATCTGGAAGATCCTCACGATTATGATTTTGGTGCTTTTGCTTTTCGGCGTGCGCGCGTTCGAAAACGAATTGTTCTACGATCCGTTCCTGTATTACTTTAAAAGCGATTATCTCGAGAAACCTTTACCGGGTTTTGAGTCGGGCGATCTGTTTTTCGGGATGACGTTCCGTTATTTCCTGAATACGATGCTGTCGCTCGGAATCATTTACGTGTTGTTTCCCGACGCCGAATTGTTGCGGTTCACGTCGGTTTTATATGTGATTCTGTTCGTGGTCTTGATTTCAATTTTCTTCGGATTGCTGTTCGCGTCGGTAAACGGGAACAACTTCCTGCTTTTCTACGTGAGGCGATTTTTGATACAACCGTTATTCCTGCTTCTGTTCGTGCCGGCGTTCTATTACCAGAAACGGCTCGCCAAAAAATAACGTTTCGTTGCGGTTTCGGTTGCGCGATTTAATTACTTTTGCAACATGGCAATCAAAAAATGCACAGCTATTTTCCTGACGTTCCTGTTGTTGGCTTCCAACATCGGGTTTGCGGTGAACGTGCATTATTGCGGTGGCGAGGTTTCATCGGTGACGCCCGTTTTCATGACTTCACAGGACAGCGCTTGCTGCGGCATGAAGAAAGAGGAAAGCAAAAGTTGCTGCAAGACCAAGACCGTCAAGGCCGAAAAAGAACACGAAACCGTCGTAAAAGCATTTCATTTTTCGTTCGAAGCGGCTTTCGTGCCATCGGAATTTTCGTTCGTCGCCCAAGGCAGACCTTCCGTTTTCATCGAAAAACCAGTCGCCACTTATTACTGCGATGCCAATGCGCCTCCGCTGTTCAAACTCTACAGCCAATACGTTTTCTACGCCTGATTTATGTTGTGATTCCGGACATCGTTCGATTTTATAACATCAAATCATTTCCATGTATAAATATTTATCAGCGCTTTTATCGTTGATTGCCGCAACCGCGTATTCGCAAGACACTTTGCAGAATGTCCAGGTCGGGAATCCATCGAAAAGCCTAAAAAAATCGCTCACGCTTACGGCCAACACGACCGTGATGACGAGCAAAGAATTGCTCAAGGCCGCGTGTTGCAACCTCGCCGAGAGTTTCGAGACCAATCCGTCGATCGACGTTAATTTCAGCGATGCGCTCACGGGAACCAAGCAAATCAAGATGCTCGGCCTTTCGAGCCCTTATCTGATGATCACCGAGGAAAACATCCCTTCGGTTCGCGGCGCTTCCCAAGCATACGGTCTGTCGTTCACTCCGGGAACTTGGGTCGAAAGCATCCAGATCACGAAAGGCGCGGGCTCGGTCGTGAACGGCTATGAGAGTATTTCGGGCCAGATCAATACCGAGCTCATCAAACCCTTCGGCGATATTCCTTTTTTCCTGAACGTCTACGGCTCGACCGATTCGCGCATTGAAATCAATACGCACATCAACAGGAAGCTCAACGAGAAATGGGCGACGAGCCTGTTCATCCACGGTAATTCGCGCCAGACCAAAAACGACATGAACGATGACGGTTTTCTCGACAATCCGCTCGCGAACCAGATCAACGTCATGAGTCGTTGGCAGTACAACGATCCCGGGAAAGGCCTGGTGAGTTTCATCAATTTCCGATTCATGGACGATGAAAAGCAAACGGGCGAGCTCGATTTCAATCCCGATGTCGACAAATTCACCACGAATTATTGGGGTTCCGAAATCAAGACGCGGCGTTACGACCTTGCGACGAAGATCGGATATGTATTTCCCGACATGCCGTTCCAAAGCATCGGTTTCCAGAATGCGTTCAGCCGCCATGAACAGGAATCGTATTACGGTCTTTCACGGTACGATATCGACCAGAGCAGTTTTTATTCGAACCTGATCTTCAATTCGATCATCAGCAATACGATGCATAAATTCGCGACGGGTTTGAATTTCACGTATGACAAATACGATGAATTGATCGGCAGTAACGCGGGCGACATTTTTGACAGGACCGACAATTCGATCGGGGCGTTTTTCGAATATACGTACGACAACACCGATAATTTCAGCGTCGTGGCCGGGATTCGAGCCGACAACCACAACCGTTTGGGGATGTTTGCGACGCCTCGTCTTCACGTGCGCTACAATCCTTGGAAAAATGGCGTTTTGCGTTTGTCGGGCGGAAGAGGAAAACGCGCGGCAAACATCTTGGCCGAGAACCAACAGATGTTCGCGAGTTCGCGCATCCCGACTTTCTTCACGCAGGCTGGCGGTCCGGTGTACGGATTCAAGCCTGAGATCGCTTGGAATTACGGCATCAGTTTCAATCAGAGATTTGAGATTTTCGGGAAACCTGCCGACGCCGGGTTTGATTTGTATCGCACCGATTTCCGCGACCAAGTGGTAGTGGATTGGTATTCCCAGACCGGACGCGTGCTGTTTTACAACCTGGACGGGAAGTCGTTCGCGAACAGTTTCCAGTTCGATTTCAATTACGAGCCGATCAAGCATCTTAATTTGCGCACAGCCTACAAATACTACGATACCAAAACCGACTACCAGGCCGGAAGTTTCGAGCGTCCGCTGCAATCGAGGCATCGCGTTTTTGCCAATGCCGAATTCGCGACGCACATCAAGGAAAAAGGCCAGCGTTGGAAGTTCGACGCGACTTGGAACTGGACGGGCGAGCAGCGTCTGCCCACGACTTTTTCAGGCGAACTCGACGATTATTCTCCGGCGTTTGCGGTCGTCAATGCCCAGATCACGCGCACGTTTTCGTCGGTATTCGAGATGTATGTCGGTGGAGAAAACATGGCGAATTACAGACAAAAAAATCCAATTTTAGGAGCCGACGATCCGTTCGGTTCGAATTTTGACGCGTCGATCGTGTACGCGCCGATCTTCGGGCAAATGTATTACGCCGGGCTCCGCTTTAAAATCAAATAACTTCAGTCATGAAAAAAATCATTTTTATTATGTTGGTTTCAATCTTTGCGAATGCCAACGCCCAGGAAAAAAAGAACAAAAACGCCAAATACGACATCGAAGTCAACGGCAATTGCGACCAATGCAAGAAACGCATCGAGAAAGCGGCATTTTCAGTCGCGGGCGTGAAAAGCGCCGTTTGGGACATGGACAGCCACGTGTTGCATCTGATCGTGAATGAGGAGAAAACTTCAGTTGACCAAGTCCAGAAAGCACTTGCGAAAGCGGGGCACGACAGCGACGGAGTGAAAGCCACCGACGAAGACTACGAAAGCCTTCACCAATGCTGTAAATACGACCGAAAACCATGACGTTTGCAAACCGTTAACAAAACCCTAAATTGGAATCGTAAATTGGCGTTGCCGCAAATTATGCGTACTTTCACCGACTGTTTTTAAAGACCTGACAAACGAACAACGATGAACGAATTTAACTGGACTGACCTTTTTGAGCCTTTATTTTATATTCATTTTGAGATTAACGGTGTCAAGATTGGATTGCTCATTGTGTTGTTCATCGTATTCGCCGAAACCGGTCTTTTTGCAGGTTTTTTCCTTCCCGGAGACAGTTTGCTTTTTCTCGCGGGAATTTACAACCGCGAACTGATCGAAAATTTCCTGTTCATCGACAACTCATTTCTCAACGTTGCCCTTTTGGCGTTTCTTGTAGGTTGCGCCGGGATTTTGGGGAATATGGTCGGATATTGGTTCGGAGCCAAAAGCGGCTACTATTTGTACAATAGGAAAGACAGTTGGATTTTCAAGAAAAAGTATCTCGTGCAATCGAAGGAGTTTTTTGAAAAGCACGGCGGACGCGCGATCATCTTCGCTCGTTTTCTTCCCGTTTTCAGGACATTCGCTCCGATCGTGGCCGGTATCGTGCTCATGGAAAAGAAGCGTTTCATGTTCTACAACGTCATCAGCTCGTTCCTATGGTCGTTCAGTTTGATCTTTGCAGGGCATTATTTGTACAGCTTTCTTTTGGCCGAATTCAACATCGACCTTAAGCATTATATCGAATATATCGTTATCATTCTCGTTTTGATTACCGTAGTTCCCGTGATACTCAAATTCGGGAAAAAGGCCGCGCCCGATCAAGGCACCGGACCTCAGGAATAAAAATAAGAATAATAATAAAAATAAAAAGCTGCCCGTCAAGGCAGCTTTTTTTTATAGATCAAGCAATCGGGTTTCCGAATATAATTGACCGTTTCCGTCGATACCTTCAATCACTAGTTTTACTTTTTGTTGCTGCAGGTTCGGGAAAGCAAATTTGAATTCGCCTTTCTCGTCGGTGTTAACATTCGGCAGCCATGCGATCGTACCGTACTTTTTAAAGCCGGCGTCTTGCACGTTCGCATAGTTCGGAGTCTTGAATTCTGAAAGTCGTTGGTAGGCATTCTGGATCTTCAGCTCCTGCCATGTCGAATTGGGGCTTTTGAATCCGCCGCGAGTCGTTCTTCTCGTATAGATGCGGATTACGCCTCCGCCCGCATTTGATCCCTGGCCGTAACCGCGTCGGTTGAAGTAAACCTCGTCAACCATATCCATCGTGTAGCCGATAAGAATGGACATATCAGGAATTGGAGTGTCGTCTATGTACATTACGACCGAATTCGATCCCAAAATAGAAGTGCTGTACGTACGCGAAATGCTTACGGTCGCGCCCGTGTTTACGACGTGATAACCGTTGGCCTGAATGAAATCAGTGAGAAAGCGATAGGTTTGAGCGACATCGTCGGTAATTTTATGACCTTTCGCCATGCTGTTTCCGAAACGCATATTGTTTTGCGGATTGAGCTCCTCTTCCTTGTTTTTCTTTTGGGCCGCTACGGTGACGGCGTCAAGCACAACCGAATTTGCTACCGTCGGAAGTTCTTCAGGTGCACTTTCAATGAGGTTGCTTGAACAATCGGTCTGCTGGATATTCTTAATCAGACGGCGGTTGTTGTTCAGGAGTTGCGAATGTATCTTCGCCGGAATCGTCTTTCCTTTCGCATCAATCACACTAAAATAAATGCTCGTTGAATCGAGGGCGATCACATTCGTAAAAACAAACTCGTTTTTTTCATCGATCGTAGTGGTTTCATCAAGCCCTTGCGCGATTGAGTTCATTTTGACTTTTGCGTTTTTTCGGTCAGGAATGACGGTGTTGATCGTGCCTTTGATGGTAAGTCCGCGGTCAAACTCGAACTTCTTTTCAGGCATTTTCGTGAATCCTGAAAATGCATACTTTGGAGTCTGAGCCATCAGGAAACAATCGAGCTCATAATGTTTTTTGCGTGAAAATCCGTCGAGATAATACGCAGGATCCTGTAATCGAAGCTCTGAAAAGTTATCGATTAGAAGCGAGGACACGATTGAATTGCGGTCATCGTCGTTGTTGATCGGCAACACGGAAACGCTCATCGAGCCCAGCGCCAATGGGGAAATTCCTTTAATTATAATCGAATCGCCTCTTTTTTGGGCGACGGTGATATCAGCCTTTTTCAACGCCACGCCAGGTTTGAAAATGACACGTTGCACGACGATCTTTTGGTTTTTATCGATCAGGTAGATACTGTTTACGCCGGGCTTGAAATTTTCTGATGGAATGGCGACCGAAACTTCGGATTTGTCATTGAACGAGAATTCGGCGAATGCGACATCCTGTTCCTGTCCTGCAACTATGGTGTAGGCGTCCTTGCCGATCTCGGCGAGCGTTGACGGATTGGTCTTTGCCGTCACGACGACCTTATCGGCAAATGTGTAACTGTTCACTGAAAACGTGACGCCCTTGATTTGAGACGAAGGCAGTGCGAGTTGTACAAGTTTGCCGTTCAACGTGCAATGCGCGGTATATCCGGTGCTTTTGGACGCGATCAAGTCGAAACGTCCGTAGCCTTTCGGATTTGTTATGAACGTCGCCGCGACATTGCCTGACGCATCTTTTATCTGTCCGTCGGTGATGGGAATTCCTGTTCCGTTGCAATCGGTAAGTCGGACGGCGAACGTATTTGAAACGCCATCGAGGAAAATGCCGCCTTCAGGAAGAAGTTCAAGGTGTGCGGTATTGTAATCTACTTTTGCTGAATTTATAGTGTTTTTCTGGGCGGGATCGATGATATAAATCGCGTAATTCGACGATTCGTCCTCAGCGAAATTATTCATGAAATTCGTGAACACGCGCAAATTGTATTTTCCTGTCGGCAGCTTCTCTGGAAGCGACATGGTTCCGGTAAGAAGGCTGGATTCGGCGTAATACAATTTGGTTTGAAGCACGTTGCCCGAAGCGTCGGTAAGACTCACGAACACGTTTGTCGTCGATGGAAATGGTGTGTTCGTTTTCTTTTCGGTGACGTACGCCTTGAACCAGATTTTTTCGTCGGATAAGTACGTTTGTTTGTTCAGGTGCAAAAAAATATTCTCGCGATCCAATTGGAAATAATCGGACAGCGCCTTTGAAATTTTTTCCTGATTCGACGAATTCGTTTGTGACAATAGTTGTCCAGCCGTAAAAAACAGCAAGAGTAGCACTTTTTTCATATTTGTTTGGGATGGTTGGTGCGAATATATAAAAAAAGCCGCCTCGTTAAAAGGCAGCTTTTATATATCGGATGTTAAAATTCTTACATCATGCCGGGCATTCCGCCGCCCATTGGCATTCCGCCTGCGTTCTCTTCCTTGATGTCGACGAGCGCACATTCGGTAGTCAGGATCATTCCGGCAACTGAGGCCGCGTTTTCAAGAGCGACACGCGTAACTTTCTTAGGGTCGATGATTCCTGCGGCAAGCATGTCGACGTATTCGTCGGTTTTCGCGTTGTAACCAAAATCACCGGTTCCTTCGCTCACTTTCGATACGACAACCGATCCTTCAAGACCTGCATTTTCAACGATCGTGCGCAAAGGCGATTCAACCGCGCGGGCTACGATTTGGATTCCGGTCGCTTCGTCAGCGTTATCGGCCTTGATGTTTTTCAACGCTGATTTCGCACGAAGTAATGCAACACCGCCTCCGGCAACGATTCCTTCTTCAACGGCCGCACGGGTCGCGTGAAGTGCATCGTCGACGCGGTCTTTTTTCTCTTTCATCTCGACTTCCGATGCCGCTCCGACGTAAAGAACCGCAACACCTCCGGCCAATTTAGCCAAACGTTCCTGCAATTTTTCGCGGTCGTAATCAGACGTCGTGACTTCCATTTGTGCCTTGATCTGCGCAACGCGATTCTTGATCATCTCCGGTTCACCGGCTCCACTGACAAGTGTCGTGTTGTCTTTGTCGATCGTGACACGTTTCGCGGTTCCAAGCATTTCAAGCGTCGCGTTTTCGAGCGTGTAACCTCTTTCTTCCGAGATTACCGTTCCACCCGTAAGGATCGCGATATCTTCCAAAAGCGCTTTGCGTCGGTCACCGAAACCAGGCGCTTTCACGGCCGCGATTTTCAACGCACCACGCAATTTGTTCACGACCAAAGTAGAAAGTGCTTCACCATCGACATCTTCGGCAATGATCAAAAGCGGCTTTCCTGATTGTGCGATCGGTTCGAGTACGGGAAGCAATTCTTTCAAGACCGATACCTTTTTGTCGTACAACAAAATGTATGGGTTTTCGAGTTCGGCTTCCATTTTCTCGGTGTTCGTCACGAAATAAGCCGACAAATATCCGCGATCGAACTGCATGCCTTCCACAACGTCAACGTAGGTATCGGTTCCTTTGGCTTCCTCAACCGTGATGACGCCTTCTTTCCCGACTTTTCCGAAAGCGGTCGCGATAAGCTCACCGATTTTCTCGTCGTTGTTGGCTGAAATAGAGGCAACTTGTTTGATTTTGTCCGTATCGCTTCCGACTTCTTTTGACTGTGATGCCAAGTCGGCAACGATAGCTTCGACGGCTTTGTCGATACCGCGTTTCAAATCCATCGGGTTTGCTCCGGCGGCAACGTTTTTAAGTCCTTCTTTTACGATCGCTTGTGCGAGAACGGTAGCTGTAGTCGTTCCGTCACCTGCCAAATCGTTGGTTTTGGAAGCGACTTCCTTGACCATTTGAGCGCCCATGTTCTCGAGCGGATCTTTCAATTCAATTTCTTTTGCTACCGATACACCGTCTTTGGTCACATTCGGTGCTCCGAATGATTTCCCGATGATCACGTTACGACCTTTCGGGCCGAGCGTAACTTTTACTGCATTTGCCAATGCATCGACGCCGCGTTTTAGACCGTCGCGTGCTTCGATGTCGAATTTTATGTCTTTTGCCATTTTTGTTGTTTTTTGCTGTAGGCTTTAAGCTTTAAGCTGTAGGCTTACTGCGGAGTTAATTTGTCTTTTAGTCTAAAGATTTTACTCTTTATATAATTTATTTCCTTGTTGAGATCATCAGACGTTTCCAGAGGAATGTATTTCAGATCGCTCGACAAAATCAACAGGTATTCTGTTTCATTTGCCGATCCCAAGGCTATATTTAGGAAATGATTAAATTCCTTGTCGCTGTTTCTTCCGCACCCTTCGCTGATGTTTGTCGGGATTGAAAAAGCGGCGCGCCTTAATTGGCTGGTCAAACTATAGATTTCATCTTTCGGGAATGTCTTGGTCAGCTCATAAATTTTGAGTGTGAACGAATGACTTATCTGCCAAATATCGTATTTCTTGAAATCCCTCATGAGCTTACTGCTTATAGCCTAAAGCTTAAAGCTAAAATCAAATGATCGCGAAAATATCCTTCTCACGCATGATCAAATAATCCTTGCCGTCGAATTTCAATTCGGTTCCGGCGTGTCTTTCGTAAAGGACCGTATCACCGACTTTTACTGTCATCTCATAATCGGTAAATCCTTTGCCAGCTGCTACGACTGTTCCTTTTTGCGGTTTCTCCTTGGCAGTGTCTGGAATGTAAATGCCCGATGCGGTCTGGGTTTCAGCGGCAACGGGCTCGATAAGTACTCGGTCTGAAAGAGGTTGAATTTTCAAAGCCATATTATATTGTTTTAGATTATTAAAATTGTCGAAACGCTTTCGTCGAAAAGTATGCCACCCGTTCCAAACTGTCAATTTTTCCTAAAAAAAATGCCAGCATTGACAGGCTGGCATCTTTCGGAGTATTTTGATATTATTTTGCTGTGTCAGCAGGTGTTGCGGTTGGTGTCGCGGCGGCAGGAGTTGCTGCGGCAGGAGTCGCGGCTTTCGGAGCCGTGGCTTCCTTGATGATTTTAGAATCGTTATCGCCGAACTTGTTCGTAAAGCTTAAGCTTGAAAGCATGATCAACACGATCAGGATTGTTGCCAACGTCCACGTACTCTTGTCGAGGAAGTCGGTCGTTTTTTGAACGCCACCCAACATCTGAGCTCCGCCCAATGATGATGAAAGGCCGCCTCCTTTAGGGTTTTGCACCATCACTACGACGATGAGCAAAAAGCAAACGATGGTAATCAAAACTAAAAAGATAGAAAAAGTATTCATTATTATTACTTATTACTTTGTTGTAAATTCCTGATATCTAAAATTCGGTCTGCAAAGAAACTACTTTTTTCCGGATATTTCAAAATTAAAATTTCATAC
>NZ_SEBS01000085.1 GCF_004211145.1 Flavobacterium sp. | reverse complement strand
TTCGTAGTCGTTTTCCGTATCCGAATAATTCCCCTCGATCAGGGTTTCATTGCCCGTAAGGTTCATTCCGGAGCGCGACACGGGCGAAGGAATGCCTTTTAAGGAATAATTATAGTTATAGACGCCCTGCTTCAGTTGAATTTCAGCCCGGTAGGCCCGCAAATCCGGCACGTAGCTCATCCGGTTGAGATCGTTTAACTGCCAGAAATTGAACGCACTGTTCACGAACAGTTCAGCATTCGGAACCTCGTCCATGCGCAGCGTAAAAACCGTCGTGATGTAGTCGGCCTGCGTGGCTCCGATGCGGGTTTCGAGGTGATCGATCACGTATTGTCCGTTAAAATCGTCGGTTTGCACATACGCGCCCACGCTTCGAATGCCGTCGGCGTTCACAAAAACCGTGTTGCGGTCTTCCCGGCGATCGATCCGTTCGATGTAATTGCCACGCGACAAAACCGTTCGGGTATCGAAATACCGGTATTCGTTCCCGCCCGGAAACGTGTTTTTCAGATCGAAAAGCCGGTATTCCAGCAGGTTGTCGAACGCCCGGACGTTGGTTGGCCGCAGGCCCGTGATCACGCGGTCGTCGCGAAAATTCTGGCGGATAACGATTTTCAGGTCGTCCTGGGGCGAAATGAGCGGATAGCCCCGGTAACTGATTTCGAAATTGATCTGCTGGTCGGTGAAACGCAATTGCGGATCGTTGGCAAACTGCGCCGTGGCCGATACACCCACGCGGTTGAGGTAGGTACAGAACCGGCGGCTGAAATAAATCTGGTTGGGGTTCCGCTCGTTATAAACCACCAACACATAATTGCCCGGCAGTTTCACCTTCGGCACCGGAAACCGGTAGTGGTAATACGGGATTTTGGTGTTCTGCGAAATCTGATAATCCTGAATCGGATAGTCATTGTATTCGTACGTAAACTCAATGTCATTCAGAATCGACCGTTGCCAGTCGGCGTTGCAATGCACAAATTTGGCACGAAACGGGCGGAATGTAGCCGTCAGATCATCAAATTCCAGCATCAATTGCGTCTCGACGGATTGATCGATGATGGGTGGATTGAGCGTCTGCGCCGGGTCGGTCGGGTCGTTGCCGAGTACGGGATACAGCAACACGGTTTTGATGGATGGATCGGCAATACGATCGTCGGTCGGCAGGGTTTGAGCGGAAGCCCGCACCAGCACCATGCCGTTCAGCAGCAGGAAAAGTCGGAAAAATGGAGGCATTTAGAATGGATAAATCGGTATAAGTAGGAACGAAATTTTAGGGAAAGGCAGTATAAAAAAC
>NZ_SEBS01000084.1 GCF_004211145.1 Flavobacterium sp. | reverse complement strand
ACTCGATACTGCCCGCGAAGGCACCTATTCCCAGCAAGCGCTGGAAATTCTTCCGGCTCGTTATAAAAAACTTTATTTTGACCGAGTCACTGGCGGGTTTCGCATTCGTAAGCGGATCCGTGACCAAGTTGTTTTTGCACGACAAGATCTCGTACAAAACCCACCTTTTGTTCGAGTTGATTTTGTCAGTTGCCGAAATGTTCTCATCTACTTTGAACCCGCGTTGCAGGATCGGGTGTTTCAAATTTTCCATTACGCCTTGGTTCCGCAGGGAACCCTCTTTCTTGGAAAGTCCGAGAACGCACCGGCTAAGTATTTTGATACCGTGGATAAAAAGGCGAAAATATTCCGCCGTTCCGCGCTTGCTTCAAATCTGATTCCTGTCCCCCGGAATCATCGTCCAGAAACTATTTTTCAAACCCGAAGTAGCGATTTGCCGAATTTCTCGGAAATCGTTCCGCGTGAATTGATTAAGTCACTTGGCATTTGTGCATTTGTCGTCGATGCCGATACCACGATTGTTCATATTGTAGGCGATACCTCGGCCTACATCGGCATTCCCGGCGGGCAAGCTGATTTTCGTTTATCAAACTTACTCACTAAAAGTGCTGGCGTAGAGCTAGCGATATTGGTTCGCAAAACGGCCCGCGACCGGGGGCAATACTCGAGTCGATCTCACCAACTAGCGAGTAAATCGAATAAAACTCGATTCGTATTTTCTGTACGTCCGTTAGACCAAGTTAAATCGGCAGGAAAAGCACTTTTTTTGGTGACGATTGAACCGAGGGCCGCCGAAAAAGCAGGAGTCAAAAAAGGCAAAAAGCTAACGAAACTTGAAGACCGCGAATACCCGGCGCGTATGATCGAACTTGAGCAAGAGATTTTGTCTACTCGAGAACATTTGCAAACACTGATTGAAGAACTTGAAATCTCAAACGAAGAATTACAGTCCTTGAACGAAGAAATGTCTTCGACCAACGAGGAGCTGCAGGCCTCGAACGAGGAGCTTGAGACGACCAACGAAGAAATGCAGGCTTCGAACGAAGAACTGACCACCCTAAACGAAGAAGTCACTACTAAGTCTTCTGAACTACGTGCCGCCAATGCTCATCTGGAGAATGTGCAAAATAGTATCGGTGCGCCCCTCGTACTCGTCGACGAAGAACTCCGAGTGGTTCGGTTCAACAGCAGTTCGAACAAAATATTTTCGCTGACCGAAGGCGACGTGGGTTCTCATCTGATTGATGTTTCTTGTAAATGCGAGATTCCGCGATTTGATGTCCGCATGAGAGAAACCGTCCGAA
>NZ_SEBS01000065.1 GCF_004211145.1 Flavobacterium sp. | reverse complement strand
CTCAGGCACTCAGGCACTCAGGCACTCAGGCACTCAGGCACTCAGGCACTCAGGCACTCAGGCACTCAGGCACTCAGGCACTCAGGCACTAAAAAATCAGCACTTCAGCACAAAGCACTTCAGCACTTTCCTTATCTTTACAACACAACCCAAAACCCTCAGCCATGAAAGTCGAAACCAAAGGCCATACCTGCGTCATCAAGGATAATCAAGGTGATTTGACCGGTTTTTTGATGAAGCTCACGCACGAATACAAAACGTTTGAAAAACACAATATCGTGGCCGACGTGAGTTCGTGCACGAATGTTTCGGCGAAAGATCTGAACGCGTTTCTGCCGTTGTCAAAATCCCATAAAAAAGCGAAAAAATCTTTCGTGGTCGTTGCCGATGTCGATTTCAACAGCGTTTCAGACAAGCTCGTGATCGTCCCGACGTTGCAGGAAGCGCATGATATGATTGAGATGGATGAGATTGAGCGGGACCTTGGGTTTTAATTGATAATTGACAATTGATAATTGACAATTAATAATGAATAATGAATAATGAATAATGAATAATGTATTGTCGATCGAATTCAGATTTGCGTTAGATATAGCAACCAATTGTTAATTATTAATTATTCATTATTCATTATTAATTAAAAAAAATGAAACTCACCATACTCGGCTGTTACGCCGCCACGCCCAGAACGTTTACAAATCCGACCTCGCAGGTACTCGAAATCAAGAACCGCTTGTTTTTGATCGATTGCGGCGAAGGCACGCAGGTACAGCTCAGGCGAAACAAGATCAAATTCTCGAAGATCGAGCACATTTTCATTTCGCATCTGCACGGCGATCATCTGTACGGGCTCGTGGGATTGGTCTCGACGTTCATGTTGCTCAACCGTACCGCCGACCTCACGATTTACGGCCCGAAAGGAATCAAGGAAATCATTTTGCTGCAATTACGGCTGTCGAATTCGTTCACGGGATACAATCTGTATTTCAAGGAACTGGAATCGAAGGAAAGCGAAGTCGTGTATGAGGATGACAAGGTGATCGTTTCGACGATTCCGCTGAAGCATCGGATTTATACGAACGGCTATCTGTTCCGCGAGAAAATGGGTTTGCGGAAACTCAACGCCGAGGCCGCCGAAAGTTACGGTGTCGATAAGGTTTATTATCGGAACATCGTATTGGGAAAAGACATCAAGCTTGACGACGGCACAATCGTAACCAACGACAAGTTGACTACCGAACCGATTGCGCCCAAGAGTTACGCGTTCTGTTCGGACACGGTATATGATGAGACGATCGTGCCGTTGATTTCAGAGGTCGATGCTTTGTACCACGAATCGACATTTCTGGAAAACGAATCGGAACTCGCACTAAAAACCATGCACTCGACCGCGATGCAGGCCGCCGAAATTGCACGACAGGCAAACGTGAAGCAACTTGTTTTGGGACATTACTCGACGCGTTACGACAGCATAGAATTGTTCCGCGACGAGGCCCGGACCGTTTTCCCGAATGTAGTATTGGCCGATGACGGCCGCGAATTTGAATTCTAGACGATGAGATATTTCCTGATTATTCTGGCCATGATGCTTACGGCTGTAGTCGGTGCTCAAAGAAAATATGAACTCAAGGGTGAGATTTCGGGAGCGACTAACAAGGATTTGCTGTATCTGCAGTACCGATTGCCCGACGGTAAATGGAAGTCGGAAGAAGTCGCGATCAAAAATGGTCGGTTCACTTTCATAGGACAAACCGACGAACCTTTACTTATATATGTGTACAACAATCCGTATTTCTCGTCGGATGGGAAAAGTATGGGACAATTCTATGCCGAACCCGGAATCCTGACGGCAACCGCCGATTATAAAGATTTGTCCAAAATCGATGTGAAAGGTTCGAAAACGCAAGTCGATCTCGACGCGCTCAACCGTTTCAAATTGCCGATTACGCGTAAACAAAATATGATCGCTGCCGAACGCGAACAATTGTACAGCAAATTGCAGTCGGCCAAAAAAGATTCGCAAAAGGCCGGACTGCAGAAGAAAATCGACAGCGGCCAAGTGACGTTCGATGCGCTTTGGGTCGAAGAAATCAAGGCCGAAATTGAATTTTTTACCGAACATCCGAACTCGTTTGCCGCGCCCGGACCGCTGATGATGCAGTTAGGGCAGGGAATGGGCGTTTCGTTCCGGGATCAGACCGCGCAGGTGGCGAGGAATCTTTCGGACGAAGTGAAAAACAGCGTCGCCGGAAAAGCGTTGATGCGTAAGGTTTCGGCCTATGAAAACAGCAAAGTCGGGGACAAAGCCCAGGATTTTAGTCTCGTCGAGATCCATAAGAACGTGATTGCACTTTCGAATTTTTCAAAAAAGAAATACGTGCTGATCGATTTTTGGGCGAGTTATTGCGCGCCTTGCCGTTCGGAATATCCAGAACTTAAGCAGGTGTTTTCGAAATATCCGAACCTCGAAGTCGTCAATATATCGAAAGATCAGAATCTCGAATCGTGGAAGAATGCGATCGCAAAAGACGGAATCGGTTCGTGGCGACATATTTCGATGTTGGATAACCGCGATACGAAAATCCTCGACGATTACAACGTGACGTTCATTCCCGTAAAAGTCCTCATCGATCCCAGCGGAAAAATCATCGCGCGATGGGATGGAAGTGGCGACGATCAAATTGCGTCCCTTAAAAACGAACTTAAAAACATTTTTGAATAATGGAAGACTTAAGCAATCACAGGAAATCATACGAGAAAAGCGAATTGGGAGATACCGGTTTACCCGATGGACCGATGGATCTTTTCAGGACGTGGTTTTTTGAAGCCGACGAATCGAAACTGGTTTCGGAAGCCAATGCCATGACGATATCGACGATCGGGTTGGACGGTTTTCCGAAATCGCGCGTCGTACTTTTAAAAGAATTCAGCGAGCACGGTTTCGTATTCTATACAAATTACAACTCCGAGAAAGGAAAGGCAATGGACGGGAACCCGAATGTCTGCGTGTCGTTTTTCTGGCCGGCTCTCGAGCGTCAGGTCATCATCAAAGGAGTTGCAGGCAAAGTATCGGCCAAGATGTCGGACGAATATTTTGAAAGCCGGCCGTATGGGAGTAAACTCGGAGCTTTAGTTTCAGACCAAAGCGAAGTGATTCCGTCGAGGGCGTTTTTGGAAGCGAAACTTGAATCCTTGGAACATTCTATCGCAGGCAACGAAATCAGTCGTCCTGATTATTGGGGCGGCTATATCATAAAACCGTCGGAAATCGAATTCTGGCAGGGCAGGCCCAACAGGCTTCACGATAGGATTCGCTATCAATTCAACGGTGCCGAATCCTGGAGTCGCGACCGACTTTCACCATAAGTTCCTTTAATATGAATTTGACCGCCCGATGAAGGCGGTTTTTTTCTGCCCTAAATTTTTGTTTTACGATATGTTTTGTAAGAAAATTATACGTATTATAAGTTAATTGATGTATTTCATCGATTTTATTTGGCACTTAAACGATGTTTGACGTAATATTGACTCAAGAAAAACAAATAAACGTTCTTACAAAAACACCCTTAAAGAAGTTTGCCCCACAATCTACTTTAAAACATTGACAGACTAAATACCAAAACACCCTTTAGGAAAATTGCCCCACAATCTACCTGAACATTAAATCCTACTAATGTCTATGAAATCAAATCTACTCAAAACAGTATTACTGTGTGCGATCGTATTTACTATGAACTCATGTTCTTCTGATTCAGAAGAGACAGTTGCAACACAGCCACAGGACAAGAATATCGTAACTACATACGATTACAGTGATCTCGAGCTTCAAATGGCTCAGATCATCAACGATTACCGAGTAAGCCAAGGGCTCAACGCTTTGGAACTCATCAACCACGTTTCCTTCAAATCTGAAGAGCACAACGAATACATGATCATCAATAAAGTAGTTAACCACGACCAGTTCCAGGAACGTGCCGCCAATATCATCGAAGTACTTGGCGCGGTCAAGGTAAACGAAAATATCGCTTACAACTATCAAGCGCCTTCGGGAGCTATGGACGCTTGGCTTGCGAGCCCTGGGCATAAAGCCAACATTGTTGGACAATTCACGCACTTTGGCATCTCGATCAGAGTCGACCCTGAAACCGGAAAGAAATATTACACGAATATCTTCATTAAAAAATAAATTGAGTTGAATTAAATTTTGTTTTTGTTTTGACAGAAAAGCCGCTTTCCCAAAGAGCGGCTTTTTCAATTTTTAATTTTGGACACGCTGCGCTTTGGACACGCTACGCTTTGGACGCGCTGCGCTTTG
Organism: Flavobacterium sp.; assembly: GCF_004211145.1. GTDB lineage: Bacteria > Bacteroidota > Bacteroidia > Flavobacteriales > Flavobacteriaceae > Flavobacterium. Next base: position 2,002 of record NZ_SEBS01000065.1, on the reverse strand, counting down.
GACACGCTACGCTTTGGACACGCTACGCTCTGGACACGCGGTGCTTTTGACACGCTGCGCTTTTGACACGCTGCGCTTTGGACGCGCTGTGTTTTTGAAACGCTGCGCTTTGGACGCGCTGTGTTTTGGACGCGCTTCGCTTTGGACACGCTGTGTTTTGGACGCGCTGTGTTTTGGACGCGCTTCGCTTTGGACACGCGGTGCTTTGGACACGCTGTGTTTTGGACACGCGGCGCTTTGGACACGCTGCGCTTTGGACACGCGGTGCTTTTGACACGCTGCGCTTTTGACACGCTGCGCTTTTACACCGCTGCGCTTTGGACGCGCTTCGCTTTGGACACGCGGTGCTTTTGACACTCTGCGCTTTGGACAGTTAGAGTGAAGCTTTTCATAATTAGATATTTCTCGGAAGGCATGTGTACAACGTCCTGCAGTCTAAAGCGAAGCGTGTCCAAAGCCTGCAAGGCGTGTCTAAAACCAGCAAGTCGTGTCTAAAACCTGCAAGGCGTGTCTAAAACCTGCAAGGCGTGTCTAAACCGCAGCGAATCTTCTGTAGGATTTTTATCTCCCAAAACTTCCATTTAACGTCGTTCATCGATTTTTTTTCAAACTTCATCCAAGATTGCATTATAATTGCCTAACACCAAAAAGCAACGGACAGGAAATTTTCTCCCCAAGAAATTTCCCTCCTCAATTTTCAGTAAAACTTAACCTGCGAATGTATGAAAGTCACTTCATATGCTTTTTTGTTGCCATTGGTGTTTCTTGTCGTGTCGTGTTCGGCCGATGTCGATCCTGAAACCGTAATTTCCCAACCACCTGGAACGACCAATCCGACGCCATCGGAACCTGATCCTACGAATCAAGTCTATACGTATGACGCCGATGAAACGCAAATCGCGGCTCTCGTCAATTCGCATCGTGCCAGTCTTGGTTTGGGAACGCTTGAGCTCTTCGATTTTATTTCGAGTACGTGCGAGGACCATAATTCATATATGATCGCAAACGTTGATATGAACCACGACGGTTTTGCGGAACGTGCGGCGTTGTTGCAGGATGTCTTGGGAGCCACCGGGATAAGTGAAAACGTCGCGTTCGGTTATCAGTCGGGGCAAGGTGCTTTTGACGGTTGGCTTAATAGTCCGGGACATCGTGCGGCGATTGAGGGTTCGGCGACGCATTTTGGGATTTCGGTTTCGAGTGATGCGGATGGGAGGAAATATTATACGGCGATTTTTGTGTATATCGATTCGGGGCCTTTGTAGGTTTTGGGTCAACGGACTTTTCCTTTTTTTACGCTTCGCGGGGATTTTGATTTGTTGGGTCGCTTGGCTCGGGTCGCGGATTTCGAGGAATTTTTAGTTGACATTGAGGATTTGTTTTTTTGGACACGGATTGCACGGATTTTCACGGATTTTGGGTGACGTTGAGGATTTGCGCTTCGTGTGGAATTTGCTTCGTCGGTTTGCTTCGCTCGTGTCGCGGATTTTGAATTTGGAAAATTTGGATCAGGAAATAGTTCGCGATATTTTTTTGGCCACGGATTGCACGGATTTTCACGGATTTTGGATAACGTTGAGAATTTGCGCGTCGTGTGGAGTTTGCTTCGTCGATTGGCTTCGCTCATGTCATGGATTTTGGTTTTGGCAATTTAGATTTAGAAATTGTTATCCATATTTTTTAGCCACGAATGCACGAATTTTGGATGTCGCTTTTCGTGAACTTTGCTTCGTTGGTTCGATATCGATAATTGGATTGGGAAATAATTGGTTTTTTTTGGCCACGGATTTCACGGATTTTCACGGATTTTGGATGATGTTGAGGATTTGCGCTTCGCGAAATCGCACGGATTTTGATTTTGGCAATTGAGATTTGGAAATAGCTATCCATATTTTTTAGCCACGAATGCACGAATTTTGGATGTGGTGCGCTGTGTGAATTTTGCTTTGTTGGTTCGATATAGATAAATGGATTTAGAAATAATTGGTGTTTTTTTTTGGCC
>NZ_SEBS01000047.1 GCF_004211145.1 Flavobacterium sp. | reverse complement strand
GTATGGATAGTTGTCGGGATATCTGAGAAAAGAAAATTTACAATTAAGAAAGTTAAGAGAAGTTAAGGTGTTACGTTGCGGTTTTGAAAATCGATTAACGTTTGGATTTTACCATTAAGAGCATTAAGAACATTAAGAGCATTAAGTTTTTCTTTACTTCAAAATTGCTCAAAAAGTTAGTGTGAGATAAAGAACATAAAATATCTCTAACTGAACTTAATGTTCTTAATGCTCTTAATGGTTTTAAAATCTTTAACTATAAAATTTAAGGTTGAAGTTTGCATGCATGGAAAGTCGTCGGTGCATCTGAGAAAAGAAAATTTACAATTAAGAAGTTAAGAGAAGTTAAGGTGTTACGTTGTGGTTTTGAAAATCGATTAACGTTTGGATTTACCATTTAGGCCATTAAGAGCATTAAGTTTTTTCTTTACTTCTCGAAGTTGCTCAAAAAGTTAGTGTGAAATAAAGAACTTAAAACAACATCTCTAAATGAACTTAATGCTCTTAATGGTTTAAAAATTTACAATCACTACAAACTTCTACGATCGTTAACCATTCTCAACTATCAAAAACGTTCGAAAACCTTAATCTTAAACAAAAAAATCCCGGCCTAAACCGGGATCTATATCTACTCAAAGCGCAAAACCCTGCGCCCTGAACCTTGTACCTATTATGCAAGCGCCGCCTGAACCTGATCAGCAGCTTCCTGGAAAAGTGTCGCCGACAAAATCGGCATTCCTGAATTGTCGATCATTTCTTTCGCCAACTCGGCATTGGTTCCTTGCAAACGCACGATGATCGGCACCTTGATCGAATCGCCCATGTTCTTGTAAGCATCGATCACACCTTGGGCAACTCGGTCGCAACGTACGATTCCACCAAAGATGTTGATTAGGATCGCCTTCACGTTCTGGTCGCGCAAGATGATACGGAAAGCCGTTTCAACGCGTTTCGCATCGGCCGTTCCACCAACATCAAGGAAGTTTGCAGGCTCGAAACCGGCGTATTTGATCAAATCCATTGTCGCCATCGCAAGACCGGCTCCGTTTACCATACAACCGACTGTTCCGTCAAGGTCAACATAGTTCAAACCGGCAGCTTTCGCTTCGACCTCGATCGGGTTTTCCTCGCGAACGTCGCGCATTTCGGCATATTTCGGATGACGGTACAAAGCGTTGTCGTCAAGATTCACTTTCGCATCTACCGCGATAATTTTATTGTCGGACGTCTTCAAGACCGGGTTGATCTCGAACATCGTCGCGTCGCAACCTACGTAAGCGGCATATAAAGCCGTCACGAAAGCCACCATTTCCTTGAACGCATTTCCTGAAAGCCCAAGGTTGAACGCGATCCTGCGCGCCTGGAAACCTTGCAAACCGACACTTGGGTCGACTTCTTCAGTAAAGATAAGTTCAGGTGTTTTTTCAGCCACTTCCTCGATATCCATTCCACCTTCAGTCGAATACATGATCATGTTGCGACCTTTTCCGCGGTTAAGCAGCACCGACATATAGAATTCCGATGTCTCGCTTTCTCCTGGATAATACACGTCCTCGGCGATCAAAACCTTGCTCACCTTTTTTCCTTCAGGTGGCGTTTGGGGCGTGATCAACTGCATCCCGATGATTTGCTCAGAAATCTCCTCGACCTGTTGCAAGTTCTTCGCGAGTTTCACACCGCCGCCTTTTCCGCGACCTCCGGCGTGAACCTGAGCCTTGATTACGTGCCATCCGGTTCCGGTTTCGGCAGTCAATTGCTTGGCCATCGCCACAGCTTCCTGCGGATTGTTGGCCACATGACCGCGTTGCACTTTTACGCCATAGCTGGCCAAAATTTCTTTTCCTTGGTATTCGTGTATGTCCATGATGAATTGGTTTCTTAAAGTGTGGCAAAAATAGGGAATATTGTTGATTTGTTTATGTGTTGATTTGTTTATTTGAGTTCGTGTCTTCCGTTGGGATTTGAGATTTGTTCACTTATTCCGCTGCGCTCAATCAGTCCGGCCGCGCCTCGGGTGTTCATTTGAAATTTTGTCTTCGGTAATGTTCGATCTACTTGAGCTCGTTCGTCATTAGTCATTAGTCATTAGTCATTAGTCATTAGTCTTTCGACTTCGACTTTCCCGCTCATCATTCATTATTCATCATTCATCTTTCGACTTCGACTTTCCCGCTCATCATTCATCATTCATTATTCATCATTCATCTTTCAACTTCAAATTTCCCGTTCGTCATTCGTCTTTCGTCTTTCGTCATTCGTCATTCGTCTTTCGTCATTTATCTTCCACAAGCCATTCCCGCTGCCACTCCAACTCCTCGCGCAAAAAGCACATTGCCGGCGTCCGCGAACGAGCTTCCGTTGGTCGCTGTTTGCGGTCGGGCAATGCGGCTTTTGGCGCTTGCGGGGTTTCCGCTTGCATCGGGGCTAGGGTTCGCGGTTGGATGGCGTTTTGGGTTCGACGCAACCAAAACCACGAAATCGCGTCTGATTCAAACACAAATACACAAACTATGAAAACAATGAAATTACTACTGACAATCGTCGCAGTTGCGCTGTTCACCGGATGTAACAACGACGACGACTCAAACGCCAACGCATCTGTTTACGGGCAATGGAGTCTCGTTAAAGTACAGGGCGGCATCGCAGGCACGACCCACGAGTTCGACATGGGCACGATTACCTGGATATTCAATCCGGATAATCAAACCGTCACGGTCATCAACAACAACACCGACGATTCGGTAAACGACGGGTTCGATTCCGGAGTATACGACTTTCAAGTGCTCACAGTAAACGGCAATGGCGACTGCGACAGCCAAATGACGATCGACGAACTTTTTTCAGGTTGCATGAACGTCACTTCGACGACATTCAAACTTTCGCAACAGGCCGCCGACGGTTTCGAATATACGCTGAAGCGCTAAACGATCTCTCCAATTAAAATTGCGGATTTCGCAAACTAATTTTCGCGTTTTTACCATATTCGTATTATTTGCCACGCCAGCGGTTTAGGTTTGGCAAACCCGCGAATCTATGGTAAATTCGCGAAAATTTTTAATTATATGAAACCCACAGAACTTCTACAGTTGGCCGACCAGTTCGGCTGCCCGCTTTACGTTTACGATGCCTCGAAAATCGAGTCGCAGTATAAACGCCTGACCGGTGCGTTCTCAAAGGTTGACAGTTTGCGCATCAATTATGCGGTCAAGGCTTTGAGCAACGTGACTATTTTGAAGTTGCTCAAGAAGCTCGGCTCGGGCCTTGACACGGTTTCCATACAGGAAGTACAACTCGGTCTTCACGCGGGTTTCTCACCTGAGAAGATCATCTATACTCCAAACGGCGTCTCGTTCGAGGAAATCGAAATGGCCGCTGAACTCGGCGTCCAGATCAACATCGACAATCTTTCGGTTCTCGAGCATTTCGGCGCAAAACACCCTAAAGTTCCCGTCTGCATCCGCATCAATCCGCACGTGATGGCCGGCGGAAACGACAATATTTCGGTCGGGCACATCGACAGTAAATTCGGGATTTCGATCCACCAGATGCCGCACATCCTGCGCATCGTCGAAAATACTGGCATGCACATCAACGGCATCCACATGCACACGGGTTCCGACATTCTCGACATCGAGGTTTTCCTTTACGCGGCCGAGATCTTGTTCGACGCGGCGCGGAATTTCAAGGAGCTTGATTTTCTTGACTTCGGTTCCGGATTCAAGGTTCCGTACAAGAAAGACGACATAGAAACCAACATCGAGGAACTCGGCAAGAAATTGTCGAAACGATTCAATGAGTTTTGCAAGGAATTCGGGCGTCCGCTTACATTGGCGTTCGAGCCCGGAAAATTTTTGGTGAGCGAAGCAGGCTTTTTCCTTGCGAAGGTAAACGTCGTCAAACAAACGACATCGACCGTTTTCGCAGGCGTCGACAGCGGATTCAACCATTTGATCCGGCCGATGCTTTACGGATCGCAACACAACATCGAGAACATCTCGAATCCGAAAGGCAAGGAGCGTTTTTACACCGTCGTCGGCTACATCTGCGAAACCGATACGTTCGCGAACAACCGCCGCATCTCGGAAATCCACGAAGGCGACATACTTTGCTTCAGGAATGCGGGCGCGTATTGTTTCTCGATGTCATCGAACTACAATTCACGTTTTAAACCCGCAGAGGTTTTGTGGATGGACGGCAAAGGAATTTTGATCCGCGAACGGGAAACGATCGAGGATTTATTGCGCAATCAGGTCGAGGTCAGTTTGTGAGGTGCAAGGTGCAAGGTGCAAGGTTCAGGGTTCAGTCAGACTGGACGATTTTATCTTGATTGACGTTTACTTGCGAGGCATTTGATCAATTTGATATAATAAAAAAAGGCCGTTCGGTTTTCGAACGGCTTTTTTTATTCGCTACGCTTCGAATAAAGCTTATCTTTTTTTAAGAAAGTAAAAGTCGCGTTCCAGTTCGTATCGCATCGCCTTCGTGCCGCGCCTCATGATAAAGTAGAAGATCGAGAAGAAAAGCGTGGTCTGGAACAACATGAAACCGATCAAAATCGTCGGCATGTCTGAAACCAGGAATGTCAGCAAAAATATCGCTTCGACTCCCAGTATCAAAATCGGGAAAAATTTATAGAATCCGTTCAATCCCGTGACTTTTACGTCGATCAATGTGTTGTCGCCGTGGGCTTTCAAAATTCCTTCGGCCAGCGCGAGGTTAAGGCTCGTGTCGAACATGCGGCGGCGTCTTCGGATCCTGAAAAAATCGGGAAAAACCTGTCCTTTGTAAATGGTTCGCGACGATGAAAATTGTTCGAACGCGTGAGAGAATATGCCCAGATCGCTCGGTTCTACTAGGTAAGGCAGTTTTTTGAGGAACTCGTCCTTGGGCATTTCGATCTCGATTTGGAAATCCTCTACGAGCTTTATTTTTCTCAGGAATTTTTCAGAAAACATATTATTTCTTGATGAATTTTGAGGTGAATTTTTGCCCCTCGGCGTCGGCTTCGATCACGTAACTTCCGTTCGACAATGCGCTTACGTCAATCGAATCCGGATTGTTTTCAAGATTCATCACGGTTTGTCCGAGGATATTCTTAATTGAAATCCTGACCGATGAAAAAATTTCAGGAAACGCCAGTGAAATCACGTTTCGGGCCGGATTCGGGTAAACCGACATCGCGATTCCCTTATTTTCAAAGACTTCGAGAGCGCAGCCGCCGTCGGTACCGAAAGGATTGAACCAACGCAGCACGTCCTGTTTGATCGACGTCGCCTCACTCGCCGACGCATCACGGCACAACCACGCGAAACCGCCGCTCGGACAATTCGGGGAAAGCGCGAAACCTTCGACGTTCATATTGCTTCCCGCAGGGTTTGCGATGAAATATTCGGCTATCGTCGCAAATTTCAGTTCGCCACCCGCTACAGGCGCAACCGACAAATTGGTCGCCTCGAGATAATTGCTGTCCAGATTGTGCAGGATGTACAAAAGGTTCGTGGAACTGTCGAACGCGAGATCACAACTTTCGGTGCGATTGGTTTTGTATTTTCCGATGTAGAGGAAGTCGTTGTTTACATTCGGATTCACGTCGAATACCCAAACGTAACCGCCGTCCTGGTGCGCGATGAATAGCAATCCGCCCATTCCTTTCGTCGACGTGTACGGCTGTCCGGTGACCGAACTCGTGAAATTAAGCGTCTGCAACGCACTGTCGGGAATGAACGCGATACCTTCAGGGCCGGTGTTTCCAGTGTCTTCCATTGGGGAAGGCGAGGCGAGTAAATCCCAGTGTTTCGATTCGGTCACCGATGAAAAATCGGCAGGATGCGTGTATTTTCGGATCTCGTAATTGTCCTCGTCGATCGTGTAGAATTCGTTGGCCGACAAATCGGCTTGTGTGATTCCTTCGGGACCGCCATCGAACGTGCGATTCCCGATTTGCGTAAACGTATTCGTTGCTGGATTGAACTGCAAAACCCGAACGCGTCCGTCGTTCTGCACGGCATACAAACGGCTGGTTTGGTCGTTCCAAAAAAGCCCGCTGAGTTGCACGACGCCTGACGAATTCATCACCGACGTCAAATTCGTGCCCGAAGCCCAGGACGTCGATGGCCAAGCCGATTGCGAATTCGCCGAAAAGGTAACGGCCAGTAAAACAAATAGTAAACGTAGTTTCATCCGATTGGTTTATGCCGCAAATATAACGGAAATTCGACGCTTTCACCGACTGACCGAAATCCGAATCTTAACACAATCGCAACACAGGTTTTTTTACCTTTGGCGCAAATCCAAATTTCACATGAACAGAAGGAGTTTTTTTCGCAACGGAACGCTTGCCGCAATAGGCGCGACCGTCGCGAGTCCATTTGAAGGTATCGCTAAAACCGCGGGTTTCGACCTGTCGGGCAAGAATAAGAAAGCCAAGAACATCATCTTCATGGTGAGCGACGGCATGAGTACGGGCACGCTCAACATGGCCGACCTGTACAGCAACCGCGTGCTTGGGAAAAGCAGCGAATGGATGCAGTTGTACAAGGACAATCGCGTGTCGCGCGCACTTATGGACACGGCTTCGGCGAGTTCGATCGTGACCGATTCCTCGGCAGGCAGTTCGTCCTGGGGCGGTGGTTTTCGCGTTCCGAACGGTGCGTTGAACGTGGGCGCGAACGGAGAACAATATCTCCCTATTTTGCAGAAATTCAAGAAGTCGGGAAAAATGGTCGGTTGCGTCACGACGGTCCCGATCACGCACGCGACGCCGGCTGGATTCTGCGTGAACAGCGCGAGCCGAAACAGCCAGGAAGACATCGCGTCACAATATCTGGAGTTGAATTTCGACGTGATGATGGGCGGAGGCGCGCAGTATTTCGCTTCGGACAAACGAAAGGATAAGAAAGACATGTACGCCGCGTTTCAGGCCAAAGGATATCAGGTGGCGAAAAATCGCGATGACATGATGAAGGCGTCGTCGGGTAAACCGATACTTGGAGTTTTTGCCGACGATGGTTTGCCGTATTACACCGACCGAAATTCGGATTCGGAAATAAAGAAGCAAATTCCATCGCTCGCCGAAATGACGCAAAAAGCCATCGACCGAATGAAATCGCACCCGAAAGGTTTCGTCATGCAGGTCGAAAGCGGCAAGACCGATTGGGCCGCGCACGCGAACGACATCGCGGGACTCATTCACGAGCAGCTACAGTTCGACGAGGCGATCAGAGTTGCGATGGAATTCGCGGCCAAAGACAAGGAAACGTTGGTGATCATCACGACCGACCACGGAAACGCGAATCCCGGCGTGATTTACGGAAAGGATGCGAACAAGAATTTCGACAACCTGCAAAAATTCACCAAGACGAACGAATGGCTGCTCAACGAGATCAAGCCCGACTTTACGACCTCGAAAGTAAAGGAGCTCGTGCAATTCGCGAATGGTTGGGAAATCTCCGAAGATGATGCGAAAACATTGCTTACGTTTTACGATGGCTTGCACAAGGAAGATGGTGGTTTGTACAATTATAAAAAGTTACCGTTCAAGGCGTATTCCGAGATGCAGAAGAAAGTCGACTCGATCGGTTGGATCAGCATGGATCACTCAGCCGATTATGTGGAATTGGCGATGTTCGGGCCGGGAAGTGAACTGTTGAAACCGTTCGTGAAGAATACGGACTTGCATTATTTGATGTTGCAGGCGAGTGAGGTGGAGAACAAGTTCTAATTTTTAGTTTTTTGCTTAGGGTTTACGCCCAAGTCAAAATTAAAAAACGCCGAGAGATCCAATTACGTGATTTCTACGTCAAAAATTATTTTAAACCATTAAGAGCATTAAGTTCATTAAGACAAAATCCTTAATGAGCTTAATGTTCTAAATGGTTAACTTCTCAATCTCGTTTTAAGAGAAACTCCTGATTAAACGGTTTATTCCGCAATCACAAAAGCCTTCAATTCCTGCATTTTCCCATCGCGGAATTTCCAAATGTCGCAATACGAATAACGCGTCGTTTTCCCATTTTCATTCAAGCTGATTTTCCCGACAGCGGTTACGAAATCACCCTCGGCAATCAATTGCTCGACATCGAATTTTGGCGGTTCGAGATATGTTTTGTCCATGTAGTCGCGAACGGCTTGTTTTCCATTCAGCGTTTGATCGCCGATGAAACGCCAGACGACGTCATCGGTGCAAAAGGAAAGAAATCCTTCGTTGTCGCCTGCCGTTACAGCCGAGTTTGCTTTTTCGAGTGTTTCCTTGTTTGGCACGTTTTACGTTTTTGGTTGTGGAAAAGCCTTGAACAAATATACGACCGAGCAGATCACGCACATTGAAATGGCGGCCCACATTTTAGATTTGTCACGTCCACGAAGCATCCTGTCGCTGAAATCCTCGTCGTCGTTCTTAACGTCCGGAGAATGCTTTCCGATCAAATAAAGAAGATACGCGCCAATTAAGAACGCGATGCTTACGCACAAATTTAGATAATCCAAATAATGATTTCCTAATAGTTGTTATTTCTCCCGACGCGCCTAAACTCAATCGGCGGTCTGCAAAGCCTTAATCTCATCACGCAACTTCGCAGCCTGCATGAAATCCAGATCCTTCGCGGCCTTTTCCATCGCCTTGCGCAAGTCTTTGATCTTTTTGTCCGACTGTGCTTTCGTGAGATACTGTGGTTCCGGCTCGTTCGCTTTTGCCGCGACGTTTTCAAGGTAACGCGTCGCCACCGAGTTTTTCGCAAGCGCATTGTCGAGGCTTTTCTTGAGTGCCACAGGTTCTACGTTGTGTAATTTGTTGTATGCCATTTGTTTCTCGCGTCGGTAATTCGTCTCGTCGATCGTCGATTGCATGGATTTGGTCACGACATCGGCATACATGATCGCTTTTCCATTGACGTTACGCGCTGCACGTCCGACGGTTTGCGTGAGCGATCGGTTGCTCCTCAGGAAACCTTCCTTGTCGGCATCGAGAATCGCGACGAGTGAAACTTCGGGCAAATCCAAACCTTCGCGTAATAAGTTCACGCCGATCAAAACGTCGAAAATTCCCTTTCGCAAATCCTGCATGATCTCGACGCGTTCGAGTGTATCGACCTCCGAGTGGATGTAACGGCAGCGAATGTTTACCTTCGTTAGGTATTTCGTAAGTTCCTCGGCCATGCGTTTAGTCAGCGTCGTCACCAAAGTGCGTTCGTCGAGTTCTACGCGTTGCTGGATTTCTTCGATGAGATCGTCGATCTGGTCTTTGCTCGGTCGGACTTCGATTATCGGATCCAAAAGTCCCGTCGGGCGGATGATCTGTTCGACGAAAATTCCCTCGGATTTGTTCATTTCGTAGTCGGCCGGAGTCGCCGAAACATAAACGACCTGGTTCTGCATCGCCTCGAATTCCTCGAACTTGAGCGGTCGGTTATCCATCGCGGCGGGCAGTCGGAAACCATATTCGACGAGATTTTCCTTTCGCGATCTGTCGCCTCCGTACATGGCCGAAACCTGCGAAATCGTCACATGGCTTTCATCGACGACCATCAGGAAATCGTTCGGGAAATAATCGAGCAGGCAGAACGGACGCGTTCCGGGAAGTCGTCGGTCCAAATAACGCGAATAGTTCTCGATGCCCGAACAATAACCGAGCTCGCGTATCATCTCCAAATCGAAATTCGTGCGTTCCTCGAGGCGTTTCGCTTCCAAATGTTTCCCGATCGACTTGAAATAATCGACCTGTTTCACCAAATCCTGTTGGATGTCCCAAATCGCGCCGTGCAAGACTTCGGGCGATGTCACGAACATATTCGCGGGGTAAATGTTGAGACGCGAATATTTTTCGAGCACCTTCGAAGTCTTGGCGTCGAACGCTTCGATTTCCTCAATTTCATCACCGAAGAAATGCACGCGGAACGGCTCGTCACCGTAACTCGGGAAGATTTCGACGGTGTCGCCCTTGATGCGGAAGCTGCCCGGATTGAAGTCGGCTTCGGTGCGCGCGTACAAACTCTGCACGAGTCGGTGCAATAATTTGGTGCGCGAAATCATTTCGCCTCTCGCGATCGAAATCACGTTTTTCTGGAATTCCACGGGGTTTCCGATACCGTACAAACACGAAACCGACGACACCACGATGATATCGCGTCGGCCCGACAACAAAGCCGAGGTCGTGCTCAAACGCATTTTTTCGAGTTCCTCATTGATCGCCAAATCCTTCTCGATGTACGTTCCCGTTACGGGAATAAACGCCTCGGGCTGGTAATAATCGTAGTAGGAGACGAAATATTCGACGGCGTTTTCAGGGAAAAATTGCTTGAACTCCGAATATAATTGGGCCGCGAGCGTCTTGTTGTGCGCCAATACGAGCGTAGGTTTGTCGACGCTTTCGATCACGTTCGCCATCGTAAACGTCTTTCCCGAACCCGTGACGCCGAGCAATGTTTGGAAACGCTCACCGTTCTTGATTCCGTTGGCTAATTTTTCGATGGCCTGAGGCTGGTCGCCTGTGGGTTTGTAACTGGATACGACTTTGAATTTCATGTGTTTCGCGAAGTAGGAAAACAAAGATAAGCATAACTTTTATCGGTTGAATCGCCGTTTTGTTTTCGTTAAGAATCGTAACTTTAAACATGCGAAATTCCAGAATCAGGTTTAAAAAGCGCTACGTCGCAATAGTCGTTCTACTCGCGTACGTCGTGTTTTGCCAGTCGTGCATGATGATGCGGTTCACGCCCGACGAAACGCGCGAATTCTTCACACAGACTAAAGTTCCGTATCGCGACCTGCGCCTGGTTTCCGACGGGCACAACATCCATTACGTAGAAACCGGTGATCCGAATAAACCGACGCTGTTTTTCATACACGGTTCGCCTGGAAGTTGGGACGCGTATCGGCAATATCTGTCAGATTCGATATTGCTCAGGAAATACAGGATGATCGCTGTCGATCGCCCGGGTTTCGGATACAGCGATTTTCGGGATTACGGTAATTTGGAACGCAACGCCCAATTGCTTTGTGATCTTGCGAAAAAAATCCGAAATGGAAAGCCTGTCACGCTCGTCGGGCATTCGCTTGGCGGACCGATCATCATCGAAATGGCCGCCGATCATCCCGAATTATTCGATAAGTTGGTGATCCTTGCGGGTTCGGTCGACCCGAATCAGGAAGGAAACGCGAATTGGAGAAAGGTCGTGAAAGCACCGCCGATCCGGTATTTGGTTCCCGGAGCGATGCGGACGTCGAACGATGAACTGACTAATTTAAAGAAGGATTTGATTTTGTTGCAACCCCGGATACGTAGTATTTCAGCCGATGTCGTGATCATTCACGGCACTGAAGATCCGTTGGTTCCGTTTGGGAATGTGGCGTTCTTGAAAAAGGAATTCGTGAATGCGTCGTCAATGAAAGTGATCCCGATTGAAGGCGCGAACCATTTTATTCCGTGGGAACATTATAGGTTGATTCGGGACGAATTGGTTTTGGATTAGTTTGGTTTAATCGGTTAATCGTTTAGTTGTTTGAATGTTCATTGTTCATTTGTTCATTTGTTCATTTGAACTAATGTCTTCCGTTGGACGATTGTCATCTTAAACCTCGAATATCTCGGTTTGTCCGCATAAATCTAAAATCTAAAATCTGAAATCTGTAAATCTGTACATCTTCCCAATAAACTATTCCCCGCTCACATAAATGGTTTTCGTTCCCCAATGTCCATGCCCGCCGCGCGCTTTCGCCCGAATCTTATATGTCCTGTTCGATTGTACCTGGAAACTTTGCGTGATCGTATAATCGAACGCGAACTCATCGTCCCTGAAGTTTACGATCGTATCATTTTCTTCAGAAATCACGAAAAGCCATTCGTTCATGATCGAGTCGCCGTCGTCGGTAATTTTTACCTTGACCTGGACGGTTTGTCCGCCGTTGAAAGTCTCGCCATCTTTGGGCGACGTTATGCTGATGCCGGGCGTATCGTCGTCGTTACACGATAACAAAGCTGTCAGGATTGCAAGTACGAGAAGTTTTTTCATCGGTCAAACGAGTTTGTTGATTTGCGCGTATTGCAACAACATGATGGTTTTTGCATCGACGATTTCTCCCGACGCGATCATCTCGAGCGCTTTGGTGAACGGCATTTCTAAAATCTGGATGTGTTCGTGTTCGTTCGCCAAGCCGCCGCCTTCGCTTTGTTTCATTTCTTTTGTGTATTCGGCAACATAACAATGCAGGATTTCGGTCACGGCTCCGGGCGACATATAAGCCGAAAAGACTTTCTTTACTTTCTCGATGTGACAACCCGTTTCCTCTATGGCCTCGCGTCGCACCGTGTCGTCGGGATCGTTCTCGTCGACCAATCCGGCGCAGGCTTCGATTACCATTCCGGTTGGATTTTGGTTGAGGAATGTCGGAAGTCGGAACTGTCGGATCAAAACCACGTTCCCGTATTCTTTGTTATACAGCAGCACGGTCGCGCCGTTGCCGCGGTCGTAGACTTCGCGCGATTGGGTTTCGGTTTTTCCGTCGAAGGTGTAGTCAAGTGTCACTTTTTCGAGCAAGTAATGATTGTCGGACAATGTAATCTTTTCGCGAATTTTTATTGTCGGGTTCTGCATGAGCTATTTTTTTCAAAAATACCATTTTCGTTTTGAAGTAACCGCATTGCGTTAGCGTTCCACAAAAGTTAATTCATGTAGTTTGTCGATGATTTAGGTTATTTTAAGAAAAATTTTTGATGGTGATTACTTTTTTGATAGTTTGGTTTTCAGTCCTTTAATCTTCAAAATACATAGGAGAGTTGGCGATAACATGGTAGAGAAGAAAAATCCTAAGTTTTTATACGTTTTAATTTTCGTCGCTTCTTGCACGCTGTTTCCGTTGTTTGAGCTCGTACACCATATTCCTGGACAGGATTTACTCGAAGTCGCGCAATATGCGTCGCGTGATCTAGAATTCAACGACTTGTATTACGGGACGAACGCGAACGACTATTCGCAGCGTGACGCAAAAAGTGTCGTGTTGATCAATATAGGGTGTTTTCCGGTTGACAGCGTCCGACGCAAATTGGTCGAAATTTTGCCGATGGTCGATTCGCACGGTCCAAAATCAATCGGGCTCGATCTTCATTTTATGGAAGGTCGCGATTCGCTGACCGATGTTGAATTGGGACAAGCACTTTTGAAACATGTTGACGTGCTTGGAAAATACCGAAACGAAAGCGCTTACTTCGACTCGCTCGCGAAAAAAACCAATAAATTGACGATTGCGCCGGTTGAAGTTCCGGGAATTACGCCTGCGAATTCTGTCCGAAAATATTTTTATGAGTTGGAAGATATGGATAAGGTCGCGCCTTCATTCGGTCGTGCGCTTTATGAAAAATCAGGATACGATTATTCGGACGACAAAAAGCGCGAACCTGAATTTATGCTCGAATATGTCTGTACGCAAAATGGTTACTACGATGCGCTATCGACCGACGTTACTCAAGAAGCACGCGAAAGAGACTTCCCCGCGATTGAAGCCGCTGCTTTTTTCAACGCCGAAAACTCCACGCGTTTGGATTCTTTGCTAAAAGAAAAAATCGTAATCGTTGGTTGGCTCGGAAGCGGCTACATGAAAAACCCGTACGATATTCAGGATAAGTTCAAAGTTCCCGTCAACGATCAGTTGGTCGATCGTTTTCCGAACATGCCCGGAGCGGTAATCCACGCTTGCGCCGTCGAAATGTTCCTACATGATGTGTCGTTCAACGAAATCGAAGGCGTAAGCAAATATTTGCTCAACATCACGTTGCTGCTCATTTTTTACCTCGGACTATTACTGATCGACCTCAAGGAAAGATTGATAAACGAACTGTTCGTATTCGTGTGGAACCTTGGCTTTTTGCTGTTGTTCATTTGGTTGGCTGGCATTGTTTTCATGTCGAAAGGAATTTATTTCCGCGTAGGCGAATTGCTGATATTGATACCGGTGTTGTCTAAAATGCTCAGCCTTGGAAAAAAAGTATACAAGGAATATTTAAGAAGAAAAGAAAGAAAAACGAATAATCCCGTATCATGATTAAGAAGATATTGTTTTTGCTTTTGTGTTTTTTTGTGGCCGACGTCGCGCTCTCACAAGAGTATTTCGTCGTCGCCCTGACCGAAAATGTAAGCATGCAGAACATGAAGCTCAAAAAAGGCTATCGGTACGATCTGTCACCAAAATCCAATCTCGAATTGGCAAAAGAAGCGCGTGCCATCGTTTACAATAAATCGAAATACCTGGAACTCGGAAATGATCTTCGCGTTGAATCGTATAAGCCTGAACAATGGCGCTCGCGTCTTGAAAAAGTGCAGCCTGCTACGAATATCATCGCTTACATCGGGAAAATGTATCGTATCAGGAAACTAGAAGAACAGTCGAACAACAGCGGACATGCGGGAGTTCGTGCATTGAACAAAAAGGTCATGTCCCGAATCAGTTCGAACGGCGACGAGATATTTCCGATGGATTCCGCCAAGATATTGGGAAATTCGGTTCGGTTGAAATGGACATTGGAGAAGAAGTTAATGAAAGCAAAACTCATTATAACCAATAAAAATTCGGGGGCGAAAGTACTCGAAAAAGATGTCCCGAATAGCGGGGAATTCGAATTCGTGTTCCCGTCCCAAGGCACGTTCGAATGGAAACTCTTTTCCACGTTCGAAAACATCGGATCCGAACCCGCGCTTTTCATAAAACCTGACGCTACCGAAAATGCGTCGCTACTCGAGGATATTGAAATATTCAGGGAACTTACCAAAGATTTATCGCGAGAAACCGCGGCCCAACTATTAGACGATTACCTGTTTTACAACAAAATCATAGAACCATGAAATTAAGAAATATAGTTGTTGTCGGCCTTTTGCTGGTCGGCTCGATTGCGCACGCACAAAAGGAAATTAGCAAGACCGTAAAGGACATGGAAGGTTTTGTGCATTCCATTCCGCCGAACCAACCTGATGGCGACAAGGCAATTCGCGTGAACGTTTTCACTGAAACAGGATTGCAAAATGTTCCGCTGCTCATCGACTCGAAAACACAGTTGCTTAAAAAGAAAAAACCGTTTCCGTTTGACCAGCTTCGGCCCGGGATGAGTTTCACGCTAGAGGCCGAGAATTTCGACATTTCCGGATATTATCAGGCTACGAAATTGGTCGTCAACGATATCGAAGGCAAAAGCGATGGTGTCGATGACGGCCGACTCGATCTGCTGACCACCGACTATGCGTACATCGATGGCAACAGAGTGAAAATGGCCACGGGCAAAAAGATGTCGGGTAAAAAAAATACGGGTTACGAAGGCAAAACGAAAGAAAATTTTACTGAACTCATCGAAGGTGATTTTGCCGATGTGAAAGGAACGTATGAAAATGGCGTGATCAATGCGTCCAAGTTTGAGTTTTATCCGCAGACCAAAACCGAATTCGCGATTGACGAAACCGATGATTTCGAACACAAGGAATTGCTCAAAGTTTGGTTCGACGCCAGCAAACGCAAAAGAGTTTTTGGCATGGCGATCGAAGGCGTCGGATATATTGTCGATGATGCGGCGTTGCAGGAGTACATTCAAAAGCTTGGCACAAGCCTGGTTCCGTCGCAGCTAAAAGCAAAGATGCAATTTATCTTTGTGGTGGTCGACAATCCTATCCCAAATGCGATGGTCCGACCGAACGGCTTATCATATATAAACGCGGGCTTGATAGCCGAAGTCAGGAATGAGGCCCAACTCGCCGGAGTTTTGGCGCACGAGATCGCACACGCGCTTTACGAACACGGTTTCACGGCCGTAAACGATGCGAAACGCCGCGAGAAGATATCAGGTTTGTTCAAATGGAGCAGTGAACGAGTCAAAAAAATCGCCGAGAACAACAACGACAAAGTGCTTACGAGCGACAAAAAAGGCAATAAAGTCGCAGGAGGAAAAATTCTCAACGAAGGGCTCGATATCGCGTTCAATCAAATGCCCGAAGGTTATTTCACGTTGCGTATGTCGATCTACGACAAAAAGCAAGAACTTCAGGCTGATCGCGTCGGGCTTGCATTAGCCGCAAACGCCGGATACGATCCGATGGAAATCGCATATTTCTGGGCGATGCAATACAATACGTACGGTGTTGAACCCAAAGGCAAAGATTGGTTTGCTTTGGGTCAAAAAGCGATTGAGATGGGCGAGCAGGAAAAATCGCGCACGAAAGTCGATGCAAAGACCGACGCAATGAAAGCCGGAAATACGGTGAACGCCGTTGGTCGGGTACTTAACGATTCCTGGAGCAGTTTCAAAGGCGACACGCATCCTGAAGACAAAAAACGTTTTGAAGAGTTAAACCGTCTCATCGAAATGTATTGGTCGGATCCCGAATTTCTAGCGAGCGCGAAACATCAAACCGATACGTTCAAAGCCCGACAAAAAGAACTGCCTACTGCTTTGGTGCGCACGGCAAAGTCGAGTGCCGCTACAAGCGGAAAATCCTTGAATAATAAAGGAAGCAAAAAAAAGGGAAGCTAATCAGTCAAAACACTCCATCAACAGCAAATCGCCACTAGCGTAAGTGAGCGAAACGATGCCGTCCTTCGCCGCTTCATTGCTGCTGCCGATGCGATAACCCAACGTCAGCGTATCGTTTTCGAGCGGATACAAAAGATTCTGCGATAAAACTCCCGTGACTTCCCCAATCGGCATCAGCGATAAAATCGTTCCTGCCGTGTACCATTTCTCGAATTTTTGCGGCAGTCGGTAGATTTTCGAATAATCATCGAGCACGACAATCTTGATTTTGTCTTTGTAGCGCACGATGTTGGTCATGTTCGCGAGCGTATGGTCGGCGCGTCGTCCCGTTGCCCAAATGATGTTCACCGCAGGAATTTCGCGGTCGATCAGGTAGTCGATCGCCTTTTCGAGGTCGGTTTTGTCCTGGTCGGGCGTGTAGACGATTTCAATCGGATATTGGTAATTTTCGTGGATCACGGGATCGAATCCCCGGTCAAAATCCCCGAGCAACACATCGACCTTGATTCCCAAAGATGCGACGCGATCCATCGCCGAATCCAGAACGATTACCAAAGGCGACCATTCGAGCAATTGGTTCAGCAATTCCATTGAGCACGCTTCGCCGTTGGCAATTATTAACGCGGGTTCCTGGTCGTCCCGGACTATGTGGTGTGATGACATGAGTGCTAAAGTGCTTTGTGCTGAAGTGCTAAAGTTACGAAACGGAGGCATCGATAACAAATATGATTTATGAAACGATTAGGCATGCTCCGATACTTGAGCACCGAGCACTTCAGCACTATCTCTTCAGACTGAAATGCCCCTTAATTTCCTTCCCGTCATCAAACGTTCCGCGGAACCAATAATCGGTGGCGGGCAATTGTTTGTTATTGAATTTCCCATCCCAATTTGGCGACTGCGATGTGATCATACCGAGATACTTTCCATAACGGTCATAAATTTCGACGCGTGAATCCACGGTCTGTTCGATTCCGGGAATCGTGAAGAAATCGTGGTAACCGTCGCCGTTTGGAGTGAAAAACGCAGGCGGAATGATCAACAGGAAAGGTTCGTCGTCCAAGCCGCAGCCATGCGTTTCGCGAACGTAAGCCGTCAAAGCGCCGCCCGCGACATTCTCGAAAACGTTCGATTGCTGCCAGTAGAAATTGTCGAGCGAATATTCGTAACTGCCTGTCGAAACGGTAATGATCGTCACGGTCGAACCGCTTGTGTTGACTGCCTGTATTTGCGGCTCGTCGTACGTGATCACGGTAAACATCTGCGAATCGCTGCAACCGTTGCCCGACGTTACTGTAACCGTGTAAGATCCCGCGGTCAAAACCTGGATCGTCTGTGTCGTCGCGCTTCCGGGTTGCCAATTGTAGCTCACGCCCGTAATTCCGGCGTCGATCGTTGCGGTTTGGCCCTGGCAGATTTCGATGGGCGATGGAACGGCATCGGGAAACTCGGGAGCCGGAAATATCGTCAGGGTTACAGGCGTTCGCGTCGGGCTTTCACAAATCCCGTTCGAGGCTTCGGCATAATACGTTCCCGCGATCTGGGTCGAGTAGGTCAGAGAATTCGCCTGAAGCAAGTTTCCTGCGGTCGCATCGTCGTACCAATTTATGATTGTGCCGATCGTCGGCGTGACCGACAAAGGCGGAATCGTATCGCTGCTGCACGCGCCGATGTTTCCGTCGTTCGTAGGCGCGGTCGGTTGTGGCAACACTAAAAAATGCAGTGATTCCGACAAGGTGTAGCAAAACGAGTTCGACATGTTAGCGATGTCTTCGGCGACCTTCACGCGAAAATAGCCCGATGCGGTCAACGGCGGCGTCGTGTAATTCAAAGATGTTTCACCAATGATATCAGTCCAGGTCGTACCGTCTACGCTTTGCTGCCATTGGAAAACGTGGCTTGCCGTCCCTGAAATGTTCACATCGAGCGACAAACTTATGGGCAATTGGTTCGAGCACACTTCAACTACGGCGTCACTTCCTGAAGTTACCGACGCGATGTCGCCGCAAGATCGGAACATGATGTCGTCGATCGCCAAATCGTTTCCGCAGCCTCCGACGCCATTGTTTATCATCTTCAAAACCACCGATGTCTGGGCGGGAAGCGTCGTGAACGTCAAACCGTATTGTGTCCAGTTCGCGCTCGTCGAACCGTTTATGTTTCCCGTGTCACCTTCGGCCAGCAACGTCGTTTCGCTTTGGTCCCAAATCTGGAATTTGACGTTGATCGGTATGCCGGTGCCAGGACAGGCGTTGTTTGCGGGATTGTAAGCGTTGATGAGCCAGGCCGTGAATTCGAAAGTCGTGTTGACGCAAAGCCCGGTTACGACGCGTCGGTAAAATTCCCCGGCGTTGAAACTCGCATTCACGATGAGCGCTTTTCCATTCGTATCGCCCGGTGTATGGTCTTCGCGGTTGACCCAATTCCCGTTCATCATCGTGTTGCTGTTGAGCGTGTATTGTCCGTCGTCAGGACCGCTCGCGATAAACGTGTAGGAAGTCGTTCCCGCCGGCAATGCCGGGCCGAAACCTGTTCCGCTGCCAAAGTCTTCGGTAAAAACGGGATCACCCTTGCTGCCCGTGCAAAAACCGAGTTGCGCGTGAGACACGGCACAAACAGACAGGCAAAATGCGAGGAACGCGAAGAATTTCAATTTTTTGTTTTTTAGAGGTACGAAAGTTAACCGATTTCGGCCTTTTTTACAATCGCGAAACCTCTAAAAGAAAGGGCATTCATACATTTTTGAGGATTTTTTGTACGAATGCCCTTTTTACGATTTTATACGTACCGTTTTAACGGATTCGTCCATTTTCCTATTGGATGGTGTAATTTTCCTGGTCAACTTCAGAAAGCCTGAAGAAACCCAATGCGAAATTGCTCTCATCGGTTTCGTTCACGATGTTGCCGCGAACCGTTGCGGGAGCCGTTCCGAAAGGCCCGCCGCTTCCGCCCGTCATGAGCAGCAGTTTGGACATGTAATCGTAATAGCGTTCGGAAATTCCGTACAGTCGTATTCTAACATCGACGCCGGCTTCAAGTGTTTCCTCGCTCACGGATTCGAATGTTTGGTTGCCGTTTATGAATTCGTCCGAAATCACTTCGTAGTCAGGATATGGAAATACGGGCGCGTCGAACCGCACGAGATAATGGTTGCCCATGGTCGGCTCGTCCTGATAGAAGAATTTGACTTCGACCTCGTCGCCCAAGAAACCGCCTTCGTTATCCTGTTCGATCGTTAGGATGTCCGATGTCGCGACCAACGTTTCCTGGGCCGTGTACGTTTGGCCATCGTAATCCACCGTGAGGAAATAGGTTTCGTTGAGCACCGGAACGAATTCGTTGCAAATGTAGTTTCCGGTTCCCGGATCTTCGGTAAACGTAAAAATGTCGCCGACTGAATTCGCAATGAAAACAGTCGCGCCCGTCACCGCCGGAACGGTCGGCGCATAATAGGCGGCCGTCGTGGTCAGGCGGATGGTTTGTACACTTCCGTCGGTGTCTTTGATCCAATCGATTCCGGCGTCGATCACCAAACGCGGTCGTTGCGTTTCGAGATCGAGGTCGACGACTTCTTCGCATCCGCTTAAAAGAAAAAGAAATATCAGTGGGAAAAGTGCGCTTATTTTTTTCATGGGTTAGAATTTGAAGTTATACGTAACACTCGGGATTACCCCGAAAATAGACAGCCTAACCGCTTCGTTTCGGCCCGTATCTTCGTTTTGTCGGAAAGAGATGGACGCCGAATTCATGCGGTTATACAAATTGTAGATACTGAAAACCCATTCGCTTTGCCAGCCTTTTTTCTTGTCGGATTTGCCTTCGGCCAGTTCGGCTTTGCCTCGGGTCGGGATATAAGTCGCCGAAATGTCCAGATGATGATAGGCGGGAAGCCGGTCCTCGTTGCGCAATCCGTAACTTGGGACGAGCACGCCCTGGAATTCGTAATACCCTTTGGGATACGTTACCGGTTGTCCCGATTGCAGCGCGAAGTTGGCGCCGAATGTCCACTTTTTCGACAGTTCGTAAGAAGCCGTGACCGCAAGGTTGTGTAATTTATCGTAACCTGATTTGTACCATCCGCCATTGTTGATTCCGGGTTCCGACGCATTTCGTCCGGGCGTTTGCTGCTCCGAGCGCGACAAGGTGTAGGAAACCCAACCGTTGAGCTTGCCTTTGTTTTTCCGGACCAGCAACTCGAAACCGTACGCCCGCGATTTTCCGGGAAGCACGACCTGTTCGATGGCGTCGTTCGCGATGAGGTCGGCACCGTCGATGTAATCGAGACGATTCTTGAGTGTCTTGTAATAGACTTCGGCCTCAAGCGAATAGGCGTCGTCCTTGAAGTTTCGGAAATAGCCCAGCGCATATTGGTTGAGCAACTGCGGCTTTAGATAATTGTCGCTTGGCGCCCAAACGTCGAGCGGAGTAGGCGATGAGGTGTTCGAAATCAAATGTAGGTATTGCGCCATGCGATTGTAGCTCGCCTTTACCGATTGGTCGTCGTTGATCTCAAATGCGATCGACGCGCGCGGTTCCAGGTTGTTGAAGTCGGCGATCGTTTCACCGCGACCATAAGATTGCGTCCCGATCGGCGTCGCTTTCTCATAAATCTGCAATTGTTGGTTGAAACTTACGGGTTGGTCGTTCGCATACAAGTTCATCGTTTGGGAACCCATTCGGTAGAAAAGGCTGTAGCGCAGGCCGTAGTTCACGGTGATTTTTTTCCCGATCGATTGCTCGGCTTCGAGATACAGCGCAGGTTCGAACGCGTACTTTTGCTCGAGTTGGCGCGCATTTATGCCCGATTCGGCTCCCGACGGCGTAATCTCGCCCGGGTTGAAATCGTAATAAATCGCGTTGAGCCCGTAAAAAAGCTTGAAATTATTGCTCAGATAATGCTTGAAATCGTACTTGAAATTGAAGTTCTTGATGCCCGAATCCCAGTTGAATCCGAGGAAATCGAGCTGTAATCCGTAATAATAATCGGAGTAGATCATCGATACGTTCGTGAACAATTTCTCTGAGAACAAATGGTTCCAGCGCAGATTCAGCACCGTGTTTCCATACGTATTCTTGAAACTGTCGCTGATGTCGAACTTGTCGCGCCCGAAATACCCCGACACATACATGCGATTGTTGTCGTTTAGCTGATAACTGAGTTTGGCGTTGAGGTCGTAGAAATACGCCGAGTTGTCATTGTCGGTCAACTTCAGAAACAGATGCGCGTAAGAAGCGCGACCCGCAACGAGGAACGACCCGCGGTCTTTGGTGATCGGACCTTCGGCCAAAAGCCTGCTTGAGATCAAACCGATTCCGCCGCTCGCGTGGAATTCCTTGCTGTTTCCCTCGCGCTGGTAAATGTCGAGCACCGACGAGACGCGACCTCCGAACCGCGCCGGAATTCCACCTTTATACAATTTCAGATCCTTGATCGCATCGGAATTGAACACTGAAAAGAAGCCGAACAAGTGGGACGAATTATAAATCGTGGCCTCGTCGAGCAAAATCAAATTCTGGTCGGCCGCTCCGCCACGCACGTTGAATCCTGACGCGCCTTCGCCCGCATTCGTGACGCCGGGCAATTGCAAGATGGATTTCAGGACGTCCGTTTCGCCTAGAACGACGGGCATTCGCTTGATTTCGGCGACCGTTAGTTTGTTCACGCTCATCTCGGGTTTCCGGATGTTCGCGCGTTTTGTGTCAGACTCGATCACAACTTCGTTGAGTTCCTGGCTCGTTCCAGCCATCGCGATTTTCTTGCGCAGGTTTTTGTCGAGCACGACGGTTTCAGAAAAGTCCGAGAATCCGACGTAACTGATCTTGATCGTGTACGTTCCCGCGGGCAATGTGATCGAGAAGAAACCGTATTCGTTCGTCGGCACGCTGGCTTTCGTCTCGACGATGTAGACCGACGCGCCGATCAGGGTCTCGTTCGTAGTTTCATCCTGAATGGTTCCCGACAGCGTAAAATTTTGTTGGGCAGCGACCGATGGACCGATTAAAAGACACAGCAGCCAAAATAAAAAATTCTTCATGTAGTGATTGGGTTGATTGATGACAAAATTAAGCGGACGGTTTTGTTAATTCGGTTTGGATTATAAACCCGAACACTGTTTGTGTTTTTTTATGCAATTGTAAATCAATTGATTATGAGTTTTTCTTGGAAAGTAGTACGTATTTTTCGAAACTCGGTCGGTGTGTAAGCCGTAACTTTCTTGAAAGCCGTGTTGAATGCCGTTTTTGAATTGAATCCCGAATCGAAACCTATGGCGACGATCGTGAGATGATCGAAATTCGGGTCGGTGAGCAGTGTTTCGGCTTTTTTGACGCGGAAGCGATTGATGAAGTTGAAGAAATTTTCGCCCGTTCCGTTGTTGATCACGTATGAAAGTTGGTGCGTGGAAAGTCGCATGGCGTCGGCTAGTTTCACAAGGTTGAGTTCGCAGTCGAGGTAAAGTGCCGATGCTTCTATTTGCGTTACGAGATTTTGTTTTGTGCGCAGCAATTCATCGTCGTTCATGAGTTTTGTTTTTCGGACCGGATCCGAATTCTCAATATCCGACAATCCAATTGCGTCCTCGATCTTCAATCCTCGCGGGAAGATTTCCTTTTGTCGGATAGAGAAAAACGCCACGAAATACACGACGATCAGCAAATGCAGGTTGATGTAGAAGTTGAGCGGCTGCTTCATCTTTAAAATCTTATAGACGACGACCACGACGACCGAAAGTACCAACGAATAGATGATGTATTTGATCCAGCGCAGGTCGATGGATTCGATGTCTGAAGCGAAAAGTTCGATGTTTTTTTCGTGTTTGTTGACGGTACGCCATGACAGCAGTATGAAAACCAGCGAATGACCTTGGAATAAGATCACGTACATAACGTCGTACGCCGCGAAAACGGGCCGAACGAGCAAAAGCGCGATAAACAAGATCGGCGCGATCAACATGCGAAGATCGCCCTTTGAAAATCGCAGCGTCGGGTTCGTGTAGAATCGGACGCTGATGAAAAAAACCACGCCCGTCAAGAACTGCGAGACCTTTAATACGATTGCGAGCGCATAATTTGCGGCCAGGAACTCACGGTCAATTATATTGTCGAGCCAAAAACTCGCCCATAACAGGCAAACCAAACCGAAGTAAAAATTGGCTTTTCGATTTACTGAAAGCACGTTGCTCATCTTGAGAAACGCCAAAAGCGCGAGCCCGCCGCCAATTAGGGTCGAGATCAGGAGATTGAAATCCATTTGTTGTTTTGTTGGTTGTTTATTAAACTGACAAATTGGAGGAATCGTATTTTTGGGAATAAAAAAAGCCGTCGGTGGGACGGCTTTTTTTGGACACGCTGTGCTTTGGACACGCTTTTTTTGGACACGCTGTGCTTTGGACACGCTGCGCTTTGGACACGCGATGCTTTGGACACGCTGCGCTTTGGACTGCAAGATTTGCTGCGTGTACGTTAAAATTGTGCTTTTTACAACCGATCGGTTACTACGTCCAACAGTCCAAAGCGCAGCGAGTCCAACAGTCCAGAGCGCAGCGAGTCCAACAATCCAAAGCGCAGCGAGTCCAACAATCCAAAGCGTAGCGAGTCCAACCGTCCAAAGCGTAGCGTGTCTATTTTAACTTCAAAAGAATTTCATTCAAAGTCCCACTCGGCCTCATCGCCTTATCGGTCAACTCAAAATCAGGCTTGTAATAACCTCCGATTTGTTGAGGTTTTCCTTGTGATCCGATGAGTTCGGCGTCGATTTTCGCTTCGTTGTCGGTTAGTTCCTGGGCGATTTGTGTGAACCGTTGCTTCAAATCGGCGTCCTTGTCTTGGGCTGCGAGTGCTTGCGCCCAATAAAGTGCTAAATAGAAATGCGATCCGCGGTTGTCGATCTGTCCGACTTTACGCGCAGGCGATTTGTCGTTTTCTAGGAATTTTTCGTTCGCGTTGTCGAGTGCTTCCGACAAGACGAGCGCTTTTGCATTGTCCTGCGTCTGGCCCAAATGTTCCAATGAAACGCCGAGCGCGAGGAATTCCCCAAGCGAATCCCAACGCAAATAACCTTCTTCGACGAATTGCTCGACGTGTTTCGGAGCTGAACCTCCGGCTCCTGTTTCGAAAAGTCCGCCTCCGTTCATGAGAGGAACGATCGAGAGCATTTTCGCTGAGGTTCCGAGTTCGAGAATCGGGAATAAATCGGTAAGGTAATCGCGAAGCACGTTTCCGGTTACTGAGATCGTGTCTTCGCCTTTGCGGATTCTATCGAGTGAGAATTTCGTTGCGGCGACCGGATCCAAAATCTGGATGTCCAAACCGTTCGTGTCGAATTCCTTCAAATATTCGTTTACTTTTTTGATGATTTCTCGATCGTGTGCGCGTTGATCGTCGAGCCAGAATACGGCCGGAGTTTCCGATAATCTCGCGCGGTTCACGGCCAATTTCACCCAATCCTTGATCGGGGCGTCTTTGGTCTGGCACATCCTGAAAATGTCGCCTTTCTCGACCGTTTGCTCGAAATAGGTTTCGCCTTTTGAGTTGAGGACTTTTATGGTTCCGCTAGCGTCGGCCTGGAACGTCTTGTCGTGCGATCCGTATTCTTCGGCTTTTTGCGCCATCAAACCGACGTTGGGAACCGATCCCATGGTTTTCGGGTCGAATGCGCCGTTTTTCTTGCAGTCATAGATTGTCGCGACGTACAAACCGGCGTAACATCGGTCCGGAATGATCGCCTTCGTGTCTTGGGCTTTTCCTTCCTTGTTCCACATTTGGCCCGATGTGCGGATCATCGCGGGCATTGATGCATCGACGATGACGTCAGACGGGACGTGCAGATTCGTAATTCCTTTGTCGGAATTTACCATCGCGACAGCAGGTCCGTTTTCAAAAGCGGCTGTCAACGCGGCTTCGACTTCGGCTTGTTCAGGCTGTCCGGCGATCTTCGCGTAGACGTCGCCCAAACCGTTTTTGGTGTCGATGCCGAGTTTTGCGAAAAGGCTTTCATATTTGGCGAAAACGTCCTTGAAGAATACGTCCACGATCGCGCCGAAGATGATCGGATCGGACACTTTCATCATCGTCGCTTTCAAGTGGACCGAGAACAACACGCCTTTGGCTTTCGCGTCTTCGATTTCCTTTGATACGAATGATTTTAGTGCCGAAAGGCTCAACGCCGATGAATCGATGATTTCTCCCGGAAGTAATTTCGAGGCGTCTTTCAAGGTTTTTTCAGATCCGTCGTCTCCGAAGAAT